>CAZOSB010000013.1:0-33317 GCA_964582545.1 uncultured Anaerovorax sp.
AGCTTTTTCAAGCTTATTAACTATTTTTTATTAAATTTAGTGTCAAACTACCGGGTTCAGGTAAGTGAAGCCATCACAGCAGCGGGGTTTGAAATCGTTGAAATTATGGAGGACGGGGAATGGTGCGTTATTTGTGCAAAACTGTATAGTTTTTAATGCAAAATCTTGATGGGTATGATACAATAAAGCCTATAGCTAATTATATGAAAAATGTATAGTGTTTTTTATATAATAAAAAGTAATTTTTATTATAAATGCATAAGATAAGTGTGAAAAACTCAAGTCTTTCTATTTTCATTATGTTATTTCAAAATATTGATGAAATGAGAGTTGAGTTAAATAATAGAAAAGGAGAGATGAAATGGGCAATGTGTTATTTGATAAAATGAATTTGAGCGACGAAATTAAGGAACTACTCAATGCTTCAAAAGAAGTTATCGTCCCCAAAAGCAGAGATGAACTGATTCGCTTAAGCTTTGGATCACCTAAAAATGAAGTTTTTGAAGTGCGTTATGATGTACCGGGCAAGGGAGATACGCTGGAGGCAACCGTAACCAGATGTAAGAATGGTGCTGCAGTAAATTATGCGGATGACTATATGAGAAGGAGAGATCCTGATAGTTTGGTGGTCTGCGATGATAAACCTACGGATAAACCTAAGTTCAAAGATGTTTTTCAGCAGGATTTTGCAACGGTGCGTAAGGAAACCTTTGATTGGCTCAAGGGTGAATCCTTGATCGCAATGCCATTTATGGCGGGTGGAGATCCCTACGGCTACGACGCTTTGCTCATAGCACCCAAGAACGCAGCGTTTTTTGCTTTGGGATTGGCGGATCTGCAAGGTTTTATAGAACCTGCTGATCTACACGAGGATTTTGAGCCTAGGGGTATGATTTTCTTGGCGCCTACCTTCAGGCACACCCATTTTGGTGGCAAACAAGTTGTTGCACACAATCGACTGGACAATATGCACGAGATGTTTGCTTACAATTTATATCCGGGACCCAGTGCAAAGAAGGGTGTCTACGGCATGCTCATCAATATCGGTGAATCTGAAAATTGGATCACCGCCCATGCCTCCACCGTAAAGGTCATTACTCCCTATGAAAACGAAGTGGTCATCATGCATGAGGGCGCCAGCGGTAGCGGAAAAAGCGAAATGTTGGAAAAGATTCACAGGGAAGTGGACGGCAGAATGGTATTGGGTCAAAATCTGGTATCCGGAGAAAAGATCTACATTGAACTGACAGAAGAATGTCAGCTTATGCCTGTGACGGATGACATGGCTATGTGTCACCCAAAATTACAAAACTACAGCAAAAAGCTGGTGGTAAAGGATGCTGAAAACGGTTGGTTCCTAAGAATTGACCACATCACCCATTACGGCTGTGATGCGAACTACGAGCGAGCTTGCATTCATCCTAAAGAGCCTTTGGCCTTCTTTAATATACAGGGATCACCGGGATCTACGTGTCTGATTTGGGAGCATACCTTAAACAGCACAGGAGAACCTTGCACGAATCCAAGGGTAATTTTACCTAGAAAAAATATTGAGGATGTAGTGGAAGAACCGGTAGAGGTGGATGTTAGAAGTTTTGGTGTGAGAACTCCTCCATGCTTCAGATTCCAACCAACCTATGGAATCATTGGTCTGTTCCAAATCCTACCGCCTGCCATTGCTTGGCTTTGGAGACTTGTGGCTCCCAGAGGGTACAACAACCCAAGCGTTACGGAAACTACCGGAATTGGAAGTGAGGGCGTAGGTTCTTATTGGCCTTTTGCTACAGGAAAAATGGTGGTTCAGGCAAATCTACTGTTAGATCAGATCCTAGCTACCGCCAACACCAGATATGTGTTGATACCGAACCAACACATCGGAGCGTACAAGGTTGGTTTTATGGCAGAGTGGATTACCCGAGAGTATATCGCCAGAAGAGGAACCGCGAAACTAAAGCCGGAGCAGATCAAGCCAGCTAGATGTCCAATTTTTGGTTACTCCTTACAGACTCTTAAAATCGATGGAAAGTATGTTCCAATGGCATTTTTACAACCGGAAACTCAGAGCGAAATCGGTACTGAGGGTTATGACACAGGAGCAAAAATGATGACTGATTTCTTTAAAGAGGAATTGAAAAAATTCATGACACCGGAATTGAATCCCCTGGGAAGAAAGATCATCGACCTATGTATGAAGGATGCTGCTGTGGAAGAGTATGAAAAGCTGATTCCTTTCAGAAGATAATATGAACAGATTTTTTGTTGATTTAGAACAGATTAAAGAAAAAGAAATTCACATAGTCAATAAAGATGATATCAAACACATTTCCAAGGTTCTGCGAATGAACCTTGGAGATTTTATTGAAATCTCGGATGGCGATAGATTTGAATATGTGGGAAAGATTGAAAGTTTTTCTACCGATGCTGTGGTGTGTCTCATTCAGGACAAGCAAAGCTTTGTAACGGAACCCAATACACGGGTCACTCTCTTTCAAGGGGTTCCAAAACAGGGGAAGATGGAAACCATCATTCAGAAATGTGTGGAATTGGGGATTTATGATATTGTGCCTGTATTTACGTCACGAACTGTGGTGGTGGGCAAGGATGAAGGCAAGATGCAAAGTAAGACTGACCGATGGCAAAAAATTTCTGATGAAGCGGTGAAACAGTGTAAGAGGGGCATCAAACCACAGGTAGGTAAACCCATAACCTTTAAAGAATTGGTGAAAGCACTGAAGGAAGCTCCCC
Source organism: uncultured Anaerovorax sp. (assembly GCA_964582545.1). Classification (GTDB taxonomy): domain Bacteria; phylum Bacillota; class Clostridia; order Peptostreptococcales; family Anaerovoracaceae; genus JAVVUJ01. Next base: position 2,746 of record CAZOSB010000013.1, read on the forward strand.
AGGGAAACCTAATTCTGTTTCCCTATGAAAATGAAGAGAATTACAACATCAAACAAGCTTTGAGAGCTTACAAAGAAAAAAATAAGTCGGAATGCAATGTGATGATTATCATCGGTCCTGAGGGTGGGTTTTCTGAGGAGGAAGCCGTTTCACTGAAAGAGGTTGGTGCGGAATGTGTCACCTTGGGGAAGACCACGCTACGGACGGAAACTGCCGGCCCTGCCACTTTAGCCATGGTAATGTATGAATTAGAGCTTTCTTAATCAGGAGGCTTTTTTCATGTCCAAAGCTTCATTTGTAAATATTACAAATAGATCCATAAAAATTCGTATCATTAGACAATTGAAATCTATAGTAAATAGATTATAATAGAAATAAGTTACTTTATAGATTCTCAAATACATATCCTCTTGTTATAAAGAAAGGTGATGAATATGGATTATAAGATCGATTATATCAGAGAGCAATTTCCTGCTCTGTCAAAGACGGTTAATGGTATACCGGCTGCTTTTTTGGACGGCCCCGGGGGAACCCAGGTTCCAAGAAGAGTTGTGGAAAAAATCAACGATTATCTATATTATCGCAATGCTAATTCTCACGGTCAGTTTGTAACTTCCGTAGAAAGCGATGCGCTATACTGGCAGGCTAGAGAAACCTATGCTGATTTTTTAAACTGCAAGGCAGAAGAAGTTGCTTTTGGAGCAAACACGTCCTCTAATAATTTCAAGTTGGCACTTGGTCTTGTGAGAACCATGGAGCCAGGAGATGAAATCATCATTACCGACATAGATCACGAGGGAAATCGTTCTCCTTGGCGTACCTTGGAGGATTTTGGAATGGTGGTAAAAAGTGTAAAGATCAATACGGATACCATTACTCTGGACTTTGAAGACTTTATGAGCAAGCTTTCCGCAAAGACAAAGGTGGTAGCCATCAACTGGGCAGCCAATTCCTGCGGAACCATCACGGATGTAAAGAAATACATAGACGAAGCCCATAAGGTAGGTGCAATCACCGTAGTAGATGCTGTTCATTATGCACCTCACCGCCCCATAGATGTGAAGGAAGTGGATACGGATATTCTCCTGTGCTCCGCATACAAATTCTTTGGGCCTCACTTAGGTGTGCTGTATGTCCATGAGAGGGTAGGGGAGCATATCAAATCTGTGAGAGTGATGGCCAATGACAATATGGACATTCCATTTAAATTTGAGACGGGTACCATAGCCATGGAATTGGCGGCCGGTGCAGCAGAAGCGGTGGAGTTTATCGCAGATATCGGAGAAAAACACCTAGATCAATATGCAGAGAAGGTAGCACATCTATCGGGAAGAAGAAAGAATATCGTAGCAGGTATGTTGGCGCTAGACGAGTATGAAGAAAGCTTAGCGGTTCAGCTGAGAACAGGTTTGGCAGAAATTCCCGGAGTCAAGGTCTACGGTCCGGAGCAGGGTCATCCTAGAACCTCCACCGTTTCCTTTACCATCGACGGAGTGAACTCTGGAGAAATCGGCAAGTTCTTTGCAGAAAGAGGGCTGTTTGTCTGGGATGGTGACTTCTATGCCATTGAAACCATTTGCAATGTATTAAAACTGGAAGAAAGCGGCGGGTTGGTGAGAATCGGCTTGGCTCCTTACAATATTCAGAGTGAAGTGGATAGAGTATTGGCGGCTGTGAAGGAGTTTATCCAACAAAAATAACAGATTAAAGTAGAAATATGGAGTGGCGGAATGAACCGATTAAAATTGGCTATACTTGGCTTTGGAAACGCAGGGCAGGCCTTTGCACAATTGATTTTAGCGAAAAAAGAGCAGATTCAAAGGGAATACGGCATGGACCTCTGTGTTGTGGCCATAACTACCAAAAGCAGGGGCTGCCTGTTGGATGAAGAGGGGATTGACCTGGAAAAAGCCTGTACGGATTTAAAGAATCAGGGCACCTTTGACAAAGCATGGGACTGTTATACCCTTGTAGAATCCATAGACGTGGCAAAAACAGTGGACTATGATGTGCTAATTGAGCTTACACCCCTTGATATTTTTTCCGGGCAACCCGCCATCGACCATTTGAAGTCGGCATTGAACAGAGGAAAAAATGTTATTACAGCAAACAAAGGACCTATTGCGTGGGCTTTTAAAGAATTAAAGGAATTGGCTCAAGCGAAAAAGGCTTTGTTTTACTATGAAACCACCGTGATGGATGGCACGCCCATATTCAATCTCTACGATGAAACCTTGAGAATGTGTCAGGTGTTGGAAGTGAGCGGGATCTTAAATACCACTACGAACTTTATGCTGGAGGAATTGGCTAAGGGAAAGAACTATGACGAAGTACTTACCGAAGGAAAAAGGAGAGGGTTTATTGAGGCAGACCCAACCATGGATATAGAAGGGTACGATGCAGCCGCAAAGCTGACAGCCCTACTAAACGTGCTGATGGATGCCAATATTACTCCGCCTGATATAGACAGAAAAGGCATAGAAGATATTACAGCAGAGGACATAGAAGCAGCTAGAGTTAGAGGGAATGTAATCAAGCTTTATTGTAGAGGGCGAAGAGTCGATGGAAAGATTGTAGGTGAAGTGAAACCCATTGAGGTTTCCAAAGCTGATTTGCTTTCCAACATTGATGGAACCTCTTCGGTGGTTTCCATAGTGACAGATCTGATGGGAAAGTTATCCATCGTAGAGCATGATCCTGAAATAGAGCAGACGGCTTATGGCATATTCAGCGACTTGCTGAGAACTATTAAAAATTTACAACATATTAAATCTTGTTAAAAATTATCAGTAAACAATTAAATTTTAGAAACTTGACAGTAAGTGCAACCTATTAATCGTTTGGGGGTTGCACTTACCTTATTATTTTGGTTTTGAGATTTGAGTTTTGAGAATTTATTCTATGAGAATTGAACAAACCTATTGACCAATTAGATAGAAAGAATTATAATTTAAGCCGTGGTTCAAAGTTTTATGATAATAGAATTTTGCTACTGTGGCTCAATGGCAGAGCAGCTCATTCGTAATGAGCAGGTTGTGAGTTCGATTCTCACCAGTAGCTCCAAAATAAGAGGTTTCGGAATTAAATTTGTCCGGAGCCTTTTTTATTTATACATAGCCTAAATGGTGTGCTGTACTAGGATCAGGAAAGGAGCGGATCTCTAGGGCAAAACACAAATAGCCAAGAAAGCTTTACCAAAATATTTAGATTCCTTTTTCACAATGAAAACCAAGAAACGAAGAAAGCAGAAGAAATGTTTCGACAAGCATAACACCCCCGCCATTGACAACGAGCCTCTAAAGGCATGAATTAAAGGCAGTGCTGGAGGGCTTAAAATCAAACCTGCCCCCCGCAGGAGGGTATCATGCCTTTACTCATTGTAAATGGTCCGCTACGCCAGGCTAAATAGCCAAATTATTACTTTATTGAATTATACTAGTTTTTTAAAAAAGGTCGGACATTTAATATTGCAATCTTCATACGCAATCCTACACGAACCTTTTTCTTGACATTAACTGATTCTGCGTGTTATGATGAGAATCAATCTGTTATTATTTGTTGGGAAACAATCAAACATAGCAAATAGCTTTATGATTTCAGTTTATGATGAACTTTACTCATGGTCGAGAAGCGCGGTAGAAAGCGTTGGTATTTCATCTTTAACAATGGCGACGATTCTTTTAAATGAAAAAAAGCTCATAAAGCACAAGCGAGCATGCAAAATACAAGTAATAAAATCAAGGAACAACTTTCAATTTGAGGAAGGATTTAATCAGGCTTCAAGAAACCCTAAATCTCGGAACAAGAGGGGTGATAATATGAAAAAGCAAATGCAAATTCGAATCTATTCTGATGGAAAAATAGAGGCGAAAACACTTGGAATCAAAGGTAAACAATGTACGGACTACATACAGATACTTGAACTACTTTTGAAGGCACGCACTATAGAAAGCGCCTACACTGAGGAATATTATCAAACAGAAGCGCAAGTAACCGTCAAATCAGTAATTCAACAGACAAATAATTAGAGGTGTTTCATGAGCCTTACAAGTAGAGGAAAAGGATGGGAAGCCAGAAATTCACTTTGGTTAATATGGGTTTTTGTTATACTTTTTAACTGGATTGCGTTTTTTTGGATAGGTGGACGGACAAAACAATTAAAATGGATATTGTTTGGAGTTCTGTATCTTATGCTTTGTTTTGTGATGCCGTTCGTTGCTGTAGAAGCTTTTGATAGCAACAATTTAGTATTAAATATTTTGATGACTATCTATTTTATTGCTTGGATTGTCTCAATTATACATGCATTCCTTTCCCGCAGAGAGTATTTGATTAGGCGCGAAGCGATTGTTGCAAACCAAGAGGCAGCTACCGCAGCTTACCGTCAAAACATTCAAGCTGGTTATATACAACAAGGAAATTTTCAGCAACCAATTTATCAGTCACCTTCACAACCTACATATCCTCAATCTGGTTTTCAACCTAATCCTCAACAAAACACACCACAGCAACCTGTTCTGCAACAGTTGTCAGAGCAACTGGTATCTCAACTGCCGCAAAAAATCGATCTTAACACAGCTACCGAACAGCAGTTGACATTATTACCTGGTGTAGGTGTGGCACTGGCAAAGCGGGCAGTGGATTTACGCGAACAAACCGGCAGGTTCGCATCTGTTCAAGATTTTAATCAACGATTGGGATTGATGCCGCACTTTGGAGTTCAAATTGAAAATGTAGCTTTTGTTTCTTCACTTAAACCGCAAACCTCGTCGCAGGATAGCAAAGGAAGAGTGATTGATATTTAAAGATGATTGGAGGCTCAAAAATGACAGATAGAAATGCGCTTGAAAAAATAATCAAATCAGCAAATATCAGCGCACTGTTCTTTTTTGTCATATCAACAGCTGGATTTTGGTTTATTTTCAGTAGTATCATTTTATGATTCACATGGATTGTTTTGATAGCTTCGATTATGTTTCTGTTTTTGAATTTAAATATACTTATAGAAAAAAGTAACGTAAAGACCTTTTTAATTATGTCAAGAATTTGATTTTTTATGAACTTGAAAAATCAAATGAAATTTCGATTCGGATTCTTTCCGAAAAATTAAAGATGAGCGAAGAAAGCGCTAAGAACAACATAGGTGAGATGCATTGATACTTGCCCTCGTTCCACGAGGTGATTTCGTTTATGAAGAAAAAATTTTAAAGATTGCAGAATAAATAACCGTACAAAGAATCAATATCAATGCCGCGTCCAAATAAGAATTAGCAGAACTTCCTAGTGTGAGCATTGCGATTGCAAAAGAGTCGATTGATATATGAAACAGTGCTTGCCAATTTCAATAAAGATAAATATAAAACCCAGAAAGAAAGCTACGGTACGAATGGTGGGAATTTAATGCACATTCAAATTCATCGATTATTGGAACGAACTAAAATGGCTGGTCCCGGCTGGCGGTCTTGTATTTGGGTGCAAGGGTGTAGCCGCCATTGCAAAGGTTGTATGGCAAAAGAAACTTGGCCGCATGACAGTGGGACAACAATGAATATCGAAACACTTTTTAAGCAGATTTCTGCTACACCTAACATTGAAGGCATTACCTTTTTAGGAGGAGAACCATTTGAACAACCGGAAGCGGTTGCAGAACTTGCAAAACAGGTTAAAAGCGTAGGTCTTTCAGTGGTTGTTTTCACGGGATTCATATATGAAGAATTAGTTGCTAACGAAACCACATATATCCGACAAGTGTTGGATATATCGGATTTGCTGATTGACGGCGCATTTGTACAAGAACAATTTGATTTAAGCCGTCCGTGGGTAGGGTCACTTAATCAGAAGTTTCATTTTCTGACTGACCGATATAATGAAAATGATTTATACGGAATAAATAATCAAATTGAAGTTCGTGTTGCCTCTAATGGAGCGACTTTAATAAGCGGTATGGGCGACTTTGAAAAGATAAAAAGGTTATTGTAACGGAGGGAATAAGATATGACAGAAAACAAAGAATCCTTGATAAAGTTGGGAGGGTTATTAAAAGCCCGGTTTCCGTTTATCTACATACCAACATGGGAGGAAGACCGCGCCGCAGGGATGATTTGTGAGGTAGCGCACAATCCCGATATTATTAAAACTGTGCGAAAGCTTTTTACATGGACTCAGACAAACGGATGGATTGATGAAACTGGAGCGCAAGTCAAATCGACAACCGATCCGATTGCCGCTATCCAGTTTATTCAGACGGTGAACGAAAATGCCGTATTTATTTTCAAGGATTTTCACATATATTTTGGAGTGAAGAACAGACCAGTAGAGTATAATGTGGTTCGAAAATTGCGCGATATTATTCAGACATTGAAAAGTGGTGCGATGAAGAAAAACGTCATATTTATTTCGCCTGAGCTGTTGATTCCCGATGATATGCAAAAAGAAATATCGGTATTTGAGTTTCCGCTTCCTACGGTTGTTGAAGTAAAAGAGAAACTGAACGAAATGCTTACCGCAAATATAGCAGTTGAAAACTGCTTGTCAGAGGAAGACAAAGAAATCCTGTCCAAAGCGGCTTTAGGGTTGACTTTGCAAGAAACGGAAAACGCCTTTGCACGTGCAATGGTTGAAAACGGTAAAATGAGTATTGACGATCTTGATATTATTTTTGATGAAAAAAATCAAGTCATCCGCAAAACAGGTATTCTTGAATTTGTAAAAAGTAATTTGCAGCTTGATGACATTGGAGGTTTGGAGAACCTAAAACGCTGGCTGCAAAAACGTAATAACACATGGCTGGATTCTGCACAAAAATACAATGTACCTGCTCCGAAAGGCGTATTGATTACCGGTGTTCCCGGTTGTGGGAAAAGTCTGACAGCCAAAGCAATGAGTGCAATTTGGCAGCTTCCACTTTTAAATCTTGATATGGGTAAAATTTTTAGTGGTGTTGTTGGCAGTTCAGAGGAAAACATGCGCCGTGCTATTCGCACTGCAGAAGCAGTTGCACCATCAATATTATGGATAGATGAAATAGAAAAAGGACTTTCCAGGCATAGCGGAACAGGTGATAGCGGAACGGGATCAAGGGTGATTGGCACATTCCTCACATGGATGCAGGATAAGACCGCACCAGTGTTTGTGATTGCAACAGCAAACAACATTTCGGAGTTGCCGCCAGAGCTTCTTCGCAAAGGGCGGTTTGACGAAATTTTCTTTGTTGATTTACCAACAAGGTTGGAACGCAAGGATATATTCGCAGTTCATTTGAAAAAACGTCTGAAACATCCGGAGGTTGCCGGTGAAGTTCTTATCAACGATCAAATCAACCCACATATTTTGGATATGCTTGCCGACCAGACTGAAGGCTTTGTGGGAGCGGAAATTGAGCAGATTGTTATATCCGCGTTATATGAATCGTTTTTCCAAAATCGTGCACTTCAAATCCGTGATTTGCAAGAAGTAATTTCAAATATGATTCCACTTTCTGTAATGCAGGGAGAACAGATTAAAATGCTGCGCGATTGGGCAAATGTCCGTGCTGTGGCCGCCACAGCAAAAGAGGACTTAATAGATTACTCCACACAGAATGTCAGTCAGGATGATGATATAAACAGTAGCCGCGGTGGTCGGACGATTGATTTTTAAGGAGGACTTGCAATGTCTATTTCAATAGTTTTAATTCCTTTGGCGGTTGCTCTTTCAATAACAGCAAAAGCGGCGGTACAAACGCAAATTGATTATAAAAATAAAAATCGAGAGCAGCAGTTTACGCATCTTGAACCAATGCAAACCATTTTTAATGATGCGTTGCTTTTAGAACAAACTTTGCGAGAACATGGATATGCGGTTACTATTACTTCTGAAAATCAATTGATATGCCAAGTTGGAGAAGCACGCTTAGACTATACTCGGGAAACGCAGGGAGAGTCGTTTTGGGTGACGGTTACTGGCATTAACAATATTAATAACTTTATCTCAGAATTGGATTGCTTTGAGCGTGAATACAAGCAAAATGTGCAGTCTTTCACTTATAACAAATTGATGGAAAATCTGAGTGAAAGTAATATGAAGGTTGCAGACGAGACGGTATTAGAGGATAATTCGATTTTGCTTACGATTGATTTGTAATCCTAAAAGGTGCGAAATTAAAATTTTTTTTGTGATTTACTGATAGTTTAAAGGTCATGAATAAAAGAATATGCAACTTTTTGAAAACAAAAAAATTCGTTCAGCATGGGATGAGCAAGCGGGGCAGTGGTATTTTTCCGTGGTAGATGTGATTGCTGTGCTGACCGATAGTGCCGATCCGTAGCAATACATTAAGAAAATGCGTAGCCGTGATAACGAGCTGAATTCCAAGTGGGGTACAATTTGTACCCCTGTTGAAATGAAAGCTGATGACGGTAAAAAACGAAAAATTCAGGTTGCCAATATGCAAGGCCTTTTGCGAATTATCCAGTCAATTCCCGTTTGCTTGCCCTCATAGGTGAGGTGCTGGAGAAAGAAGATGAATAAATAGTCAACCTTATCAACAACCGCAGGTTATAGGTTTAATTTTCACCAGTAGCATCAGAAAGACAGGTCAAAATGGATGTAAGTATTTCATCTGTTTTAGTCTGTTTATTTATTTATGTTATACTTGGCTAAAGATAATATTTTGAGTTATTTCTAGCATTTTTTTATACAAAGGTGGAGATATCCATGGGAACAACCTTTTCTACAATTCAAATACAGAACCGACAGCATACAGTACCGGAGCAATTCAAAAAAACGTTATATAAATATTTAAAGAAGAAAGGCTTGGTACAGACTACAAAAGAAAAGGCTCAGATTGTATATCAATTTGTTTTTTCCAGTGACGGTAATTGGATAACGCTGAGTTCTTCAGAATATGAGATAAGCTCAGATTCTGTAAATTCAGATGTCCAAGGGTTGGCAAAGGTCATGAAAACCTGTTGTATTGGAACCAGCGTATTTGATAGCGATGCTTTGTTTCTTTACTTATTTGATGCTCCCGGCAAGCAAAAAGACAGGATTGCGTTAGGACGTTTAGGTGATCTGTCTCATAGCCAATATGCCGTTGGCACGGGTAATCCGGAGTGTTGGAGTTCACTATTAACAGAAACAGCGACATGGGAACAGCTAACAGAACTATGGAATGATGAATACGTCTTTGTTGAAGAGGCTTTGCTTAAAATGGCGCCGTTGCTGGGTATGGATGCGAAAAATATAGCAACCGATTATCACTACTGGAACGAGGTAGAACCGGATAATCCGTCTGTTGTTACATTGTATTTTGAAACCATCTCACCCATGTTTATTACGGAAGGGCCAACAAAGCTAGCTTTTGGTAGCAATACACCCATCATTTCCGGAAGGGAAAGCGTTATTTCTTTTCGTAATACCGGTGGTATTTCAAAAGGGTTAACAATTATAGTTCTTGGGGATTGTTTTGAAGAGGATAAGGTTGAAATAAAAGAAATACAAGTTGAAAAATTAATAAACCCCAAAGATTCTTTTAGTCAGCATGTAAACGAAATCATCCAACCGGTAAAAGAACAAACATCTGATGGAAGATTTGGACTAAGTTTTGACTTGGTTAATTTTGAGTTTCCAGAAGGTGTTAACATAGAACATCCATCGATAAAAAACTTGAGTAAAAAGGGAATGGAGGTCCTTATGGCACATTCGATCACCTTGCGTTTTATAGCAACAATCCGTGCGGATTCTAAACATGATTTATCATTTTTTGTGATACCACAGAATAATTGGACCCAGGGACAAGCTGGGCGCACAATCTCCATTTATGAAACACAAGAACAGATGTGTGCAGCAGAATTTAGTATTCTTGAATAGTAAGAAATTTTTTAAAGATAGTGAAGGGGAGCCTTGTTAGTTAGAAAGTTGTAGACAAGGAAGCAAATGGAGGTGCTTTTGAAAAAAGAGAATGACAATAAAAAGTTTTGGGGTAGGTATGCTAAGTTTTATGATGCGGAAGTCCTTCGGTTTAGTGGAGTTGCTTATGAAAAAATGTATGCTTTGATGTCTGAAACGCTTACAAAAGACATGGATGTGCTGGAAATTGCCACGGGGACGGGATTAATAGCCATAAACATTGCACCGTATGTACATTCAGTAGAGGCAACGGATTTTTCCCCTAAAATGATTGAAACTGCAAGGAAAAAGTCTTGCCCGGTAAACATACATTTTTCAGTGGAAGATGCCACAAAGCTTTCATTCTCTCCTAGCACCTTTGATGCGGTTATCATATCAAATGCCCTGCACATTATGCCTGACCCGCAGGCAGTGTTAGTCTCTATTAAGAGAGTGCTGAAGCCGGGAGGTTTACTAATCGCACCCACATTCTCACATGGACATCTGCGTAATTCAACATGGAAGCTAAATGCTTTTATTCTAAAGTTAATTGGATTTGAGACATATTCAAAATGGACACCAGAAGAATTTGTTGCGTTTATATGTCAAAACGGTTTTTCGGTTACAAACTGGTCTGTGCTAAATGCCGCTTTTCCACTGATTTATTTGGAAGCGCGTGTGATATAGAATATCATCTTAAATAATAATGGTACGAAGAGTGTCACCGTTGAAACTATAATTAAGATTAAGGGAAAATGATGAACTATGCAAAGCAAGATTACGATAAGCTGAGACAGCTTTAAAATGTTTTTTTTGAAATGTTACAAGCAAAGAAAAAAATCCAATCCTATATGGCGATTGAATAACGAAATATAATAGGGTGAATAACGAAATATAATAAATAGCTAGGGAAGATATGTATTCATTACATCTAATCAAATAAAGTTAAATTTAATTTATCTTTTGCTTGACGGCAATATTATCAATGTGATAATATTGCCGTAATGATAATAATGATTTAATAATAGTGGAGGATTTTAAATTGAATATTAAAAAAATAGCTTTAATTTTAGGTGGATTTATCGTTATAGTTGGATTAGGAGGTTTATTATATATGAAAAATACTGATAAACCAAATGTTGATTTTCTTATTAATTATGTAAAGGATTATCGCAATACGAAACCTTTATCACTCGTTGTAAAGCGGAACGGGGATGAGATAGTATCTGTTAATTCCGATAATACTTTGCCACTTGCTAGTTCTGTAAAGTGGACAATTGCTGTAGAATATGCAAAGCAGGTAGGGTCAGGGCAAATAGATCCCAATGAAAAAGTAAATCTGTCAACTCTAAACCAATATTACATTGAAGGCACAGACGGGGGAGCACAACCAATGTGGATTGACTCTTTAAAACAGCAGGGCTTGTTAGAAAACGAAGAAACCACGTTAAGAGAAGTGGCTAGAGGTATGATTATCTTTAGTTCAAACGCCAATACTGATTATTTAATGTATCGTTTGGGAATCGACAAAATCAATCAAGGGATACAGGAAATGGGATTAAAAAATCACCAGCAGGTATATCCTATAGCAGCAGCATTATGTATTTCAAATTACATTCATAATGAAAAAGGTCTTGATTATAGTCAAATAAAACAAGAGTTGCTTGATATGTCACAAGAAGAGTATAATGAGTATGCTTTGAAAATTCATGCTTTAATGAATCGAAACGAACTTTCAGAAGAAATCAAAAGTGGTAAAAGAATTTTAGAAGATTTAGAGCTTCAAAAAATATGGAGTGATAGGCTTATTTCTGCCTCTGCAGATGATTACATAAGGCTTATGGAGTTGATTAACAGTAGAGAATATTTTACTGAAGAAACCCAAAAAGAGCTTGAGGCGGTAGTGGAATATGCAATGGAAAACCCAGAAACCGCAAAACGATATCAGCATATTGGGTTAAAGGGTGGCAGCACAATGTGGATTTTGACTTATGCTATGTATGCCACAGATTTAGATGGGAATCACACAGAAATTGTTTTAATGTTTAACGACTTAGAATCTAAAGATCATAAAAAAATGGAAGAAAACTTATTTGAGTTTATAAAACTTACGGTTTTAGATGAAAGCTTTAGATTAAAAACTGTGGAAAAGCTTAGATAAGTGGAGAGGGATTAATGAATTTTGAAAGCGTAATTAAATACTTAACCAATCCTGTTACTAGCAAGATTTTGTTAGAAATAGAATTGCATAAAGAAATAACTGCTAAGCAATTAAATAAAAAATACAGTGATATTCCACAGGCGACTTTGTATCGTTATTTAAAGAGAATGTGCAATGATGAAGTGATAAAAGTAATTTATGAAAACAAAGTAAGGGGCACTTATGAAAAGGTTTATTCACTTGCTCCTGGATATACCAATAATCTAAATGATGTATTAGATGGTGATTATGGTGCTCCTTATTTAAAATTTTTTATGCAATTTGCAAAAGGATTAATTAAGGAATTCCAAGATTACGCAGCTAAAGATAGTGAAAAGAAAAATGGAGATGGCAGCGGATTTTTTATAAATCCAATCTATGCAACGGATGAAGAACTGTTAACATTTCACAAACAAATAATGCAAATTTTTGAAGAATTGGAAAATAATGCTCATACGCCTGAGAGAAAGCTGAGGAATGCGGCATTTATTATTACTCCTCCAAGATAGGTTCTTTATTAAATATGTCAAACCTCCAATGCTTTAAGATGATTTCTCCTATTGGTGTATTGACATATGAATAATTAAGTTCCTTATACAAAGCACTTGTGTATTACACTCATGTTGTGGTGTTCTTCTGTTGTTCTGATTTTATTGTCCTACTGTGTGTTTAATAGAGATAACTATTTAACCCTTGTGGCTTCGTTAATTGGAGTGACATCACTTATTTTTAATGCCAAAGGAAATCCTATGGGGCAATTTTTAATGATTGTTTTTAGTCTGCTGTATGGTGTGATTTCCTTCACATTTTCCTACTACGGAGAAATGATTACTTACCTTGGGATGACAATGCCTATGGCGGTATTTGCTTTAATAGTTTGGTTAAAAAATCCTTACAACGGAAACAAAGCAGAAGTGGAAATCAATCATATTGGGAAAAAAGAAATTCTTCTTATGTGCATTTTAACCGCATTTGTAACTTTTATATTTTATTTTATATTAGATGCATTTCGCACAGCGAATATCGTATTAAGTACCCTATCGATAGCAACCAGTTTTGTTGCAGTGTATCTCACCGCCAGGAGAAGCCCTTATTATGCGATCGGTTATGCCGCAAACGATATCGTATTAATTGTTATGTGGATTTTAGCAACCACCAAAAACATCTCATATCTTTCTGTTGTTGTTTGCTTTATAACTTTCCTTGCAAATGACATTTATGGATTTATTAGTTGGAGAAAAATCGGAATAAGGCAATCTATAAGATTGAGATAAAACAAAGTCTAAAACGCAGCAATTTAAATTAGATCAAAACACAGCTTGTGCAGAATTTGCACAAGCTGTGAATCATTGAGTCAGTGGATACCACAGGAAATGTGGTTCAGTTGGAATAAATAGATCGGTGGTTTTTCACTGAAGATTGCACTTACTTAAATTTTACTTCTCACATCTACAAGTTCACTCTTTTGTAGCAGCCTGAGGATAACCGTTGCAGTCTCAGCTCGAGAGATATTGTCCAAGGGACGAATTTTTCCATTAGAGCCGGCAATCAAATGATTATTTATATTCCAAACAATGGCATCCTTTGCCCATTCACTTTCCGTTCCGTAATCGGAAAACTCCCCGGCTAAATTCCGAGCATTAAGCAGAGAGGGGAAGGGGGTCAGCTTTGCTGCCCGCATAACCATAACCATGGCCTCCTGCCGGGTGATGGGACGGAGAGGATCGAATTTTTTGTCACCCATGCCGTTCACAATACCGTATTTTGCCGCCGCCGTTACAGCCCCTGAATACCAAGCGCTCTCATGTACATCTATAAAATTAGACTTTTCATTTGTAGGCAAGCCCAAGGCGCGAACAATAATTGCAGCAAATTCTGCTCTTGTAATATCACGATCTCCTGCAAACATGTTTTCACCAACACCGTTGATGATTTTTCTGCTCCCCATCTCGTTTACAGCGTTTTCATACCACTTGCCCCCTGCGTCAGAAAAACTTAGTTCATTATAAACGAGGGCATAGGTAGAATTGGTGCGCGTATTTATCCTGGCATACCAATTGCCGCTCTTTTGATAAACATAGGTAGGAACGTGCTCCCAAATGCCATTTTGACGCTCTATGAGTGCTGTTGTAATGCGGTTAGCTTGGCTCCCTGTCACCGCCATTTCACGGTTTACAAAAGATGTGTACTCTTTTATTTCGAAGCGCTTGTTATTGTAGAGGGCATATGCTGTATAATCATAGGCTGCTGTACCGTCTAACTGCCCTGTAACCATTTTGTCAGTTTTTTGAATGACGACCACAAATGGAATTTTGCTTGTATCAACCCCCGGGAATTGATCTTTTATTTCAGGTACATCCACAGCTTTTGTATTTATATTAAATTGGGTGTCACCTGATGTAACAGTTAAGATCATATCCTTCTTCGCCATCTGCTCAATATGTCTAACAACAAGCTGTACGATTATGGATGTGTTTGGTTTAACATCAAACGTAATATTGCTGCCATCAGATCCTTTAGCGATTTCCGAACAAAATTTTTCATAGTCAATCGTAATAGTGGTTGTGTGACCCTCTACTTTCTCCGTGACAATGTCAGATTTATTATCGATGATAATGTCTTTTTTATTCTCGGTCTTGGTGCTGTTACCGCCGCTGCCTGTTCCGTTATTGTGGATACCATCATCGTTTGATTGAAAGGATGCTTCAATCCCGTGATTATCTGTAATATTGCGAAACACAAAGCCGTTATTTGCCAGTGCGCCAACATTGGCAGCACCATCAATTGTGATATTTTTAAGAGTATAATTGGAATCTGCCACAAAATATACTGGTAGGTCAGAGCCATAACTAACTGTGGCTGTGGTTTGTGTAGATTTGCCGCCTGTACCTGCCGTAACAGTGATTGTATACCCTGTGTTTGGTGTTAATTGTCCTTCGATAAATACGGGGTCTTTGCTGGCTGCACCATTGTTCGTGCGGTTACCATCGGCAACGTCAACGTCATTCCCGAAGTTTCCTCCTACGTTTAGAGGCACATCCTGATAGACCTCTGAGCCGATTGTAATCTTACCGTTTGCTTCTGGGGCATAGGGTAAGTCCTCAAACTTAAAGCGTCCGTCGGAATCGGTGGTGGTTGAGTAATTGTTTCCCGCATAATCCAGTGTAACCGACTCCCCATCTTTAGGGCTTCCTGTTGCATCTAGTACAATACCGCCATAATCGATTGTAGGGCCTTTAGCTGGGGGTAAAGTATCACCATCCGGATTTGCTATGGGTGTCCAAACAGGAAACTGAGAATAGGGCAACGGGCTTACATTGTCGGTAAACATAGAAACCGTAGAGCCTACACGTGTTGCATTGCAGGTTACAAGGGTGCCAACACCTCCCCTTGAAGAAAGTGCACCGTCCATAGCAGTGAACATAAAGCCCACTGTAGGATCATCATATGCCCAAATCATTCCTGTACCCAGCACTGCTTTTACCTGATTGGAGGAATCATATAAAACCTCTTTTACAAGGGCCGCATTTTCAATGTCTGCTTTTGTTGCCCCAGAATAATATTTGATAGAATTGTAGTAACTCTCGGCAAGACCTGCAGATGAAACGCTTTCCATACATTCAAATTTAATATAGTCTCCATTTTCAAAAATTATCTTATTTAAATTTTTATTATAGGGTGCTTTTAGCCCGCTAAAATACATCAAACGGTTTGACGCTGGAAAAGCTGGACTGCGTTGTACATCAAAAAGCTGCGCCCAGCTGAACTTTACGTTACCTAATGTCATGGAAGTTATGGGCTCAAAGATAACTTCTATGGTTTGTGCTGAAGAAACATTTCTAAAAACATGATAACCATTTGATAGTGCAGATTGATTTTCTACTCCGTTAATTTTGACAGATGAAATCATACTTCCTTTATCCGCAACAAATTCAACACGCAAATCATTTCCAGAACTGACTGTTTGATTAACAGCCGGAGTTACGGTTCCGGCTCCCAAGCCACTTTTGGTAATCGTAATGGTATGGTTATCTATGTTGCCTGATGTGTCATTTGAAGGGTAATTATATACAAATACCACTTCTCCAACTTTTGGCAGAGGTTGGTCTTCATATGTAACAGTAGCATATCCGGATACTCCCACTGTTGCAGTAAAGGTATCTATTCCTGGGACCTTAGGTATGTTATTCAATATAAACCTGCCATCTATATCGGTCTCTTTCAAAAGAATATGTCCGTTATATTCAAAATAAACAGATGCATTTGCAATTGGACTGTTTGCACTATCGATGGCTCTGCCCAAAAAGTCAAAGGTTGCTGTTGCAGGTGCTGAATTATCCCCTTTCTCCGGTGCCACAATTTTCTCATCGATATCATCACTGGTATACGGCAAAGATTGTTCCGGAATATAGGTAATGGTGTCGTCTGGATTTAAGGCAGTCATGGAGATAAAAGTACCTACGTCATTGGGTAGTGAGGTATACAAGAAACCCTTATCTTCCAATGCCCACACGATTCCATAATCGGAGAGTATTCTGTTTACAGTCCCGTCTGCATTATATAGAATTTGATTGACGAGCGCTGCAGATTTTATTTGATTGGCGATAGTTCTGTCGTCCAGATACCATTCTAAGGATTTCACAATTTCATCGGCATAGGATAGGTCGCCTACCGTTAAAGGAGTTGATGTTGACCCAGAGTTTATTACCGGTTCAAAGCAGACATATTTGTCTGCAGTAAAATCTAACTTTTTATAATTTTGGTCAAAAGGAGAGGACAAGCCGCGAATTGTAAAAGGTTTGTTTGCAGTGGGATAATCGGGGGTTCTCTGCACATCCCAAAGTTGGTTTTGATAGAACTTTGCTCCAAAGATACCGGTTTTCACCAGCACGCTAAGGATGCCGCTTCCTTCCATAACTCCACCATTTAGAATTAGACCACTGCCGGAAATCACACCATCATTGATCAAGGTCCCTTTGTTTGTCAATGTACCATTGTTAGTCAATGTACCATTGTTAGTCAGTGAGTTGCCGCTTGAAACGGCTAAGCTTGCACCGTTGGGAATGGTTAAGCTTTGGACTGATTTTATGGTTAAGTCTGCCGGTAAAGTAACATCACCATAAACTGTTCCGCTGCCATCTACAAAAACAATGCCTTTAGTGATAGAGGGAGAAATCCCATTAGAAAGGGTATCGCAGGTGATAATAGTATCTCCGTCTACCGTTGCACTTCCACCGCTATCAAATTTAAATAAAGTTCCGTTTTCAGCAGAAACTGTGCCGCCGGAAATTGTAACGGTGCAGGGGTTTTGGCATTCAAAAGCCTTTCCACCCGTTACAGAAACCGTGCCTGAGGTAAGGGTGACCCTACTGCCTTCTGCGTAGCTGAAAATTGCAGCTGCATTTTTTGCGGAAACCGTACCTCCGCAAATCTCAACATTTCCACCGCCGTTATTGTCAATTGCCGTGCACAAATCATTGGTTGCGAAAACGGTGCCTCCGGAAATTTTAATGGTGCCGGTGCTTCTATTTATAATAATACTTGTGGAATTATTATTGGTAATGGTGCCCCCGCCCGTGGTACTGCTGTCTGTAATCTCAAGATTAGCATCATTGCTGATTTGAATTGTTTGCCTAGACATAGTATTTATATGAGTTATGCTTTGATTATTAAGATCAAGTATGATGTCATTAGTGATTTGCAAGTAGACTCCGTCAAGAATGATATCCGATGTGAGGCGAATTCTGTCACCACTTGATGCTGTTGAAATTGCAGCAGTAAGAGCGCTGGGACTATCTACATCTGTTACTGTCTCCGCTCTCACAGGAATTGTCATTGCCGGCAGCAGTGAGATCACCATTGCAAATGTAAGCACCATACTTAAGATTCTTTTTTTCATAAGTGTTCCTCCTAATTTTATGTAATTTTAAAACGTGCTTTGAGAATTAACAGTATTATACGTTATTATTTGAATCTAATCAATGGACAGATGGTATTTATAAGATATTTTTTTTATGAAATTTTATTAATTGAGCAACACTTATAAGAATAAAAAATAATTATGATAGTTTGACGTTAAATAGAATACTATGATAAAATTAAATAAAATAATCAATCAAAATAAATACATATTAACTTGTTTTGCTGAATAAATAAATAATGAAAGGTGAGTTATGAGTACATATATAATAAAAAACCCAGGTCTATCGAGATTCGGACTATACTTCCTTATCATTTTGGTAGTTTTAATCACTGGGGGAATCACTTATTTCTTTATGGATACTACCGACAAAGAGGTACCATCTGTTACATTGACGGCAAATGGGGAAGTCATTCCTGTAGAGAGTTATAGTTGGCGAGTTCCTGTATTAGGGGGATTGTTTTATCGGGAGTTTAAAGAGGTAGGAAGCGGCGGACCGTATAATGTGGGAGAGGTTCACCAATCTCATGTGGATGTTTCCACGCCGGAGCGATTTGATGTCAGTATTCTGGTCACAGATCAGGAGGGCACTGCAGTATTTGAAGGGAACAAAAGCCAATATGACCTGTTTCGTCTATCTGAAAACGGTACCTATGAATATAAAGTTAAAGCAATTATTCCAAAGAGAAGCAAAGAAAATTATGGAGAGTTTCAATTTTCCTTTATTACAAATTTGGTCTTAGATCCCAAAGTGTTCACATCGGAAACAAAAGTTGTTCAGGGGGATGTTTTGTCTATTCAGGTGACCGATGTTCCAAAGGATATTGTTCCTGTGGCAACGTCAGATTTGGGGCTTTCCGTGTTTACTCAAAGTGATGGAGTTTTTAAGGCATCCGTACCTGTGGGATATCTAAAAAGTACTGGGAAATATCAAGTGACCGTCACAATAGGGGATGTGGTCAAAACCATTGATGTGGAAGTAATTGCAGGTAACTTTGAAAAACAATATTTAACCATCAATACCTCAAACCCTGTGATATCAGAAGCCAGCAGCCCTAAGGCTTATGAACAGTATCGAGAGACCATATATCCTTTATTTGAAACTGCAGATAGCGATACCTACTGGAATGGAAGCTTTACACAGCCTGTGCAAGGACGTATTTCCACCGAATTTGGACTGTTGCGTTATACCAATGGAAGTAAGACCCCTTCTGGACATAGCGGTATCGACATTGCCGCAGCAAAAGGCACTCCCGTCATAGCACCTGCTTCAGGTCGCGTCGTGTATGCGGATTATCTTTTAAATACGGGAAATACATTGGTGATAGAGCATGGCGGCGGATTAAAAAGCTATTTCTATCACATGAATAGTCTGTCCGTCAAGCAGGGAGATATGGTAAAGCAAGGTCAAAATGTGGGGGAAGTAGGAAACACCGGATACTCCACCGGGGCCCATCTGCATTACGAAGTGCGCATTGGCAACCAAGCTTTGAACCCATGGAACCTTTTTAATGGAACGGGGGGATTTTTTTCTCTGATATAAATTTTTCTTTTTCTACTTTTGGCATTTTTTTCAATTGATATTCTCTTTTCATGGCATCTATGACATTTTGAAATGTTTCGTAATATGCTAAAGTGACGGGGAGTCTACTTTTGGTGTACTTGGCGCCTTTCCCGGAATTGTGAGCGTTTAGTCTTGCATGCAAATCGGTGGTCCAGCCTCCGTAAATACTGCCATCGGCACACCGCAACAGATAAGCATAGCTTGTTTGGTGCTCTTTCCTTATTTTCTTGTACTCTTTTTTGCTCATGGAATAGCAGCTTACATCTCGAATAGATCCGTCGTATATTTTGTTGGCGCCCCTCAGGGTTCCCTCGTAGATAAAACCGCACTTTTCGATGACTCGACCGGAGCGGGCATTCTCTGGATTTCTGTAGATAGAGATCCTATCCAATTTGACTTTTTTGAAAGCATACTCTAGGACGACCAAGGTCACCTCCGTCATGATGCCCATACCCCAGTATTCCTCTGCCAGAGAATAACCGAGTTCCATGCAAGGGATTCCGGGTCTTTTGGTATCCTCCTCAAAGCCAATGGAACCGATCACCTTTCCTGTATCTTTCCAAACGATAGCAAAACAGTGATATTTTTTTAAAAATAAATCTTCTATTATGGATTTTGATTCTTCAATATTTTTGTGAGGACTCCATCCAGCATGAGGTCCCACATTTGGATTTTTAGCATATTCATACAATTCTGCGGCATCCTCAGTGGTAAACCCTCGCAGAATGGTTCTTTCAGTTTCTAACTTCTTTACTTTCATAACACAACCCATATCCTTTCTAAAATATAGGATAGATTTTCAGCTGATTTTACAATAATCTGAAATGATGGTTTTGTCAATAAAGGAGTTTTAATTTGATTGGTATATTTGAATTTTAAGTTGATTGTTGTGTAGCGATTAAAACGCAGGATTGAACCAAGTTTAATCCTAAAGTTTTTGCAAGTTCTAAAGTTTCATCTGTATAAGTGCCCGGTTGGAACCATACGTTTTTAACCCCTAATTTTGCAGCCTCTTCTAAGACAGCTTTTCCACGCTCCGGTGACACTACCATATCTATAACGTCTGGAACCTTTGGCAATGCGGTCAGATTTTTGTAACATGGATCCCCATCTAATACTTCTAATCCGGGATTGATAGCGTACACTTCGTAATCTTTCTCCTTTAGGCGTCGATAGATTTTATTTCCAAACTTCTGTGGATTATCACTTGCACCTACCACGGCCCAGACCTTATGAGATAAAAAATTTTTTTCTTGCATTGACTTCTCCTTTGTGATATTAAAAAAAGATATAAACTTAAAGTATCCTATTGCTCTTTTTGGATACAATCTATTTTACCCATTTTTTATTGTGTAAAACTATTTCATCGTAAAAACAATGGACAAAATTCCTATAGGGGAGGCAGGCGCATGGAAGAAAAAGAATATTACTCTATCGGAGAAGTAAGTAAAATTTGCAATATATCAAAAAAAACCTTACGATTTTATGATCAGATTGGACTGATTTCCCCAGATAAGGTTTGTGATGATAACAACTATCGGTTCTATAACAGAAAAACCTTGTTATCCGTGCCAATTATTAAATACTACAAGCAGATGGGATTTCGATTGGAGGAAATGCGAGAGTTTCTGGAGGGCAATTCTTATAGCGTTTTTGAAAGGCGTTTTAGAAACAAGATTGAGGAGTTGAAGGAGCAGGAGAGTGAAATTTATAAGAGGGTTACCTCTGTAAAGGATTGGTACTCATTGATTATCGAAGCGGAATCCGTCATAGAAAACAATGCTACAGATGTGGCTGTCAAATATATCGATAAGGCAGATTTCTGCTATATGGAGCAGAGCTTTGAATATAATTACATGGAATCTATTATTAATATTGATTTTACAAATTATATTGAGGATATAGAAAATGCTATTACCGGTCCGGTCATGATTTTATTCCCATCCTTTGAGGATCGGATGAAGGGAAAAAGTGATAAGATACAGATTATGCAGAAGACGATTTTAGACTGCCATGAGGATAAGCAAATGAGCTATGGTGGTTATATGGTGGCTTCCTGTTATCATATCGGCGGGTATGATACCATCGATGAGACTTATAAAAAGATATACAATTGGGTTCATTCTAGGGGATATGACTGCGATAAGGCTTCTTGTGAAAGATATGTTACAGATTATTGGACTACTAAAAATTCGGATCAATTTGTGACAGAGGTCATGATTAAAGTAACCAGAAATTAATTTCCTACTTGCATCAAAACATTCCCCATAGGGGAATGTTTTGATATAAACTAAATTTTCAGAAAATTACGTTTTTTTGTGGCTTCTAAAAAAAAATAATATTATAAATTTTTAGTTTATCAACTGCTAATCTAAATTAAAAAATTTATCCAGTCAATTTTTCTTTTCAAAATCCTATTAAATCCTAAGAAATTGAGTAGTAAATTAACAAAATCGACTTTATAAAAAAATTTTTTATTGATTTTAAATATTTTGTGAAATTTATCTTGACTTTCCCCCTTAGGGGAAGGGGTATAATTCTATTATTGATGAAATTATATTAGGATTTTACTATTTAAAAGGAGAAATGAATTTATGGAAAAGGAAAACGGTTCTAACCTGAGCGCAGTTAACCCCACCGCTGCCATTGCGAAAAAAAAGTTGGCAGCAAGTTTCTTTAAAAAAGGTATTTTTGTGGCGATCCTGTCAGGTATGTGTTATGGATTATATTCCGCATTCCTGACCTTAGGCATGTCCAACGGCGTATGGGCTGACTGGTACGGGATTAACGAAGCAATGCTTTCAGCATTTGTAGTTACATACATGTTAGGGGCTTTAGGTAGCGCCATCAACGATACTATCAGTGCCATTTGGTGTCTGGGTATTGCTGCAGTAAAAGGAAAAGTAGGAGATTTTTTCAGAACTCTGAAAACCACACCAGGAAGAATGATGATGCTTGCAGCGCTCATCGGCGGTCCAATTTCCAGTACGGCTTACGTGGTGGCTCTTCAAATGGCAGGATCCATCGTAATTCCTATCACCGCACTTTGTCCTGCTATCGGAGCGATTTTAGCCCGACTTTTATTTAAACAAGAATTAAATAAACGTATGATGTTAGGAATCTTAATTTGCTTCTCAGCCAGCCTTATGATTGGAAGCACAAGCCTTGGAGGCGATGCACCGGAAGGAATGTTTCTGGGGATTTGCATTGCTTTTATAGCTGCATTTGGTTGGGGTTTGGAAGGTTGTGTTGCCGGCTACGGCACCTCCATGATCGACTATGAGATCGGTATTACTATCCGACAGAGCACATCCGGCTTATCCAATTTAATTATCTTGGTTCCAGTTTTCGGAATGCTTTCCGGTGGTGGATTCGGACTTTCCACCGATTTGATCGTTCAAGCAGTCACAAGTGGCCCTGCAATGATTTGGTTCATCGTAAGCGGTTTCTTTGCTGTGTTTGCTTACAGCCTTTGGTACAAAGGAAACAGCATGTGCGGTGCAGCATTAGGTATGGCATGCAACGGTGCTTACTCCTTCTGGGGACCATTCTTTTGCTGGTTAGTCCTTGGAGTTTGTTTTGGTTATGAAGGTTGGGCATTGCCTCCAATCGCGTGGGCTGCAGCAATTATCATGATTATCGGTATCCTGGTTATCGCTATGAACCCATTGGATTTATTCAGGAAAAAGGAGGATAAATAGTATGAAACCATTAAATTATGCCATATTAAAATATTTTACAAAAATAAAAGAAGCATGTGCAGATGATGTGATTAAAGCATTAAAAAAAGATTATGGAAATTTTAAAGCTTTAAAAAGGGATGCAGTAATAGAATCTTTGATGACAGCCGAGGCAAATGGATTATTGGAAGAAACTCGTTTTGATTTGGATGATAAGGGTGAACTAAGAGTTTACTATCATGCCAATGCAGAAGGTGCAGCTACCATAAACAAATATATAAAAGATTAAATTACTCAATAAATCATAAGGCTCATCGAAAATGGTGAGTCTTATGGAAACTGAAAGGAGGAAAATGCTGTGAGATATTACGGAGAAGAAGCCTTGGGCTTGGTTGAGACGGTGGGCATGGTTCCTGCCATCGAAGCTGCAGACAAGATGCTTAAAGCGGCAGATGTGGAATTGATCTCTTACGAAAATGTAGGTTCTACGTTGGTTACCATCATGGTAAAAGGTGACGTTGCCGCCGTTAGAGCTTCAGTGGAAGCAGGAGCTGCTGCAGCGGCTGCTATAGGCAAGCTGACGGCTCACAATGTCATGCCTCGTCCGATTAAGGGCGTAGGAGATATTGTATCCGTCCACGACGTTGATGCTTAAAGTCGAAAGAAATGACTGATAAGCTAAAATTTAAGAAAGGAACACTGACGATGGCAAAGTATGAAGCTTTAGGCTTAATAGAAACCTTTGGACTGGTATTTGTTTTAGAAGCAGCAGATGCTATGTGCAAAGCAGCGGATGTTGATTTAATTGGTTATGAAAATGTAGCTTCTGGTTATATATCCGTTTTAGTCAGCGGTGATGTAGGTGCCTGCAATACTGCTGTGAGCGCAGGGGTTAAGGCAGTGGAGGAAATGGGTGCGGAGGTTTATAGCTCTGTAGTCATTGCAAGACCTCACGAGGATTTGGATAAGATCATTGCCCGTTACTCCTTGGATAAATTACTCCCTTCATCCTAATAACATTGAAAAGGAGAGTCCCATATGGGAATTATTGATAATGACTTGCTCTCCATCCAGGAATCCAGAATTCTTGTGGAAAATGCTTACGAAGCTCAAAAGGTTTTAGCAACCTTTTCACAGGAAAAATTGGATCAAATCGTGGAAGGCATGGCGGATGCAATCGAACAACATGCAAAAGAGCTGGCTGTCATGTCCAATGATGAAACGGACTATGGCAAATGGCAGGATAAATACATAAAAAATCGGTTTGTTTGTACGTATATACGAAAAAATTTGAGGGGTAAACGTTGTGTGGGTATCATTCAGCGGGATGCTGAAAAAAAGACCATGGATGTGGGAGTTCCGTTAGGGATTATTGTTGCCTTATGCCCCGCAACCAGTCCGGTGTCCACCACCATATACAAGGCTTTGATTGCCATCAAATCCGGTAATGCCATCATCTTTTCGCCCCATCCCAGGGCAAAGCAAACCATGAGCAAAGCGCTGGATATTTTAATCCAAGCGGCGGAAACTTGCGGGTTACCAGAGGGGGCTTTGGCCTACTTACACACCGTTACTCAGAGCGGTACGGTGGAACTGATGAATCACAAGGAGACTTCCTTAATCATGAATACAGGGGTTCCCGGCATGCTGAAAAAGTCCTATAAATCCGGAAAACCGGTAATTTATGGGGCTACGGGAAACGGACCGGCCTTTATCGAACGGACGGCAGACATTTCTCAGGCGGCGCGGGACATTATCCTCAGCAAGACCTTTGACAATGGAATCGTTTCGGCAGCAGAGCAATCTGTGGTAGTAGATCGTTGTATTGCAGAGGATGTAAAACGGGAACTGCAAAGTGGGGGAGCCTACTTTATGACGGAAAAGGAAGCGGAACAGTTGGGATCTTTATTTTTCCGGTTTGATGGAAGTGCAGATCCGGAGCTGGTTGGGAAAAGCGCCCAACAATTGGCAAAAAAGGCAGGATTTACAGTTGCAGATGACGTTAAGGTTTTAATCTCAGAACAAAGATACGTATCGGATACAAACCCTTACTCCAGAGAAAAGCTTTGTCCGGTATTAGCCTATTACATCGAAGATGACTGGATGCACGCCTGTGAAAAATGTATAGAGCTATTGCTCAGTGAAAGAAGGGGCCACACGTTGGTCATTCATTCCAAGGACGAAGAGGTTATCGAACAGTTTGCTTTGAAAAAGCCTGTAGGAAGAGTTTTGGTAAATACACCGGCCGTGTTTGGCAGTATGGGTGCTACCACCAACTTATTTCCCGCCATGACTTTAGGCAGCGGCTCAGCAGGAGACGGAATGACCTCCGACAATGTCTCACCCATGAATTTGATTTATATTCGAAAAGTGGGTTACGGTGTACGAACCATGGAGGAGCTTGCTGAGTGTGCTGACAATTCCCATTCCTGGGGAAGGGGCTTAGCAGAGAGCTGTAAAGACCTTTTAGAAGACGATGCTCAGCCAGACGAAATGAAGGCATTGCAGATGATTTTACAGAAAGTACTTGAAAAATTGAATTAAAGAGGTGAGACTCATCGAAGATAAATTTGAGATACAGTCCAAAATCTATTTCAGAAAAAAAGCCATGTTGCTTTTAAAAGAAATAAATGGGACAAAAGCGTTCATCGTATCAGATGGAACCATGGAAAAATTGGGTTATCTTCAAAAGGCCCAAGATTATTTAAAAGAAGCAGGGATTCCATCCGTTGCGTTTACAGAGATTCATCCGGATCCCGACGTAAAGATTATAGCAAAAGGTTTGACAGGATATCAGGAGTGTGGTGCAGATATTTTGGTAGCCTTGGGTGGAGGATCTGCCATCGATGCGGCAAAGGGAATTCTGTACGCCGCATGGCAGTTAAAGGCAGCGGAAGGTCAAAGCTTTCAAAAGCCGTTGTTTATTGCAATCCCCTCTACCAGCGGAACAGGATCAGAGGTGACAAACTTCTCCGTCATAACAGCAGAAGGGGAAAAAATCTGTATCGTAGACTCCTTTATCGCACCGGATATGGCAATTCTGGACTCCACTTGCATCCAACATGTGCCAAAGAGAGTGGTGGCAGATACCGGCATCGATGTTTTGGTTCACGCTATTGAAGCTTATGTTTCGTTAAAGGCTACGGATTTTACAGATGCATTGGCGGAAAAAGCCATTAAGACTATCTTTACATATTTGGAGAAAGTTTACAAAAATCCAGAGGATGCTTACGCCAGAGATCGAGTTTTAAACGCTTCCTGCATGGCGGGTATGGCATTTACCAATGCCAACCTTGGCATCAACCACAGTTTGGCACATGCCTTGGGGGGCAGATTTCATATCCCTCACGGCAGAGCAAATGCCCTGTTGTTGGATGTGGTCATAGCGTATAATTCCAATATTGCAGGAAAGATCGATGACACCGTCTGTGAAAGATATGCGGAATTGGCAAGAATTCTAAACTTGCCAGCTAGAACAAATAGAGAAGGAACAGTCAGTTTTATGCAAGCAGTCAAAACCTTAAAGAAATCTTTAGAGGTGGAAGAAGGTATCGGTGCCTTGAACATAGAGAAAGCTGATTATTTAGAAGCGTTGGATCAGATGGCCGAAACTGCTTTGCAGGACAGATGTATGCCCACAAATCCGAGACAACCCACCAAAGAAGAGTTAATAAAGATTTATGAGCAAGCTTTTTAAGAATATAGAGAATGCCATAAGTTTCAACAGATAAATTTAAATTTTAGAAAGAATGAGAGGTAAGAGTCGTGAATATTCGTGAGTTTTCAGACAAATTTGCAGAAGCTACTAAGAATATGTCTGCAGAAGAACGAGCATCTTTGATGAAGATGTTTGAAGGTATTTCAAAAGAGATTGGAAAGAACGAGTCCTCCCCTATATACAAGGAGCAATTCACTGAGAATACAGATCAAAACGGAATTCCCAATGGGATTACAGAGCGTTTACAAAATCTAAAGGATAATTATTTAAAGCATAAACCAAGCATTACCACTCACCGTGCCAGAGCGATTACGAAAATCGCCAAAGAAAATCCGGGGATGCCTAAAAGCATGCTGAGGGCGAAGTGTTTCCGCTATTGCTGTGAAACGGCACCTTTGGTGATTCAAGACCATGAGCTTATCGTGGGAGCACCTTGCGGAGCACCTCGAGCGGGAGCATTTTCTCCTGATATTGCATGGAGATGGATGAAGGATGAAATCGACACCATCGGTACACGTGCTCAAGATCCATTTTACATATCGGAAGAAGATAAGAAAATTATGAGAGAGGAACTCTTTCCATATTGGGAGGGTAAATCTGTTGATGAATACTGCGAAGATCAGTATCGGGAAGCCGGTGTCTGGGAGCTTTCAGGCGAGTCCTATGTTTCCGATTGTTCTTATCACGCTCTAAATGGGGGCGGAGATTCAAACCCGGGATATGATGTGATCTTAATGAAAAAGGGAATGTTGGATATACAAAATGAAGCCAAGGAGCACCTTGAAACATTAGATTATGAAAATCCGGATGATATTGAAAAAATCTATTTCTATAAATCCATTATTGACACCACAGAAGGCGTTATGATTTACGCCAAACGTTTGTCCGACTATGCGGCTCAGTTGGCGGCAAAGGAGACCAATCCAAAGCGTAAAGCGGAATTGGAAAAGATTGCAGAAGTAAATGCTTACGTACCTGCCCATAAGCCTCGTACCTTTTGGGAAGCGATTCAGTCTGTTTGGACCATTGAATCCCTGTTGGTAGTGGAAGAAAATCAAACAGGCATGTCCATAGGTCGTGTAGACCAGTACATGTATCCATTCTATGCAGCGGACAAAGAGTCCGGTCGTATGAATGATTTTGAGGCTTTTGAATTGGCCGGTTGTATGCTGATTAAGATGTCCGAAATGATGTGGATTACCAGTGAAGGGGGATCTAAGTTCTTTGCCGGATATCAGCCCTTTGTCAACATGTGCGTGGGTGGAGTGACTCGTGAAGGTAGGGATGCCACCAACGATCTTACCTATTTATTGATGGATGCTGTTCGTCATGTAAAGATATATCAGCCATCTTTGGCTTGTCGTATTCACCAAGGTTCTCCACAAAAATATATGAAGAAAATTGTGGATGTGGTGCGATCCGGAATGGGATTCCCAGCTTGTCACTTTGACGATGCACATATTAAGATGATGTTGTCCAAGGGAGTTTCAATGGAAGATGCCAGAGATTACTGCCTGATGGGTTGTGTGGAACCACAAAAATCCGGACGTCTGTATCAGTGGACCTCTACAGCATACACGCAATGGCCTATTTGTATTGAATTGGTATTAAACAGAGGAATTCCTCTATGGTACAGCAAACAGGTTTGTCCTGATATGGGTGATTTGAACAACTTCAAGACCTATGAAGAGTTTGAAGCTGCCGTAAAGGAGCAAATCAAATATATTACCAAGTGGTCTAGCGTGGCAACGGTTATTTCCCAGCGAATTCATAAGGAATTGGCACCAAAACCCCTCATGTCTATCATGTATGAAGGTTGTATGGAAAGTGCCAGGGACGTTTCGGCCGGAGGCGCAATGTATAACTTCGGTCCTGGTGTAATTTGGTCAGGATTGGCTACTTACACAGACTCCATGGCTGCTATTAAAAAACTTGTATTTGATGAAAAGAAATATACCTTGCAACAGCTCAATGAAGCATTAAAAGCGAACTTTGAAGGTTATGATCAAATTCGAATCGATTGTCTCAATGCTCCTAAGTATGGTAATGATGACGATTATGCCGATTTAATTGCGGCAGAATTGATTTACTTTACGGAGGTGGAGCACCGCAAATATAAAACCCTGTATTCCGTATTGAGTCATGGGACTTTGTCCATTTCCAATAATACACCTTTTGGTCAATTGACGGGTGCATCCGCTGACGGGCGTAATGCTTGGATGCCATTATCAGACGGGATCAGTCCTACACAAGGTGCTGACTTTAAGGGACCCACAGCCATTATTAAATCTGTATCCAAGATGGCTTGCGATAACATGAATATCGGTATGGTACACAACTTCAAACTGATGGCAGGACTTTTGGATACTCCTGAGGGTGAAGAAGGGATTATTACACTGCTCCGTACGGCTTGCGTATTTGGAAACGGTGAAATGCAGTTCAACTATTTGGATAATGCGACCTTGATTGAAGCGCAAAAGCACCCAGAGAAATACCGAGATCTTATCGTTCGAGTAGCAGGATACAGCGCATTCTTCGTGGAATTGTGCAAGGATGTACAGGACGAAATTATCAGCAGAACCATGTTGACACATTTTTAAAACTATTGATTAACTGTAAAATCGGAGATTAGATCATGAGTAAAACAATTGCATGTATGGTAGAAAGAAAAGCATCTATATTTAACATACAAAAATATAATATGTATGATGGTCCGGGAGTAAGAACCATGGTGTTTTTCAAGGGATGCCCTTTGCGTTGCAAGTGGTGCTCCAATCCGGAAGGGATTCAAAAGGGTTACCAGATTATGCTGAAGCCTAATGCCTGCGTGGATTGCGGTGCCTGTGTAACCGTCTGTCCCGTCAACATACATGCGCTATCAGAGGGGAATCACAAGCATCTTATTCATCGGCATATCGATTGTATCGGATGTGGCAAATGTGTGGAAGTTTGTAATTCATCGGCATTATCCGTTGCAGGAGAGATCAAAACCATCACTGAAATTTTCTCTTTAGTGGAAGAGGACAGAGCGTTTTACGAAATCTCAGGAGGCGGATTGACTCTGGGTGGAGGGGAAGTTCTCATGCAGCCGGAAGCCGCCACAAGTCTGTTGCAAGCATGTAAACAGTCGGGAATCAATACTGCCATAGAAACCTGCGGATATGCAAAATTGGAATCTATTTTAAAGGTAGCTGAGTTTACGGATTTGTTCCTTTTCGATATCAAGCATATGGATCCGGAACGACATTTTGAACTGACTGGAGTCAGAAATGAAATGATACTCAGCAATTTAAAAGAGCTTTTTCATCGAAGGTATAACGTAAAAATCAGGATGCCATTGTTGAAAAATGTAAATGATAGTCAATCTGATTTAGATAAAGTAATAGAGTTTCTTTTACCGTTTAAAGACTACAAAAATTTCAAAGGGATTGATCTGCTTCCTTATCATAAATTAGGTGTGAACAAATATAAGCAGCTTGGTATGGAATACCCTATTCCGGGAGATCCCAGCTTGAACAACGAGGATTTGGATCGCATTGAAGGTTGGATCAAGAAGTATGATCTTCCGGTAACCGTAGTCAGACATTAAGGAGGGAAACAGATGGAAGTGATGACCCAACAGG
>CAZOSB010000013.1:33417-34975 GCA_964582545.1 uncultured Anaerovorax sp.
GTAACCGTAGTCAGACATTAAGGAGGGAAACAGATGGAAGTGATGACCCAACAGGCCATGCAGCGTATCATACAGGAATCTGTACCGGGCAAGCAGGTGACGATAGCCCACGTCATCGCCTCCCCCATGCAGGATCTTTATGAACGCCTCGGCATCGATGACAAGGGTGCTATCGGTATTTTGACTCTGACTCCTTGTGAGACGGCGATTATCGCCGCAGATATTGCTACAAAAACAGCAGATGTGGAAATTGGTTTTTTAGACCGTTTTACAGGCTCCGTGGTGATAAACGGAGATGTGCAGAGTGTGGAAACTGCCCTTGATGCAGTGAATGAAACCTTAAAGCGACTGATGAATTTTACCACAGTTCCGGTCACTAAGACGTGAGAAACATATGAGAAAGAAGCGCATAATGATCATAGGTCCCACACATTCGGGAAAAACCAGCTTAGCTAATGCTCTGAATGGTCATGTGGGACCCGCTAGAAAGACACAGGATACCATTTTTGGAAAATACACCATAGATGTTCCTGGCTCCTATGTAGAAAATCGATGGATGTATATCCATTTAATCGCCCTTGCCCAAGATGCATCACACATATTGCTTTTGGTGGATCCATCTCAAAGCTTGGAGGTCTACTCCCCGGGATTTGCAAAGGTTTTTCGATGCCCGGTAACGGGAGTTATCTCAAAATGTGATTTGCTGAAGGAAAAAGCAGATCGTTGCTATAAACAGTTGCAAAAAAGCGGTGTAATGGAGCCCTATTATCCCATCAGTACTCTGACAGGGGAGGGCATTGAAGCTTTAAAAGAATTTATTTTCAGAAACGAGAAGTAATGGGGGAAGATATGAAATTTATTACGGAAGACGATTTGAGATGTCTGTATAAACTGGAAGCCTTTACCTCCTATGATCTTCAGCAAGGAGAAAGACTTACACCTGGAGCTCGACAGTTTCTTATAGATCGGGGTATCCATATGTTTGATGAAACCATAAAGGGAGAATCTGTTGGGGGAGAGCAAGGCAAGCTTTCAACCATAAAAAAAGGTCATTGGAAAGTGAAAAAGCTACAGCGTAAGATCCATTCCTTGGAAGCCATGTTTCTGTTGACGGCAGAAGAATTGTTGAAGTGTGATGTAATTTTAAGTCAAAAGATATTAGCTTTAACCAAACTTTTCTCTTTTATGAAAGATGCAGCTACAGTAGAAAACGGAATAATCGTCGGAAAAGAGCTTACGGAAGGTTCCGCTTGTCAGGATTGTACAGGTATGGAATGGAAGGATTTCCACCAGACCATGGAGGACTGTTTTCCCATTACAGAGTTCCACCTGAGCTTGGAGAAGGGCAGAGAAATCTTAAGCCTACATAAATTGCGCTGTGAAATGCGGGAACTGGAGCCTATGGTTTTAGAACTGCTGGAAGGAGCATGTGAATCTAAGGACGGTTTGGAATTGATCATGGAGAGAGCAAATGTAATGATTAATTCCCTTTCTCAAATTATTTGCTTGGCAGTAGGAGGAAAAACATGTCAGAGAATCAAGTAACCTTTGCCTACTG
>CAZOSB010000013.1:35075-61673 GCA_964582545.1 uncultured Anaerovorax sp.
TGCTTGGCAGTAGGAGGAAAAACATGTCAGAGAATCAAGTAACCTTTGCCTACTGCGATGAGTTGGTTCGGCAATTTGAGGATGTGATTCACAATCCAGTGAGGGGAAGAAAATCCTCCTGTTATTATACCGGAGTGGATTTGGGGACTGCTTGCGTTGTTATTGCGGTCTTGGATGAAAACTTTACTCCCGTGGCCGGTGCCTGCCGTTATGCGGATGTGGTTCGAGACGGCATGGTGGTGGATTACATCGGAGCAATTCAAATTGTAAGGGAGTTGAAGCAGGAGATTGAAGAAAACTTAGGTGTGGAACTTCTGTATGCTGCGGCTGCAATCCCTCCCGGTACAGATGAATTGGACGGTGGCGCCATCAAAAATGTAGTTCAAGCTGCAGGTTTTGAACTCACCGGCGTGTTGGATGAACCCACGGCAGCAAACAAGGTCCTGAACATCCAAAATGGTGCAGTGGTGGACATAGGAGGCGGAACTACGGGAATTTCCATTCTAAAGGATGGCAAGGTGGTTTACGTCGCGGATGAACCTACCGGAGGGACTCACTTTTCCTTGGTGGTTTCAGGAGCATATAAGATGGATTTTGCAGAAGCGGAGCTATATAAACGAAATGTGGAAAACCATCAGGAGCTGCTGCCCGTCTTAAAACCGGTGGTAGAGAAGGTTGCCTCCATCATCAACGGACATATTCAGGATTATAATATTCAGGAAATCTCTTTAGTAGGAGGAACCTGTTGCCTATCAGGCATTGAAACGATTATAGAAAAACAGACGGGCATTTATACCCACAAACCACAGAACCCCATGTTCGTAACTCCTTTGGGAATTGCACTTAGTTGTCGGCAGGAAAGCCAGGAATAGAGAAAGGTGTTTATATGGAATTTCGTATCATTAAATCCCCATCTCAGGGCACTCTGGATATCTTAAAGAGGCGGATGGGACCGGGAGTCGTGGACTTGCAAGAGGTGGACGCGGTAGGTCTGGTGCAGGGCAGGATGATTGAGATGATCTGTGCCACGGATATTGCAGAAAAAGCTGTAGGTGTTCGGGTAGAGGATATCAGAGGCAGTTGCCCTCAAAATATGATTCTGATAGCAATATTCGGAGATACCTCCTCTGTGGAATCTGCGATTCATGAGATAAAAAGGAAAATGGAAGAGGGGAAAATGCTATGTTAACAGCAAAATTGATAGATAATGTGTGGGCGACAAGAAAGGCAGAATCTCTGAATGGATTGAAGTTCATGTTGGCAGAGGTTATCGGTGGTTGCTGTGAAGGGCAACGACTGATCGTGGTAGATATTATCAGCGCAGGCATCGGAGATCGGGTAATCGTTTGCCAGGGTTCCTCGGCACGAAGGATGCTGGGGGATGATAACATTCCGGTGGATGCGGTGGTGATAGGCATCATCGACGAAGATTGTACCTTTGGATAGATGAGGGGGTTGTAAGATGAGTCTTCTGGATGTCATAAGAGAAGCCGGTATTATTGGTGCAGGGGGAGCAGGATTCCCCACACATGCCAAGTTGGCAGCAAAGGCAGATTACATCCTTCTCAATGGGGCAGAGTGTGAACCCCTACTAAGGGTGGATCAG
Source organism: uncultured Anaerovorax sp. (assembly GCA_964582545.1). GTDB lineage: Bacteria > Bacillota > Clostridia > Peptostreptococcales > Anaerovoracaceae > JAVVUJ01. The sequence goes on from CAZOSB010000013.1 coordinate 36,682, forward strand.
CAGCTGATGGAATTGTTTTCCATGGAAATTGTAAAAGGTTTTGAAATGGCTGGAAGGTTGGTGGGGGCAGAGAAGGCCTTGATTGGAATCAAGGGAAAACACAAGGCGGTCATCGACTTATTGCAAAAAACCATCGTATCCTTACAGTTAGAAACCTTTGTAGAAGTCAGATCACTGGCTGATATTTATCCCGCAGGTGATGAGCAAGTTTTAGTTTACGAGCTGACGGGGCGAGTGGTTCCCGAAGTAGGCATTCCCATTCAGGTGGGTTGTGTGGTGGTAAACTCAGAGACGGCTCTTAACATTTACAGAGCATCTATGGGGCAACCAGTGGTGGAAAAGTACATTACCTTGGCAGGAGATATCCCCAACCCGGTAACCATGAAGGTTCCGGTAGGTACACCCATTATGGAAGTACTTGCATTTAGCGGGATTGAAAACTTTGAGGATTATGCCGTGATTGACGGAGGGCCCATGATGGGACCGTTACTAAAGGATTTAAACGGCTTTATCACAAAGAAAAATAAGGGCTTCATCATTTTAAAAAAGCAACACTCTTTGATTCGTAAAAAGTCAGTGACCAAGGATCAGGCCAAAAGGGTGAACCGATCCTCCTGTGAGCAGTGTCGAATGTGTACGGATCTGTGCCCCAGATATCTATTAGGTCACGGCACGGAACCACACAAAATGATGAGAGTGATGAATTACGCGTTAGAGGATTTGGAAGGGCAACAAATTGCACAGCTTTGCTGTTTATGTAATTTATGCGAACTGTTCGCCTGTCCCGCGGGCTTGTACCCTAAGATGGCCAACCTTTACTATAAAGATCAATTGGAAGAAAAGAAAATTCGATACAAACCGCTGAAAGACCAGTTTACCCCTCGCAATGCTCGTCCATATCGCTTAGTTCCCAGCAAGCGGTTGGTGGCTAGGTTAGGCTTAAGGAACTTTGACAATCCTGCACCCCTGACAGATGTTGAGTTAAGTCCTGCAGAAGTACACATCGCCATGAGACAGCATGTGGGTGCCCCGGCAGTTCCTACGGTTTCCAAGGGAGACCTGGTGCAGGTTGGGCAACTCATAGGTCAAATTCCACCGGAAAGCTTGGGTGCAGCTGTCCATGCCAGCATTTCGGGTCAGGTGGTGGAAAGCGGATTGGAATATATTGTGATAAGGAGGAACTGATATGCCTAAGTCCATAGGAATGGTTGAATTTACAAGTATTGCACGTGGTATTTACGCAGCGGATCAGATGGTGAAGATCTCAGAGGTGGAGATTGTCACGGCAGGATCCACTTGTCCTGGGAAATACGTTGCCATCATTCAGGGAGATGTAGCTTCCGTCAAGGACTCTGTGGAGACAGGGGAAAGAATTGCCGAAGAATATCTGGTAGATTCTATCGTCATTCCTAACGTGAGTCCACAAGTATTTCCGGCAATTTTGGGGGCGACCATGCCCGATGAAATGCAAGCCTTGGGCATCATGGAATCCTTTTCCTTAGCCACTATGATTGAGGCGGCGGATGCCATTTTAAAGGCGGCAAATTTACAACCTATCGAGTTGCGCTTAGGAACAGGGTTGGGTGGGAAATCTTACTTTACTTTTACTGGGGATGTAGCTGCCGTTGAAACGGGCGTGGAGGCGGGCAAGGTTATGGCAGAAGAAAAAGGCTTGTTGGTTAATGCCGAGGTCATTCCTTCTCCCTCCGATAAATTGATGTCATCTTTGTTCTAATTTAAGAACTTTACATAGAAAGGATGTGAAATCTTGAAAAAATTGATTTGTTCCAAAGATGTGGAGTTGCTGCACAAGCAGGGAAAGAAAAAACTGCATGTGGATAGCAATACCCTGATTACTCCTTCCGCCAGAGATGCAGCAAAAGCATACGAAATAGAAATTCGTGTACATACGTCCCCTTGTGTTGAGGAAGTGGCAGAAGTTGGTAAAACCTGCGGTGATGGGCTGGATCCAAACATGATTTATACAGTGCTAAAATCCATGGCGGACAGAGGTCTATTGCAGGGTGTCCTGGACAGTTGTTCCGAAAAGCCTTATGTTGCCGAAAGCGATTGCGGAGGGCTAAAGGTGGTAAGGGGAAATACGGTCAAAATGGATGTTTTTGACACTGGAAACCCCAATGCAAAGGCTTACTACCAAGAATTGATCAGCAAGGATGAATCTCAGATTAGCGCAGGATTTTTAGTTATCGATCATTCTAACTTTGAGTGGGAATTGACCTATGAGGAAATTGACTACGTAATTGAGGGAACCTTGACCATTACCATCAACGGAAGGACCTTTACCGCTTACCCAGGGGACGTTTTATTTGTACCCGCCGGCTCTAAGGTGGTTTGGGGATCTCCGGATAAGGCCAGAGTCTTCTATGCGACGTATCCGGCTAATTGGGCGGATCTTCTGTAGAAGGGTGAAGGAGGATTGAGGAATGCAGGCACTTGGGTTGATTGAAACGAGAGGACTCATTGGGGCTATTGAGAGTGCAGATGCCATGCTCAAGGCAGCAGAGGTGAGACTTTTGGAAAGGACTTACGTAGGGGGTGGCTTGGTTACGGTTACCGTCACGGGGGATGTAGGAGCAGTAAAAGCGGCAGTAGATGCCGGAGCTGCAGCGGTGAGGCAGTTGAGCGCTACATTGTTAATCTCTGAGCACGTGATTCCAAGGCCCCACGAAGAATTGGAAAACGTAATCATTTCAGATTCTGTGGGATCTGTGGAAGACGAGGAGATGGAGTCTGCGGACGAAACTGAAAATGTGGAAGATTCTTTAAAAGAGGAGTCTGAATCATGGAATAAAGAAAGTATCGACCGATTGGTAGCGGACAAGAGTCTGAAAGTAACCTTAGAAACCTTAGCAGGGTTTATGGTAACAAAGCTTCGGAATTTGGCTCGTGAATACAAAGACTTTGGCATTGGAGGTAGACAAATTTCCAAAGCAGACAAAAAACAGCTTTTGTCAGAGTTTCAAAAGTATTATGAAAAAAATCAGCAAGCTGGAACCATTGATATAAAATAAACCTTATTTTAATAATTCATTGACGAAAAAGAAAGGAGGAATCACATGACGGAAAATTTTGATAAAGATTTGAGATCTGTTCAGGAAGTGAGAGATCTTGCAAGACTTGGTAGAATTGCGACAGAAAAAATTGCAGATTATTCAACAGAGCAAATCGATAAAATTGTTCAAAATATGGTTCGGGTTGCAAAGGAAAATGCAGTTAGCCTAGCTAAGATGGCCGTGGAAGAAACAGGCTTTGGTAAAGTGGAGGATAAAACCTATAAAAACCACATGGCCTCAGTTCTTCTATACGAAAGCATCAAGGATATGAAGACCACTGGTGTGATTCGAGAAGATGTTGAGAATCAAATTATAGAAATTGCAGAGCCGGTGGGTTTGATTATGGGGATTATCCCTTCTACCAATCCCACTTCCACTACAATTTTTAAAGCGATCATTTCCATAAAATCAAGAAATGCCATCGTTATTTCCCCTCATCCTTCTGCTGCAAAGTGCACCTTGCAGGCAGCAAAATTGATGTACGATGCAGCGGTGGCGGCAGGAGCTCCTGAAAATATTATCGGGTGTATTTCCATCCCCACCATCGAGGCTACCAATGAGCTAATGAAGCGCTCAGAAGTAAACATGATCATTGCAACCGGCGGTCCAGGTATGGTAAAAGCGGCCTATAGTGCAGGCAAACCTGCACTAGGGGTAGGGGCAGGTAATTCTCCGGCTTACATAGAGAGAACCGCCAATGTAGAAAAGGCTGTTCGCAATATTATTGCCAGCAAAACCTTTGACTACGGCACCATCTGCGCTTCAGAACAATCCATCATCTGCGAAGAGTGCAACAGAGACAAGGTGGTAGCTGAGTTCAAAAAGAATGGAGCTTACTTCATGACAGCGGCAGAAACCGATCAGGTTTGTAAATTGCTGTTCAAAAATGGATATAACATGAATGCGAAGTTTGTGGGAAGATCACCACAGATGATCGCACAAAATGCAGGGTTTTCAATACCTGAAGGCACCACTGTTCTCATTGGAGAGCAGAAGGGTGTGGGACCGGGATATCCTTTATCCTTTGAAAAGCTCACCACCGTATTGGCTTTCTACACGGTAAAGGATTGGCATGAAGCCTGTGCCTTGAGCATCCAGCTCTTACAAAACGGCATTGGACACACCATGAGCCTTCATACGGAAGACAGAAACATGGTGATGGAATTTGCGAAAAAACCTGCCTCTCGTATTTTGGTAAATACGGGCAGCAGTCAGGGAGGTACTGGTGCCAGCACTGGGTTGATGCCTTCATTTACATTGGGTTGTGGTACATGGGGAGGAAGCTCTGTTTCAGAGAATGTAACCCCTATGCATTTGGTAAATATAAAGAGAGTCGCTTATGGTTTGGTGGATTGCAACGCTTTAGTTTCCAAAGACCCAACCTTTCACTACCCTGAACTGGGTAGCTGTGGTACCCTCGGCACTGTAGCAAAGGCAGGTGTCACCTTAAGCCCGGCCCAATATGTGGCCAATTCAGCGGCTCCTAAAGAGGTGGCTACACCCGCTACAACCGCTTCCCCCACTACCACCACTTGCAGCACAGGGACTTGCAACAATCCCGTGCCGGCAGGACAGAGTGTAGGGGCTGAAAATGAGCAGCTGTTAAAGTTGGTCAGCCAATTGGTAGATGCCATGAAGGAGGTTGTTTAAATGAGCAACAAATATGATCCTGTAATTAAGCTTTTACTGGAGGCATTGCAAGGAAATGGAACCTCACAGGGAGAAGAGGAAACTTCTAATGGTATTCCCGTAGGTGTTTCCAACCGCCATCTGCATCTTTCACAGTCAGATTTAGACAGCTTGTTTGGATCGGGATATGAACTGACAAAGATGAAGGACTTGTCTCAGCCCGGGCAATATGCCTGCAAGGAGACTGTGACCATCTGCGGACCCAAAGGTGCCATTGAGAAGGTCAGAATTTTAGGACCCGTACGCAGTGCAACCCAGGTGGAAGTTTTGGCAGGAGATTGTTTTAAGCTCGGCGTGACCTCACAGGCAAGACTGTCAGGAGATTTGGCAGGGACACCGGGAATTACCATTATCGGACCCGCCGGTTCCGTTCAGACTTGTCAAGGAGTAATCGTAGCACAGAGACATATTCACATGACACCGGAGGATGCGCACCGTCTGGGGGTGTATGACGGGCAGACTGTAGCCATTCAAGTGGAAGGTCCTCGGGGCGGTGTCTACAACAATGTCGCCATCAGAGCAAACAATACTTCCGCACTGGAATGTCACATTGACACAGAGGAAGCGAATGCTATGAATGTTAATTCGTTATCAAAAATTATTATTATTTAATAAAAGTTTAAGGAGGATTTTAAAATGAAGTACGATGCATTAGGTATGATTGAAACTAAAGGTTTAGTTGGTTCTATTGAAGCGGCAGATGCTATGGTAAAAGCTGCAAACGTTTACCTGATCGGTAAAGAGCACGTTGGCGGTGGTCTTGTAACAGTTATGGTAAGAGGTGATGTAGGTGCTGTAAAAGCTGCTACAGATGCCGGTGCTGCTGCTGCACAGCGTGTAGGTGAGCTAGTTTCCGTTCACGTAATTCCTCGTCCACATGCTGAGGTTGAAGGAATTCTTCCAGCGGTAAAAGCACCTGTAAAATAAGGTCTTGTGCTAGTCCACAATAAAAACGACGTTTTTAATTGTGAATAGTAATAGAAACTGAATTTGCAGAAATAATGAAACAAATCACATCAAAAGGACGTCTTTTAGGCGTCCTTTTTGAAAATCTATACTCTTTTTATATTTTTTAAAAAAAATTTTAAAAAAAGTTTTAAAAATCTTGTCACACCTATGTAAATAAACAATCTAAATGGATAGTGGCATATCAAACAGGGTAGCTACACTAAGATTTAGAAAGGAGACATATTTTATGTCAAACGTAGTCGAACTTACCTCATATACTCTTAAGAAAGAGGTATCTGTGACAGATTTTTTACTTGCTGCAGAGAAATTCAATAAAGAGTTTGTATCTTTACAAAAGGGGTATATTTCTCATAAACTACTTTCTGAGGGTGAAACATGGTCTGATTTAGCCATTTGGGAAACCATGGACGATGCCCATAACATTGGAAAAGTAATATTTGAAAGCGCCGTAGCTGGTGCCTACATGTCTTTTATAGACGAGGGAAGTGTAAAAGTAACTCATCTTTTGGTTGAAAGAAGTTATTAGAGACAAAATAGATAGAGTGAATATACGACATTCACTCTATCTATGAAATTTAATGAATTTAGGAGAAAACATGATAAATCCGTTAAGTGAGCATTATTCGGAAGATGAAGACTTTCGTTTGATAGAAAAAGCATTAAAGGGTTCGGAGGAATCACTTGCTGAATTAATTACGAAACATCAAAATTACATTTATAATATCGTATTCAAAATGGTACTTTCCCCATATGATGCGGAAGATGTAACACAGGAAATCATCATTAAAGTAATTACAAAATTGAGCCAATTCAAAGGAAACAGCAGCTTTCGGACATGGCTTTATAGAATCGCCATTAATCATACGCTCCAAATGAAGAAAAAATGGTTAGAAGAAAGATATCATACTTTTTCTTTGTATGAAAATGATCTGGATCTAATTGATGAACAAGCTTTAAGTGATTTTGAAGAAATTGAAATGAGGGATTTGATAGAAGAAGCAAGGCTTGGGTGTATGGCGGGAATGCTTTTATGCTTATCAAGGGAACAACGAATGGTGCTTATCCTTGGAGAAATCTTTGCCATGCCGCATGATTTAGGAGCTGAATTTTTAAATATTTCAAAAGACAACTTTCGCCAAAGATTATCAAGGGCAAAGCATGATTTATACCAATTTATGAATAAAAAATGTGGGTTAATCAATAAAGAAAACCCCTGTAGGTGTCCTAAAAAAACCAAGGGATTTATAGCGGCTGGTTGGGTTGATGAAAAAAATATGAAGTTTAACACTTCTTTTACAAAAAAAATTTATGAGGTCCTTTCAGATAAAGACAAACATTTAAAAGATATCGAGGAGAAGACCTATCAAAACTTATTGCAGGAACACCCATTTCAAGAAAAGGAATTTATTAAAACCATGATGAAAAAAATGTTAGCGGACGGCAAGACGTTACGCTTATTTAACTTAGAAGCTTAATGGTTGGAAAGGAAATACACATGCCAGACTTATTAAAAAACATGTACAATCAAGAATCACTTCGAAACCTCGCAGTAGACCTTCAATCAGCGTATAAACCCTTCCATGTTGAGGACTTTTTAAAATCAACTATGGATGAAACCTGGGATAGTTTAGAATTAAAAGACAGGGTTCATCAAATAACTGTAAATTTAGGGAAATATCTGCCTCAAGATTATAAAACGGCCATTGGCATTATTGATAAAGTGGTAATGAACTATGGCAGTTGGTTGGAAGGCTTTGGTTTCTTCTTCCCAACCTTTGTTGAAATTTATGGACAGGATGAAGTGAATTGGGAAATATCTATCAATGCATTAGAAAGATATACCCCATATGCATCTGCGGAATTTGCCGTAAGGCCATTTATCATGAAGCATGAGGAACGTATGATGGCACAGATGTATGCTTGGTCGAAGCATGAAAATGAACACGTGCGAAGACTTTCCAGCGAAGGCTGTCGCCCTCAGTTACCATGGGCGCAGGTTTTACCCAAATACAAAAAAGACCCTTCGCCGGTTTTGCCTATATTGGAGCAATTAAAAAATGATCCGTCACTATCTGTACGAAAGAGCGTTGCCAATAACCTCAATGACATCTCCAAAACACATCCGGATTTAGTTGCAAAACTCGCAAAGGAGTGGTATGGGAAAACTGAATACACCGATTGGATTGTGAAGCATGGATGCAGAACACTTCTTAAAAAAGGAAACAGAGAGGTGTTGGCTATCTTTGGATACGACGATGTGGCTTCTGTAGATGTATATGGTTTTACTTTAGAGGCAACAACTATTTCGCTGGGAGAGGATATTAGATTCTCTTTTGAAATTTCAACAAAGAAACCGACAAAAATAAGACTGGAGTATGGAATCGATTATGTGAAATCAAATGGGAAAACAAATAGAAAGATTTTTCAAATATCAGAAATTTCATTAAAAGAAAACGATAAGAAGTCCTATAAAAAAAATCACTCTTTTGCAGATTTAAGCACAAGGAAGCATTATCCAGGCATCCATTCCATTTCCCTTATCGTCAATGGTCTGGAGCGAGGAAAACTGGATTTTCAATTAGATGGTTAATTTCACTTAATTAATTATTCGTCAAATAAAAAGTAGATTAAATTTTTTGGATTTTGACTTTTAATTTGGTATAAGTTGTAAAGATAATCAAATTGGACATAAGTTGTAATAGGTAACCAAATTGGGTATAATTTGTATTATGAAAATGATTCGTCGATATAGTGATAAATTTATAGAATATCAAGGAGGGTTACCGTTTTGAAAAAGTACGAATATAAAGTAATGCAAGGTAAAGATCCAAAGCACGCTGAACAAATCATGAATGAAATGTCTAACGATGGGTGGAGAGTAGTGGACACAGCGGTTTGGAGAAATTTTACAGTTATGATAATCATCACTTTTGAAAGAGAGCATTGAGTGTAAAGCCAACATAATGTTTTTATGTTATCCTATTGACATAAGGAGGTGCTTATTATGCACGCATGGAAACAGATACAATTAACCGTAGATTATATTGAAGGTCATATTTCAGAAGAAATCGCAATCGCAGATTTGGCAGAGGTTGCCTCACTTTCACAATTTTATTATCAACGATTGTTCAGCCGCTTGGTTAAAAAACCTGTAAATGAATACATTAAGCTTCGACGTTTGGCAAGAGCCTGCGAGATATTATCCGATAAGAATAAACGAATTCTGGACATTGCTCTTGACTTTGGATTTTCATCTCACTCCTCATTTACACGTACATTTAAGGAAGCCTTTGGTATTACGCCGGAGGAATTTCGTACAAACCCTATTAGGTTAAACAATTTCGGGAAACCTGAACTTTTGCTCAATTACGCATTGGTTGATGAAAATGTACTTTTAGTTACGGATGGGATTGTACTGGAAATCACTCGTAAACAACTGTTAACCTCTGAATATTTTATTGGACTCACCGCGAAAGCATCAATGGCACAAATTCCTGTTGGTGTGGAAACAGGGGTAGACACACTGGGAGCATTATGGGATAATTTTCATGCAAGTAAATCAAATATTCCAACTTTGATAGAATCTGGTGATGAGGTTGGAGTATCTATGATGGGTAATGAGGAGGGTTATTTTACTTATTTTGTTGGGGCACAAGCAAAGTCCGATGAACAGATTGATGGCTACACCAATTGGAACCTTCCAGCAAGCGAATATATCGTGTGTTCCATTGAAGCGGAAAGTTTCGAGCATTTGGTCATGGATGCACTGTATAAAGCACAAGGGTATCTCTTTGGAACTTGGCTTCCGAATCATAACTTGGTTACGGAATCGTTTTGTGTTGAGCGGTATAAAAGTCATTCTTCGGACACAACTTGTATGGAAATATGGGTGCTTCCCATTAAACTAAAGGAGCAGATATGATATGGAGCGAGCTTTATACAGGAGGAAATCAACCTACATTTGAAAATGTAAATGATTTTATAAAGAATCATTTATTTAAGGAACTCTGTATGTATTTAGAAAGCAACTTTTCCGTGTCACTTAAAATGGAATATAGCTGTTGCTCAATGCAAAAAGGTTGGAATATCAAGTATAAAAAGGGTGGCAAGAGCCTTTGTATCCTCTATCCAATGGGCGGATATTTTTTAGCCCTTGTGGTAATTAATGAGAAAGATAAAATGGAAGCCGATTATATTATTACTACTTGTAGTGAGTATGTTCAGAAACTTTATAACACCACGTTATTTTCAAGAGGTAGTAAATGGTTAATGATAAAGGTTAGAGAAAACACTATTCTAGATGATTTGATAAAGTTGATTCACTTACGGGCAAATTAAAAAAAATCATGATATTGAATTAAAGTGTTTGAACAAATGCGTTATTGAAAGAAAATATTGTTGATATGACGGAAGATTTATATTATAGCGTGATATATGGTAGATAATGTTATTAGTGTAAGTAAGATATTTTTGGAAAGAGGTTATTGATGGAACCATTGATTTTTATGTTTTGTTTAACACTACACAATATGGAGGAAGCGCTGTGGTTTACCGAGTGGAGAATAAAAACCATGCCAAATAGTCGCAGGTCATTCCAAAAGCAGCATTTTAATTTTGCAGTGTTAGGAATTACCATATTAGGTTATTTGGCATCTGGATTATCGATTATGTATCCCAATAATATAATGATTGAATTTTGTTTTATTGGGTTTGTAGGAGCAATGCTTGTAAATATTATAGCTCCTCATTTGCTCCTTACGTTACGATACAAGAAATATTGTCCAGGCGTATTTACAGGTGTCTTCCTAATGGCACCCCTTAATAGTATTATTCTTTACAATGCTGTTAACTCACATTTGAAAGTAAGTGAAGTGCTAATATCTACGATTGTTGTTGGAATTGTGCTTCTTTTGTCAATTCCTGTATTTGAAAAAATCGCTAAGAGTGTGTTAAAAGATATTCATAAAGAGTCAATGTAGTCAAAGATAATATTAACGAAATAACAAAAAGGTAACATATGATTTTTGCAGGTAACGGTAACACTAACATTGGGAAATTGCCTTTTATTTTTTTTGCGTATCTTTATAAAGTAACTATTAAATTTGTGGAATTTATCATGTAATTACAAAGAATGGGAATAATAATTAGATAACACAAATTGTTAAAATCTTTTTTTCTCACCTTTATTGAACAGAGCTAATTTCGAAGTTGCTAGGTGTTTGATGTTGGATGAGTGATTTTATATAATCGGAGGTGCTAATATTGGAATGGGCAGGATGGGTTGCTCTTATGATTTTATTATTTTATTCTTCATTTCCGGGCAAAGTGAGGAAACTCGAAAAAGAATTAAAAAAATTAAAGAAAAAGCAACAAGGAGGTAACGACATGTCAAAAATAATAAATCAATTAATCGGTAAAAACTGCAAAATCCTAGCAGATCAAGAATCATTTTTTGATGGAAGCTTGAATGTTGAATGTATGGTATTAGATGCTGATGAAGAATGGATTAAATTCACTTATACGGATAAAAAGAACATGGTTATTACAAAAATTTTAAGAATTGATTCCATAGAAAATATTGAATTAATACACGATCAAAATGAGTAAACCTGTATGAACACAAATTTTGCAGATACGAGGTAAAGTTAACGTTCATAAGGAGTCCTATTATGGAAAAATATCAAAAGGTAGCGAAATATGTATTAATCGGTATTGTAGCATTTTGCTTATTAAATTTCGCTTTATATTATATGAAAATACCGGTACCAGAAACTAGCTTGACATCAATAATTCTACTGTGTTATTGCAGTTCCAGCTTAATTATGCAGATCGGTTATTATAAGACTAAAACACAGAAATATTATAAAACCATTATCATCGGTGATATTATCATAATCGCTTTATGTTTATATTGGATCATTACTTGAGCATAAGATGATAAGCAAATCCTATGCAACAAGCATTGCTGAGGCAGGAACAAATTTATTTTGTTATATGGATAAGCAAGGAGTGCCGCATGGAAATTAAAAAAATTTGCCAGAAGAACACTTTATCTTGACACTGTAAACTTTACATGTTACAATCTTTACATCGTTAAGATTGCTGGATATAATTTTTATGGCGTTAAGATTAAAGGGAGGATGAGAAGTATGAAAGATTTGCCATATCATCATGGTGATCTCCGAAATAAGCTCATTGAGTCAGGAATATTGCTGATCAGTGAAGAAGGTGTAAAAGGGTTTTCAATAAGAAAAGTTGCTGCAAAATGTGGCGTCAGTCACGCAGCTCCATACAGTCACTTTAAGGACATTGAAGAGCTAACTCATGCGATGGGCGAATATGTGACCGAAAAGTTTATGAAAAAGCTATCCGCATCCATTGAGGGGCAAAAGAATAACTGTATGGCAGTATCGCAGCTTGGAACTGCATATATTTCTTTTTTCAGCGAAAACCCCCATTACTTTCAATTTCTTTTCTATCATTCAAATTTGGTGATTGATTTGGATTGTGATGAAAACAATGATTATCCACCATTTGGATTGTTTAAGGAAATTGCATATGGTGCGTTTCAGGACATTGGGTTGGCAAAAGAAGCGTATTTAAACAATCTGCTTGCCCTGTGGTCAATGGTACATGGTGTTTCTTCATTGCTTACCAACAAGGGCGTGCAGTATTCCGGTAACTGGAGCGATGTGCTCCAAGCATATGTTTTAAAGGGAGGATCACACTGTGAAAATGATCATACATGATTTGACGCAACAGGAGTTTGCGTCAGTGTTTCCCAATATGGATAGGGATACTGTTATCCTATCGGATGATGGTTCTATCTGCAACTGTATTGGTTGCTTTGGATGTTGGGTTAAAACACCAGGGGTATGCGTTTTGAAAGACGGATATCAAAATATGGGGGAATTGCTATCAAAATGCAGTGAGCTGGTCATTATCAGTCGATGTTTATATGGAAGTTACAGCCCATTCGTTCGCAATGTCTTAGATCGAAGCATACCCTATCTATTGCCCTATTTTGTTCCCCAAAACGGCGAGACCCATCATAAAAATCGTTATACGAATACCATTGATTTCTCAGCACATTTTTATGGAGATGACATCAGCGAAAAGGAGCAAGAAACAGCTAAAAAGTTAGTCGTTGCAAATGGTATCAACTTTTACATGTCCGGACGCAAAACTTATTTTTACAAAAACTTTAAAGATATTGGAGGGGTAATGGCATGAAGATCGCAATGATGAACGGCAGCCCGAAGCTTGGAAATAGCAATTCGGGGATACTGTTAAAAATGCTGGGGGAAATGATTGATACTGAACATAAAATAACGCATTACAATATCAATAAAAAACCCCTTACCGATGAACAATATATCGAGCTTTGCCATGTTGATACACTGATTTTTGCATTTCCATTATATATTGACGCTATTCCGGCGCATCTATTTCGGATGATGATTACCCTTGAGGGGTATCTTAAAAGAGAGGTAAAGCATAATATTTCGGTTTATGTTATAATAAATAACGGATTCTATGAGGGACATCAAAACCATATTGCCGTTGAGATTATGGAGAACTGGTGTAAGCGATGTGGGCTGCATTTTGGGCAAGCCATCGGGCAGGGTGCTGGTGAGATGTTAGGGTCTACTCAAAATGTACCACTGGGGCGTGGCCCCAATAAAAACCTGGGAAAAGCCATGCAGTCTCTTGCAAATAATATCAATACAAAGAGCACAGGAGAAACCATACTGAGCAGTCCAAATTTCCCTCATTTTGCCTGGAAGCTGGGCGCGACACTGTATTGGCAGTTAGAAGCGAAGAAAAATGACTTAAAAATAAGGGATATCAAAAGAAAGATAGAGACTTATTAAAGCTGTTAGTTCGGATTTTTGGGCATGGAAAGTCTAGAAGGAATCCTAGGTTGGTATAAAAATAAGCTAGAAATTATAAATAAAACTGATAGATGATATAATTAATTTTCTGACAAGCAGAAAGGAAAAAATATGAAATATATTTGTACATTAATTGCAGTAAAAGATATTGAGAAATCAAAGAAATTCTATTATGATGTATTAGACCAAGATGTCATTGAAGATTTAGGCGCAAATGTCACATTGACAGGTGGTTTCGCTTTGCAGACTTCAGACAGCTGGGGGAGCTTTATTCATAAAAATCCTAATGAAATCGCTTATGGCAACAACGATGCGGAACTATACTTTGAAGAGGATGACCTAGATAACTTTATAGAAAAGTTAAACAAATTTGACATCGAATATGTTCATCCCCTAATAGAACACTCGTGGGGACAACGTGTGATACGGTTCTATGACTTAGATAAGCATATTATAGAAGTTGGTGAAAATATGGCGGTTGTCGTAAAACGTTTTATAAACAACGGTTTGACCATGGAACAAACTGCTATCCGTATGGATGTTCCAATGGATTATGTTAAAGGGTTGTTAAGGTAGGAAAATGAGTAAAAATTGTGTTTCAAGTATTTATAAATAAGCTGTTGGGCAGGGAGACAATATATTGATAAAAATTGCACTATGTGATGATGAATTAACTGCACTTGACAATTTAAAATTAAAAGTTACAGATTACATACAAAATAAAAATTTAGAATGCAACATTACGCTATTTTTGAGCGGCGATTCACTCCTTGCCAGTTCGGATTTTTTTGATATCATCTTTCTTGACATTAAAATGAATGGCATCAGTGGTATGGAGGTGGCTAAGCGCTTGCGCCAAACTGAAAAAGAAAGCCACTTGGTTTTTGTTACTTCTCTGAAAGAGTATGTGTTTGATGCCTTTGATGTAGACGCTGTGAATTATTTGTTGAAGCCCATTGAAGAACACAAGCTGATGGCTACAATGGATAAAATAATCAGTAATATCGCAAAAAGCAGCAATGTATTTCTTATACTGCAATCCGAACATGAAATAAAGAAACTGAAACTTGCTGAAATCTTTTATGCTGAGGTTTTTAATCATAAAGTATTTATCCATACCAAAGATGGAATACAAAACTATAATAAAAAAATAGACCATCTCAATTCTGAACTTAGTGAAGACTTTTTTAGGTGCCATCGGAGTTATATTTTAAATTTCAAACATGTAAAAAGTTATGGGCAGGGCTTTGCAACCTTAACTAACGGGCAGAAAATCCCTGTGGCAAAACGTCGCCAACAGGAGTTTTCCAAAGCGCTCCTACTCTTTCAGCGAAAAGAGGTGCGATAAATGGAGCATTTCTTTGTTTCTAATGAAATTTTTTGGAGCCAATTTGTACACTATTTCATTATATTAAGTGGTGCGTTAGCGGTTATACAATATCAATTTTTACATAAATTCATGGGGTTAAAGTCACCTCGAAAAATATACTGTATCATCTTTCTCGTATTGAACTACTTGACATCAGCGTTTTGTATAGAATTTGCAGTGATGGGACTAAAACAAAGACTTGTTCACTTTGTATTCTTTTCTTGTTTTTCTTATTTTTTAGGGAGAAAACAAAAACAAAATAACCTTTCTATTTCATTCTTAGCCAGTTTATTAAATGTAACGGTTTTAACTTTATGTGATGGAATCTTAGCTCCTTTGGTTTACTTGCTGCCTAACTTTGGCATATATGAAAACAAGGTGACCTTTGTCATTTCAAATATATTTATTTCCATATTCACCATTCTCTTGCTCTACTTAATACTTAAATCAATCTGCAAATATTTGGTTATTGAACGCACAAACCAATTACCTTACTTATTCGTGCTTTTTATGCCCCTTACACTATTAATATTGCTTTCCCAGGCAATATTTGACGTAGGATATAATAATGAAATGGTCATTGTAGATAACAAGGTTGTTTCTGTTTTTAATAATTATCAAATGTTGCTAGTATTTTGTTTTTCTTTTTTATGCCTATTTGTAATATTGTTTAGCTATAAAAAAGTGCTACAGCAGATAGAACAGCAAGAACACAAGGTTTTGTTAGAGGGGCAACTGATGGCGCAACAGATTTATACCAAAGAGGCAAGTCTAAGGTATGAAATGACTCGTTCTTTTCGACATGATTTAAATAATCATCTAATCGTGTTGAGGCAATTGATTGAGAATCATCAGAGTGATAAGGCAAAGGAATATTTACACCATTTTGGCAATTCTGCATCCAACCTTTCCTATCACAGCCAAACCGGAAATGTTGCACTGGATGCTTTGTTTGCTGATAAATTGGCTCTAGCGCAGCAAAGGGGTATTCGAATTACATTAAATGTAGATATCCCTAAAGATATAGGTATAAATGATTTTGACTTATGTATTTTATTTTTTAATGCATTGGACAATGCGATAACAGCTTGTGAATGTATTGAAACCGGTGAAAAATGGATAGACATTAAGGCAAGACGAAACCAAGATTTTTTTCTAATAGATATAATGAATAGTTATGACAAAATGGCAAAGTATAAAAAAGGAACTGGAATAGGACTTCAAACCATTCAAATGATATGTGAAAAATACAATGGCACGATGAATACGGAAAGAGAAAACGACACTTTTATTTTGACTATTTTATTGTCCATGTAACCGTTCACGTTATAAAAAATGCCGTCTACGCAAATAAGATAATGTTATTAAAAGCTTTACCGATAAGTTAATTGTAAGCCAATGAAAATTATACTTGGAGGTAACTATCATGAACGTAACGAACAATGCAAGCAAACCCATAGCGCCACAAAGTAAAGGGCAATCATCTTCCATTGATGCGGAAATTAAAGAGCTTCAAAGGCAAAAGCAAAAACTGCAAAATGATATGCAAAAGAAAAGTACAAATCCAGATCCAAAAGCAGCAAAGGCTGAAAATGATGCTAACAGAGATGCAAACCAAAAGCTGATACAAGACTTAGATAGAAAAATCAAGGAATTGCAAGTCCAAAAATCCGCCGCCCCTGCATCAACCGGTGTGGCCCAGGAAGTTTTAAAAGCTGTGGATAAGGGAGCGGTACAAGAAGCCCGTGCTCGTTTTGATGAATATACCAAAGGCTTCAAATGCTCTAAGTGAGTAGACTTCCTCAAAGGGGTAAGTAGGGATTGTGGCACAAGCGGCTCAGGAACCTTTGCATCTTTGCACCTTTGAGGGAACTTTTGAATATTGAATCAATTGTTACTTTAAAGATGTAACTAACTAAGTGCAACCAATTTTCCATACAGGGGTTGCACTTAAGTTTTTGTTTTAGTAAGATATTTTTCAATAAAGAGTTCAGTATTATATAGTGAAAAATAATTGACTACAACGCAAATTACACAAACGAGGTTTATTTAGAAAGTTAATTGATTAGAATAAATTAATGAAATCATTTTTAAATTTACAGGGGGAAAGGATAAATATGAATGAAAGTGCAATCTTAAAGATCGATAATCTGGTCAAACAATACAATTCCTCAACTGTAAAAGCTGTCAGCGGAATCAGTTTTGAAGTATATGAAGGGGAATTATTCTGCTTACTTGGAGTAAACGGTGCAGGAAAAAGCACAACTATCAATATCATTTGCACCTTGATAGAAAAAACATCTGGAGATGTTACATTAAACGGCTACGCTCTCGGAAAAGAAGATAATGAAATACGACGAAGCATAGGGGTTGTGTTCCAAGGCAATGTGCTTGATGGAGTGCTGACGGTGGAAGAAAATATCCTCTCTCGTGCTGCATTTTACGGTCTTGACAAAACACAGGCGAAAGAGCGGCTTGCGTATCTTGCGGAACGGCTCTCTATGATGAGTTTCTTAAACCGCAGATATGATAGACTTTCGGGTGGTCAGCGGAGAAAGTGCGACATTGCCCGTGCCTTACTTGCTGAGCCCAAAATCCTATTTTTAGACGAGCCTACAACAGGGCTTGACCCCCAAAGCCGTATTGAGCTTTGGGAAACGATTGAGGACATACGCAAAGCCGAAAAAATGACGGTTTTCCTCACCACCCACTATATGGAGGAGACTGAAAACGCCGACCGAGTTGCGATTATCGATAGCGGCAAAATCCTCTGCATCGACACACCACAAAGACTGAAAACCCAGCATTCCTCAGACATCTTGCGGTTAATTGTGAAGAACGGATGTAATGCGGAGTTAGAAAAGCATTTAAGTCACTTTGAGCTTGTTGCAGATACTTATGTTGTAGAAATGAAAAACGGTTTAGATGCCATCGATTTTCTTCCAATAGTCAAACCTTTTCTTGATAGTTTTGAATTGGAAAAAGGTAATATGGACAATGTATTTTTAAACGTTGTTGGGAGGAAAGCAGAATGAGTAATTTAAACAGCTTAATCAAACGTAATATAAAAATCTTCTACCGTACGAAAGGGAATATCTTCTTTGCTTCCCTTTCGGTCGTTATCCTCGTTGCTTTGCATTTTATGATTTTTCGGGATATGCTTACGGATAATTGGGTCAACATAGTATCCATGTTTGGGGTTGAAGTAGGACGAGAAAAACTTGCTTGGATCGTGGATAATCTAATGTTCAGTGCGATTATTCCAATCGGTGCAATTACGATTTCACTTGTTGCGTTGGGACTAATGGTGGCAGATAAGGAAAAAAATGTGCTTTCTGACTTTTTGGTATCACCCATTGGAAGAAACAGACTGCTTGCATCCTACCTGATTAGCTCGTTTATGGTGGGTTTCGCCATTTTGCTTTTGTTTATAGGGTTCTTTGAAGTTTATTTTTTGGTGGTATACAGCATAAGTTTTACCTTGATACAGCTTGGACTCATATTACTTGCAACAATCGCTTCCCTTGTATTTGCTAACATATTTATGTTGTTGCTGGTTTCTTTTGTAAAATCACAGCAATCTTTGGGTGCATTGGGAACAATTATCGGAACACTTTTGGGATTTTTAAGCGGAGCATATATTCCTGTTGGTCAATTTGGGCAAGTTATCAGCAATATTTTCAGTTGTTTGCCATTTTTACAGATGACAATACTTTCACGACAAGCTTTTTTATATGAGATAGAAAGCGTAACACCGCTCACTCACGAGATGATTTCCGGTGAACTTGCACGGAGTTTTGGGATTGAGCTGTGGGTTGGGGATAACCTTGTACCACTATGGGCTGTTATTCTGATCATTGGAGTGGTAACGGCGGTACTGTTAATTGCGTTGATGATTCGTTTTAAAAAGATGAAAAAAGCGGATTAAGCTACGAAGCGTTTGGGTAGCAACTGTAGGGCAAATATGATCTCTTTCAAAAAAACGATTGTTTAACGAGGCTCTTGACATCTTTTAATGTAAAGAATATTATATCAATATAAAAAAGTAATATAGGAACACTTGAAATTGTGAGGAATGTCAATGACGAATGTAAAAGTAAAAGAAATCAATTTGGAAAGAGGTCACCCCACTGTGGATGAGGCCATGAAAAGAATGATAAATGATCTTTCAACAGCCAAGGGTGCCGGTTATAAGGCGGTGGTTCTGGTACATGGTTATGGCTCAACAGGAGTGGGTGGTGCCATAAAATTTGCGGTAAAAAGCAAGCTGAAAGAAGGTCCTTTGAGAGGAGTCGTCCGAGACTTCGTTGGGGGAGAAAGCTGGAACGACCGCAAAAAGGAATTTGTAGAAATCTGCAATCAACTGAGAGATTTCAGCACTTACGTGGATGGAAACCGTGGAATTACCGTAGTTTTATTAAAGTAAAATTTAAAGGCATATTTTTATTTTCGTTATTCAAATAAAATTTAATTTATATTTTGAATTCTATAATTAATGTTTTAAGTCCATCTCTTGAATTTGTTTCAAATGTTCATCGTGAGCGCTGACAATTGCGAATTCTGCACTTTTAAATACGTTTTGAGGGCCTATCATATTCACAAAACCTCCCTGCCTGAGATCCTGTAAAACCTTTGGCTGAACGCTGGTCAACATCACCTTGATGCCACGTTCCTGCAGTTCTTTTACCAGTTCCGTAAGGCTTTGTACGCCGGATAGGTCTATGACGGGTACTCCCCGCATGGATATGATTAATACGCTGGTATTTTCCAGTGCAGAAAGTTGTTTCGTCAGCTTTTCTACAACCGCAAAGAAAATGGTGCCGGTGAGATAAGCTACCCTTATATGAGCGGGTACTTGGGATATATGGATTCCGATTTCCTCCAATCGTTTGTTTTCTACTTCGCTGATGGTAATATCGATATCGGTAATCCTTATGACGATTAAAAACGCCGAGAAGGCAACACCGATGATGATGGCTTGGGTCAAATCAAGGACTACGGTAGCCCCCATGGTGATAAAGAATTTGGCCATGCCCGATTTAAATCTGTGATCAAATATGTAATGAATGTTTTCCCAGTCGTTCATACGCCATGCAGTCACAATGAGCACTCCGGAAAGGGCGGATAGCGGAATGGCCGACATGATGGGTGATAGGGCAAACATGGATAACAGCAGTATGAGGGCATGAAATATTCCAGCCAAACGAGTCTGTCCGCCGGATTTGATGGCGACGCTGGTACGGGCTATAGCCGCAGTTGCGGGAACGCCTCCAAAGAAAGGAACGATGATATTGCCGATCCCTTGGGCCACCAACTCTCTGTCACCGTTCATCCTTTCACCCTTTAATTTTCCGGCAGAGGCACCACAAAGCAGGCTTTCAATCATGGCCAAAGCAGCAACCGAAAGTGCAGGGACGAAGAAATTCCAAAACTGTGATAGGGGAATATTACTTAGGGAGAGCCTTTCGTCGAGAAATATGGTCTTTGGGATTTCCCCAACCAAAGTAACATCAAATTTAGCAATATAGTTAAAAATCAAAACGAAAATCAAAGCCACCAAGGAGGATGGAACTTTAGAATTCCAAGACTTGGGCCATATCAACATGATCAATATTACCATAGCACCTATGGACAATGTCTTAAAATCAGGGTCAAAACCCATGGTAAAATAAGAAAACAATTTGCTGATGGCTAATTCTCCATGGGAAGTGACACCAAAGAGATTATCCAATTGTCCTAAAGCTATAATGAGGGCAATTCCCGAGGTGAATCCTGTAATAACGGAGGACGGAATGAAGTAAATGATTCGCCCTAATTTGAACAGACCTGCCATTACCAGGATAATACCGGCCATTAAGCTGGCGATTAGAATGCCTTGCATTCCATACTTTGCCGCTAGGGTTACCAAGATTGCGGTCATGGCACCGGTGGGGCCAGAAATCTGAAAGGATGCACCGGAAAGGGCGCCGATTACCACACCACCCAAAATAGCGGTAACCAAACCTGCCGCCGCTGTTGCCCCGGAACCTACACCAAAGGCCAAGGCCAAGGGAAGCGCCACTGCAGCCACCGTAATACCTGCCATAAAATCTCCCGATAGTTTTTTTCCATCGTATCCTCTAAACTCTTTTTTTAAATCTTGTATATACTCTTTGATTATCATATTTAATTACCCTTTTATATATTTTAAATTTATATTAATGTTAATTTTAATTTTTTCTTAATTTTACATTTTTCTTAAAAATAATCTAATTTTTAAGTGTTTAAATTCATTATATAATAGAAACTTTTTTATCTCAATGGTTTTATTCGTATGTTTTTTAATAAAATTAATTACTAGGTTTTTATTAAAATTCTATTGACCGATACGGTCGATTGTGTTATTATTTTATAAACCGATATGGTCGATTGTTGGGGAGAAACACGATGGAAAAATTTATTTCATTAAATGAAGAAAAACAAAAGAAAATTATCAATGCTTCTTTGGAAGCATTCGGTGGAAATGGATACAAAAAGGCTTCTATAGGAGATGTGGCAACCAAAGCAGAGATTGCAAAGTCTATGATTTTTCACTATTTTAAATCTAAAAAAAATTTATATTTATATTTAGTAGAATTTTGCTTATATTATGTTACCAAAGAGATAGAGCTAAAATTTGATAAAAAGGAACAGGATTTTTTTCAAAGAATCAAGCAAATCCAAGCTATTAAGCTACAAGTTATGAGTCATTATCCTCCTATGCTGGATTTTATCAAGTCAGTATACTTTGAGGGTTCTGAGGAAGTAGCTACAGAAGTGCAGGAAATATTCCAAAATTCCAAGAGTGAAGGATTTTCGATTCTCTTAAAAGGTGCAGACTTTACAAAATTCAAAGAGGATGTAGATCCCAACAAGGTTTTGAAGGTAATCCTTTGGTGTGGGGAAGGGTATATCAACGAGTTACCTAATAAAGAAACTTTTGATATAGAGAAAGTCTGCAAAGAATTCGACGTTTATTTAGAGTTGCTTAAAAATTGCTTTTATAAGTAAGGTATAGGAAGTGATCCAATGATAGATGTAACACAATTAACCTTAAGTTATCCAAATGGAAAAGGCATTTTTGATGTAACCTTTAGAGTGAACCCTGGGCAGGTAATGGGGTATTTAGGCCCCAATGGTGCGGGAAAGACTACCACCATGCGTTGTCTGTTGGGATTTACGGCACCGGACAAGGGGAAGGCCACCATAAAGGGCTTGGATTGCTTTCGGGATGCTCCTAAGATTCAGAAGTTCCTAGGATATATTCCGGGTGAAATTGCATTCTTGGACGGCATGGGGGGAGATGAGTTTCTCAGTTTCATGTGCAAAATGAGAGGGACAAAAGATTTGACCCTTCAAAATAGGCTACTGGATATGTTCGAATTTAATCCAAAAGGGAATATCAAAAAATTTTCCAAGGGTATGAAACAAAAGGTGGGAATTGTGACTGCGTTTATGCATGACCCGGAAGTCATATTTTTAGATGAACCTACCAGCGGTTTAGACCCTTTGATGCAGAGCCGTTTTATCGAATTAATCATAGAAGAAAAGCGCAAGGGAAAGACTATTCTTATGAGCAGCCATATGTTTGAAGAGATAGAGAGAACCTGCGATGAAGTGCTCATTATTAAGGATGGACACCTTGTGGCAAAGGATAGCGTAAAAGCCTTAAAGGATTCCCAGAGAAAGGCGTTTTCTGTCACCTTTTCAACACCTGAGGAGTTGCAATTTCTTTTAAGCAAGGGATACGAGATTGGACATATTTCCGGAAGTACTGGAGAGTTCTTTGTAAAGGGAAATCAAATAGACGATTTCTTAAAAATTTTATCTACGAGAACCATATTGGGATTGGAGTCTAAAACTCAAAGCTTAGAGGATATTTTTATGAATTTCTATGGAAGAGGAGGGAAACAATCGTGAACTTGATCTTACTTCGTTTGAACTTAAAAAACAATTTGTTTCTCCTTTTGATTTTTTGTGGGGTCATGTCCATGTATCTCAGCATGATGATATACATGTATGATCCTACATCTGTATCTTCCTTGACGGATATGATGGATATGTTACCCGCTGATATGATAGCAGCCATGGGATTTGACACCATTGCTACGGATTTAACAGGATTTATTGCGGGATTTTATTACGGATTTCTCGTCTTTGCATTCCCCATGATCTATTGTATCCTCTTAGCCCACAAGTTGGTGGCAAAGATGGTGGATAATGGATCATTTGCATACCTTTTACAGACGCCGATTTCCAGAAGAACCATCATAATAACCCAAGGCAGTTATCTCTTGCTTTCCATACTTATCTTGTTTTCAGTAGTATTTATAGTAGGTGTGTCCATAAGTAATAGCATGTTCTATGGAATGTTAAATGTAAGCTCCTATTTTAGGCTTCACTTTTCTGCTATGCTCTTGACAATGACAATTGCAATGATTTGCTTTTTCTACTCGTGTTTATTTCACGATGGAAGGAAAGCTTTGGCATTTGGAGCGGGAGTGCCCATATCTTTTTTTCTCCTGTATCTCTTTGGGGGTGTTTCAGAAGATGCGGAAATATTTAAAGATATGTCCATTTATTCTTTGTTAGATGCACCGGCAATTGTGGATAATGGGAACACTATCGGCATCAATCTATTGTTTTTAGCTATAATCGTAGGATTATTTCTGATGAGTTTAATCATATTTGATAAGAAAAGACTTCCTCTTTAATGGATAGAAAGGATTTTGGTAAAATGAAAAATAAATCGATGTTTTTTAATCAGCTTAAAGATAAATTTAGCAAACATAAAGTTTTGTATTCTGGGATTTTAATTGTTTTACCAATTTTAACGGTGGCTGTAGCCATGGCACTTCCCATTTCCATTCCCAAAAATGAAACCATGGAGATTGAAGGTACGGTGGAAATCAATGGAGTTCCTGTTTTTACTCAGGTAAGTGGCACGGTTTTATCCCTGTCAATGGATTTGGGACAGCGAATTTCCCAAGGGGATATTCTTGCCACCATCGATACAACAGATGCTTTGTATGCCATTGAACAGCTAAAGGCAACATTGGAGATGAAAAAATCCAATTTACGCGGTTTAGAAAAAACTACCTCAAAAGAGCAGACGATAACAGCCAACAATAATATCAACATTCAGAGACAAAACCTCAACAGCGCTACAGCCCTTTTAAACAAATCCAGAGATAACTACAACCGATTAAAAACTTTATATGATGAAGGTGCAGTGCCAAAGGTGGAGTTGGATAATGCTCTTTTTGAAATGGAGTCCAATCAAAGAAATGTATCCGTGGCGCAATCCGCATTGAGCAATGCAGAGCAACAGCTGAGCAGCTTAACCACTGATAATACCGAGAAGATCGTCAGTGCAAAGGCGGATATTTCCCAGACGGAAAGCCAGATTGCTCAGGCGGAAAAAATGTTGGAAAAGTATGAGATTTATGCAATGAACGACGGAATCGTCATAGCTAGAACTATAGATGTAGGTGGTATGGCTACTGCCGGAAGCAAGCTAGGAGAAATTTCAAAGGAAAACGAAAAAATGTTTGTCTTTTACTTGCCGGAAGAGTATGTGAGCAGAATTGCTTATGGAGATAAGATTCTTGTTAAAAGCAAAGGAACCAATAAGGAAAAGGTAAAGACCTACGAGGGCAAGGTAAACTTTATAGACTTAAACGCACAGTACACGCCAAAGGAATCGGAATCCTCTGCAAACAAAAATAAACTGAGTTTTAAAGTAAAGGTATTGCTTCCTTTAGATTGTGACTTACGAGCGGCTGAAAAAGCGCTGGTGATTATCTAAATGGTCCAATTCTTCAATATAGTTGTTGCTAGGTTATTCCGAATGATGGGTGTTTAAACTGAACCAGAACTCACTGCCCTCACCGAGGGTAGAATTCACACCATATCGCCCTCCATGTTGTTCTATGGTTTTTTTCACTATGGAAAGTCCTAATCCCGTACCGGTGATGG
>CAZOSB010000014.1:0-61478 GCA_964582545.1 uncultured Anaerovorax sp.
AAGCTTTTTCAAGCTTATTAACTATTTTTTATTAAATTTAGTGTCAAACTACCGTGCCAGAAGAAGAACTTTTTTTTGAACTTTGTCAATCACGATTGATTCCTCCATGTACATAACTAGAAACATTTTAGTATATACCTCAATGTTTTCTCAGGCATCCGAAGCTCTGCTTTGGATTAGACCGTGAAGTTATTATACCATATCTATAATGAAAAAAATAGGTTACTTATGTCGATTCTGTAAATATTGAAAAAAATAAATGCAAATAAAAAATCAGTATGCTATAATATAAAAGTTATCAGAAAAGGTTGATAAAACCTTTACACGGATACAATTCTTCTTTGATATATAGAAAAGGCTCCAGGTAGCGAATACCGATTTCTGACGCCGGAGCGGATCCTAGATATATTGAAGCATATATTTAGTAAAGATAAGAAAGGAAGAAGAAAAATGGAAAGATTAGTAGGGACAGTAGTAAGAGGATTAAGAGCACCTATCATCAGAGAAGGTGATGATCTGGAAAAGATTGTGGTAGATACGGTACTCCATGCAGAAAAAGCAGGAACCTTTTCCATTGCAGATCGAGATGTTTTGGCTATTACAGAAGCGGTAGTTGCCAGATCTCAAGGAAATTACGCCACCACGGAGCAGTTGGCAGCAGACGTCAAGGCAAAATTGGGAGGAGAGACCATCGGGGTTATTTTCCCTATCTTAAGCAGAAATCGTTTCGCCATTTGTCTCAGAGGTATCGCTAAGGGTGCGAAAAAAGTTGTATTGATGCTCAGCTATCCCAGCGATGAAGTGGGAAATCATCTGATGGACGAGGAACTGTTGTTGGACAAAGATATTAATCCATATACGGATGTTCTTACCCAAGCTAAGTTTGAAGACCTTTTTGGAAAGTCAAAGCATACCTTTACGGGTGTAGATTATGTGGCATATTACAAAGGGCTTATTGAAGAGGAAGGCGCTGAGGCGGAGATTGTGTTTTCCAACAATCCCAAAACCATATTGGATTATACCGATAACGTGCTGAACTGTGACATCCACACCAGAGCAAAGACGCAAAGGATTTTAAAGGCAGCCGGAGCAAAGGTAGTAGTGGGTATGGATCAACTTTTAACGGAGAGCGTTGAAGGAAGCGGATACAATACCAAGTATGGAATTTTAGGTTCCAACAAAGCAACCGAAAGCACCATTAAGCTGTTCCCCAACGATTGTACAGATTTTGTAACCGCTATTCAGGAAAAAATTAAGGTTGCTACAGGCAAGAATATTGAAGTTATGGTTTATGGGGACGGAGCTTTCAAGGATCCCGTAGGAAAAATTTGGGAGTTGGCAGACCCTGTAGTATCCCCCGGATACACAAAGGGATTGGATGGAACCCCAAACGAAGTAAAGCTAAAATACCTTGCAGACAATGATTTTGCTCATTTAAAAGGACAAGAGCTGAAAGAAGCAATCTCTGATTATATCAGAAAAAAGGATAGCAACTTAGGCGACTCCATGGTAGCGCAGGGCACAACCCCCAGAAGGTTAACAGATCTCATTGGATCCCTTTGCGACCTGACTTCCGGAAGTGGAGACAAAGGAACGCCCATTATCTATATACAAGGGTATTTTGATAATTACACAAAATAAATTAATTTTGCTTAAAGTTTAATCATATTAAATCCGCTTTTCAAACATAATGGGAAAGCGGATTTGTTAAAATATCAAAAGTATACCTAAAAAGATACCTAATAAAATTGCGTGAAAGATGTGAGAGTAGGAATCTTTGATTTGATCAGTTTAAAAGTTTTTTAGATTAAAGAGGATTTAAAATGGAAGAAAGACAATTTGGAACTTATAGAATTGGACCCATTAGACCTCCCAGCGAGGCCAGAAGTCTGCTTCTTCAAGTTACGGCAGGTTGCACTTGGAATAAATGCAAGTTTTGTGAATTGTATAAAAACTCGTCCTTTCGTGCCTATACCGTGGATAGCATAAAAGAAGACATCGATACCATGGCAAAGTATAGAGACCTTCTCCTAGAGCTACAGGAAGAGGACGGTACTTGGAATAGAAAAAGACTAAAACAATTTACAGAAGCTATGACATATGAGGAGTATCATTGTTTTATGATGATGGCAAATTGGCTAGCTACGGGAGGGAAAAACGTATTTATCCAAGATGGCAACACCATAGCATTAAAGGCAGAGCGGCTAGGAGAGGTTCTTCAATATTTAAAGAAAACCTTCCCGCATATTCGGAGAATTACATCTTACGGAAGGGCAGAGACCTTATCCAAGGTTAGCGGTGAGCAGTACAAAGCCCTAAAAGATGCTGGATTGGACAGAATTCACTCGGGGTTTGAATCGGGTTCAGATAAAGTTTTGGAGTTAATCAATAAAGGCACTACCTCGGAGCAAGAGATTCTGGCAGGGAAAAATATCAAGGCTGGAGGAATTGAACTGTCCGTGTATTTTATGCCGGGCATAGGGGGCAAAGACCTCACAGAGGAAAACGCATTGGAAACGGCTAGGGTGGTAAGAGAAATCGATCCGGATTATGTCCGAATTAGGACTGCTGTAATCAAGAGAGGCACAGGGTTATGGGAGGACTACCAAAAGGGTATTTTCCAACTCTGCTCAGAAAATGAAAAGATAGAGGAAATCAAGCTGCTAATTGAAAATACCGGAAATTGTAGTGGAAGAGTGGTGAGTGATCATATGATTAACCTCTTGCAGAATGTAGAAGGTCAGATGAAGGAGGATCGGGAGGTTATGTTGAATATCTTGGACGAATATCTATCTTTGCCTGAAGAGACTCAAAGACAATTTCAGTTTGCCAGAAGGAAGTTGATGATTTCGAGTCCAGGTCAGCTGAAAGAAATTGCCTCAGATCAGATATTACAAATAGATAAGGCATGTAAAGCCATCACCTCTGAACAATCTTGGACAGAAAGAATGAATGAAGTGCTGATGGAATACATCTAAGAAGGTCAGAGAAGTGACGAAATATGACAGGACTGACAAGGAAATATTAAACAAGACCACATTATATAATTCTAATTCTATGTTTTTTTAGAGAAAATATAAGTGATGATGGCAAAAAAAGCCATCAGGCAGAGAGATGCTATTAAGCTGCTTGTCCCTTTAGGAAAACCTGGGAAGATATAGAACAAGGAGCCCAAAATTAGACCTAAAATAGCAAAATAAAGTGCTTGGGGATGAAACCTAAGCATTTTTTTTATAATTTTTATTCCTCCCAAAATTCCTACCAACATTCCGGACAGGATCGGAAGCAAGGTCAATAGATTCAGCTGAGAGATGGCCTCGATGGTTATGGTGTAAGCACCTAACACCAGCATGATAAAGGATCCGCTGATACCGGGTAGAATCATGGCCATGCCACTGACTGCCGCTGATAAAAATAGCCAAATCCATATGGAAGGGGATAGGCCCCCCAGCTCAGATAAGGATTTATTTGCAAATTCATCCTGTATGAAATAATATAAAGCAACCATTAATATAAAAGTGAATATAAAAATAAAAACATTTTTATATTTGATTTTTTCATAACGGGCTCTTTTGTAAATCATAGGAAGACTTCCTATGATTAATCCCATAAAACAAAAACTCATAAAAACTTGAAACTCTGAATAAACGACCAACATTATTTTGCTAAACAAAAAAATGCCTAGTATGGCTCCAATGGCTAAGGTGGAAAGAAACACTAAATTTTTTTTTATGTTTTTTAAACTTACCGCAAATAGAATTTTATCATAGATATTCAGGATAACTGCCATTGTACCGCCACTGACACCGGGTATCACATTGGATATGCCCAAGATCATTCCGAATATTACATTTTTTATATAATTCAAAGGCTTCCTCTTTTCTTTTGTTTAATGCTGATAAAATCATTTTACACAGAATTTAGTACATTTAGCAAGAAAAATCTAAAAATTCTCAAAATTGATATATCGTTATTGAGAATCTATATGAAAAACCATCTGGAATTGTATAAAATTATTAGACAATTCTGGCAAAATAAAAAAAATAGTAGTTTCGCTTGTTGAAATAAATGGGTTTTATAAATTTAAAAATATTTATGATTAATTATCGTCTGTTTTGGCATAAAACTTGAATAATGTAACGGTATGTTATATATCTGCTGAATTTGTGCAGAGATAGTAAAAAATGAGGAGGACATACCATGACTGTATGTAACAAAGACTTAGCTTTAAAAGAAGCCAAAAAAGTACTCGGATTCATCGAGGGAACAGAGTTGACAGAAGATGAAAAAGGAACCATCGTAAAAGAATCCATTGCTAACTTCAATGAAAACGTGAATCCCGGATGGTTGGAATACAGAAAATCTGTTTCTACTGACGCGACCTTTGTTGAATGGACAGATTCTGTTGATCACTTTGAAGACTTATATGGAACAGAATTTATTGACTGCTTAGGTGGATTTGGAATCTACACTTGTGGTCACAGAAATCCTGCAATTTTGAAGACTGTACAGGCTCAGTTGAACAGATATGCGCTTCACTCTCAGGAGCTGGTAGATCCATTAAGAGGATATCTTGCGAAATTAGTAGCTATGATTACCCCTGGAGATTTACAGTATTGTTTCTTCACCAATGGTGGGGCAGAAGCTAACGAAATGGCTTTAAAGTTGGCTAGACTAGCTACAGGAGGAAGATGGTTCATTTCTACCATTGGGGCATTCCACGGCAAATCCATGGGTGCTATCTCTGTTGGAGGTAAAGGCGCTTACAGACAAGACTATATTCCAATGGTTCAGCAAGTTCAACACGTAGAATATGGAAATGCAGAAGCAATGGAAACTGCTATTAAAAATCTTCATGCTGTTGGCGAAAAGGTTGCCGGAGTTATCATTGAGCCTATCCAAGGAGAAGCCGGTGTAATTATTCCTCCTATGGGATACTTAAAAGCCGTTAGAGAAATTTGCGATAAGTATGGCGTTGCAATGATTGCAGACGAAATCCAAACTGGTATGGGAAGAACAGGAACCATGTGGAGATGTGAAGTTGAGGATGTATGTCCCGATATTCTTACATATGGAAAAGCATTTGGTGGTGGAATCATGCCCATTACCGGTATCATTGCAAGACCTTGCATGTGGGTTGACAAGTTAATTGAAAATCCATGGATCCTTGGATCACCTACTTTCGGCGGAAACCCATTAGCATGTTCCGCTGCAATTTCAACCATCGCTTACATGCTTGAAAACGATATCCCTGGTCAGGCAAAAGAAAAAGGCGAATACTTCATGACAAAACTTGAAGCTCTCAAGGCAAAATATCCTACAGTTCTTAAGGAAATCAGGGGCGCAGGATTGCTGATTTGCATGGAATTCCCTGAAGCTGAAGTTGGATACGCTGTAACAAAAGGCTTATTCCAGAGACACGTAATGACAGCTGGAACATTGGTCAATGCCAAAACAGTTAGGATTGAACCACCTGCAGTATTGTCTCACGAAACTATCGATAAAGTAATGGAAAGATTGGACGAAGCGATTGCTGATGCAAAAGCAGAATTCAACTTATAAAAGTAAAATCACATATAATTAAATTCATTTTAAATTAATAGCAATGGTTTAAATGAAAATTTGAAAAATGGTGTCGGGGCTACTTGAAAAAGTAGCTCCATTTTTTTTATTTGAATTAATATTTTATTTAAGAAAGAGCTACATGTATTGGTAATTTATTCCAAAAGACCGCTTTTCGGGAAAAAAGTGGTATACATTTTTTCTAATTATGATATAATATATAAGCCCCTAGGGAAATAACGTGAGTTTAAATTAGATAGGGGTTATAGAATATATCATTGAAATACAGTGCGAGAATTTCGACTATATCGAAAACGCACATGGCGGTTGCTATCTAAATGCTTGCATTTTCGATAGAGCCTTACCTATGAAAAAGGAGGATTTTATGCCAAGGAAGCTTATATGCATGTGGCTTATGTTGACACTATTAGTCCTCTCTTCTATCAATATTTATGCAGAAGAAAAGATTACCGGACAATTTTTTATCAAGAATATTAATATTAATCAAGAAGAGATTATCAACTACGAACTTCAAAATTCGTTCTTTATGTATGGCAATGCATTGTACATGCCACTGACCCCGGATATGCAGAAAATATGCGGGATAGAGGCACAGATGGATTGGAACAGTAACACTTTAAAACTTTTAAAGACTAAGTCAACTCAGAAAAATATCACCGACAGGTGGCTAAAAAATGACAGAAAAGATATCAGCGCAAAGACCCTTAATCAGGGTTCTGTTTTGGTTTACAGTCCGGCACAGCAGGAGGATGACGTCATCGGTTCTATGGACGTTGCAGTCGAGTCCTTGGATTTGGAAGGGTTACCTTTAATTGCCAACGGAAAGACTGTATTTATCCCCATAAGGGCTTTGACCAAGAGTAATATACTTAAATATGATACGTACTTTGATACATATTATGGTATCTGCATCAGCACCAATCCTCAAGTAAAGGCTCAATCTTTTTTTAAGGCGGAAGTATCTAGGTATATGAAGGGGCTGACAAAGTATATGCGGAGTTATAACAAGAACCTTACAGAAACCAAAGCTTTGGAATATGCCTACCTGTTTAAGCGAGCCGGAATCGTGTATGGAATAGACGAGAAGCTTCTAATGGCTATCGCACAAAAGGAAAGCCGATTTAACCCTAGCGCCGTTGCCAAGGGAGGAGCTATGGGTATGATGCAGATAATGCCGGGTACCGCCAAGACATATGGGGTATCCAGTAAACAACTGTTGGATGCAAAGATAAATATAGACTTTGGGGCAATGTATATCAGCAATGCCATAAAGAGATATAGCGGTAACACCATCAAAGGATTGTCGGCCTATAATCAAGGCGGGGGAAGCGTGGATCGGGGGAATTATTCTACTGGTTATGCCAATACCGTAATATCAGTGCAGAAGGCGATTTCTGCCTATGTTCAAGCTGGCAATTATTAGACAGAAGGGATATGCTAATGAAAAAACTACTTATTATACTTTTAGTTATTATGGCTCTTATTATCACCGGATGTAATAAACCCGCAGCAAAGGAGACCGGTACGGATGAAAAGGTAGGGGAAGATGTTCAGCTCTCCATTGCGGCAGGCAATCCTACAGGTCAGTATTTCACCATTGGACAAGCACTCACCTTAGCCCTAAAAAAGCAGATGGTGGATCTACAAGTTCTGGAGACCTCGGGGTCACCACAGAATCTTAGCATGATGCTCAATGGTCAAGCGGATTTGGCCATCTCCATGTTGGATGTAGCCGCCCAGACCTATGCGAGCAAGGATCCGGTGGGAGAGGAAGGCATAGGAAGTGACCTACATGTCATGATGGAGCTATACCCAAACTATGTTCAAATCGTCACTACAGAAGATACCGGAATTAAAAACTTTCAAGATTTAAAATATAAAAGAGTCGGTGTGGGAGCGGAACATTCGGGGATTGAATGGAATGCAAAGCTGATCTTTGAAGCCCACGATATGACCTATAAGGACTGCGAAGTCTCCATGGTAGAGCCAAAGGATGCTGTGAAACAGTTAGTGGAAGGGAAACTGGATGCCGCTTTTGTAACTGGAGGTCTTCCCAATGAACTGATTAATGAAATAGAAAAAGATAAAAGTAAGAAATTAGTGTTGATTCCCATTAGTGGCAAAGCTAGAACGGATTTAATCAAAAAGTATCCTTATTATAAAGAAGATGTGATTCCGGCCAATACATATGGAAAGAATGCAGTGGTAGATACGGTTTCTGTAATGAATATTGTGCTGGCTAACAAGGATTTAGATAAAGAGTTGGTCAAAAGCATTTTAACTACCATTGAAGCTAGGCTTATGGAGCTACAGGCATCTTTAGGGACACAAGAGATGATTACCATGAAGAACCCGGAGGAAATAACGGACATCCCCCTTCATCCAGGAGCAAAGGAATTTTTTGAAGGTAAAAATAAAAAATAACAAAAGAGAGGAATTGTTATGACTGATAAAAAATTTTATATAACCACCCCCATATATTATCCAAGTTCCAATTTGCATATAGGGCATACGTACTGCACCGTTATGGTGGATGCAATGGCTAGATTTAAAAGACTGACTGGCTATGATGTAATGTTTCTCACCGGCACAGATGAACACGGTCAAAAGATACAAAAGGTTGCCCAAGAAAAAGGAGTAAGTCCACAGCAACATGTGGATGAAATCGTTGAAGGTATTAAAAAACTATGGGAAACCATGGAGATTTCTTACGATGACTTCATTAGAACCACAGAACCACGCCATAAAGAGCGAGTTCAGAAAATCTTTATGGAGATGTATGATAAAGGCGATATTTACAAAGGGCAGTACGAGGGTCTCTATTGCACTCCTTGTGAAGCTTTTTGGACGGAAACCCAAGCAGAAGGGGGAAAGTGTCCTGATTGCGGTCGTCCCGTGGAGAAATCCTCAGAGTCTGCATACTTCTTTAAGCTTTCCAAGTATCAGAATCGTTTGATCGACCTCTATGAGAACAGCCCTGAGTTTCTGCAGCCTGAGAGCAGAAGGAAGGAGATGTTAAACTTTGTAAAGCAAGGTTTGGAGGATCTCTGCATCTCACGTTCCACCTTTGATTGGGGAGTGAAGGTTCCATTGGATGAGTCTCACGTGGTTTACGTTTGGTTGGACGCATTGTCCAACTATATCACTGCATTGGGATATCCGGATGATCCAAAAGCCTATGACAGGTACTGGCCAGCCGATGTTCATTTAGTAGGGAAAGAAATTGTAAGATTCCACTCTGTCATCTGGCCAGCTATGTTAATGTCCTTGGAGATTCCTTTGCCTAAAAAAGTATTGGGTCATGGTTGGTTGCTTTTGGATGGCGGAAAGATGTCAAAATCCAAAGGAAACGTGGTGGACCCCGTAAAGTTAATTGAACGATATGGTGTGGATGCCTTAAAATATTTCTTGCTGAGAGAGTATACTTTCGGTCAGGACGGTTTGTTTACCAATGAGGTTATGATCAATAGGATGAATTTTGACTTGGCCAATGATCTTGGAAATCTGGTAAGCAGAACGGTGTCCATGATAGAAAAATATAATGATGGTAGAATCCCTGATGTTTTGGAGTCCGGTGACTTTGATGAAGACCTGAAAAAGGTTGCAACACAAGCAGCGCAGAAGGTTGAAGAAAATATGGACAAGTTTCATTTTAGTCAAGCATTGGAAGAAATTTGGATCGTTGTAAGACGAACAAACAAATATATCGATGAAACCATGCCTTGGAGCTTAGCAAAGGAAGAAAGCACAAAGGATAGGCTTCATACGGTTCTTCATAACTTGGCAGAATCCATCAGGATTGTATCAGTTTTGATTTATCCTTTTATGCACACGACTTCACAGAACATCAGAAAGCAACTAGGCATTCAAGAACCGGTGAAATGGGAAGATGCTTTGCGCTTTGATTTGCTAAAAAATGAGCAGACGGAAAAGGGTGCGCCCATATTCCCCCGATTGGATCTCAAAGAAGAGTTGGAAGCATTGGAGGCCTTAAACGGAGGGGTACAAAATAAACCCTTGCAATTAAAAAAAGAGATTGAGTACGATGACTTTGATAAGATGGACTTTAGGGTTGGTACCATCCTGAGCTGTGAAAAGCACCCGAAAGCCGATAAATTGCTGGTCTTCCAGATTCAAATGGGTACGGAAACAAGACAGGTTATCTCAGGGGTGGCCGAGGACTTTACTCCCGAGGAAACCGTAGGGCGTAAGGTAATCGTTGTGGCAAACTTAAAGCCTCGTATGCTTCGTGGGATGGAGTCAAAGGGAATGTTGCTCTTTGCAGAAAATGGAAAACGCTGTGAATTTGTTACCACAACAGCTCCGGACGGAAATTCGGTGAATTAATGACATCTTGATTCTCGCACATAAGGATCAGACCAAAGAAATAAGAAGCATTAAAAATATTGTTATTTCGAAATTAAAACCACTTCTTTAGTTTTGAAATAGTATAAATAGGCGCAAGAGTCAAGTTTTGAATTTGATGCTTGCGTCTTTTTTCCATCTTTGTATAATAAAAATAGAGGATAAAAATAAAATTTTAAAAAGTACTTGACCAAAAGAAAAAATAGTATATAATGGTAAAAAATGTATAATTTAACCAAAGTAATAAAACCCGATAAACTTATCAGAAAATGCAAGAGAAACAAAAAGTGCTGAATTAAGAAAGGAAAAGAGAAATGGCGAATACAAAATTAAAAAGAGGTATTATTTTTACATTTATTATGATGACCACCATCTTAATTATGGGTGCCATGAATAATGCTGAAGCTGTAGAAAGAAAGTTTTCAGATGTATCCATAAAAAATTGGGCATACGAATCAATCGCCAGCATGAGTGAAAAGGGGATTATTGCAGGTTATCCGGATGGATCGTACAAACCTGAAAAAACCTTGACCTACGGTGAATTTATAAAGTTGATTATCCTAGCAACCAATCATATGCCAGAAACCGACGATTCTGTTACTATGAACAAGATTCCAGACCCGGGGAATGCAATGGATAACCAGGGAGTACTTGAAACGGATCCGGTGACAGGGCAGAAAAAACATTGGGCTCAAAATTACTACGATAAAGCCGTGGAAAATAGCTTTTTTACTCCTTATGACATTCATGTAGCAGCATTGTCCAATTCCATCGATAGAGAGCACATGGGGCTCATCGTTAGTTCCCTATTAAAGGATATTTCTTCAGAAAAATATCAGTTTGCACAGGGGAAAATAAAGGATGCTTCTGGAATAAAAAAATTCCCGTATGAAGTTTCTAAAGCCTATATTTCCGGAGTTTTGACAGGTTACGAAGATGGAACCTTTAAACCGGGAAACACTTTGACTCGGGCGGAAGCCGCTGCAGTCATCTACAGATTGATAGATCCTGCCAAAAGAGTCATCCCAGAAGGTATCGCCAATATGACCAATGAAGAGCTGTACGCACCTGAGGACTTGAAGGAAGAGGCTCAGAAGCCTCTAACGTTGGAGGAAAGGTTGGCAGCCGGTGGGAAAACTTCTATTGGTGACCTCATTGAAAGTTCCCCCTCTCGTCTACCGGTGGAACAGATGATTACAAATAGCGATCAAATTTTAGGAAGGACTAAAGTTAAATACTATGAAATTATTACCCAACCCATCTACGGCATTACCGTGGAGAAAAATCTGTTAGGGGGTGAAGGTCTGGTGTTAGATAACGTGGATTACGCCCGAGCGGCATTGATTGTTACCAAAGGTAAAGGCACGCTTTTAGGAGGAACCTCCGACTATTTCTATATTTCTGGAGAGTCTCACAAAGCCTTCCCTCGTAGTTTTGATTATGTTGGATTCTACAATATAGGATTAGATACAATCATTCTAATTCCCAATCCTTTGAAATGAAAGGAGTTTAGATGAATCGAATTCTATGTGTTCTTATTCTCTGCATGATTATCGTGATGATGCAACCTCCCTTAACTGGTGATAATAGACATCAGGTATACGGTGTTCAAAAGGAAGTGACCGTTACCAACTATCGGTTGGATACGGGGGTTATCTTTTTATGGAAGAGTTCCTCTGGTACCTGGCAAAATGGGTGGAGCCCCGGCAGCTCCAAGAGCTGGAGTGGAAGCTTAAACATCGGGTCTAACAGGAAAAATGTAAAGGTTTACCCATATACGGAGGACAATTTTCGGTTTAACCAACCGGATCAGTATCATTGGAATTCCAATACGCTTACTAGCAATAAAATTCAGTATGATATTAATTATTTTAGGTTTTCAGCATTTCCCCTGCAAGTTACCGGAGCAAATACCTATCATGAAGGCAGTGGAAACTTAACCGTTACCTATAACGCCACATTTGTGCCACGAAATGGAATCCCATTTAACGTCAAAGAAGAGTTGGGAAAATCTGGTGGAGTGGGAAAACAATATTTAATAGACCTATTGGACAATCCAGGGCAGGATATCTTGGACAAGATGAATCTGATGGATCCTAGCAACGAAAACTACAGCAGCAACGTGGAAGGGTACTTATATTTTATTCCTATCATTATCCAATATGATGAGACTCGAATGGTAGACAGTACCGAAGAGCCTGAAGAACCGGAAGATGGCAATGAACCGGAAATTGAACCTGAACCCGAGGAAGAAGAAACGGGTCTTCTCCCTGATATGAGTGGTGTAGCAAGCCTCATGCTTCCAGAATACACCTATGAGGGGCATCCAACTTTAGCTGAGGATCAATCCGCATTTCAGGCTAACGATGTGAAGTATTCTGCAATGGCAGCATATAAGAGCAAACTGGCTAATAATAAATTCAGTATCATACCTCAAACTGCTGGAACGGTAACGAAACTTGTAAGCAATCCCACTCAGGCCAATGCTACCTTTCATCGAAAGGGAATGTACAGCGTATCTTTGGACATTGCCATGAAAAATGATCAAATCTTACAGGACATTAAGGTTATAGAGGTTCGGAAAACTCCATACATATTAGATAATCTAGGGGGAATTCAAAAGGTCAATCGCAAGCAAATCTTAAATATTTCTGTTGCTACCTATCCGGATCAACCTATCTTGGACTATTATGTAAAGGTGAAAAACCTAGCTACTTCGGAGGAAATTTTCCTTTCAAAGTCAAAACCTAAAGAAAATACTGCATTAATAAAGACAAGAGCACTTAAGGGATCTGGAGATGAATATTGGACAAACTTCGAATTGGAATTTCTTACAAAAGCAAAGGGAGAATACCAATACACGGTCTATGTCAAAGATGCAAAAGGAGACAGTGATATTCAGCAAAAAATATTTACCGTTAGACCGGATTTGCCTCCGGACCCTATCATTTCGGTACAGGATACCTTCATACGTAATAAAGGCACGGATATTGCGGAGATTATCTTGGAGGATGAAAGTA
The DNA here is from genome assembly GCA_964582545.1 of uncultured Anaerovorax sp. Classification (GTDB taxonomy): domain Bacteria; phylum Bacillota; class Clostridia; order Peptostreptococcales; family Anaerovoracaceae; genus JAVVUJ01. The sequence continues at coordinate 12,969 of CAZOSB010000014.1, forward strand.
CCACAGACGGAGATCAATTGGAAAGAAGCTGGAGTGTTAGTTTTCCAAATCCTCAACAGGTAGATGAAAGAGGAGAAGGGGCAAATGAGAAATATAGTGCTTCCTATCAAGGGCTTACAGGGATGAACGGGTATGAAGATCTTAGCTATGGCAATGGTCAGAAAGTAAAATTTCATAAGCAAAGCGTGGGTAAAGTTAATATAAAACTACATGTTAGGGACGTGTGGAATGAACCAACTTTGGAGGAATATATTACTTCGGACGATTATTTATCAAATGAAACTACGGCAGTCACCGAGGTGATCAACATAGCGCCTAAGATAACCTTGGAAATGGGAAAATCAAAAGAAATCGATTTGATTATTTTGGCGGGTAAAACTTCGCTACCTGCAATTTCTGCAAATATTAACAGCATCAAGGCTGCATTTATAGAGAAATCCATGGATTCCAATATCAGCCTTTTAGTTACGAATCTTCCGGAGGAAGGAAACTACAGGAGGATTGCGGAATGGGAGTGGCCAACGACCATTAATTGCTTTACTTGTCAGCAGAATACGGGGCTAATGGATTCGGAATTTGCCTATAGGATTATCTCTCCGGGAAAAGTGATGAGCGGATACCAAGAAGTTTGCATCACAAATGCGCCCCACATCTTAGAAGCCTTATGCCCCGGAGACGAACACTGCAGATGCAAGACAGACTCAAGAACAGGACAGAAAATATCGATAGGCGATCCCCATGTAGTATGGAGTTATGCTATCAATGGTCCAGGAAACTTTGGATTGTTCATAGACAATCTGGAACGATATGTGTATATTGCAGATCATGAGAAAAAGCGGACATGCCTATTGAACCGAAAAACGGGAGCTTTAGTGGCGGAGATAAGTTTCGCCATGACAATGAATCCTATAGTAACTGACTTAAACAATAACATTTATTTCGTTGATATAAACAAAATCCAAAGATATGATATTAAAAGTAACCAATTGATTACTGTAGTCAACCAAGGAGGAAGCGTCAACCAAATCTGGCAAGGCAGAATTAGTTTTCTCGCTAAAAAACAAGGGGCAAGCGCTTTGGCTGGAAGTGGTAATGGATGGTACTTAGGCAATTTCGATATGAAGACCCAACAGGTGTATGAGCGGGGTATTCCTGTACTTCCTGGATACTCGAGCAATGTGACACCTTGCGATCTGGATGTAGAGGGAAAAGCACTGTTGCGCCAGAATGGAAAACTGTGGCTTGTGAATACAAAAACCCAGGCAGTAATAAGCCTAGATGGAATCGGCAGCGGTAACTATATGAACAGCGCGGGTTTTGTGAAAGATGAAACAGGAAAAGCTGCCTTTGTCTATCATAGCTATAGCGACATAGATTACAAGGGCGTGGGCAAGTTTTATTTTAACCTATACAGGATTCAGGAAAAAGAATTGCAGCATTTCGGTTCCCATACAGGAAACTTCACGGGTTACAACGGCAATGACATCAGCTATGCAAAGCTGCACAGCAATGAGGGGAAAATATATATTTTACAGGGTGCTAATTGGCAGAGCATAGATGCGGTATCTTCTGTAAAAGGATTTGCCTTTGCTGTGGATGTGGTTACAGGGGTTGTTAATACCGGATTTGGACAATGGGGATGGGATCAGGCGGAAGAAGCAGCTAGATACAATGGATCCCTTATGAACACCGTGAGTAGGCATGATAAATGGATCGGAATGACAGATCGAATCAGACTTTTTAGAAATTATAACACAGGTAATCAATCAAAGTTGTTTCAATTATATACCAATGGTTATTTTAGTGAAGCCGATGCAGGTAAAATGATTGCTGTGGATGCAAACCAAGAAAATGTTATGCTGAAAAGCGATCCTCAGCTTCATAAATACCTAGATGAAGTTGGTGCTTCTCTCATTGAGCAACCAGGGTTAGAACCGCTGCCTCTTGTAGAAAAGGTCCAAGAGGTAAGTGAGCTTCCCCGATATGTACTAGAAATGAAAGGAAATGGACAGGACAAACTTCAAGTTTCAAAGAAATTTACGTTGGCTCCCGATACGGAGTATATCTACCAATACAAAGTAAAGTCTCTTATGAGTCAAGTGAATGAACCGTTTTATCCCATTATCAATTACCAGAGCTTGGGGGCTGTAAAAGACCTACCAGAGGGATCTTTGCCCGTCTATAAGTCCTTAGTTTTGGAAGAAACCTCCGGATATAGGGTGGAGGCCAAAGGGTCAAACTATTGGGGTGACTCCAACACTGAGATCATTCAAATCCAGATGGAGCAGGATGGAATATTGGAATTTGAACAATCTGTTATTACAGATAGCTACACAACAAGCAGCTATGAAATCAGCTTAAATGGTAATGCTTTAGAGGCAATCAATTTTAAATCAAAGGGGAAAGTCGAAAAGAAAAGTCTTTTTTTGCCCAAAGGAAATCACCAAATTAAGCTTACCGTAAACGTAAATAGACAAGACACAGCATTTCTGGAATTAAGCAATGTAAAAATTTATAATTATGGTGGTCAGAACGACCTTATGGCAGAGAAAAACTTGAAGGTAACTTCGGGACAATCTGTTTCCGTTAAAAATCGATTTTATTCTCCAAAAGAAGCTGCATTTGTGAAATCGGAGAAAGCAGGAAACGTATTAAGAGAAAACTTTTCTGCAAATATTCCGGATTATTCAAACTATCTCTCCTTTACCTTGCAAAGCCAAGGAACCCTCAGGGATCCCATAGCCTGGTCCTTTCAACCGGCATCCAGGTCTGCTTCCTTTGGCTCAACATACTTTCAAAATGGAGAAGGGAATTTTCATATTAAGGCGCCGATCAACAAAGCCTTAGTGGTGAGTTTTAAAGAGCAGGTAACGTTACCCTTAAGCAATACACCCACCTACTCCGGTGGAGTGATGCTATCGCCTACCACCGTTCTTGTAAAGCCGGGAGAAACCTACTCTCGATACTACTATTTGAGCAGCGGAAGTGAAAAAGGGTATGGGAAGGTAAATATAAGTGATATCAAAATTGTAGAGATAGATTCCATACAATACGATCCCAATCGGCTATTCTTAAGTTATAACCTGATGAACTTTAATTTATCAGATGAACATAATTCATTTGCTATTTTGAATATTGAGGAGAATACCTATAAAATTATTTGGTTTAACGAAGTCAATGGCAAGAGTGACATTGCCCCTAATGAAGTATTGCTCTCCTTTGGGCAAGATTCCAAAGGTACAGAGAAATATCAATATTATATCTGGGACTTTCAGCTTTTTAAGGTTCAACAAGGAAAAGAACAATTGGTTTATGAAGAAAAATTTAATAGTACTGATAAATTTCAAAATGATTGGACTGTTACATCCCAAGGAGATTCCACGGCAAAACTTACATTAGCCAATATTGATTCAAAGGATAAGGAAGAAACTCCCCTAATCTATAAAAAGGGGCAACTGGTGAGATACAAGCTATTCTATGAGGATTATGAAGCGGATCCTTCCAAGCGGCAATACTGGAGGTATACCCACACACCCTATAACGATGGAGCCCATCCAGAAGCCTCGGTGATTTTGAATAAATGGGGCAATTCAATCAATGTAAAAGAAATCATTTTAGAAAAGCCCATAGAGAGATTCTATATTGACGGGAAATACACCGTTGAACACTGGCAGGAGGATAATACTGCGCGTTCACCACTGCCCGTGGATTCCGAAGGATTTCCTCAGGGCAACCCGACTTATGACAAACTGAGCAACGTGGAATCCTTGACCTTCTATATTGAGGGTGGTGCAAAAGCACCATGGATCACCTCTATTCAGACCCTGACTAAGGGAAGTGATGGACTCTGGAAAAAGGGGAGTGTGAAAGAGGGTCAGAGCTTTAAATTGCAGATCGGTGTGGACGATGAAGAAAAGGATAAACTAAATCTTACTACAGAGGTTTACCACAACAAAAAGCTCATCTACACACATTTTCAGGACAATATTACAGCAAAAGAGTTGCTGGGAAGTCAAAAAGGAGACTATCCGTTGACTCTGACGGATTTGGTGACCAATGCCAAAGGTGGAAATCAGACAGGTGCCTTGATAGGAGCATATGAGGTAATCTGCACTGTGAGAGATGAGGCGGGTGCGGGGCTGGGTTCCTATAAGTTTACGGTGGTTTCTGAAGGGAAAATTACCGGCTTTGTAAATCACACAGATGAATGGGATCAAAACAGAAAGAAATATAACATGAAAAACTTTAGCTCTGAGATTGGTCGAAGGTTTACCCTGCCAGAATACCTTTCTTTAAACAAGCCGAGACAAAGAGGTACCAATGTATTTTGGAGTGGCGAAAAATTTATGCTGCAGGCAGAGGTTGGAGGCAATCCTACCAAGGTGACTTGCCAAATCCTGAATACGGGGAAAAGTACCTATAGCACTACAATGAAATCTACTGGACGTTTGAATGCGGAGGGGGAAAGCGTCTTTACAGGAGAACTGTGGGACAATACCATGATCAATAAATGGGGCAGAAGCAAACCGGAGGCCTTAACCTTCCGATTTACATCTACCTATGCTGCTGGAAGTGATTTCGGCGAAACTACCACCAAAATCCACGATGTGGAAATTATAGTGGACAGTCAGCAGGATTTTTGGCAACTGCACCGATTATGGTAATGGGGTGACAGATGTTAGAACATCTAAACTATAGTCAGCGGTTGTAAATCGATCCTTAGAGGTGATGGAAATCTTTACAGGTGCCGTTTGGTCATCAAAACTTAATCCCATGGATTGGAAGCTTACAGAACCGGTATCCCCTATAGGACCTTCTGCGACAATCCTCCATGTGCCGGATTGAAACTGACTAATGATTACATTAGCTCCCCCTTCCCCGCCGGATAAGGATAAATCCAAGTTGTTATTGGCATTGGACGATAAAGTCGTACTTGGAGTGCTACCTGCAAAGGAATTGAGACTAAAGCTATTTGGCGTTCCGTTTACCGTCATGCTGCTAAAACCGGCAGAGCCTTTCTCGTACACATTGATGGTGTATGTAGTAGTGGTTTTGCCGGGCCCTTGGCAGTACTCTACAGTGAAGGTTCTCATAGTTAATGGGGTGCCCACGTTGGCAGCGGTCCAATTTTGCATATCTACTGTGGTACCATATCCATCCATGGCACGGATCCCTCCAATGGTGACAATGGCCGTGCTTTTAGAATCCGATGCAACTACAGGGGTAATTAGGATTTTTTTAGAACCGTTTGGCGCCCAAATTTTACTGGAACCACCATAATCGTCTGTACTGCCATAGTTAAATACTCCTGAGTTAAAACTAAAGCCTGCAAGACTGCCCGTAGACCTTCCCTGATGATCTAAAGGAGTAATGGTCAGTCCGGATAAAGCGCCAATCAAAGTGGTTCCAGAGGAACTGCCTACAGTGGACAGATTGCCCCCGCGATCACGAATCACACCATATAAGGAATAGTTGGTTTCAATTGCCAGTCCGGAAAGCTTTATTTGAGCAGTACCACCTCCTCCGATGGATACAGAACCGGAAGGTACGGACACGCCGTTGGAATTTCGCCCTGAGACTACTTGATCCGCGGTAGGTACCCCGGAAGTTCCCGTCACAGCCACAGCGTATAGGGTGCCGTTCACGTTAGAGCTGCCTTTCACGGTTAAAGTCGTCTGCCCTCTATCGGATGTGGAGACTCCAAAATCGCTGAGGAGAGGCAAGCCTCCGGTTCTCCAAGTAACATTTTTCGGAGAAACCATAGTACCGTCGGATGCATATTTCAGCCGGTTTCCTACGATGGCAACATAGTACGTGCGGTTAGGTTCTAAGTATTGATCCGGTTCCAAGGTAATGCTGTCCTTATCAGAATTAATCTTGGGTGAGAACTCAATTTTTTCGCCGGTTGCACCATCCTTACGAAACTCCACACAATCCTTGAGGAAGGAGTCGTAAGTGCTGATGGTGTCTCCGTTGCTATATCGAACTACTTCACCGTCAAAATTCAACCTGACCACCTGATCTAAATCAACGCTTACAGCGCCATTGGAAGGAATGAAAGCCTCGGAATAGTTGTTGCCAGTTCCTGTACCCGTATCAAAGTAACTGGATAGAGAACTGTTTCCGTAACCTTTGGAGTCTTTCATAGCGTTTTTATCAATGGTAATGTAATATCGTTCATCCTTATCCAACCGTTTAGAAGGTTCAATGGTAATTATTTTTTTATTGCTGCTTATGCTGCCGGAAAAAGACAGAGAAGTTCCCCGGGAGCTGCCTCGTCTCAAGGTAACAAAGTCTTCTATGTCGGAGGAAGTGATGGTTCTGCCGTTATATAAGGTCATGGCGGAATCAAAAGTGATGGTAATGTCCGTATCGACACTGACGTTGCTCGCTTTGTTACGAGGTTTGAACGTTGCTTCTCCGTTAGAGGTGCTGCTGTCGTTAGAGTCGGAGACGTTAGAGGCTATGGAAACGGTTGCGGGTTTCGTTTCGTAGGTGACGTCGCTGGAGTTTATCCGCATGTAATTTATTTTACCGCTTCCGTAAAAGGATGCAGCGGCATTGACCGAAACATTGGTAATGGTAGCATCTCCATAAACGGTCACCTCGGAATTCTTAGAGGAAGAGTCCAATGTCAAATCTACCAGAGATCCATTTCTCATAGTAACATTGGCAGAATTTCCGCTGACCACTCCTTTCACTATCCTTGAATTCTTGATGTCAACTGAGTTTCCATTCCCTCCATCCATAAGGAGGCTTCCTAAGACGATACAGTTATCCAAGGTGGTATCGCTATTGGTGGAATCTTTATTTACCGTTAAATTATTGGAGTAAATCGCATTAGAAATAGTGGCGTTTTTACCTTTGCTCAGGGGATCAGAAACATATATTCTCTCTTTGTCTTTAATGTCGCACAGTATTTTTGCCGCTTGTGCTCTGGTCAAAGAATCTGTAGGATGAAGCAGATTATCATTTTTGTAGGGACCAAGATAACCCTTGTTACATACTTTGGAAAAAGCGCTATTGGCCCAAGAAGCCACGCTGTAGGCATCAGGATAACCTCTCAGGTTGCTCTCGTAGCCGGAGGTGGGGACGAAGCGTTCTATCATCACTGCCACTTCTTGACGGGTAATAAAATCGTTAGGTCTGAAATAACCGTCGGCATAACCAGCCACATAGGTGGCGGCAACAGCCTTTGCCACATCATTATAGTACCAGCTACCATATCTGACATCGGGATAAGTGATGGAGGTTGTGCCGTAATTTCCCAGCGTTCGGTTTACCATCCCTGCAAATTCTGCACGGGTTACAGGTGTGTTGGGTCTAAAGGTACCATCTGTATAACCATTGGTGATTCCCATGGAAGACGCACGGTCGATATAGGATTCGGCCCAATGACCTGAGGTATCCTGAAATCGGGCGGCATAAGAATGGTTTTGGTCTACGTTAAACCAAGAACTGACTAATAAGAATAAGATTGCTAATAAAAAGCTGTCGAAACCTTTTTTTAAGAGATACTTGCGATTCATATTACCCTCCATATGTTCTATCTATTAAAAAATTTATCAATTAAAAATGTATGCTTATGTCTCAAATTTTACCATTTTGCTGCTGAAAATACAAGTATTAAAGTATTCTATTTAATAAAGTAAAAAGCAACTTTGATTAAATAAACAATTCTAATAATATATGTGGCGTTCTAGATTAGATATCTTACGTCAGTTCGCAATTAAAAAAACATATTATTTGGAGAATAGCATTCTGAGTCTTATAAATCTATATTCGAAATGCGAAAATTTTATAAAACTCAACATAATATGCTATTAAATGTTGAGTTTTGGCAAAAATCATATGTCATAACAAAATATTGTGGCAATTTTTACCTGTTACAAATTCACATATATACTGGACACTAAAAGTATTAAACGATATAATAATACATTATGAAAGAAAAATTTGCCAGTAATCTTTAATGGTTATGAAACAAAGGATGAGGGTACTTATAATGAATCAAAAAAAGATACATAAAACCACTAAGGTAAAAGCTTTGACAAGGACAATTCTGTCTTTGGCAATGGTTATTTCCCTGATGTTTGCTCCTTTGGGAGAGTTTGGGTTAAAGGCTTATGCGACTTCAGATATTGAAGGGCATTGGGCAGAAAACATCATTCGGGAAGCGGTATCCATGGGTCTTGTTTCCGGTTATGAGGATGGTTCCTATAAGCCGGAGTCCTTTATTACGAGAGAGGAATTCTATACCCTTCTTACAAAGATCATGACGGTCAAACCCGATGCAACAACTGTGACCAATACACCCATAAAGTTTAAGGACGTGGTACTGGGCGAATGGTATGAACCGGTTATTAAGACTGCGGTGGCCTGTGGCATTACATCGGGATATGAGGATGGCAGCTTTGGAATCGGTAGGTTGATGAGCAGACAGGAAGCGGCGAAAGTGGTGGCATCCGTCATTCAGACTAAGAATATTCCTGCGGGAGCACCCACGGTGGACTCCATAAGAGATAAGGCTGATATCGGAGAATGGGCATACCCCTTTGTTAATATTATGTTTCAAAAAAAATATATGAAAGGTGATGATCAAAACAATTTACATCCTACCAATGCATTAAAAAGAGCAGAAGCCTTTACCATATTATTAAATGTAAAGAAAAATGAACCTATCATTGCTGCCAATGCAGACAAAATTGTGGCGGAACAACAACAAGCAGCACTTCGAACAGGATGTCAGACCATTCATGGCACGGGTGCAGGAGTCTTTATAACCGGTGAAGGTACTAGCAAATCTCCCTATGAAATTACAGATGAAAACCAATTAAATCATATGAGGGTACATGCTGTGGCTTCATCCACCGACAGCTCTGTAAAGATGAACCAATATTTTGTGTTAAAAAATAATATTTCCATTAGCAGTAAACAGTTTGCTCCCATAGGAACTGAAACAACTCCTTTTAAGGGGCATTTGGATGGGGGAAATAAAACCATAAGAGGACTCAGCATTTCGGGAACCAACTATGTAGGGCTCATTGGGTTTTTGGATTCAGAGGGTTCGGTGACCAACCTCACCGTGGATAACAGCACCATAGAGGGTAGACAGTATGTAGGTGGTCTTGTGGGATATAGCAAGGGTCTCGTTGAAGACTGTACACTGGGATCTTCTGGCGAAGTTATGGGGACAAGTTACACGGGAGGCATCGTGGGGTATAGCGAGGAACCTTTGTATGGTTTGGAAAATAAGGGCACCGTTACAGGTACCTTGTCATACACTGGTGGAATTGTTGGATTTATCAGTGCTTCCGGAGATATACTGGAGGATAACACAAACTTTGGGCAGGTGACAGGGAATGATAAACTGGGAGGAATCGCAGGAGCGATATATAATCTAGGTAGCGGAAGAAATTCGGCATCCGTAAGCAATTGTAGAAATGCAGGAACTGTAAGTGCTGGTGCGTTTAATGCAGGAGGCATTGTGGGTTTTGCAGAGAGCAATTCAGGCACATTGACTATTTCCGACTGTATTAATTCGGACACGGTAAAAGGCGCAGGAGTAAACGGTGGCATCGTGGGTATTATTTCCTATAAAAACATTACTGTAAAAAACTCCAGCAATACAGGTACTGTAGAAGGCAATGGTGCTGGGGGCATAGTAGGAAATAATCAAGGCTTGATCACCAATTGTTTTAATGATGGAGTGGTAGATGCGAAGCTGGACGGAGGTGGTATCGTAGCGTTTCAGCAGGACACGGGCAGAATTACAGAATCATTCAGCATGGGTTCGGTTCAAAGCCAAATGCATGCAGGCGGCATAGCCGGTCAAAATGATTCTTACATAGATAATTGTTACAATGCAGGCAGAGTAAAAAGCTCCGGCGGATATGCGGGTGGCATTGTAGGCAGGAACACCGATACCGTGGAGAATACGTACAATGCAGGCAAAATTACGGCAGACGTTGAAAGTGGAGCCTTAGTGGGGAGAAACAGCGGTATCCTCTATACTTCTTATTGGTTGGACTCCACAGGAAGTAGCTGTACAGGACTGGATGATCGTTCCAACGGATATGACCCCAAAATCGTTAAAGCTTTAAGCCATAGGGAGCTGTCTGGACAAGATAAGATCATTGTAGGGAATAAGTACGTATTTATTACGGATCAGTTGAATCTAAATAACCTTTCACAGTCCGATATAAAAAATAATGTCAAGCCTATCTCAATTTGGAATTTTGACTATAGGAGCACCTTAGCGCCCAATAATTTGCCCACGGGATCAGATGGCATCCCCAATTTTAACTTGCTGACACCGGAAAACAAGCCGGGGAATATTATAGAACCTTCCGATTTGAGCAATAAATACCTTTATCCCGTATTGAACTAGTATTTATTTTAGGAATTAGAATGATTTGATGTAAAACAACAATTGAAGAGGAGGAACGTAATGAAGAAAATCAAAATAAGTATATTGGGTCTGGCATTGTTGATGGTCTTGTCATCCATGAGTGTAATGGTCTTTGCTGCAGGAGAACCGGATTACAGCCAGTGGAATTCGGGTGCCGGATATCCCGCAGATGTTATGGGCACCCCCCTGTTGGCACCTGTGAAATCTCTGATGGATAGAAAGATTCTGACTGGAGACAGCGATGGACTGATTCATCCTGAAAAGTTTATAACGAGAGCTGAGTTTGCCACAATTATGGCTAAAGCAGCAAACCTGACAGGTCAGATGTCAACTGTACAAAATAAAAATATCTATAATGATTTGGATGGTTATTCCTGGGCTAAAGGTTATATTAATCTATGCTCCCAAGCAAAGCTGATAGAAGGTAGAGGAAATAGCAAATTTGCACCGGGAGATAACATTTCCTATGCGGAGACCATTACTATTTTAATAAGAAGCAAAACTGGCAGCTCCCCCGAGACCTTTCCTGGTAAATGGCCGGACAACTACATTAAATATGCGCAGCTTTACAATATGATGGCTGATATAACGGTTAAAGACTGGAATGCAAGTGCAACTAAAGGGGATGTCATTAAATTAGTTTATAGAAACATGCCCAATTCAAGCACCGTAACACCAGAACTTGACCCGACACCCCATCCTGTACCAGATTCAACGCCGGACTCGACTCCCAATTAGACATAGAGGTCTTGTGGGTACTACTTGTGTGATGTTATAAAACCGCTGAATGCGATTCTATAAATAAACCAAAGGAGAAGAAAAATGAAAAGAACATTTATAAAGAAAATAAGTTTAACTTTGATTATGTTGCTGATGTTGACCTCTGCGGTCTTTGCAACTGTACCGGAGGATGTGGTTGGAAAACCATACGAATCCGCTGTTCAGGCCTTGATGGACAAGAACATCATTACAGGCGACCAGGATGGTCTATTTCATCCGAATAACACCCTTACGAGAGTTCAGGCTTGCGTAATCGTAGTAAAAAGTATGGATCCGCCTGCAACCGCAGTGACCGGAACACCTTCTCAGCCCGTGCAGAAAAGTGGATTTTCCGATATGAAAGGTTACGGTTGGGCTGAGGGTTATGTAAATTACGCAGTGAAGAGTGGAATCACCAAAGGTTATGGAAATGGAAAGTTTGGTCCGGGAGATATGGTCAGTGCAGATCAACTGGCAACTATGATTTTAAGAGCTGCAGGTTATACGGACAACGCATTGAGTGGTACTTGGCCATTAAACTATACTTCTAAAGGTGAGGAAACCGGACTTTATAACGAAATTCCAGCTTCTGATCGAAGGGTGGCAAAGGCGCCTAGATGGTTAGCGGCCCAGATGGCATATAACATGTTAGAGGATATTGTTGCAGCAGATGTAAAGCCGGAAAATGAATTGCCTTCCAACAAACCAACAGAGGGAGGAAATGAGGTTGTTCCCGGACTTACAAAGATGGCATATGGATCAGGAAGTTTTAATGCCACCATCACCACCTATGCAGGAAAAGAAATCGCACAAAATGTCACGGTATACACCTATGGACTAAAGAAAGATTATAAGGAAGGTATGGTCTTTTCTGATAAAAAAGATGAATTCAGAGCCGACACCATCCATAAATATAAAAATGCGAGTACGCCATGTTTCTATAGCATGTCAGGTGGAAAAATCGTAAGCATGGTCATTCCCATGGATGCCGGATTCAGCGGAAACGTTTACGGTGTAATCAATGGGGTTTCCAGTGTTTTAAACGGTGATAAAGAGGGTGTGAACCTCTATGACACCTTGGCTGCAGGAAGACCGATCTCTTGGCTGAGCCAAAAGAGCTTGGGTGCTCCAGCGGAATATTTGGATGGGACCATATTTGAAATGACCACCAGCAATGGGGAGATCAAGAGTATCTCCAAGGCAGGCCAAACCACAGTCAACGGAAAGCACTTTAAGGAATTAACAGCCACTTCATTTGAAAAAATTAAAAGTTATAAGGGTTCTGTTGTAGAATTAGAAGATGGAAATATGTTTACCATCAAGGGCAATGTAGCTGTTTATATTTTAGCAGACGATCAGAAATCATACAGAGTTGGATCACAATCGAATATTTCTGATTCCTATAAAATCAGAGGTTATGATATTACCAACGATAGCGATGAGTCCGCAGATTTAATCGTTTTAAGCAAATAAATGCAATAAAACCTATTTTATTGAAATGAATCTATAATTACGGTTATTTTTAAAGTAAAAAGGCAATTTCCAGAAAGGTGATTGCTTTTTTATTTGATAAACAAGTTAGATATATTATGTTACTTATGAATTTAAATCATCGACATAAGATTTAAATTCAAAACTAACTTTAATCATTGGAAAACTCAGCCAAAATAAACGCAAATCATTAACATCAATGTAACACTCTCGTAATGGACTTTTTTGAAAATATTGATATAATGAGAACATATCATAAATGATTGCAGTTAGATAGCTGTATTACAGTTTCGTTACATTTAAGCCAAGCTGTTGACTATTGCAATCATGAAAAGGTATAATTCTCGAAGATAGAATATGTGCAGGTGTATACTGATACATTTTCTATATGTAAAATGTCAAATTATCTTCAGTAGGGGGAGATCAATTTGAAGCACTCAAAAAAACTTTTATCCCCTACAGAAGAAAACCTTAAAGGAGGAATTTAAAACATGAGAAAAGTATTATCTTTTGTACTAGTTTTATCACTGGTACTAGGTAGCTTCTCAATGGCGTTCGCTGCGCCTTCTGTACCTACAGATGTAGCAGGATCACCTAACGCTGAAGCTATTACGGTAAACGTTAATCTTGGAATTGTAGAAGGTTTCCCAGATGGCACATTTAAGCCAGCGGAAGCTGTAAACAGAGCACAATTTGCTAAGATGATCGTTGAAGCCTTAGGCATTCCTGAAAGTGCACTTGCAGGTTACACAAAAGTAAGCTTCAAGGACATGAGCGGATATGGATGGGCAACACCTTATATCGCATTCTGCGAATCTAAGGGCATCATGTTGGGAGATGGCAACGGAAACGCTATGCCTGGTAGAGGAATCAACTCAAACGAAGCAGTAACTATGCTTTTAAGAGCTGTTGGTTACACTTCTAACTCTGCACAGTTAATCGGTGTTTGGCCTTCAAACTATGTCAGCTTAGGACAGAGAGAAGGACTTTACAAGAAAGTTGCAAACGCAATTAACGTTGACAGACAAAATGCTGCTCAGATGATCGCTAACACTCTTACAGTTCCTTTTGTATCTGTAGCTGCTGATGGAAAAACTGATGTTTTCAAAGGCAACATGCTTACAAGCGGACATGATGCTGTAGAAGTTAAAGGAATTATCAATGGTGGAGAAGAGTCTTTAATCAACCTTAAGCCATATATCGGAAAAAGCGTAACTTATTACAGACAAAAAGATAAGCCATACGCAATTATCGCAATTGCTTCCGAAGATTCTTCAGGAGTAACTGGTAAATTTAAAACTTCTGATGTAACTTTAACATCTACTACCGATGGAAGCTTCACATTTGTAGCTCCTAAATTGGTGGAAAACAACACTGATGTTGAGTACACTTTAAAAGGTTCTGTTGAAACATTATTCTTAAACGGTGAAGAAATCACTGCTACTACTACTATCTCTTCAAAGCAAGCAATCACTGTAAACGGTGATGTAAGCGGAAAATCCATTTCAAACTTAAGCTCTTTTGCTTACTGGTCACACGTTGGAAGCAACGGTGGAGACAAGAAAGTATCCAAATCTGACATCAAGCAGATTGACGATGCAAGATTATTAGGATTTGACTTTGTAACTTTAAAGAACGACAAAATTGATGAAAATAGCTTTGCATTAGTTGGAGTATCTGCTCTTGACAAGATTGCAGAAGATAATATCGTTTATGTTTATGTAAACAAGAGTGGAGAAATCACAAGAGTAGAAGTTGGAACTGAAGTAGTTAAGGGTGATGTAACTTCTGTGAAATCTAGCGGCACAAAGTTCACTATCAGTGGTAAGACTTATGAGTTAGCGGACAAAACTGATGGAAGCGACATTCCTAATGCAGGAGATACTGTAATACTTTATCTTGACGCAGATGGAAAGATTTACTCTATCGACATCACTTCCGGAGCAACTAAGAATTACGGTGTATACTTGGGTTATGACGTACTATATGACAAAGTAAAACTTTACGATTCAGAAGAAGATGATGCGGTTTGGTATGAATATGATACAAAGAACATTGCAAAATCTACAGTTCAAAATACTTTAGTAGCGTTCGGTATAGATGCAAAAGGTAAGATTGATGTAGCTACAAGGGGTTCCTTCAATGCTATGTCTACAGGAACAACAGTTTTAACTGGATTAGTTTTGAAAGATAATACTGGAACTTATAGAGTATCTGCTGATGCAGCAGTATTTGCTTCGACATCTACAGGTGCTGCTGTTGATACTAACATCGACTTTGCTACTACCATTGACAATGTAGACACTTCTAAGGACTTAGGTCAGATTTACTACATGAGGGACAAAGATGGTATCGTAGTAGCTATGATCGTTAAAGAAGCTAACGCATCCAAGACATCTAAGGATTCTTATGCAGTAGTAACAGATTGGAACAGCGTGAAGAATGCTGACGGGGATACCGTACAACAGTTGCTTGGATATATCGATGGTGCTAAGTTAGATAAATTAACCAAAGGAAAGAACACTTTCGCTACGGCAAATGACCTTGCAGTACCAGGATTGTATAAGCTAGCTCTTGACTCTAATGGTGTAATCAAGACTGCAACTGCAGCTAATGGTGCATTGGAAGACGGAATTTCAATGGTAACCGGCACAGTAGCTGCTGTTAAGAGCAATGGTACTCAGTTAGACATCGCAGGTACTTGGTACTATGTTGCTAAGGATGCAATCGTATATCAGGCAGTAATGAAGAATGGTGAAGTTGACTCTTACAGAGTAGCTGACACAGGTTCTCTTTACACCAAATACACTGTATTCCTATACAACACAATCAAAGATGAAGATTCTTCAGGATTTGATACAGTTATCTTCGTAACTGATAAGTAGTCACTTAGATAAAGATTCCTAGTCCTCTCGAGGACTTACAAAAAGACGTCGGTAACCCCGGCGTCTTTTGTTTCCTCAATTTAAACCCATTTCAGGGGCTTTTGTTTTAAGAGTTTCTATCAACATTTGCTCTCGTGGATGCTTCGTTGCGATAATATTTCTCTTTTTATTTTCCGTGGTGTGAAGATAGAGCTGGGTGGTGGAGATGGAGCTATGTCCAAGCAAATCCTGAATATATTTGATGTCCACACCTTCCTCTAAGAGTAGCGTGGCAAAAGTGTGGCGAAATATGTGGGGTGTAATATTCTTGTTAATCTTTGCCATTTTACAATACTTGGTCACTAGGTTTCTTACCGCTTGTGTGGAAAGCATACCACCCAATCTAGTAACGAATACATAGGGAGAATCTAACTTTGCTGAATTTCTCCAAACCAAGTATTTTTCTAACGCATGAATGACCTCTTTGTTTTCAAGATAAACTTTACGCTCTTTATTTCCTTTGCCATGGAGGGTTATGGACATGGTGTCCATACAGATATCCTGAAATTCAATTTTACAAAGCTCGCTGACTCGCATGCCCCCGGCAAAGAGAAGCTCTAAAACCGCAATATCCCTCAAACCGATAAAATCATTGGACGTATTGTTTTCATACACCGCTTTTAAGATGGATAAAGCTTCTTCTATAGTCATGCTTTCCCTCATCTTGTGAGCGTCTCTGATGTGTAGCTTAAATTTCGTAAAAGGATTCAACTCTATTAATTCTTGATATTCTAAATAAGAAAATAGCGAACGAATACCGGCCAATTTCCTTCGGATGGTTTTGACCTGATATTTCCCTAAAATCATTAAATAATCTTCCAATATGTTCTTGGTAACTTCATTGTAATTATGGACAGGAGGGTTGTGGTTGATTAGAAATTGATTAAATCTTTTTAAATCGTAATAATATGCTCTTATACTATCTTTTGAAAGCCGTTTGTGCGTTTTGCAAAATGCTAAAAAATGATCAGAGTCCTTAAAAATGCTTGCCCTATTTTGCATTGCTAAAACCTCCTTTGATAGGGGTTAGTATTTCCATTTGGTGTGAAAGTATTCTACCTGTTAAGTAAGTGGAATAAATCAAGAAGGTTAAAACAGTCGAAATCTGTCGATGTCAGAAAATTTAATAAATAATAAATTGCTTTTTTTACCTTGAGATGATATACTTTTAACAGGTTCAGAAAATAATTTTATAGGAGGTCATCATATGAAAGGCTATACTAGCGAAACGATTAGAAATGTTGCACTTGTTGGACATGGCGGTTGTGGCAAAACCACTTTGATAGAAGCTGCGTTAATGGCTACGGGCGTTATCAGCAGAATGGGAAAAGTCGAAGATGGCAATACGGTTTCTGACTATGACAAAATGGAAATTGAAAAAGGATACTCCATCAATACATCGGTAATCCCCATAGAGTGGAAAGATAGCAAGATCAACTTTATCGATACTCCCGGATACTTTGATTTTATCGGTGAAGTGAATGCGGCCTTAAGAGCTGCTGAGGCGGCTATCATATTGGTAGATGCAGGATCTGGCGTACAGGTAGGTACGGAGCAAGCCTGGAAAGCCTGTGAGAGATATAAGAAACCCCGATTCATCGTCATCAATAAAAGAGATAAAGATGAGTTTGATTTTCATAAAACCTTTGATGAATTAAAAGCAAAATTTGGCGATACCCTGATTCCTTTCAGTTGGCCGATTACTGCAGAGATAGATGAAGCTTTAAAAGAGGCCATTGCCATGACGGATGATGACCTTATGGAAAAATATTTTAGTGGGGAAGCCTTTACGGATGAAGAGTTCCGTACCGGCTTGGTAAAAGGGATTGCCGACGGTGGCATCGTTCCTGTATGTTCTTCAGCAGTTTCCTTTGGACAAGGTATCGAAGGTCTTCTGGACATTATTATCGCCTATTTCCCCACACCTTTACAACATGGTCCTTACAGGGGTTTCAACGATAAAAATGAACCCGTAGAGCGGTTGTCCGTAGTGGAGGGACCTATGTCCGCCTTTGTCTTTAAGACCATCGCTGACCCATTTGTAGGTAAAATATCCGTGATGAAGGTGGTCACCGGAAAGATGAACTCCAGCACGGAGGTTCTCAACGAAAGAACGGGAAAACCGGAGAAATTAGGGAAACTGTTTTTCCTGAGGGGGAAAAATCAGTTGGAGTTGGATTATGCGGAAGCGGGAGATATCGTAGCCGTCTCCAAGCTACAGCACACATTATCCGGTGATACCCTTTGCGATAAAACCGATGAAATTCGTTATTTGCCCTTAGATTTTCCAGAACCATCCCTCTATATGGCCATCGAGCCTTTGGACAAGGGAGATGAAGAAAAAATTGCATCAGGATTGGCTAAGCTGAAAGAGGAAGATCCATCCTTTGTAGTGGAGCGAAATGTAGAAACCCATCAGACCTTAATCGGAGGTCAAGGGGAGATTCAGATTGGAATTATCATCGCAAAGTTAAAGGATAAATTTGGTGTAAACGTTAAATTAGTGGATCAAAAAATCCCGTATAGGGAAACCATTAAGGGGAACTCGGATGTACAAGGAAAGCACAAAAAACAATCCGGGGGCGCAGGTCAATATGGGGACGTACATATTAAATTCTCTCCATCTCAGCAGGAGTTTGAGTTTGAAGAAAAGCTGTTTGGTGGATCAGTGCCAAAAAACTATGTGCCTGCAGTTGAAAAAGGCTTAAAGGAATCCATGGAAAAGGGTCCTTTAGCGGGTTGTAAGGTAGTGAATGTTAAGGCGGTATTTTACGATGGTTCCTATCACGACGTGGACTCCAATGAAATGGCGTTTAAAATCGCTGCTTCTTTAGCTTTTAAAAAGGGCTTTATGGAGGCAAAACCTATTCTTCTGGAACCGGTTATGCACGTTGAAATTATCGTTCCCGATGAGTATACAGGGGATGTTATGGGTGACATGAACAAGAGAAGAGGCAAAATACTGGGGATGGAACCACTGCCCGGTGGCGAGCAGAAGGTGTTGGCCGAAGCTCCTCAGGCAGAAATGTTCAAATATGCCATTACACTCCGATCTATGACTCAGGGAAAAGGAAGCTTTACCATGAAGTTTGAAAGATACGAGGAGCTCCCAACCCACATGGCAGAAAAGATTATTGCGGAGCATAAAAAAGAAGTAGAAGCCGGACATTAAAAACCAATAATTTAAAAAATATATATTAAAAAAGGCTATTGCAGGTGATATAATATTAATGATACCTGATGCGATAGCCTTTGTCATTTTGTAAACTGATAGACCATAGAGATCATTAAAATATAACCTAGAATATGAGACACTGTTCGGTAATACAATAGTAAGTAGGGTCGTTAGACTTGCCTTTACTTAGAGAGTGTGTCCAATAACATAGAATAGG
This sequence comes from uncultured Anaerovorax sp., assembly GCA_964582545.1. Classification (GTDB taxonomy): domain Bacteria; phylum Bacillota; class Clostridia; order Peptostreptococcales; family Anaerovoracaceae; genus JAVVUJ01. Next base: position 31,946 of record CAZOSB010000014.1, read on the forward strand.
AAATATAGGAATGAACGAGATGCCCATTGTAAAATACAACGGTAAACCTCAGAATGAGCAAAGTAAAAGGGTTACACAAATTATAACTATTTTGACATTTTTGTTATTTATTATAACGGGAATGACCATTGGTGGTATCGCATACATCAACTCATTACCTTCTGTAGAAAGTCCAATCCCTTTACAGGTGGAAAGGATTCCTGTTTACGTGGATTTGTTGCCTGTGGGGATCGCAGGGTATCTAGGGCAAGAAATGAAAATCAAACATATAGTAATTCATGAAACAGGCAACCCCAGAGTGGGATCCAATGCGGAAGCCCACAATGAATATATTCATAAAGTGGCGAAAAAGACACCCATTTCTTGGCACTATACCGTGGATGATCACCAAATTTATAAGCACCTGCCGGATAATCAGGTGGGATTTCATGCAGGCGATAAATTCAAAGAAGGCGGCGGAAATATGAACGGTATCGGCATAGAGATGTGCGTAAACCTAGATGGCAACTTTGAACAGACCTTGCGAAACACTGCGGCATTGGTTCGGTATCTGATGAAAGAATATGAACTTACTATCTACGATGTAAAAAAGCATCAAGATTTTTCCGGCAAAACCTGTCCGGAGACTCTTATCCTCACCGGTAGGTGGGAAGAATTTCTTTCCATGATAGAAGAAGAGCCTAAGCCATATTAAGCAACATAAGAGTTTTAGGAAAACTTGTTAATTGTAAATAAACGATGGAATGCATTAACAGCTAGTTTATCAAAATTACATAGAAAAGGATGTAGAATGGCAAAGAAAAATAAGACTGTATTTGTCTGTCAAGAATGTGGATACGACAGCCCAAAGTGGATGGGGCAATGCATCTGTGGGTTATGGAATACCATGGTGGAAGAAAAGGTGGTTGAAACCAATTCCCAAGATAGCCGTCACAGGGGCAGTGAGACGGGTAGGGCAAAAGCCAGAGAAATTACCTCCGTAAAATCCGGAGATTATACCAGAATGGATACGGGCATCGGTGAGCTCAACCGGGTATTGGGGGGAGGACTGGTGAAGGGCTCACTAACCTTGATTTCCGGAGAACCGGGAATCGGAAAATCCACCTTAATCATTCAAGCTGCGGCTAAAATGACTAAAATTTGTGGAAAGGTGTTATACGTCACCGGAGAGGAATCCGAAGAACAGATCAAAATGCGTGCAGACAGAGTGTGCAAAGGGAACTTGGACAACCTGTTTTTGCTTGCGGAAACCAACATGGAAAATATCCTTGCGGTACAAGAGGAACTGAACCCCGAATTTATCATTATAGACTCCATTCAAACAATGTATTCCCAGGATTTAGATTCTGCACCCGGTACTGTTTCTCAGGTGAGAATCTGCGGTAATGAGCTTATGAAGATTGGCAAGGTGAAGAATATTCCCGTGTTTATCGTGGCCCATGTGACAAAAACCGGTGACTTGGCAGGTCCAAAGATATTGGAACACCTGGTGGATTGTGTATTGCAATTTAACGGTGAACGAAATCAGGAACTTAGGATTTTACGAGCTAATAAAAATAGATTTGGAACTACCAGTGAAATTGGTGCTTTTCAAATGGAAGAGGAAGGACTCATAGAGATCCTCAACTTATCCAAAAGTTTTTTGGAGGGATTGGAAAACGGAGTGGAAGGGGCAGTGGCCACCGCTGTCTACGAAGGGACAAGGCCTTTACTTTTAGAGGTACAGGCTTTAACAGCACCTACCAATATCGGGTTCGCAAGAAGGACCGCCATCGGAGTGGAAAATGCTAGGCTTAACATGATCTTAGCCGTTTTAGAAAGGAAAGCAGGTCTGTCCTTAATCAACCAAGATGTCTATATCAATGTGGTGGGGGGATTAAAACCTGAGGGTACTTCCACGGATCTTGCCGTAGCTCTGGCCATCTACTCTTCCTATTATAATATAAAATGTTCCAATAAGACGTTAATCATGGGAGAGATTGGGTTGACGGGGGATTTACGCTCCGTACAAAATGCGGAAAAGATCATTCGTGAAGCGGTTCGCATGGGGTTTGATACGATCATTCTTCCTCAAAAAAATATATCAAAGCTTACAGCTCCCATTGAAGGGCTAAAGCTTTTGGGAGCGGTCAACTTAAAACAAGCCATTGGATTTATTGCTAAACAAGGTGAAGATTAGTATTTGTAGTTTACCCTCTAAATGAGAAGCTGAAATAGAGGAGAATCATTTTGATCAATAGATTTATAAACTCAAAGGGCTTACTGATTACAATAAGCCCTTTGGTTTATCCCTTTTGATTATTTCAACACTTCCGTCTTATCCTGACGAACCTCTCCGTTCCAGGCGGCTAAACCGCCATCGATGGAGATACATTCTCCGTTTATAAATGCTGACTTATCAGAAGCTAAAAATAACATCAGGTCTGCAATTTCCTTAGGAGTGCTAATTCTTCCGGAAGGGTTATTTTTTTCAAAGGCCTCTATGACCTCTTTGGTGGAACCCGTTAAAAACATCTTTGTTGCCGTAGCACTTGGGCAGATGGCATTGACGCGAATGCCATACTGCATATAATCCAGCGCCATAGATCTGGTTAAATTGTTTACAGCGCCTTTAGAAGCCGCATAGATGGAGCAGTTATACCCCCCACGCTTCCCACAAAGGGAGGAAATGTTGATGATTATACCCTTTTTTCTTTCCATCATCTGGGGTATAAAATATTTGGATGTCTGGAAGCAGCCCTTTAGATTAGCGGAAATCTGTCTGTCAAAATCTTCTTCCGAGGTTTCATGGACCATTCCGCCGATAAATATGGCGGCGGCGTTAATCAATACATCACATCCGCCTATTTTTTCATTGGTGTAATGAACTAACCTTTCAACTTGTGTAGCATCCGTGCTGTCACATTGGCAGAAGAATAAATTTCCTTGATCCACGTATTCCTTTAGCTCCTGAAGAACCACTTCAGATGTTTTGGTGCTTCTGGAGGTAAAGACTACCTTATCTCCCTGTTTCAGGAATTCCTCTACGGCTTCTCGCCCCATACCTGAGTTTCCGCCGGTGATTACGATTCGTTGCATATGTATTACCTCTTACTCTCTGTAGCTTTTGCTGAACTCAGACTATAGTTATCACGGAACTAAAGGCTTAATTCAACTTATATAGCGCTTTTGAAAGTGCAAGGTTTAAGAAAATATATAAAAAAACCCGGCACTTTAAATTAATTAAGTTTTAATTCAGCCAACCAAGACCAAGCTCCAATTTCTTTGCCTTTGTAGGTCGCCCTTCTGTATCCAAACCAGCCATTTCATAATAGAGAGCTCGTGTTCTGTTGAAATCTTCCTCGCTTACTACGGCACCGTCTGTAAGACCGCCCTTTAATGGATCATCAAATAACCTACGGGGCAAGTCGTCATCCTTGGCAGTAAAACCTTCTCTGGCATTAAATTCCCTCATCATGATCAATCGTCTATCAGCGATGCTGATCAATTCGTGCAGATGGGTTTTCATACCTGTTGCCGCATTGATTAAATCTGTTAAATCGGAGAAATCATAGATGGTCCAAAAACTAAAGGTCAAGCAACAGACACTTGCGGTATCTAAAAGGCTGTAGGCTCTCTGAGTCAAATAGTAAAGCCTTACCTTTTCATCATTTAAATCCGTGTAATCCGATTGGGAATCCAGCAATCCAAAGCCTTGCAGTTGATAAGGAATGTCTCCGGATATGGAGCCGTCAAAGTTTGAAGATACGTGATCGGAAGCCATGGGAATGGTGGCATATGCCAAAGCCAAAGAAGATTTTACATGTGGCATATGAGCTGGGAACTCCTTGCCTTTGACATGAACTGCAAATTTTAAAGCCTCGCCCCCTAACTTTTCTGCGACTCCCTTAGTGCCTTCAGCAACTAAATCTCCAAAACCCTCTCGCTTAGCTGTCAATTCAGCCAGTTGCACCACGGCATCTACGTTGCCGAACCTCAGATCCAAACCATCGGTATCTTTTTCAGTTAAAAGTCCTTTTTCAAAGCACTCCATGATAAAACCCACAGTTCCTCCGAAGGAAATGGTATCCATGGTGTACTTGCTGCAAGCTTCGTTTATTTTAATAATTCCCAGCTTGTCGCTGATGCCTAGATTAGAACCGCACATACCTACGGTTTCATATTCTGGACCTCCATAGGCAGGATCTACCACATCCGTGTTGGTTACGTGCCTTTTGCAGCTTTGTACGCAAGCGTAACAGGTGCCGGGTTTAATATAGGTATCCGTCCAGGCACTAGCCAACAAGTCTTCTGTACCTTCAAAGGTTCCGCTGGTCCAGTTTCTGGTTGGCATACCACCTGTAACAAAATGCTCATCAACGTTTACATTGGTTCCGGCATTTTTAAACCCTATGTAGGCATCTTCGTTCTTCACGCGTTCGATTCCTTTTTTTGATAAAGAACTGATAAAATTGAGATCGTAAAATTCAATTTTACCGGTACCCCTCACAGCGATGGCCTTTAGATTCTTGCTTCCCATGACAGCACCTAAACCGTTTCTCCCGTTAAAATGGGCGAGTTCGTTGGAAATGCAAGCGTATTTTACCATGTTTTCTCCGGCGGGACCGATTTGACAGATTTTTACCTTATTGTCGCCCAATTCTTCTCGAATGGCTTCTTGGGATTCCTTGGTCACCATACCCCAGATAGCGCGGGCATTCTTTAGCTCTACTTGATCATCCCGGATACTTAGATAAACGGGGGATTCGGATTTTCCCTTGATGACGATAGCATCGTATCCTGCTGCTCTCAATTCCGGTGCAAAATATCCACCGGCTTCGCTGGTGCCGATACCACCGGTTTGAGGTGATTTGGCAGTGACGTTGTGTCTGGCAGCACCACTGACTTTAGCACCTGTGGCAGGACCCAGTGAAAATGTGATGACGTTCTCAGGGGAGAGGGCATCAATGCCCTGGGGGATTTCTTTTAGTGCATAGTACACGCCCATGCAGCTTCCTCCCAGGTATTTTCTGTAAAATAACTCCGGGGGTGTCTCAACGGTAATTGCCTTTGCAGTTAAATCCACATGAAGAATTTTTCCTGTATATCCTTTAAACATATTTTACCTCTTTACTATTCACTTGTTATAACGTTAATAAATTTTTTTATTGTAGGATATATCTAAATCCTAAGTATTATCCTCCGGAAAGGTGAGGTAAGATCACGAATGTGTCTCCCTCACAAATTTCCCCTGTACTTTTAGCGATTGTTATGCCGTTCTTTAATATGGAAAAATGCAAGTCTTTGTTGGTTGAACCTAACAAGTCGCAAACTTCCCGGGTTAAGGATTCTACATTGGGCTCCACCATGACGCTTACAAGGTTTTCCTTAAATTTAAAGCCCAGCAAACCGATAAACTTAACATTTACTTGAATCATAAAATTCTTATTCCTATCCCTATTCCTATTCCTATTCCTAATCTTAATCCTTTACCTTCACCAGAACCTTAAAGAAATCGGATTCGGTAGTTACGAATTTAAAGGCTTCTTCCACGTCGGCTAAGTCGTAGGTTTTGCTGATAATTTGGTGAAACTCTTGATCTAATTGACCGCTTGCGATGATATCCAATGCTCCAGCGAATGCAGATTGTGCATGAACCCTTACACCGCGGATATCCAGTTCCTTTAGGAACACAGCCATGGTGTCCACGGGATACTTATCTGCCGCCATACCTACCACCATGACCGTACCTCGAATCTTAGCCAACTTTGTCATGGTTGCAATGCCTGCTTTGCTGCCGGATGCCTCAAATACCACATCAAAGCCCTTACCTTTGGTAATTTCTTTTACCTGTTTGTCAAAATTTTCATTGGTGGGGTTCAGTGTTTTAAAACCCAAAGAAGCTGCAAAGTTCAGTCTAAATTCGTTGACTTCGGAAATTATGATTTCTGCGCCGCTATGACGGGCAATAAGTGCCAAAAGCATACCGATGGGACCACCTCCGATAATGACTGCACGTTGCCCAACGGATAAACCGCTCCTTCTTACATCGTGAACTGCAACAGCTATGGGTTCGGTCAGTGCGGCTAATTTTAAGTCTACTCCTGCAGGCACTTTATAGATTTTCTTGGAGGCAACGGTAACATACTCGGCAAAGCAGCCGTTTTGATGAATTCCTAGAAGACTCAATTGACCGCAAACATTATCACTTCCAGAAGTGCAAGGTTCGCAGACGCCGCAGGAAAAGAAGGGCTGTGCCACAACTGTATCTCCTACGATTAAATCGTTCCTGTTTGGATCGTTGATTTCCACCAAGCGACCCACGAACTCATGACCGGGTATGACTGGGAATTTTGCGGTGGGATGTAAGCCCTTTAACACATGAATATCAGAGCCACAAATACCGGCGTAGAATACCTGGATTAAAGCCTCCCCCAGCTTTGGTATGGGCATTTCGGATTCAATGAGCTGCACTTGATTTTTTTCAGGATAATAAGTCGCTTTCATATTGATCCTCCTACTTTTTCATTCCTATGGCAGCCTTGGTGGATGTCATAATTTTATCGGCGGTTAACTCAAAATGATTCTTAAGATAGTCTACGGTGCCTACCTCTCCAAAGGTATCCTCTATTCCAACTCTTCTGAGAGGAACGGGATAGTTTTCGCAGAGGACCTCTGCTACCGCAGAACCCAACGCGTTTATGTAATTATGGTTTTCGGCAGTAACGATGGCACCTGTCTCTTTTGCGCATTGAATAATCAACTCTTTATCGATGGGTTTAATGGTAAAGATATTGACTACTCTAGCAGAGATTCCTTCTTTTTCCAGGGAATCCGCTGCTCGGAGAGCTTCGGCCACGCAGATACCTGTTGCAAAGATAGTGGCATCCGTTCCATCCTTTAAGGTTACACCCTTGCCAATGTCAAAGGTGGATCCGACCTCGTAGATTTGCTCGGATTTTTTTCGAGAGAGACGGATGTAATATACGCCATATAGATTCTTGGTTTGTCTAATCATATCGTCCAACATGATGGAATCTACAGGCTCTATAATGGTAATTTGAGGAACGCATCGCAACATACCCATATCCTCAAAGGCCATATGCGTTCCGCCGTTGTATGCCGCTGTAATTCCTGGGTCGCTGCCAATAATTTTCACATTGAGTTTCGCATATGCTCCTGAGATGTATAGCTGATCCATGACCCTTCTGGAAGCAAAAGTTCCAAAGGTATGTGCGAAAGGAATCATGCCCACGGCGGATAAACCGCAGGCTACTCCCACCATATTGGCCTCTTGAATTCCGCAATTGACGGTACGATGAGGGTACTTTTTAGAAAAGGAGGTCATGCCAATGGAATTCATGATATCGGCATCCAGATAGACCACCTTGTCATCTTCCGCAGCCAATTGATCCATGGTTTCGGCAAACACCGTACGCATTTCCTTTGATTCGGTTTGTATCTTGTCTACAATTTTTACATTCATATTTCTACCCCCTATGCACTTAAACCAGCAATTTCACATTGAATAAACTCTTTTGCAGCTTCCACATCCTCCTTAGAGAAAGTCATGTGGTGGTTGTATAGAATATCTTCGGCAAAAGTACAGCCCTTCCCCTTGACGGTGTTCAGTATGATCATGGAAGGTTGACCAGTGTGTTGTTTTGCTTTGTCTACAGCATCTACGATGGCGGTCACATCGTGTCCGTCAACCTCCTGAGTAAACCAATTAAAATCAGCAAACTTCTTGGTCAGATCTCCTAAGTCACAGATATCCTCCGTAAAACCATCCAATTGCTTTCGATTGTAATCTACAAAGACGATTAAATGATCCAGCTTTTGCTGAGCGGCAAACAAAACACTCTCCCAAACCTGGCCTTCATCACATTCTCCGTCTCCCACGATGCAATAAGTATAGTTATCTTTGTTTTTCATCTTATTGCCCAGTGCAATTCCGGCTGCCGCAGAGATTCCTTGACCCAAAGAACCTGTGCTCATGTCTACACCAGGAGTTTTGTTTTTATCCAAATGGCTAGGCAATCGAGTTCCCCCCTGGTTGACTGTGAGCATTTCCTCTTCGGGGAAATACCCTTTTAGTGCTAAAGTGGCCAATACGCCCGGCCCACAATGACCCTTGGAGAGGACGAAAAAATCTCGATCCTCCCACTTAGGATTTTGAGGATCTATTTTCATTGCATACCCATATAAGACCGCCATGGCTTCCGCCATGGACATGATGCCACCCACGTGACCAAACCCTAGGTTTCCTAAGGCTTTTAAAGTGGTCAGTCTTATTTCATATGAAAATTTTTGCAATTCCTTTATTTTGTCGCTCATTTGAAACCTCCTTATACTTCAAAGAAATTGTCCGGATGTGGACCTGTTCTTAAATTTTTATTTAATTTGCTTAACATTAAAAGATCATTTTCTTCTAAGGTAAAATCATATATGTGGATGTTTTCCGCAATCCTATTTTGGTTAATAGATTTAGGAATCACCCGTATCCCATTTTGTACTAAGTATTTTAAAGCGATTTGTGCTGGGGTTTTTTGATACTTTTTCGATAGATCTGCCAGCGTAATATCTGACGTCAGATCCAGACCGTGCATCAAAGGTCTCCAAGCTTCTACCAAAATCCGATTGTCACGACAGTAGGAAATTAGCTCCTCGTCGTATAGATAAACGTTGGCTTCGATTTGGTTTACTGAAGGAACAATGTTACATCCGGCCAGTATCTCCTTTAAATGATGGATAAAAAAGTTACTGACACCAATTGCCTTAACACGCTTTTCCTCATAAATCCGCTCCAAGGCCTTCCACGTATGAATGATGGGATCTGTTCCTGGCCAATGAATCATATAGCAATCAACTTTTCCTAGTTTTGATTCGCTTTCCTCAAAAGCTTTTAATGCTTTGTCGTAACCGTGGGAATCATTCCAAAGTTTACTGGTTACCCACAGTTCCTCTCGGTCAATGTCCATCTCGCTGATGGCTGATCCGATATCTTCTTCATTTTCATAATATTTCGCTGTATCTATAGACCGATATCCTGAATTTATGGCATCTTTTAAAGCATTTTTTAACGTTTCACCGGTGTTGAGATAGGTTCCTAAACCTATGCTGTCAACCTCTATACCGTTATTTAGCTTAAATTTTTCCATAATTTACTCCTTTATGATTTGACGATTAAAGCAATCATTTCTAAATCTTCATTACCGTCGTTGGTAATATCGTGAGACTGACCATCTCCACAATAGGCCATATCCCCTGTGGAAACAGGATATAAAATGCCTTCGCAGTTATAAGTCCCGGTGCCGGAAAGGATAAAATAAGATTCGATATCACCGATATGAGCGTGATACCCCACTCTTTTTCCGGGCTTTAATACGATTCTGCAAAAGAGAGAGCATTTGTTGAGCATTTCTTCTTCGGTATTGATTTCCTCTACGTAGACGGAATTAGGCTCATTAGCCGTATTTGCTTTGATATATCCCGAAACTTTTCTTACCATAATTACCTCCTTTGCGGTCTTACCGCCACTATAGATCAGATGCCACTGCCTCCTATGCTTACTTGGAAGCCAACATCTTCGGCATATCTTTTGCACTTTATTATGCTTTCATCTTTGTTTTCATCCCACTGTGCGGATTGATTCGCCATATCCAACTGATCGTATTTAGAGCTACCGAGCTGGTGGAAGGGGAGAATATGCACTACTTTGATGGAATCTAAAACTTTTACTTTTTTTATTATTTTCTCAAACTCTTCACCATCATTGATATTAGGGATCAATGGAATTCGTATGATAATTTCCTTGTTGAAGGTGCTGAGTTTTTCTAAATTTGATAAGATTAAGCTATTATCCTGACCTATCACATTTTTGTGTAAGACAGGATCTGCAGACTTCAGATCATAGAGAAATAAGTCTGTGCAATCCAGAATCCTCTCAAAGTTTTGCCAAGGTACATGACCGGCGGTTTCCAAAGCCATATGGAGCCCTGCACCTTTGCATTTTCCCATAAAGTCATTGAGAAATTCTATCTGCAACAGCGGTTCACCTCCGCTTAAAGTGACACCACCCTTGCTGTTGTCGTAGAACACCTTATCTTTTAACACTTCTTCCAACAGCTGATCAGAGGTATATACTGCTCCGGATGGTTTTCTGGCGTCAAAGGCACAAGCTTTTACACATTCCATACATCGTGTACAAAGGTTTCTCTGAACGCCAAACTTCCCGTTGGGTTTCCTATAAATTGCGTTTTTAGGGCAACTTTTTTCACAGTCACCGCAGGATACACAGAGCTCATCTATGACCATTAAATCTATATTTGGGTCAATGGTTTCCGGATTCTGACACCATTGGCACCGCAAGGGGCAACCTAAGAAAAATACCACCGTGCGAATGCCGTAACCATCGTGTACGCAAAACTTTTGAATATTTGAGATTTTCCCTGAGGGCATGTTATTTTCTATCATCGATTAAACCTTTTAATAATATTTTCCTGCTGCACGGGAGACATGGCGATGAAATATGCGGATAATCCACCCATCCTAACCATGAGACCTCGATGCTTGTCGGGGTTGATCTGCGCATCCTTTAAATCTTCCACGTTGTTGCTGGTGATGGTCATAATCTGTCCTCCAAGCTCACAGAAGGATTTGATAATGCCGGTCATTCGCTGCAAACCGGATTCTCCTGATACATCGGAAGAGTTGATGGAAAGATCCAAGGGTGCACCGCTGAAAAACTTGGTTAAGTCAGGTTTGGTGGCACTTTTGATTACCGCGGTAGGTCCGTTTTTATCCACACCGGGAGTAGGGGAGAAGTTTGGCGCCAAAGCATCCCCCAAGTATCTTCCGTCAGGGGATGGACCGATTTCTCTGCCCAAGGCTGCATAGTTTTCAAAGGTCCCAATGCCGCAAGGGAACTTGATGCGAAGATCCTTTTCATTCCATTTTGCTACGTGATCTTGAAAATCTTTAATCAATCTGCATCCTATAGCATCTACATCGGAATCGTCGTTGCCATATTTGGGAGCATGATTGATCACCGTTGCCCTTAATTTTTCGTGACCTTCCCAGTTGTCTCGTAATGCTAAAATCAGTTCTTCCAAAGTAATGAGTTTCTTTTCAAAGACTAAATCTTTAATAACCATCAAGGAGTCCAGAATACTGGAATACCCTGTTAAAAGGATACAGTGGAAGATATACTTTGCTCCGTCCTGGCTGAGATCTCTTCCGCTCTCAATACAATCTCCGATGAGAGTGGACATGAGAGGATCCGGTGCGATCATATAACTCAACCCAAAGTTATCCAAGCGCCTTTGGCACTGCATATCTATGTAGTGGTTGGTTTGTTTTACATAGGCTTCATAAACTTCATCAAAGCTTTTAAACTCTAACGGATTACCCGTATCGAGGCCTTCCAATTTATGATTGTGTTGTGACTCCCCTTGGAAAAGCACCCATTCCAGACATCGTACGTTCATGATGTGAGCGTAACTGAAATGACTTTGCCCTTGCACTAAGCATTCCCAACATCCGTCGTTGGAATAGTCCCTGGCATCTTCAATAGGCACTCCCAAATCTACAAAACCGGGGACGATGGTTTCATCGTTGTAGATCATAGGCTCCCCTCGACCATACCTTAAGACATCTGCCAATTTTTCTACAAATTCCGGAGGAGTATTTTTATGAATGCGAGCTCCCAATGTGGGCATGAGTAACTGCATATCGTTCATGATTTCCACAAACATATAAGAAATATCGGTGGTGGCATCGGTTCCGTCGGGGTTCACACCGGCCACCATGCAGTTCATGAGCCAGTCATTTCCCGATTGACCGTAATTGTAGTTGGCTTCGCTGTTGATGCTTTCGTTTTCCTGCCAGGTGAGGGCTCGAACGAGATACCCGCCCGTTTGGTTCATCCCGGCTTTTTCACTTTCTTTATCCGGAATGGAACCCTGAGAAAATAGACCAAAGTCGTAGTGGTTTTCTGCTTTCTTCGTATCTTGAATGACACGTTCATTGCACTTGGTCAGGAAACTGGCTAAAATATCTCTGGCTTCTTCCTTGGTGAGGGTACCTTTTTTAATGTCAGCCTCATAATATGGGTAGAGGGTGGTATCCGCACGACCTAAGGGGATGTATTCTCCGCCGCTGTTGATCATGGCATAAGTGAACCAGAAGGATTGCACAGCCTCCAAGAAGTTTCGTGCAGGGTTTAGTGGAACATTGGAACAGCAAGCGTAAATGCTGAGCAATTCCTTTTTTCGTTGAAGGTCTTGACAATCATAGGCCATGTTTAATGCCACCTCGGCATGTCTTTTGGAAAAAGCTACCAAACCTTCCAAAGAAACCAGCATGGCTTTATAGTTATTTAAAGACATCTCGTCGGGGCTTTCTTTACATAGCTCTTTTTCAATAGCTTGTGTAATTTCATCCTTTAAACCTACCACTCCCACCTTTAAGATTTTCCAGAACTGGGGGGGATGGTGACCCCATACAGAAGCTTCGTTGAGTTGGTAGGAGGCGGCTAAGGCTCCTTCTTCCGCAGTGTAATATTTAGGCATTACAGTACCCCAGCCTACGCTGTTCTGATTGGGATTTCCTACGATAAGTTCATTTGGCTTAATGATGGCAGGTAAATTTTCACCCATATACTTTTGAGCATAACCCTTACGGACTACCATGGGTTCTGAAGTGATCTCCGGCCAAGTATCCAAAATGTTGGTATCTTTAAAATGCCAGGTTCCGGGATCGTGAAACTCTACTTCAAAAAGTCTTTTCTTAAGGTTTTCCATTCTCTTTGACATTGACATAATGAACCTCCTTTACTTTATGACTAAATTTCTGCGTTTTCTATCTGTAGTCAGATAAACGGCAGCCAATACGATAACACCAAAGGTAACCTGCTGCCAAAAGGCGCTGACGCCAATGACGTTCATCCCATTTTGTATTAAAGTAACCAAAATGGCACCCGCAAAGGTTTTTAAAAGACCACCTTTACCTCCGGAAAGAGAAGTTCCACCCAGAGCAACTGCGGCGATGGCCATTAGAGTGAAGGGTTCTCCCACGGTGGGGATTCCGCTTTTTAAATTACAGGCAAAGAATATTCCGGCAAAAGAGGCAAAGAAACCTGCTGCTACAAAGACCAATATTTTCGTTTTGTCTACAGGAAGTCCGGCCATTCTGGCAGCACTTTCATTTCCTCCGATGGCATAGAGGGTTCTTCCAAATTTAGTACGTTTTTCCACTACCAACAGAAGGAGAAGAACACAGCACACCAGAATAAAGGGAAGGGGGATAAAGGATATTTTAATCTTATACCACTCCATGTATTGCCAGTTTGCTCTGACGATCTGTTGAGGGGATCCCCTTGACAGGAGCAGTGCCACGCTCATCCAGATGCTCATGGTACCAAAGGTGGCGATAAAAGAAGGAATCTTCACCTTTACAAACAGTACTCCGCTTACGATTCCCGTCAATATGCCGGTGCATAAGGCTAAAGGATAAGCCCCCCAACCAAGCGATCCTACGGAAATAGCAAAGACTACACAGGAAATGGAACTGACGGCTCCCACGGAGAGATCGATGCTGCCAATCAGCAGAATAAAGGTTACGCCAATACCCATGGCCATTAAGGCACTCATGTCTCCCAAGATGTTGGATAAGTTTCTCATTCCCAGGAAGTTTGGATTGATTGCGCCAAAGATTCCCAGAAGCACAAGGATGGCAACAATGCTTATGTAATCCTTCAGGGTACTGAGAGAAAATTTACTTGTATCTATTTTTAAATTTGACATATTACACCTTCCTCTCACTACATCATGTATTGAATAATGTCCACCTGAGTGGGTTTGTTTTCAGGATCTGCATGAAACACTTGGGTTACCAGACCGTCTTTCATGACAAGCAACTTGTTGCTAAGTCCGATACATTCTTCTAAGGTATCACCCAGGAGAATGATGCCCTTACCTGCATCCGTGGCAGAACGAATGATCTCGTAAATTTCTTCCTTGGCACCTACGTCTACACCCCTGGTGGGATGGTTTAAAATAATAATATCTGCGGGGCTGGATAACACTCTGGCAAAAACCACCTTCTGCGCGTTTCCTCCCGACAGGTTTTCAATGGGCTGCTTTGGTCCTTGGCATTTGATATTGAGATCCTTAATCCATTTTTCTGCTACTTCGTTTTCTAGTTTTTTAGAAATAAGACCGGATTTGCTGATGCCTTCTATATTTGAATAGGTTATATTATCCATAATACTTGCAATTCCAATTTGACCTTCTACACGTCTTTCCGTTGGGATGCTGAGGATTTTAGCTTTGAGGGCTTTATTTGGGGAGCTAAAATTAGCAATTTTCCCATTAACCCTTAAAGTTCCACTGGTGATGGCTTCATCTCCGGCTATCATGGCACAGAGGTTTTCCTTTCCGGATCCTACCACCCCGCAGATTCCCATGATTTCTCCGGCGTTTAACGTAAAGCTGATATTCTTGCAATATCCGTAGAGGCCTATATTTTCCGCCTCCACAAGAACCTTTTCCTGAGGAACAGTCTGTTTATTGACTCTGTAAAACTCTGCAGAGGAGCTTTTGCCTACCATTTTCTCGTAGAGTACCGCTTCCGTGGCTTCTTCCCGTGAAAGCTGACAGACATTTTTTCCATCCTTAAAGACAAAGATGGAGTCACAGATCTCCAAAACCTCATCCAAACGGTGGGAAATAAATACTACACCGTTTCCGGAGTCCCTTAAGGCCCTTACCCGATCAAAAAGCACTTTGATTTCTTCGCCGTTTAAGACGGAAGTAGGTTCGTCCAGTAGAATTAAGGCACCGTCATCCCTGCCATGAGAGGCTCGGTGAAGAACCTTTGCGATTTCTACCATTTGACGTCTTGAAAATTGAATATCTGATATTTTTTTTGTGGCTGGAATGTCCTGCAATCCAATTTTATTTAAGATTTCAGTAGCAGCAGTGTCCATTTTTCCCCAGTTAATCAAAGGTCCTGACTGAAACTGTTTTTCTTCTCCGAAAAAAATATTTTGAGAAACCGTAAGGTTGGTAATGAGGGATTGTTCCTGAAAAACCATACCTACCCCCAGTTGATTTGCTTGCTTTGGATTCTTTGGGGCAAAGGGTTTGCCTTCAATCTCCATGGTTCCTTCGTCAGCCTGCGCTACCCCCATGATAATTTTTAACAGGGTGGATTTCCCGGCACCGTTTTCTCCTACAAGACCCACGACCTCACCTTTGCTTATGGAAAAGCATACATTTTGTAGTGCTTTCGTACTATCGTAGCTTTTGCTGATGTTTTCAGCGCTAAAAAGTTTACTCATGGATGAATCTCCTTTATTTCGTAATGGCTTTTCGGCCCCGTTTAACGGTTAATGTGACAGCGGCTATGAGAATTAGGCCGATGATGGCACTTTTAAAGTAAGGGTTAATGCCGATCAAAATGAGACCATTATTGACCACCGTTATGATCATGGTACCTATGAGGGTACTGATAAGCCCGCCTTTTCCACCTGATAGGGAGGTTCCTCCTAAAACTACCGCAGCCAATGCGGGAAATAACATGCCCACGCCTACGCTGGCATCTCCACGACCTATTTGTGCGGCACCCATGACACCGGCAACACCGATAATCAGACCGGTCCAGATAAAGACTTTGATCTTTACAGCATCCACATTGATACCCGATACTTTTGCCAAATCTTCATTTTCGCCAATGGCAAAGATATATTTCCCAAAAGCTGTTTTTTCTTGAATCAATAGAGCCAATAGAAAAACTAAAATGGAAACATAAAAGTATAATGGCAGACCCGCTATCTTTGTTAACGCAAAACTTCTAACTAAATTATCTTGAATCATGGGAGGAATGGCATTGTAGGAAAGTATTGCCAATCCTGATGTAATGCTCAGCATACCAAAGGAAACCATAAAGGAAGGAATTTTTCCTTTTACAAAGATGATTCCCGTTACTAAACCGCAAAGCCCACCCACCAAAATAGCGATGAGGATCCCCAGAACACCCAGGTTAAATAAGGTCTTGTTATTTAATACCAGCAAACCTACCACAGCGGAGGTCAGACCCATAACTCCATCCACCGAAAGATCGATACTGCCGATTAATATGACAAAGGTAATGCCGGTGGCTACGATTAAAGGAATTGAAAGTTGGTTCAGCAGTACGATGGCATTTTTACCGCTGAGAAAACCGGGCGCAAGAAAACTAAATACAACAATTAAAACTCCTAATACGAGAACCGGCGCGATTCTCATGATTTTATCTCTTTGTGTTTCTCTTTTTATATGTTGCTGAAACTCTTCAGCAATTGTGGTTGTTGAATTCACTTGCATGTAATTCTCCTCCATACTACGATTAAAAGAGTGTGATAGGCCGGGAATTGATCCAAGCCCATCACGTTCTCATAATATTAACCTATTTTAGATTGTTTAAATCCATAGGTGCAGCGATACAGAAGTCTAAATTTGTGTAGTCATATTGTGGTTTGCTATCTACGAACTCTGCAATATAATCAGCCAAAGTATCCTTTGTTACTGCGATACCCTTTGTTAATATCATTCTCTTTTCATCGGGTAATTCAGATGGAACGATCTGACCTGTATAAGCGGCATAATCATAAGCTAAGCCGTAACCACCTTGCATATATGGGTTTGCAGCATATGTAGCGAAAACATCACCGTTTTCAATACCGGTTAAGAAATCGTCGATGCAGTCAAAGCCGGTTACTAAAACTTTGCCGTTTAATCCCTCTGCTCTCAGGGCTTCTGCAACAGCTAGTGCACAAGTGTCGTTTGCAACCCAGATTCCGTCTATTTCATCCCCGTATTTTGAAATCCATGTTTGAGCAAGGGCTAAGGATTCCTGAGGGCTCCAGTTGCCGGGCTGTAAGTCTAACAGCTCTATATCGGGATATTCTGCCAGAGCTTTTTCCAGACCTTTTACTCTGTCGATGGAAGCATCGTTGGAAAGCATACCGGCTATTCCTACAATTTTACCTTTTCCGGGAGTTTCGAAAGCGTCAAACATGGCTTTTGCCACTTCATAGGAACCGCCTACATTGTCAGCTGTTTCATGTACTACGTAGTATTCATAGTCCATTGGGTATACACCTTCGGCATAAGACCAAGTGGTGTTCCAATATACGCCGGCATCTTCGCAAAGTTCAGCAATTACTGCAGCATTGGGAGCGTTGTTAGGATCTACATATAAAATTCCATTTTCTCCACAACGTGCCAAAAATGCTTTAACGTCATTGATTTGTTTTTCATCGGAACCGCCGCTCTCTAAGATCTGCAGCTCAAACTTTTGATCGGGGAAGGCTGCCATAAACATTTCAGCAGCTTCCTTTAGCTGTACATAATATGGGTTGTCTAAACCTCTGATAGATAAACCGATTAAGACCGTTTCGTCAGTGCCGGGAGTTCCGCTGGTGGTCTGTGAGCCTCCGCAGGCAACCATGGATGTGACACACATGGTAACAATTAACAATACAACCAATACTTTTTTCATTCTTTTCTTCCTCCTTAATTTAGATAAAAATAATTCTTAAAAATAAGCCTAACCCATAAACATTTTGCCCGTGGTTCCTCCGTTGATTTCAATTAAGGCACCGCTGATATAGTCGGATTTGTGGCTTACTAAAAATTCCACGACGTTTGCACAGTCCTCCGGTGTGCCGAACCTTCCCAGGGCTACGTTTCGCAGTAGCTTTTCAGAACCGGCACTGAGAAATTTCTCTTGCAGCCTTGCGGTGAGAATGTATCCCGGTGCTATGCAGTTGGCTGTGACTCCATAAGGACCCATTTCCTGAGCCAGAGCTTTGGTATACTGTATGATGGCGGCCTTTGCGGCACAGTAGTGACTGTAACTGGCATCGCTGTTTACCTGTTGCCCTACATGGGAAGAGACGGTGATAATTTTACCGTACCCTTGTGCCTTCATGATGGGAGCGATGGCTCGCAGGGTATATACGGTGCTGTCCAAATTCTTTTCAATGGTTGCCCTATAATCCTCCAGGTTTACAGTGGAGGGTTTTCCTTCAGTAAGGGGTCCTTGACCTCCCCCCGCATTACAGATGATGGCATCAATGGAGCCTAACTGCTCCTGTATTTGATGTATGGCTGAGGAGACTTCCTGAGAAATGGTCACATCGGCCTTGGCTCCTGCTACCTGTACATTGAGTTGTGCAAGCTCATCTAAGATGGTATCGCAGGTCATGGAAGCAGCTTCGGCATCATAATCCTTATAGGAGTACAAATCCCGATAGATCAAACCGATGTTTGCACCTAACTTAGCAAGGTGTAGCGCATAAGCTTTTCCCAAACCTCTGGTGCCTCCCGTAATCAGGATATTTTTTCCTGTCAAATCAGACATTTCTATAGAATCCTTTCTTAAAACAAAATGAGTAACTGCGTAGTGGCAACTTTGCCCCCTTTTGAGGAGGAGAAGAAGACGGGTCAAAGAGGACAAAGCTGAAGATACGCATTAGCAATTTTCTGACAAACTCATATTAGAGCAAAAATTATGCCAATTCTGAATTATTTTAATATTAAAAATAAAGAAAAAATCTTTTTGTTAAAATTCTAACGTGAAGTAGATTAAAAAAATTTTGAGTTTATTTCTTAAATAAATAAAATGAGTTGAAATAAAATTTTTTTGACATTGTGAGACAAAAATTGTGACAATGTGTATACAAATGTGACTAAAGTGGCACGGATATTTAACTAATTGTTGCATAAAGCAACAAAATCATGTAAGGTATATGTAAATACTAACACCGCATGTTGGAAATAAATGGTGTTTGGGCTTGCCGAAAGAAGGAGTTTGAATCATGTTAAATTTTAATAATGAGTATAAGGAAAGGCTTGCTAGAGCATGGGAAAAATTTATTAACTATGAAGAACATGACTATTCCTTTATTCGCAAAGAAATCTATGAATCATGGGTTAGATCTAGAGCAAATCACGTGATACCCAAAGGCTTTGATCCAGAGGTTCTGTCGGAAAAGGAATTGAAAAAAAGGGTAAAACACAATAAAGTACTGATTAAGACTGTTCGACCTTATATGGAAAAGCTATACTCCATCGTAGAGGGATCAGGGTATTATATATTGCTCACCGATGAAGAAGGTTACATCATCAGCCAAATAGGCGATCAGCCCATTGCGGAGACAAGCGAGAAGGTTTCCCAATTGGTGTTAGGAGCCACTAGGCATGAGTCTATCTGCGGAACCGGTGGTATTGGTACGGCCATTGCGCTCAAGAAACCAGTGCTGGTTTGGGGAAATGAGCACTATATTAAAAGCCACCAATCCTATACCTGTTGTGCCGCACCTATTGTAAATAGTTCGGATGAGTTGATTGGGTGCCTAAATATTACGGGACTGAGCAGCGAGGTTCACACCCACACATTAGGAATGATTATTAGCGCCGTAGATGGCATCACAAAAGAGTTAAAGATGAAGGAAGCTTACGAGCAGATCGAAAGAATCAGTAAACAAAAAAATACAATAATAGAAGCCATTTCATCAGGGCTAATCTTATTAAATGAGCAAAATGAAATCATTCAAATTAACGGCATGGGGTTGGAGATGTTTGACTTTACTAAGGAAGAAGTTCTAGGAAACCCCATTTCCCAGTTGCTATCCTTCGATGAGTCGGAAAGTTTTGAACAATTTTTAAGGGATCGCTTGATTATTTCAGATAAAGAAACCTCCATTCAAGTTATTCATAAACAGCTGCTGCCCAAAAACTATATTATCAGCATTAAAGCTTTGCATTCTGCCATCAATGAGTACTTGGGGTGTGTAATCATTCTAAAGGAAGCGGAATACGTACATAAACTGGCAAATAAAATCAGCGGATACAAGCCGTCTTTTACTTTTTCATCCATCGTTGGAAGTTCTAGCATTATCAACAGCTTGATTGCCATCAGCAAAAGAGCTGCTCAAGGATCCTCCAATGTATTAATCTTAGGTGAAAGCGGCACGGGAAAGGAACTGATTGCTCAATCCATTCACAATGCCAGCGGTTATTCAGGGGGACCGTTTATAGCTATCAATTGCGGTGCGTTACCTAAAGGGTTAGTGCAAAGTGAGCTGTTTGGTTTTGAGAAGGGCTCCTTCACTGGTGCAAACAAGGAAGGGCATCCCGGGAAGTTTGAACTGGCAGATGGTGGAACGCTGTTTTTGGATGAAATTGGAGATTTACCCTTGGATGTTCAGGCGGTGCTGTTGAGGGTTCTGCAAAATAAGGAGATTGTCAGAATTGGTGGAAAACATGCAAAAAAAGTGAACGTTAGAATTGTAGCGGCTACGAATACCGATTTAAGGAAAGCGATTCAGGAAAAGGTGTTCAGGGAGGATCTTTACTATCGGTTGAACGTGCTCACCATCAATGTTCCTCCGCTAAGAGAGCGAGGGAATGACATCATAGAATTAGCACAATATTTTGCAAAGGGTTTCATGGGGCTGAAGAAAAAAATCACTTATGATGAAGAGGTGTTGAGAATTTTTCAGTCATATGGGTGGCCAGGAAATGTGCGAGAGCTAGAGAATGTAGTGGAACGGGCCATAAATGTGACGGATAGCGGTAGGATTACCGCCACAGATTTACCGGAATATCTGGTAGAAGCCTCCCTGAAAGGGGGTAAAAACATTCAGGGAAGTTATCATACAGAAGAATCCGTGCAAATGCTAGATCTGGAAGATAAAAGTAAAATGATTTGCGCACTTCTAAACAGATGTGGAGGCAATGTTCAGCAGGCCGCCAACGAATTGGGAATCAGTCGAAGGACGTTATACCGAAAAATAGAAAAGTATCATATAAAACCGGAGAATTATCGATTATAAATCAATTGTAAATCAAATGGAAATTTTTGAAAAAAAATAGCCTTTAGATTTAAAAGGCTATTTTGACATTTGAAATCATTTGAAAAATTTGTAGTAGACTCTTTAATTAATAAATTAAAGCTCTCTGGTCATAATTCTTTTCAGGTTGGCAAACTTAGGAAGACCATCTTCCATAGGCAGATTGTGTTCGCCTTGGATCAAAGGCAGCGCATAGTCGATAAAAGGCTGCAACAATCCATTTCCGGCCTCGTTGATCCACTCTCTTGGAATTTTCTTCTCTACATTAGCCACGTCGATTAAGTCCACCAAGATGGTGTTGCACTTATATTCGCAGCCCTCCGCTCTCTCAAAGCCTACCATCTTATCGGTTTCCCCCGCCTGAGCAGCTTCAAAAGCGGTTTTTCCAGCCATATAGGCTTCGTTTACGTCATTGGCAGAAGCGATATGTGAAGCGCATCTTTGAATCAAGCCAAACTCTATCCCTCTGACCTTCGCGTTAATCTTTGCTTTCGCAAAATTGGCTAAGCTTCCAGCCAATCCGCCCATTCTGGCATGACCAAAAGCATCCTTATCCTTTGAAGTATCGGAGAAATAAGAGGAGATATAGGTGCCGTTTTTATCCACAAGACCTTCAGATACAGTGACCAAGACATCTCCGTTTTTCTCATAAACTCTGGATACATCAGAAATAAAATCTGCCAAGTCAAAAGGTACTTCTGGCAAGTAGATCAAGTCAGGACCGGTTCCCTTATGCTTTGCCAATGCGGATGCGGCGGTGAGCCATCCGGCATTTCGACCCATGATCTCTATCACCGTAATGGAACCTGTGTCGTACACACGAGCATCTCTAGCCACTTCCATACAGGTGGTTGCCACGTATTTGGCGGCACTTCCGTATCCGGGGCAGTGATCTGTACCGGCTAAGTCGTTATCTATGGTTTTTGGGATGCCGATTACCCTGCATTCATAATTGTTTTGGGAAAGAAAGCTGCTGATTTTACTGCAGGTATCCATAGAATCGTTGCCGCCATTATAAAAGAAATATTTGATATTATACTTTTGAAATACATCTAAAATTCGCTTATAATCCGTATCGTCTACCATAAAGTCCTTCAACTTATATCGGCAGGTTCCCAGGACAGATGCAGGAGTATATCTCATATAAGCAAGCTCCTGTGGATCCTCTAAGGTTAAGTCGTATAATCTGTCGTTTAATACTCCTTTTATACCGTGTGCCGCACCGTATACCTTTTCTACGCAGTCCGCTTTTAGTGCAGCTTCAATACAGCCTAGAGCGCTGGCGTTGATGACAGAAGTCGGTCCCCCCGACTGTGCAACTAAACAATTTCCTTTTAATTCAGCCATTTTTATTTACCTCCAAAAAAACTAATTATAATTTTCAGAAAACTATTGCTTTTTACTCAAACGTTTGCTATTATGATTTTACGTAATATTTACTCAAACGTTTGCGAGAAATATTTTACGGGAATATTGTGAAACATACAATGCCATTTCATTATTTTAACACAATTTTTAAATTTAACAAGTTTTTTATTTTAAATTTATGAAGGTGCCATATGACAGTTACCATAAAAGACGTTGCTAAGAAGCTAGGGATATCATATTCATCGGTTTCCAGGGCCTTAAATGGAAAAGCAGGTGTCAGTCGAGAAACCAGAAATAAGATTAAAAAAGCAGCGGATGAAATGGGTTATCAGCCGAACTTTCTTGCTAGAAGTCTCGTAAATAGAACGACGAAGACCATTGGTGTGGTAGTTCCCGATATATCTAATCCTTTCTTCTGCGCCATCGTAACGGGGATTACGGAAGCGGCGGCAGATAAAAAATTTGATGTGCTACTTTGCGTCTCTAACTGGGATGTTGCCAAGGAAATGGAATATATTACTACTCTAAAAAATAAGCAAGTGGATGGAATTATCTTAAAACCATCAAGTGATAAAGAGAAAGATTTGTATCATGACATAGATTTACCACTGTTGTTTCTGGAAAGTTGGTTCTCCGGAAGTGGCGGAAGTATCGTGGAAGTAGACAACAAAAAAGGAGGTTACCTTGCTGCCAATCATCTCATAAAGTGCGGATACCGGCACATCGGAATTATTGGCGGTAGAGTGGGATCTTTCTCTTCCAACCAAAGGCTGGAGGGGTATAAAGAAGCTTTGCAGGAACATGGACTGAAGGTTAAGGAAGCGCTGATTAGCAAAGGAAATCCATTTACGGTAGCCGGTGGATATAAAGCAACGGAGAAATTACTAAAAAACAATAAAAATGTAGATGCTATATTTGCGGCCAACGACATCATGGCATTAGGTGCCATGCAGTTATTAAATGAGAAGGGAATTGCTGTTCCCGAGCAAATGGGCATTATCGGATTTGACGATATCCCGTACGCGGCCTTACCTCAAATTATGCTGAGTACCATCAACCAGCCCAAAGAAGAAATGGGGAAAATCGCTTTTACAACATTATATGAACATATAAAAAATAAGGATACAAGTTTGTCCAAGAGAATCGTACTACAACCGCAGCTTGCTATTAGGAGCACGACTTGTGACATAAATAACATTGGAGGTCTATCAGATGGAAAAAATTAAAATGGGTATTGTAGGATTGGGAAGGTTGGGTAAGGTTCATGCTTTAAACATTGCGTTTCAAATTCCCAATGCCGAATTGGTTGCAGTTTGCAGCCCAGTGAAATCGGAAATCGACGAAGCCGTATCTCAATGGGGTGTTCCCTTTGGTTATACGGACTTCGATGAAATGATACAGAACAGAGAGCTACAGGCGATTGCTATTCTTTCTCCTTCTCCTTTTCATGTCAGGCACATAGTCTCCGCCCTTGAGGCGGGGCTCCATGTGTTTGTAGATAAACCCTTGGGAGTTACGGTGGAAGAGTGCAAAATTGCGGAGGAGGCCGTCAATCGGCATAAAGAGTTGACCTTCATGTTAGGATTCATGAGAAGATATGACCCTTCCTATGTATATGCAAAAAAATTAATAGACGAAGGCAAAATTGGAAAGGTGTTTATGGCAAAATTTGCTAGTCTGGATCCGGAAACCAATGTTCAGGGAGCCATTAAGTTTGCACCTACCAGCGGCGGAATTTTCTTGGATATGGCGGTACATGACATCGATTTGGCAAGATGGTTTTTAGGGGATGAAGTTGAGGAAATTTACGCTTTAGGTGGGAGCTTTGTTCATGAGGAGTTTGGAGAGTTTGGAGATTGTGACAACGCTTGCGCTATGATGAAGTTTAAAAATCAATCCATTGCCATGCTTCATGCCGGAAGGAATGCCGCTCATGGTTACCATGTAGAAACTGAGATCATCGGGGAAAAGGGTTCTCTGAGAATTGCGGCAGAGCCCAGAAAAAATCTATGCACCATATATGATGATTCGGGAATCGTCAATGAATGTTCTCAAGATTTTCAAGAGAGATTTAGTGAGGCCTATCTCTTAGAAATGAAGGAATTTGTCAACTGCATTCTCGAGAAGAGGCAACCGATCATTACCGTGCAGGACGGTGTAAAAGATACAGAAGTGGCTTTTGCCGCAACTCGGGCTTTAAAAGAAAAATGCGTTGTACGTTTATAATTATATTAAATTGGAATACTAAAAAATGTTATAAATTTTGGGAGGATTAAAATGAAAACAGAAAAGTTGACAATGGCACAGGCTCTTGTAAAGTTTCTAGACAATCAATACATCAACATAGATGGGGAGGAGATTAAGTTTGTTCAAGGGGTCTTGGGAATTTTTGGTCACGGTATCGTGGTGGGATTGGGTGAAGCTTTGGAAGCAAAAGGGCACAGCCTGAAGTACTATCAAGGAAAAAGTGAGCAAGGAATGGCACACGTGGCATTGGGTTTTACGAAGCAAAAAAGAAGAAAGCAAATTATGGCAGTGACCAGCTCTATCGGTCCGGGGGCATTGAATATGGTAACGGCAGCCGGTACAGCTACAGCTAATCGACTTCCTGTTTTGTTTCTTCCGGCAGATGCTTATGCTACCAGACAGCCAGATCCTGTATTGCAACAGATAGAACAACCTTACGATTACAACTTGACTGCCAACGATGCATTTAAGCCGGTGAGCAAATACTGGGATAGAGTGAGCCGACCAGAACAGCTAATCACCGCATGTATCAATGCCATGAGGGTTCTTACGGATCCTGCGGAAGCGGGTGCGGCAGTAATTTGTCTGCCTCAGGACGTAGAGGGCGAAGTGTATGACTATCCTGTGGAATTCTTGGAAAAGAGAGTTCACTACGTGCAGAGACGAGCACTGGATCAAGACACCTTGCAGAGAGTTGCCGATTTGATATGCCAAAAGAAGAAGCCCTTTATTCTTTGCGGTGGAGGGGTCAGATACTCCGATGCAGGTCAGGAATTTCAAAGCTTTGTGGAAGAATTTAACATTCCTTTTGGCGAAACCCAAGCGGGGAAAGGCACCGTACTGTTCGATTGCCCCATGAATATGGGGGGGGCAGGATTGACGGGAACCTCCGCCAGCAACATTTTAGCCAAAGATGCCGATTTAGTCATTGGAATCGGAACTCGCTTGAACGACTTTCACACTTGCTCTAAATATGCCTACCAAAACGAATCAATGGATATGATAGGCATTAACTTAAATCCTATGGATGCATATAAAATGAACGGGATGCCGGTTTTAGCGGATGCGAAGTTAGCTTTAGCCGCCATAACCCAAGAACTAAGAAAAAGAAATTATAAGAGCGGATATAAGGACGAGATAAAAAATGCTCGTGCCGATTGGGATAAAGAGGTAGACAGACTTTATGCCATGGAACACCAAGATGGTTTGTCTCAGACTAGAATTCTGGGAGAACTCAATGAAAAACTCATTCCAAAGGATGGTATCGTAGTTACCGCTTCCGGCAGCTTGCCCAGCGATCTTCAGAGGGTATGGCGCTGCAGAGGAAATGATGTATACCACGTGGAGTATGGATTCTCCTGCATGGGATATGAAGTGAATGCGGCTTTAGGAGTAAAACTGGCAGAGCCCGACAGAGAGGTTTATAGCATACTGGGCGATGGAAGCTTCCTGATGCTTCACTCGGAATTCGTAACAAGCTTGCAGGAAAATGTAAAAATTAATATAGTGCTATTGGATAATAACGGCTGCCAATGTATCCATAACTTACAAAAAAGCAAAGGAATTCCAAGTTTTGCAAATGAGTATCGATATAGGGCAACAGATACCGATAGATTGACCGGATCATACATGCCCATAGACTTTGCTATGGTAGCAAACGGTTACGGTGGCAGTGGATTTACAGCACACACTGTGGAAGAAATTGAAGCATGCTTTGGAGAAATGAAACAATCACAAAATTCTACTTTAATCGACATTAAAACGGTTCCGGGAACCATGACTGATGGTTATGAAGCTTGGTGGAGAACTGGAGTTGCTCAAATTTCAAAGCATCCTGAGGTGGAGGCCGCAGCGAAGGAGAATGCAGAGTTTGTCGGAAAAGCACGTAAATTTTAAGAAAAAAAATTACAAAAATAAGTTATAATTATTATTTAGAACGAGAGGAATCTATGGATAAAAATAAAGTAAAATTAGGGATAGCTCCCATCGCTTGGACCAATGATGATTTGCCGGATTTAGGCAAAGAAAATACTTTCCAACAGTGCATCAGCGAAATGGCTCTGGCAGGCTTTACCGGCTCTGAGGTGGGAAACAAATATCCCAAAGATACGAAGGAACTAAAGGCAGCTTTGGAATTGAGAAAGCTATGTATCTGCAACGCATGGTTCAGCGCATGTTTTACCACAAAATCCATGGAAGAGGTGGAACAAGAGTTTATTGCCCATAGAGACTTTCTCCATGAAATGGGAGCGAAGGTAATCGGAGCTTGTGAAGTAGGCAATAGCATACAGGGATTGGATAAAGCCGTGTTTGATGAAAAGCCTATTTACAGTGAGACCCAATGGGAAGTCGTTACCAAAGGTTTTAGTAGGCTAGCAGAGTTAGCAAAAGAAAAAGACATGAAGCTTTGCTGTCATCATCACATGGGGACAGGCGTGCAGACCCCTGCGGAAATCGATCGCTTTATGGAGATGGTGAGCAGTGATGTTTATCTGCTGTTCGATACAGGACATCTGTATTATTCAGAAGGAAATCAGCAAGCTTGCTTAGATGTATTAAATAAATATTTTGATAGGATTGCCCATGTTCATTTAAAGGATGTAAGGCCGGAGGTCTTGGCAGAGGTTAAAGAGAAGAAGATGAGCTTCCTGCAAGGAGTGAGGGCGGGAGCCTTTACGGTTCCGGGGGATGGCTGCATAGATTTTGAGCCTATCTTTCAGGTCTTGGAGGAAAAGGGCTACGAAGGTTGGTTCGTGGTGGAAGCAGAACAAGATCCGGCGAAAGCAAACGCTTTTGCTTATGCTTTGAAGGCACGAGAATATATTCAACAGAAGACAGGTCTGTAAATACAGATTGTTTCAAGCATTATTTGTAAGAGAAGGAGAGTACCATGGATAAAAAGTTAAAACTTGGAATCATTGGCACCGGAAGGATCGGAAGGGTTCATACCCTCAGCATCACGCACCATGTGCCCCAAGCAGAAATTAAAGCCATCACAGACATCAATATGGAGTCCGCACAAGAATGGGCAAAAGAAATGGGCATCGAGCACGTCTATAAGGACTATCATGAAATCGTCAATGATCCCGAAATCGATGCGGTTTTGGTGTGTTCCTCCACCGATACCCACGCGGAGATTTCCATAGCAGCGGCAAAAGCAGGAAAGCATGTCTTCTGCGAAAAACCCGTTGACCTTACCATTGAAAAGGTCGAGGCAGCCATTGCAGCGGCTAAAGAGGCTAATGTTAAACTTCAGGTAGGCTTTAACAGAAGGTTTGATCATAATTTTGCGAAAGTTAAAAACCTAATCGATGAAGGTACCATTGGAGAGCTTCATCTGTTGAAAATTACATCTAGGGATCCGGCGCCACCACCAGCTGAATATGTGGCCGTTTCGGGTGGTATGTTCATGGATATGACCATTCATGATTTTGATATGGCCAGATTTATGACCGGTAGCGAACCTACGGAAATTTACGTGGCTGCGGATTGCCGAGTAGACCCTGCCATTGGAAAGGCCGGAGATGTAGATACCGCAATCATAACTATTCGCTTCGAAAATGGAGCAATCTGTTCCATCGATAACAGCAGAAAAGCGGCTTATGGTTATGATCAGAGGATAGAAGCCTTTGGGTCTAAAGGAAAGGCGGAAATTTCAAACGATCTTCCTTCTACTGCTGTGTGGAGCACAGAGAATGGTGTGTTCAGTGAAAAGCCAAAATACTTTTTCTTAGAGAGATATATGGACTCCTTTGCCTTGGAAATAAAACAGTTCATTGATTGCATCGTCAATGATAAAGAGCCCCCTGTAGTGGGAAATGACGGCTTGCAACCTATAAGAATGGGACTTGCCGCAAAAAAATCCGTTGCCGAAGGTCGTACCGTAAAGATGACTGAGATCGGCTAAGCTCTAGATATTAACATGAATGTTAATATATAATTGTTCTCAAAAGGAGGAGAAAAGATGAAAAAAATACTTGTTTTAATGTTGGTAATGGCAATGGTACTTACGGCATTTGTCGGTTGCGGCAACAAAGACACCGGTAGTGAGGGTGGTGGAGAAGGTGAAGCTGTTAAGGTAGGATATTCCTGCAATAACTTAAATGACACTTTCCAAACTTACATCGTAGAAGCAGCAAAAAACGCAGCTAAAGATGCGAACATTACCTTGGATGTGCAAGATGCACAGGAAGACGTAATCAAGCAGCAGGATCAGGTAAATACTTTGATCGAACAAGGTGTTAAAGCTTTGATCGTAGTTCCTGTAGACACCAGTGCAATGGAAGCGATTACTGCAGCAGCATCAGAAGCAGGAATTCCTTTGGTTTATGTTAACAGAAATCCATTTGGTGAAGGCGCTATTCCTGAGGGAGTCTACTATGTAGGTTCACAGGAAGTGGTAGCTGGAGAATTCCAGGCGAACTATTTAGAAGAAATGTTACCTGATGGCGGTGGTGTAGCCATTCTTCAGGGAATCCTTTCTAACGAAGGTGCATTAAAGAGAACTGAAGGAAACGAAAAGGTTCTTGGTGCAAATCCAGCTTTCAAAATTTTAGCAAAGGAAACTGGAAACTGGCAGAGAGACCAGGGTCTTACTTTGACTGAAAACTGGTTAACTGCTTATGGAGATGACTTAAAAGCTATATTAGCGAATAACGACGAAATGGCTCTCGGCGCAGTACAGGCTCTTCAGGCAGCTGGCAGAACAGACGTTATCGTCATGGGTGTAGATGCTATCGATGATGCAAAAGCAGCAGTTGCAGACGGTACATTGGCAGCAACAGTTCTTCAGGATGCGGCTGGTCAAGGTGGTGGATCCGTAGAGGTTCTGAAAAAGATTCTTGACGGTGGAACAGCTGAAGCGATTACATGGGTTCCATTTGTCCTGATTACACCTGAAAATATTGCTGAATTTAAATAATTAAGGCAGTTGAAAGGGGAAAGGTAAGCCTTTTCCCTTTCAAATAAATCATTGAACTCTAAAAGGAGGTAAAAGATGGCAGAAGAGAAATATTTATTGCAGATGAAGGACATCGT
>CAZOSB010000015.1:0-61081 GCA_964582545.1 uncultured Anaerovorax sp.
ATTGGACGGGGTATTAAAGGAGATTGTGTGCGATGAAAGAGATCAGTGTTAGGGATGTTTTTTTACAGTATCCCGGTGAAAAGAAAGAAACGATTCAGGGCATCAGCTTTGATGTAAATAAAGGAGAAATCTTTGGATTTTTAGGCCCGTCAGGTGCAGGCAAAAGCACGATGCAAAAAATATTAACCGGTGTGCTGCGCAACTACGGTGGATCTGTCCTTGTCTTTGGTGATGAAATGAAAGACAGAAAAAGTAATTATTACGAAAGAATTGGTGTGGATTTTGAATTTCCAATTTTTTACAGTAAGTTTACAGCATTAGAAAATCTACAATATTTTTCTTCTCTGTATTCTGTGGATACGGTTGACCCTATGCACCTTCTGAGGGGAGTAGGACTCGAAGGAGATGGAGATAAAAAGGTAGGTAGTTTTTCCAAAGGAATGAAAATGCGGTTAGGGTTTGTGCGAGCTTTGCTTCACAACCCCGAGCTACTGTTTTTAGATGAACCTACCAGCGGACTTGATCCGGCAAATGCAAGAACCTTAAAAGATATGATACTCCAACAGAAAAGCAAAGGGAAAACCGTTATTTTAACCACTCACAATATGCACGATGCAGAGGAACTCTGCGACCGAGTTGCGTTTATAGTGGATGGGAAAATAAAGGCAATGGATTCACCCAATGCCTTGCGGAAAACCGCTACGGATACTAAAGTGACATACCGATTTATGGAAGGTGGAAGTGAGACAGAGAAGGTATGCTTGCTTTCAGAGCTTGGAAAGGCGGTTGATTTTCAATCAGCGCTCCATGGCGGAACACTAAAGAGCATTCACTCCAAAGAACAGAATCTAGAAGATGTGTTTATCACGCTGACGGGCAGGTGTTTGCAATGAGGTTTGTGTCTACTCTTAAAAACGATATGCGTTATCAGATGAAGTATGGGTTTTACTTTCTCTACACCTTTTTTACAGTGTTGTACATTGTCTTACTGGTATTTTGCCCTGATGAATATAAAATACAGGTTGCTTCCATTATTATATTATCCGACCCTGCAATGTTGGGCAGTTTTTTTATCGGTGCCATATGGTTACTGGAAAAGGATGAGGGGTTGCATGGATATTGGAGCATTTCACCCCTTCGGCCCATAGAGTATATCCTGTCAAAGGCAATATCCTTGGCAATCATTTCCACGGTGTCTGCGGACCTCATCGTGCTCATAGGACTAAGAGAAGTCACGGATTACTTTGCACTATCAATCGGTGTGTTCATGGGGTCTACCATCTTTACGACCATAGGATTGATCGTTGCATCCTATGCAAGAAGTGTCAATCACTACATGCTGTTGATAGCGCCCCTGGAACTAGTGGTAACGCTTCCTCCAATCATAGCGGTATTTGGGATTTCACACCCGATTTTCGATGTGCTCCCTGGTTTTGCTTTATGGCGTATCATAAATGATTCCATTGATGGGTGGGGAAATCCATCAATCTGGCTATATCTCATCCTTGTCATATGGCTGGGAATTTCGTTGGTTTTGGCGCATGGACGTATTGAGTGGGCAATGCAGGCACGGGGAGGTGAAGTGGTTTGAAACAGACTTTGTGCTTATTTCAAATAGGGTTTAGACAGATTTCAAAGGACGGGATGTTGCTGGTGCTTTTGCCGGCCCCCTTTTTTGTAGGATTGATTTTTAAGTTTGGTGTACCCCTTGTAAACGATGTGCTACAGGATAGATTTGCCCTTTCCTTGCTACCGTGGTATGGACTTGTGGACGGTATACTCCTTTGTCTAACGCCCATGTTTGTGGCTATGGTGACCGCTTTTCTGATTTTGGAAGAACGAGACGAAGGGATAACTTCAT
Organism: uncultured Anaerovorax sp.; assembly: GCA_964582545.1. Lineage (GTDB taxonomy): Bacteria > Bacillota > Clostridia > Peptostreptococcales > Anaerovoracaceae > JAVVUJ01. Next base: position 1,862 of record CAZOSB010000015.1, read on the forward strand.
TTTATCACATAACGCCAGCAGGGGGGTATTCCTATTTGATAGCGCGCATTGGAATCCCAATGATTTTTACCTTTATAATTACCGTGATTGCCGTAGAAGTGTTTCATATTTCTACCATTTCTAATCTTGATATTTGGGCAGGTTCATTGATAAGTGCCACGACAGGCATTGCTTTAGCCACAGCGATTGTTTCCATGGCCGGAAATCGAGTGGAGGGGCTTGCAGTGTCAAAAATAACGGGAATCAGCCTTTTGGGGCTTATTTCCATTTGGGTTATTCCCACACCATATATGTACTTTGCAGCGTTTCTCCCGTCTTTTTGGGTTGGTAAACTCATGATAGAAGGTGTAAATACAGTTTCGTTTTGTCTCGGAATACTTACCTGTTTGGTCTGGATAGTGGTGTTTTCTAAAAAATTTTTAAGGCGAATTTCTTAAATTATATTAGGATGTTCGTCTGTTCCCCATTGGTGCAGGAACGGGTATCTTGGAGCGGGAAAGCGATTCTTTCCTGAATCGGTTTTATAATCGTGCTTTAAATTCCATGGTAGTAAATTATTGGAACGTGATAGACTCTTTCGCCCCTTCACTTGTAATCTTTTTCCTTTATGCTAAATGGTAGGTTTGTGGAAGATCCATACTTTGTGCTGGGAGGAAAAGGGATAGGAAGGATCAATGACTCCCGACCCTATGCAAAATGGAAATATTCCGGTCTGCTGGATTCCGGTACTTTGGAAAGTGTCAGATTCAACCAACGATGTTTTTTCGCAAGAAGCTCCTTTTCTTGCAGAGTTTTCGTTAGGGAAGGAAGGGCAGTATAAGATATCTATAACTTATAAAGAAGAGATATTTGACGGTGTAAATTGGCAAGAAACAGGACAAATCCATAGGGTAGAAGAACTAGGTTTTTGTAAATTAAAGTAAAATAAGTAAAAGTATAATCCCCACGTTATGCGTTGAAGAGTAGAGCAAGCAATAGTGTTTGATCGGTGAAAACTCTTTATAGAGTTGAAAATAAGCAACAACTTGAAAGAATGGTCATGTAACTTAAAAGTGCTAAAATTTATTTTAAGTTTAGTAATAATATCGCCATTTATATCCATAATAAACGTAGAGGTGAGGAAAATGAAGTCGATATGGAGTGAAAGCTTAAAAGATGATACAACCAGGCACTTAGAGAGAGATTTGAAAACCGATATACTGATTATTGGGGGCGGTATGGCAGGGGTTTTGTCTGCATATTTCCTGCACCAAAACGGAGTTGAGTACGCTTTAATTGAGGGCGGAAAAATTGGAGCGGGTATCACGAAGAACACTACTGCTAAGATAACGGCACAACATGGGCTGGTTTATGATAGCATCATTAAAAAGTACGGTGTAGAAAAGGCCCAATTGTATTTAAGGGCAAACTTGTCGGCAATAGAAAAATATAGAAAACTCTGTGAGAACATAGATTGCGACTTTGAAAATAAGCCGGCGTACGTCTATACGCTTTCTCAAAGAGAAAAAATTGAAAAAGAAATATCAGCGCTAGAACGTTTGAGATATCCGGTAGAATTTGTTGAAAAACTTCCTTTGCCTTTTACCACCAAAGGGTCAATAAAGTTTTCATCGCAGGCACAATTTAATCCTATTAAATTTATCAATAACATATCCAATGATTTGAAGATATATGAGGACACCTTTGCAACCAACATAAATAAAGACTTGGTCATAACCAACAGAGGAGCGATCAGGGCAAAGAAAATCATCATTGCCACCCACTTCCCAATGATTAATCTTGCGGGGTTATACAGTGTTAAAATGTACCAACACCGATCCTATGTACTAGCATTGGAAAATGCACCAAATGTAGAAGGGATGTATGTTGACGAGGCGGAAAAGGGTTTGTCCTTTAGAAATTATGAAGATTTATTACTAGTGGGTGGCGGGGATCATCGAACGGGGGAAACGGGTGGTAACTGGAATGAACTGCGCAACTTTGTTAAAACCCATTATCCTGAGGCAAAAGAACGCTATTTTTGGTCCACACAGGATTGCATGAGTTTGGATGGCATACCGTATATCGGAAGGATATCTAAATCATACCCCGATGTTTATGTAGCCACAGGTTTTAATAAATGGGGTATGACTTCTTCAATGGTTGGTGCAGAAATTTTATGTGACATGGTGCTAGAGAAAAAGAATGAATACACCGATACCTTTAAACCCAATCGTTCTATTTTTCATAAACAGCTGAGTACAAATGTGCTGAAAGCAGCGGGGAATTTGTTATCGTTAGGAGGAAAGAGATGTTCTCATTTGGGCTGTAAATTAAAATGGAATCCTGCAGAAAAGACATGGGATTGTCCTTGTCACGGCTCTCGTTATTCGGAGGATGGTAAAGTTATAGACAATCCAGCAAAAAAAGATATATAAAAAAACGTATAATGAAGACAAATTATTATTATGCTGGGTCAGAATAATAAGCTTAATTGGCGAATACTACGACTATGGTTTGTAAGGCACGATGAAAAGAACTCATCGTGCCTTTGAAAACTTAGTAGGTGGGTATGCTTTGAGGGAAGGTGAACACATCGCATGGATCATATTCTCCTTTTACCACCATTAGCCCACAGATATTTCCCCCATAATAATTTCTCATATAATCGCATAACTGTAGTAGCGGAAAGTTGATATAAGAACCAACTGTGAGACGGTAAATCGCAGGAAAGTTTTCCAATACCCATTGCTGATTATCTTTTGCTACATTGTTGTCCTCCCAAACGGATTGGATCAGCATGATATAGTGTGCATCTCTAAAATAAAATGCGGTATCATAAGGACTAACCTCCTTTACGCGACCACCTAATCCATAAATGGAAAGGGAAGTCAAAATGGAGCCCTCTGGTCTGGGCTGATTGACTATGTGCAAAAGGTCATTTAATTCTTCTGTGCTGTAGCACCTTTCCACAAACCTACCTGTAGACTTGAACTTTTCAGACGGGGGATAGCTGCTTTCCACCTTGTTGATAATTTGCAGAAAAGAACCATAATCAATGGTTTCCTCTAAAATATCTGTGAAGTAGAAAGGGCTAAGCAAATGCTTTGTTTTTTCGGGATTGCCATAGCAGATGCCGCGCACAAATACGAAAATCCCATCCTCCTTTGTGTTATATATGCCTCCGGTCATATTAATATCATCGCTGACGGTTATTATCCATTCTTGAAAAATTTTTAAAAACTTAAGCTGTGTTTGTGGACAAGCCCTTGGATAGTAAAGTTCAAAGTAGGTAACATTCCCTGTTTTGGGGGGCAGCTTAAACTTCAGGGAGACCACTACTCCGAAATTGCCACCACCGGCTCCCCGTAGAGCCCAAAATAAATCACAATTTATATTTTGGTTGGCTGTTACAATGCAACCATCATCGTCTACTAATTTTGCTTCAAGTAAAGAGTCGCAGCCTAACCCAAATTTTCTGGCAGAAAGGCCCCAACCACCTCCGAGGCAAAAGCCACTTACACCCACTGTAGGGCAGGTTCCACCCGGGAAAGGATACCCCTCACGGGCTACTGCGTTATAAAGTGACGCAAGCTTTACCCCGCCACCAACTGTTACCGTTTGCTCACAACTATTGATATCAATGGAATTAATTAAACTGACGTCGATGACTAATACCCTGTTGCCGACGGAATATCCTTCATAGTTATGTCCGCCGGAGCGGATTCTTATGGGAATATTGTTTTCCTTTGCAAAGAGAACGGCAGTGCTTACATCACAGGTATTTTCGCAATATGCGATTGCAAAGGGATATTTTTGAATAGCCCGGTTCCACACTTGTCTGTCTTTCGTATAATCTATATCACAAGGGGTTATAATTTCCCCTTGAAAATTACAAAGCACCATAAATCTAATTTCCTCCTTAGAATTGTGTTGCTTCATTATATGTTCCGTGGCATTCGTATGTCCGTAAAAATATTTTTGTCACAGTACTCTTTGCTTAAATACTAAGAATAACTAAAAAAAAGTACACGACTTTACCGTGTACTATAGTGTGGCAGATAGGTAGATAAAGTAATTATCTATCTCTTACCCAACTCATGTTAAAATTTTGACTCTATCGCACATTTCACAATGCTCTTTTATTTTTTCAAAACTCTCAGGACTTAAATAATGTTCAATCTTGCAAGCATCCGTTCTTGCTATGTCGGAATTTACTCCCAGAGAAACTAAAAAATTAGTTAAAACCGTATGTCGTTGATATATTTCATTTGCGATTTCAAGCCCTTCTTTAGTCAGAGCGATAAAGCCGGATTCCCCCACTGTGATGTATCCACTCTGTTTTAGATGTTTAAGGGCGGTGCTGATGCTTGGTTTGGAAAAGCCTAAATGGTTTGCAATGTCCACTGCCTTGATTTCGCCGGAGGTCTTTTTTAATATTAATATCGTTTCAAGGTAATTTTCGGACGATTCTAGAATTTTCATAATATGCCTCCTTTTTTATTAGTATATACTAACGAAAAATTGTTGTCAATTTAATAAATTTAGTGTTGACAAATTGAAGAAGTTAGTCTAAACTAACTAAATAAGGGTTAGTTTAGACTAACTAAAGGTCAGTCGCAGCTAACTAACGGGAGGTATCAAATGAGTTTAAAAGAATTACAGGTTGGAAAAAGCGCACGCATTACCGCTGTAGGTGGAGAAGGCGCATTGCGCCAACGCCTTTTAGATATGGGAATTACCCCAAACACCATCGTCACCTTGCGAAAGACCGCACCCATGGGTGATCCGTTGGAAATCAAATTGCGGGGTTATATATTGACGTTGCGCAAGGAGGATGCCAACAGGATACTTATAGAGGAGGTATTCGCATGATACTTGCGCTTATAGGAAATCAAAACTGCGGTAAAACTACACTCTTTAATCAATTTACCGGGTCGAACCAACATGTAGGAAACTTCCCCGGCGTAACGGTAGAACAGAAAAGTGGTATAGTTAAAAAACATCCGGATGTAACCGTGGTGGATTTACCGGGGATCTACTCCTTGTCGCCATATACGAGCGAGGAAATTATTTCGAGAGATTTTATTCTCAACACTAAGCCAGATGGTATCATCAATATCATTGACTCCACCAATATCGAGCGTAACCTGTATTTGACCATGCAAATCATTGAACTAGGTATTCCCATGGTACTGGCGGTCAATATGATGGATGAACTCACTGCAAGTGGTGGTAGCCTGATGATTGATCAATTACAGGCTGATCTTGGAATACCTGCTGTTCCCATCAGTGCTATAAAAAATGAGGGTATCAATGACTTAATCACGACGGCTATACAAACTGTAAGGAAAACTATCAAACCGAAAAGGGTAGATTTTTGCGAAGGAGCTGTTCATCGCTGTATCCATGGAATGGTGCATCTCATTGAGGATCATGTAAAAAAAACGCAAATACCACAGCGATTTGCCGCTGTAAAACTGATAGAGGGGGAAACCTGGATTGTAAACCAGCTTGAACTCAATCAAAATGAAATACAAACCATTGAGCATTGTATAAAAGAAATGGAAACCGAGCTTGGAACGGACCGCTTAGCGGCACTTGCAGATATGAGATATAGTTTTATTGAGGCACTATGCAACAGGTCTGTTATCAAACCACCTGAAAGCAGAGAAGAAATTAGAAGTACGGCAATCGACAGATTATTAACTCATAAATATTTAGGATTACCAGTCTTTTTCGGCATCATGCTCACCATATTTTACATTACGTTTCATTTAGTGGGAGCATTTTTAAGCGATATTCTGGCGCTATTTGTTGATTATCTTTCGACCTCAGTTGAAAGGGTGCTGGTGGCAGTTAATATCAATTCGGTGGTACAGGATTTAGTTATAAACGGTATATTTGCAGGGGTGGGTTCGGTCCTATCCTTTTTACCCATTATCGTCACACTGTTTTTCTTTTTATCTTTGCTGGAAGACAGTGGCTATATGGCAAGAGTCTCCTTTATCATGGATAAATCTATGAGAAAAATGGGACTTTCGGGCAAAAGTTTTGTACCGTTGTTAATTGGATTTGGTTGTTCCGTACCAGCAATCATGGCAACAAGGACACTATCCAGCGAGCGTGATCGCAGGCTTACTATTTTGCTAATTCCTTTTATGAGTTGTTCGGCAAAGCTTCCTGTTTATGCTCTTTTTGCGGCAGCCTTTTTCCCGGATTATGCAGCCCTTGTAATGATGGCGCTTTATCTTTTTGGTATATTGTTGGCCGTTATCCTAGGGTTATTTTTAAAAAAGACAGCATTTGAAGGAAACTCTGTTCCTTTTATCATGGAGCTTCCCAATTATCGCCTTCCCTCGGCTACGAGCTTAGGGTTACTTTTATGGGATAAAGCAAAGGACTTTTTGCAAAGAGCATTCACCATCATATTTGTAGCTAGCATCGTAATTTGGTTTTTGCAAACCTTTGATTTTAAGCTTAATATGGCGACAGCACCAAGTGATAGTATGTTGGCTACGTTGGGTGAGGCTCTGGCCGTCATTCTTGCACCCCTGGGTTTTAACGACTGGCGAGTAGCGACTGCCTTGGTAAGTGGATTTATGGCAAAAGAGGCCGTTGTGGGAACCCTTGGCGTGCTCACCGGCCAAGTATCCCATGGCCTTGCCGGTGCACTTGGTCTTCTGTTTACACCGCTTTCGGCTATCAGCTTTCTAGTATTTACTCTATTGTATACACCCTGCGTTGCGGCGGTTGCAGCCGTCAGGCGAGAACTTGGCAGCGTATGGATGTTTGGAATTGTGCTGTTTCAGCTGATCTTTGCATGGGCTTGCGCATTTTTGGTATATCACATCGGCACTCTTTTCATATGAGGTAGATAATGAATATTCAAGATATTATTTTATTAATAGCCATTGCGGGAGTTTTTATTTTTTCAATATGGAACACCCGAAAATCTAAATCAGGTTGCCACGGGCATTGTGAAAAATGCAAGCAATGTTCTAAGAAAAAATAATTTAAAATTTAAAATTTCTTAAAAATTAAAGAGGCGTTATGACCGCCGAATCCAAAACCATTGGATATTGCATAGTTTACAGTATGCTCGATGGCATGATTAGGAACATAATCAAGGTCGCACTCTGCATCTGCATTTAGTAAGTTTAGGGTAGGCGGAATGATGCCATCTTCGATTGATTTTAAAGTAATAATCGCCTCCATACCTCCGGCGGCGCCAAATAAATGACCAGTTATGGATTTTGTGGCGCTTACTTTCAAAGTGGACACAGCTTCTTTAAACACAGCCTTAATGGCTCTGGTTTCAGACTTATCGCCTTCTTTCGTTCCGGTAGCATGTGCATTGACATAATTGATGTCAGATGGCGAAATACCGGCCATTCCTATGGCTAGGTTCATGGCTTTTTCAGCGCCTTTAAAATCTGGGGTAGTAATGTGATAAGCATCAGTGGTAGCCCCATATCCAACGATTTCTCCTAATATCTTTGCTCCGCGAGCTTTTGCATGTTCGAACTCCTCTAAGAATAAAATCCCGGCGCCTTCCGACATAACAAAACCGTCGCGTTGATCGTCGAATGGGCGACAAGCTTGCTCTGGAAAATCATTGTTTGTAGACATGGCTTTCATATTAGAAAAACCTGAGAAGGATAGGACGTTGATGGATGATTCTGCTCCTCCAGCGATAATGGCATCGGTATAACCATGGCGGATGTTTAGAAAGGCTTCGCCGATTGCTTGATTTGCTGTGGCACAGGCAGCTACAGGAGAAAAACTTGGACCTCTAAAGCCCGTTTTAATAGCCACAATGCCAGATGCTATGTTGCTGATCATCATTGGAATCATAAAGGGTGAGACCCGCTTGCTGCCTGTTTTTAAGAATACTCCGTGATTTTTTAAAATGGTATCAATACCGCCGATTCCAGAACCGATATAGACACCTACTCTATCCTTGTTAAAATTATCATCGGTGACACCGGCGAGCTCTAAAGCTTGCTTTGTAGCGGCACATGCGTATTGGGTGTATAAATCAAATTGCTTGATTTCCTTATTTTCCAAATATTTATTTGCTTCAAAGTCTTCAATATAACCAGCTATACGACAGTTTATCTCTGAAAACTCAGGATCTGTAATTTTTTTAATGCCACTGATTCCTTTTTTTACACGATTCCAAAGTGTATCCACATCATTACCTGACGAAGAGATGACTCCGTATCCTGTTATTACAACTCTTTTCAATTTATTTGACCTCCTTATTTTCTAATGTTTTATGAAATTGATCTTTTATATGTTTAATCGTATTTAAATAAAATTCTTCACTCATGATTCGCCTGTATTGCAACAGACCTTTAACACTGGTTATGGTAGTGATTGCAGATGTTTCATCCTTGAAATCGGGAGCGTATTTTTTTATGAGCGATAAAAACAAATCGAACTCACTTTTGCTAATCATCTTTAATTTTTCTTTCATAGAGTCCGGTAAACTATCGTAATCTGATTGTAAACTGGAAATAGGACATATTGCACTGGCCTCAATCCTAGTAATTCTACTTTCAATAAAGTTCCAAGGGTGAAAGTCATTGTCCAGTAAACTTTTTTCGTAGCATTTTACCAACCCCTGTTGAAGGGCATCGCAAATTGCAATTCCTAGATCTTCCTTTTTTTCAAAATGATAATGAACTGCCGCTTTCGTTATTTTTAATTCTTTAGAAATATCATCATAACTGAATGCCGAAAAGCCTTTTTTTCGGATGAGCACCATGGCGAAATCTATAATTTCGTCTCTTTTACTTTTCATAATACATATCCCCTCCATAAAAATTTAAGCTTTTGGTTGATTCGTTTGTTTATCCAATAACTTACTTACTAATTAGTAAGTTTACGAAGAAATTCATAGAAAGTCAAGTTTTTTATTTATACTTGATAAAAATCCTTGCTTTAACGGAACTTTGCCCAATGCTAGACCGTAAGTAAAAACAATCATTTATGGAGGTCTAGCATGATTGTGGCTAAAACGAATAATAATAAGCCAAATTATCAATAAGATGCTCGACATGGATTCTTTTGTTCTTTATAATATAGAGGATATGAGGCACTAGAATTCATGTGTGAAGGGAGCGAAAGTTGAACAAACCTGAAATTTTATCACCGGTCGGCTGTATGTCGGCACTAATCGCAGCCGTTGATGGCGGTGCTGATGCCGTTTATCTAGGGTTAAATGATGAACTGAATGCAAGAAGGACGGCAGTCTCTTTTCGCTATGACGAGCTAAAGGAGGCTTGTACCTATTGCCGTGAAAGGGGGGTACGTGTTTACCTGACTTTGAATACGGTCTGTTACAACTCTGAATTGAAGGCTGCCAGCAAAATTATAAAAATTGCTGCGGAATCGGGAGTTTCGGCAATTATTGTGCAGGATTTAGGAATCATTTCTTTAGTCAAGAGAATATGCCCGGATATGCCCATCCATGCCTCTACACAGATGAGTGTTCATAGTATTTCTGGGGCAAAGTTTCTTCGCCATTTGGGCATTAGCCGAGTGGTTTTGGCAAGGGAACTTTCTCTGGTAGAGATAGAGAAAATCATAAAGAAAGTGGATATAGAAACGGAAGTATTTGTACACGGGGCGCTATGTATGTCCTTATCCGGGGGATGCTATATGTCTTCCTTTCTAGGGGGAAGAAGTGGAAATCGAGGGTTATGTGCCGCACCTTGCCGTCTGCCATTCAAGGCTAAAAATGGGACGGGTTATGACCTTTCTCTGAAGGATCTTTCTCTGCTTCAAAGGATTTCCCAGCTTGCAAAGATTGGGGTCACCTCCTTGAAAATAGAGGGGCGCTTAAAATCCGACGATTATGTCCGTCATTCCACCTACGCTGTATATAGAGCGGTCAATGGCGAATCTTTGGGAGAGCAAGAAGAATTGCTGAAAAACATTTTTTCCAGAAGTGGATTCACGGACGGCTATCTGGACGGAAAAACAGGTCGGCACATGTTTGGAACCCGCACCAATAGCGACAAGCAACTCACCTTAGAGGTTAAAAAAACTCAAAAAACTGAGAATAATCTAGAGTTCCCATTCAATAAGGAAGCCATCGCTTTATGGAAGCCAAAGATCGATTATACCGCAATTACTTTGCCTAAAACCATGAATCGGAAAGCCCAACCTACAAAACCAGAGTTGATCATTAGATTGCGTAGTGCGAATCTTTTAAGTCGGTTTATTCAGGACAATTGCCATAAGATCATCATTCCTCTGGAGGGGGTTGAAAACATCCATGCAAAACAAAAGTCTGATCGGTTGGTTCTAGACATGCCAAGAGTGCTTTGGGGAGATGTGGAGAAGGCGACTAGATCATATCTTGAGGTTGCAAGGAAAAGAGGGATCACCCGTGTTCGTGTAGGTAGCCTGGATACCCTTCAACTTGCAAGGGAGTATGGATTTGAGATCATGGGTGGTTACACTTTAAATTGTACCAATACCCTAGCAGCCATGGAGCTTTCAAAGTTAGGGGTGTCAACTCTGGAATTATCCTGTGAGATTTCCAGCAAGAGCATTTCAGAGATCTGTAATAGTGATTTTTCTGACAATCCTAGACCAAAACTTGGGGTGATTGCTTATGGACATATTCCTCTTATGGTATTCCGCAGTTGCCCCTTACGAAACGGTATGGATTGCAAAAGCTGTAGTCAACGGGGAGGGTTTTTAAAGGATCGGAAAGGAATCAGTTTTTACGTTGGGTGCAGGTTTGGAGTCAGTGAATTGTATAACAGCGTTCCTCTGTACATGGCGGATCAACAGACCCAACTTTCTTCCTGTGATTTTTTAATGCTTTATTTTAATAGGGAAGAGATTGGTCAAATAGAGCAGGTGATTCGGGATTATCAAAAGGAATCCCCCCCTCCGCAACAATTTTCTAGAGGCCGTTTTATGACGGGAGCAAAGTAGGAATAAATTGGTTTTATCTATATTAAAAAAATGATTGACATCTATATCGACCGCCGTTATAATTGTATCGTAAGACGATATATCATAATCTGATATATCGTCAGATAATATATCGTCAGATAATATAACGGAGGTCGATTAATTTATGTTGAATACAACAAATGTTGCCTTGACCGAAGGAGTCTACTATATTTTACTGTCCCTTCACATTCCGTTACATGGTTATGGCATCATGCAAAATGTGGAATCTATGACCAATGGCAGAGTAAAGTTGGCGGCAGGCACCCTATATGGCGCAATCAATACCATGCTTGAAAAGGGTTGGATTCATGCATTGCCAGGGGAAAAGGACAGCCGAAAAAAAGAATATGAAATCACGGAGCAGGGTAAAGAGATCTTGAAGACTGAAATCATTCGTCTTGAAGAATTGTTGGAGAATGGAAAGGCTATGATAGGAGGGCTACGGTAATGAAACACATCATTCATAAATGGTTTTGGGCATGGGATTTTGATAAAGAGGAAAAGTGGCTTAATGAAATGTCTGCCAAGGGTTTGAATCTGACTGGTGTAAGTTTTTGTAGATATGTATTTTAAGAGGGCACTCCAGGAGAATATGCTTACCGTCTGGAATTGCTTGATAATATGCCTTCTCATACGGAAAGTGTTCGATATATCAAGTTTCTTGAAGATACAGGGGTAGAACAAATAGGAAGTCTGTTGCGTTGGGTTTACTACAGAAAAAAAGCGGAAAACGGTTCATTTGACCTTTACTCTGATATTGACTCAAGGATAAAGCATCTCAACAGAATAATTTTTCTTATATTACCGTTTTTAATTATGGAAATGATTTTCGGACTAAACAATTTATCGCTGTATTTTAATCTTAAAACGGAAATATCAATCTATGCAGGATTCTTCTGTTTATTAATAGCTGCTTTGATGGGGTATGGGTGCATTAAAATATTAACAAAGAAAAATAAGTTGAAAAAAGAACGTCTATTGCATGATTGATGAAATATAAAAATGTTACTCCTAAAGATAGCCATTTGGATAACAAGTAGGTTATAGCAAATATTACGGAATAGCTTGGGGCAGACTTTACAATGTAGTATTGGCATGTTATGATATAATTTAATTAACGACGAAGATAGACTTTTTTAATTATAATTTTTTCTAATTATTTTAAGGAGTTGAGAGTGAGTATTAAACATAAACTTAAAGAAGTAGCCGAAAAAATGCAGAATCATTTTCGTCCGTCAACCGGTAATAAAGCAATATTTCAATTACTATATGTCATATTAAGCAATCCGATCATTCAAGCGGTATCACAGTTGGCTATCCCTATCATCATAACAATTTCTTGGGAAAAATTTTACGGAAGCAATAAAAAATATTTTGTAATAATATGTATTATTAGTAGCTTAATAATTGGATTATTTGCCTGGATCAATCATTATAATAAACAAAAGAGCTTAGGGATAGAATGGTTTATGTTATCTCTTAATAAAATTAGTACCGAAAATTGTGCGCAATCCTTAGCATTTCATAATTGTTTAGCTAAATATAACAAATTTACAAAGTATAATGATCGCAAACAAAATTGTTCATCGATACTAGAGGAATGTGGAGTTCAAACCGCCGCACTTACGATTAGTAGAAATATTGTTTCGATGATGGATAAAATGACAGAAATGTCTCAAATTAATTCCGTGTTTATATTCCAAAGAAAAAGAGAATCGTTTAAATGTATCGCTTTTAATCCACTTACTACGATTCTTACAGGTGATTATACGGATATTGGGAAAACAACTGAAATTCATATTGAGTCTGATTTATATTGCTCAAGAATATTTGCTGAAAATAACCCCAAGATTAGAGTTTTGTTAAATGAGCAAGAAATAAAGGAGAAATTAGGAAAATACAACATGGCAAGAAATGAGCTTAATATCAAGCAATGCATCTTGATTCCAATTGGATATATGGGTGATTCAATAGATTTTTTGGTGCAGATTGATACCACTTGCGAATATTTATTTGGAAATACGAAACAATCCGTTAAAGAATTTGCCAGGAATGTTTTTATGAGCCATGCATATTCTTTACAATTAGCTGGTGAAATGCAAAGTACTTTAGAAAAAATTTGTAATATCGATTAAATAAAAGTTGACACATAACTTAGAATTTAGTATATAATATTTAGGAGAGGTAAAATGCTATGAAAAAATCTATACAAGGTGGCAATGCAAGCAATAGAATCATGTTAAAGCATATGAAACGCTTAAAGAGACATAACCAGTTTGATAAAAACAAAGGTTACGTTTTTGATTTAGCTCAATTAGAAAAAAAGAGTAGCAATATTTCAGAGAGGATATCTCAGGCAGAAACCCTTTTACACTCAGTATTATAATTGATTTTTAAAATACTTGTGTTTATTCAATAATCAATCTTATTTATATTAATTGATAAATATTTAAAGATGCTAACAGTACATATTCTATTTTGGTGAGTTATAAAATAAAAACAAACAAGCTTCTAGTAAATTAATGAAGCTTGTTTTTATAAGGTAAATCAAAAATAGTTTTTTTTAATTTAATATAGTAATTTATTTAACATTCGTGCGCTTATTCAATCTCTAAATATATACTTCCCGTTTGGTTTCTGGAGTAAGAAAATCCAAAGTTACCAGCGAATGTATCTTGACTCCTATATTGGCTGTAAAATTGGTCAAACTGTCCAGCTATGGACCAGATGGGCATAATGATTGCCTTGCGGTTTTCTTTAAAAGTATAATCTAATGAGAGGGTGTTTCCTTTTAAGTGGGCATTAAAACTAGGTTTTCTCATATTCGTCAAACTAAAACCGTTTAGCACTCCCTCAGGCAGTTTATAGTAAATAGACAATGTATCTCCTTGGATTGATTCTAAAACCTCATAATTAACTATATATAATTTGAATGAATCTGTGAAATATTCTTTTTCATACTCCATTTTTTCGACATGCTCATTGGTTATAAGGTTAATTTTACTTCCCTTATTTAAGTTGGATATATCATATGTTATCTTTTCATAACCTTCCCAAGGTTCTGAGACTTCTTCCGCTGTAGATCCATATTCTAAAGATTGGAAATTGGTCATAAATAACATTGCAGGTCCAGTTACCAAAACTAAAAGAAGGATGATTCCGCCTAAAACCATACCTGCATACGGTTTATGAGAAATTTGGTAGTAGATTGTGTTCTTATTAATCCAAAGGGAAAGTGTTACGATTACTACCCAGAGTAAGAAACCTTTTATAAAAAATAACCATAGATCACTTTCTCCCGTGACGAAGCTCAGCGCTTGGGAGATTAGGGCTCTGGACTTTGCCATGTTGGTTAGGATTAATAACAAGGCAACTACCCAGAAACCCATTGCATAAAACTTAAATCTTCTTATGAGAGTGCCGCAGAGAGCGAGGATTGATGACAACAAGAATGCGTACAGGATAAATACGAATAGTCCGCTGACTATTGCGTTGAGATCAAAACCAGGTGCAATCATGATTTCTTCCATATTTGCCGTAATTAGCCTCATAAACCCGTACTGCAAAAGGTAGAAGATTAGAAAAAGTAAAGCTACCAACAGGATATAAGAATACTGAAATATCTGATGGGATATAAAACGAGTGTTGTTGGTCTGTGGAAAAACTGCAAGAAGCGTATTGCTTTGACCATAAGAAAACTCCATAAGCAATAGACCTACAATTAACCCAATGAAAAAGCTAAAGGATATGTCTTGTACGAAGTAGGAGGTCGCCGTAAAGGTGCCAGAAAGCAACTGGACTGTTAGGGGCAGGATATTTCCTACATAAAAAACAATAATTACAAGGGCGAGAGTTATTGAAGACCATTTATTGATTCTAAATCTAAGTTTGATTAAATCTTTTAAATTTTTTAATTCATCTTTTCCCATAAACATTCCAGTCCATCCTCCTTGTCTTGTTTGGTTAAGTAAATGCATAAATCTTCTACTCTAACGGTAGAAATATCCAAACCTTGTTGATGAGCCTTTTGGGTTATCTCCTCTGTCAGAGGTTCGTGAATGACAGAAAAGCTCTGAAGGGCACCGGTTTTGTGTGCGATTATCTTTTTTCCTTCTGAAAAGTTAACTAATGCGGTATTTTCCCCATCTAGACGGTAGGCGCTTTGGCGTATTTCATCCATGGATGAGTCCAAGGTCAGAGCGCCGTTGTCCAAAAGAAGTAGGTGGGAAAGAATCCCTTCCAGCTCGGATAGAAGATGACTGGACACTATAACGATTCGAGGGTGTTCGGTAAAATCGCGGAGCAGTATCTGATAAATATCTCTCCGCACAGTTACATCCATTCCCAGAATAGGTTCATCAAACATGGTCAATGGGCATCGGCAGGCCAGTGCGCACAGAAAGTTAAAGGTGCTACCCATTCCCTTTGAAAGTTGTTTGTATTTCATCTTGGGGGAAAGCTCAAAGTAATTCATTAATTTTTGAGCAAACTCCATATCAAATTGTGGAAACATCAAGTTGTAATTAAATAGTATGGACTTAAGTGATAAGGGCTTATCATACTCTAAGTTGTGGTAAGTATAAATCAGCTGCGATTGAGTGCTGATATGATCCATAGGGTCTTTACCAAAGATAGAAATTATCCCTTGAGTTTTTTCTAATCTTCCAGCTAAAAGCTTCAAAAGAGTGGTTTTCCCCGATCCGTTTTTTCCGATTAATCCAATAATTCCATTTTCGTTGACGCCAAAGGATAAATTACTCAATACTTGTTTGGTTCCATAGGATTTATATAAATTCTTTACATTCATCATCCATTCATTCATGTCGTTTTCCCTCCTCCCAATTCTTATAAACATCTTTGATAATTTCAAAGACTTCTTCTTTTGAAAGTTTTATTTTTTCTGCCTCATGGATTAGGTTGTTTATGAGGTTGAGAAAGTATTCTTCCTTTTTTTCTTTTAGTAGTGCCGTTACTGCACCGTGAGCTACCACCATAGAAAGTCCTCGCTGTTTCTCCAATATACCCTTTTGCACTAAAACATTGATTCCTTTTGCTGCTGTGGCGGGATTTACATTCAGCTCCCTGGATATGGTCAGCTGAGAGTAGGCGGGTTGACCCCCTTGGAGCCGCCCAAAGAGTATATCATCTTCTATTGCTTCTGCAATTTGAAGGTATACAGGCTTTAGATTGTCAAAGTTAATTTTCATATCTCACCATTCACAATACTACGTTACTTATGTAATGTAGTATAAACGAATAAAATTTCTTTGTCAATAAATATTTATTGAATATCATCCATTTCACGTTGCTCTTCCAAATACAATCAAGACAACTGGAGTTATCCTATGCGATCAAGCAAAAATGCTAGACGTAGGTATTAGAAATGCTGAATTCATCGAAAACGCCACTGACGAAATTATATTTGAGGTGGTAGATATGCTATATTCTTTTATAGAAATAAAATAGTTGAGACGCATTGATTTTGCTATTCAAAATTATTAATTAACTTTGTTGAAGTAATGTCGGAAATCTTTATATTCTTGCACGTATATCACAGAGTCAAATTGAGTGTCGATCACTTTTTGAAATCCTAAACGCTTGGAGAAATTTTCTCCATCTTTAGTGACGTTATCAGTGATTACATGGGAAATGTGAAGAGGTATGCCTTTGGGTTGACACGTGCCATCAGGAATCCTTAATTCCTTCATTTCAGCGTTTTTCACATATCCATCATAAAATTCAATTTGGTGTTTGAACAACATGGAAAGAGCCTCTGTTTTTCGGTATTCTTCCTCTATGACTACACAACTGAGGAAAAGGTGAACATGACCTTCCGTCATTTTGGTAATATCGCAGATATCTGTAAAAGTAAGGTCGCAATCATTGTATGTGCCGGATTTAATTTTCTGAAACAGGGTTTCATTTATAGGGAATAAGTCCAAAAAACCGATAATTCGCCCCTGATCTTCCAAAGCGCAGCTACTCCAAGGATATTTGAGATGCCATCGGTATGCCTCTTCATATGGGGTGATATGATCTTCCGTATAATATTTCCTTTCCAACTCGTACATTTGAATGAAGTCATCTATTGTATAATGAGTTTTAAATGTTAGTTTCATTTGGATGCCCCCTTAGGTCAAGCTTTGGTCTTTCACGCCTTAACCATAATAATATTAAAAACTATTTTAATCATTGCTTAACTCATAATCAACTATTTTTTCTTATTCGCCAATACCTAAATAAACAGATAAATTCTGCACATACAAGTGATCCTTTACATAAGAATTGATTGTGACATTGTCATATTTTTCAACGGTATCCTTGACGATTAACAGACCTTTCCCTCGACTTTCACCCTTTGTCGATCTGCCTAATTGGATTCCTATGGAAGCTGTTTCCGGGCTGATTGTATTTTTTACAGTATAAGAGGCAATCTCTTGATTTTGGGATATTTTTATCCAGATTTCCCCGTTTGAAAGTTGGGTGCACTCCTCAATGGCATTATCCATCCAAATTCCTAAAATCCTAATGAAATCTGTAAAGTCTATGGGGATTCTAAAATCCTCGGGCTGTAAATTGATTTCAATATGCACCTCTATATTTCTTTCCATGCCTTGCAAAATTTTATAGAATAAAAAAGCCTTTAAATGTTCATTGGGAATCATAACTAACTTTCCGTGAAGGTCATTTTTCATTATTTCACCAGAAGCAAAAGGATATATTTTATCATAGTAAAAGGATTTCATTTCCTCGTTACCGCTTTCTTCTATATATCGACCCATAGTAAAAAAGATATTTTTTATGTCGTGTTTGATTTCTCGAATGGTATCCATGTTCTTTTCTAAATGAGAGGAATACAGGGAAAGGGTTTCATTTTCTAATTCTTTATTTTGAAGGTTTTCTTTTAAATAACTCACTCTAAAAATTAACGTGAGATAAATCAATTGTATATTCAAGGCTAAAATGCAGAAAATGGTTAACAAGTTAGAAATTTGAAAATTGTAACCGTTGGTTAAAACAAATCCAAGATGAATGAACAGTATACAAAACAGAATACCGAAAGTGATATAGATAAAATATTTTTCTAAACTAGGATACCTCTTTCCCATTTGATTGATTTCGTAAAAATAAGTGTGAAAAATTCTCTTTAAAACGTAGATAAAACCCATACCCATGATGGCAGCAAGACATGCTGCTGCTGCCCATATAGTCAATTTTGCAAGGGGCGATTCAAAATAATAGCCCAATTTCCTCACAAAATAACCAAATAAAAAGTTGTAAAAATAACTTTCAAAGAGCAAAAGGATAAAGGTAAGCCAAGCGTTAAAAATATTTCCCTTAAGTACCTTTAATCTTACCTTATAAATGCTTATGATTCCAATAAAAATGATCAAGATAAACAAGCATTGACCCAAATAAATATCCAAGGTTACCATCAGGTCACCTTTAAACAAAAAGATAGAAAACAGGATAGAATAATCTAAAAGGTTTAACCGGATAAACCTCAGAATGTAAATGGAAAAAACTAATATAAAAGCCAACAATAAATCAGACAAAAAAACACTGCCGGCAGTTCTCGTATAAAAAGTATAAAAAGTTGATAGACCAAGGACTGCAAAGGCGGTACCATATAAAATCATCCTTCCCATTGCAAGTTTGGTGTAAAAATAATTTATCATATATAATCCGCCTACATAAAGCAGAAGAGCCAATTGCGTTAATACTGTAGGTAAATATAGATACATAAAGCTACTCCTGTCTTAGACACTGTTTGATAATCTCATTTTTCAGGCGAACTGAATAATTGACTTCTTGACCATTGGCAAATTTCACAAGCCCGTTGGCAACGGCTACAACATATTTTTTATTGATGATTACAGAACGGTGGCTTTTCATAAATCCACAGCCAAGGGTTTCAAGAACCCTTTCGATGGTGTCTCTCACAGAGATACTGGAGCCATCCACAGTATGATAAGAGACGAAATGAGACGTGGTTTTGTCAGATTCTACATAAAGAATCTGAGAAAGAGGAATTGAGACGTATTCATCGATTCCTACAGGCAAGCCCACCTTTTTTTCTTCCTGCATATCAGAAGTATTGGTTTCCATAGTTAACCCGGAAGCCAATGACATGTATTTCCGATATCCCACTAACATCTTGTTGGTATCTATATTTTTCTCTATGAATCCAAAAGCTTCCACCCCGCTTTTTAGAATGGTCATTCCCATATCAGCATGACTGGCTACAAAGACGATTTTTGACAAGGGTTGCAACTCTTTAATTTGTTTTGCGACATCGATGCCATTTAAGTTTCCTTTTCCAAAATCTAAATCTAAGAAGAAAAGATAAATATTTTCGTTCTTTTTTATAAAATGAATGACTTCGTTAAAATCTGAGGTAACACAACAGATTTGTGCCTTTATTTTATATAAATCCATACATTTTTCCACTAAATTATCGGATAGATCTAACATGAATTTATCGTCGTCACAAATGATTACTTTTAACATCCCAATGCCTCCCTACAATAATCCATATGAATGATTATAAATGAAATTGATCTAAAAATATAGTCTAATCTGTCCTGAACGTGAACTTTATGGCATCAACGTAGTAACACTTTTGACATTCAAGAATTATAGAAGGATGTTAAGCTAAAATCCACTCAAAGTTCTTTTTATTCGGTATAGTAATCACATGAAAGCCAATCGTTTATAAAAAACAGAAGCCAACAAAAGATAAAGATAAATTAGAAAGGATGTGTGAAAATGTTTTTACTTATGATTTTAATCGATTCCCTGTCGGGATTTATAGCATTGTTGCCTATGGTGCTGCTATATCAATATTGGAGTATAAAAAGATATCGCTTAAGTTGCGTTCAATTTTCCATAACTCGAAGAATCACCACGTATCTATTTTGTTATTTACTGATTGGGATTCTTACGTTGACGGGCATACCTTCTATCACCTCCATAAGGATGGATGCCAATATCAATATGGTTCCTTTTCAGGATGTGACTTATAACTACCTTCAATATGTCGAGAACATGATTCTCTTTGTTCCCTTTGGACTCTTAGTGCCGCTACTCTGGGAGAAGTATAGTAAATTTCTACTCACAACGCTTTTGGGATTCGGTCTTTCGGTAATTATTGAGTTTATGCAGTTGTTCTGCCATAGGGCTACAGACATAGATGATTTGCTCATGAACACCCTGGGAACCATTGTGGGATACTTCCTGTTTTGGGTAGCAAAAAAGATATTTCCCAAGCTGTTAGAGGTCTGCCGAATAGGGGAAACCCATGGACTTAAGTATGAGCTCTGCATTTATTTAACCTTCGCATGGGGTGCCATGTTTTTTATTCAGCCACTTATTGTGGAGAAGATTTGGTCATTGGTGCTTTAACTCAAGTACTTTGATAATAAAATATCAGTTAATTTTAAGAAATCATCAAGGAGAAAAAAATGAAAAGAAAAAATATGTTAATGGTAGGGGTTACTCTAATCATGGTGCTAAGCACAATTTTTACGGTATATGCGCAAAGCAACGCAGGCGATAATCATAAGTCAACGACTGTTGGCGGTGATATCAATGTGGTTAAGGAAATCAATCATATGAAAACAATACCCGTAAAGGATGTAACTTCGTCGTTGTCCTATGACCAACTAAAAAAAATAGGGTTGCCTGATTTTATTTTACCTTATCCAAATACTGAATTTCAAGTTTTTAAAGCAGAAAATCTAACGGCGTCTCAAACCGGAACCATCCTTTCCCTCGACGGTGGTAAAGGGTTTCAATTAAAAGCGGGTGACATTGTAAGAGTGTATTCTGTTTCTACGGGAAATTCAACGGGAAGCTCCTCCAATGAAGAGGGAGTATTCGAAATTGGATATGTAAAAAACAATCGACAGACCTCTTTGACAGTAGGGAATTTGGCAGGGCCATGCACTGCGTGGAGCATTGAAAAAACACAAGATGTCGGGTCTTATGAAATTTACTTTAAGACAGAGGGTAAAATAAAAAGCAACTTTGATATCATTATCACCATTCAAAATGTTCCTCAGATAGTACAAAATTAAGGAAACACTAAAAACAAATGTATCTTATTAATAATCGCTCCGCAAAATCAGAACGTTGTATCTCAAGGAGCAAAACGATTTTTGACAGAAATATTTGCAAATTTTAAATTGATTTATTCCCAACAGCGTTATATCATAGTATGTAGTTATTCTGCGAGGTGAAAAGTATGGAACTTGAATGGATTACATCGAAGCCCATATATGGGCGAATAAATAATGGACGCAAACCTGCCTATACAGAACAGGAGTCATTTTATGAATAAAAAAGCTAAAGATTTAATTATAAAAAATGAAATGCAAATTGATAGAACTCAGGTTTTAGAGCGTGTAGCAAATATTATTGAAACACGTAAGTTTCATGCTGCTTCTTTTGCGAATCGCGAAATCACTTTGATGTATTGGGAAATTGGAAATTATGTGAATTCCATAATACTTGATGGCAATCGTGCTGCTTATGGAAAGCAAATTGTAGCGACGTTGGCGTCACAATTGGAAACAAAATACGGAAAAACTTTTGATATTCACAATTTGCGGCGGATGATGCGTTTTGCGGAAAATTTTAACGATTTCGAGATTGTGACGTCGCTGGCGTCACAATTGAGCTGGTCGCATTTTATTGAAATACTTCCATTAAAAACCAATGAAGCGAGATTGTTTTACGCAAATGAATCGGTGCAGTGCAAATTGAGTACAAAGGAATTACGAAGACAAATTTCTCGCAAAGCATTTGAAAGAAAAGAAATTGCCAACTCCCAAATTGACGAATCTACAGCATTACCGTTTAATATATTCAAAGACCCTTACCTGCTTGATGTGCTTGGACTAAAAGATAACTTCGCAGAAGCAGATTTGGAAAAAGCTATCCTCTTAGAACTTGAGTCATTCCTACTGGAGTTTGGACACGGTTTTACTTTTGTAGCTCGCCAAAAAAGAATGACTATTGATGAAGATGATTTTTATCTTGACTTACTTTTCTATCATCGTGATTTATGTCGCTTGGTGGCGGTGGAATTAAAAATCGGAAAATTCAAACCACAGTATAAGGGGCAGATGGAGTTATATCTAAAGTGGCTTGACCGATATGAGCGGCGTGAGGGTGAGAATGCACCGATTGGCATTATTCTTTGCACCGCCGCAAGCCGAGAACAGGTAGAATTGCTAGAACTTAATAAGTCGGGAATTGCTGTTGCGGAATACTGGACTGCAATGCCTCCAAAAGCCGATTTTGAACGCAAGATAAGGGAAATTCTTGTTGAAGCCAAAGAAAGATTATCTCGCCGTAAAATGTTACCAATCGATGATGCGGGGCGTGAAATAGAATATTTTTTTGAGTCGAAAGATGAAAACGACTAAACAAATACAAATATAAAACTTTGAAAATATTTAAAAAAACCCATTATGTGTCCATCCTAAATGATAAAATGGAGTTAGTAAGATGGATTGGCGGTAATAATTTGGATATGCAACTTGCCTACAATGGTAACAAAGGTTTTAGTCTATTAAAAATGCTAAATCTCTGAATTTAGGATTGACCGCCACTCAAAAAGCGGTAACCTTTTCTATCTATATATTATCACAGATGATTTTGATGTCAATTACATACTTGTAATTGCATATGGCAAACCTAGAAGGAAACAGGAGAGCATGAGACAAAGAAAAATAAAAAATGAAGAAGAAAAGCTGATCGCCTTTAAACGATCAATATTGGAAATAAAGGATAATTTCATAGAGGTCGGAAATTCAAATGAGATATCGAGTTTTTCGGCTGACAAAATTCTGATAGATTCGCCGGATCGATGCAGAGGGAAGTGGAAAGAGCATTTTGAAAAACCACTTCCCATTTGTATGGAGCTGGGGTGCGGGAAGGGCAAGTTTTTAACAGAGTTGGCACGAGCATTTCCTCAGCGAAATTATATTGGAATAGAAAAGCAGGGGAGTGTTCTGCTGGGGGCCTTAAAAAAGGCTCAAGAGGCAAATGTATCCAATGTGATTTTTGTTCATGGACTTATCAATGGCGTAGAAGACCACTTTGCGGAAGAAGAACTAGAGGGGATTTATTTGAATTTTAGTGATCCGTGGCCCAAAGATCGGCATGCAAAGCGACGCCTCACCCATAGCAATTATCTAAAGGGATACCTTTACGCACTTGCAAAAGATGGATTTATAGCTATCAAAACAGATAATAAAGACCTATATAAATTCACCCTAGATCAGTTTGAAAAATTAAAAGAACTGCAGAATGATAATCTCTTTAAAAAATCTTTTAAAATAGTGGAAATCTCGGAGAATCTGCATGAAGATTGTTTCCCTGCAAAAAATGTCACTACTGAATATGAAGACAAATTTCGTGCAATCGGAAAAGCGATTTATTACATAAAAGCAAAGGTAAAGTAAATAACATAATGCCTAAAGGAAGCGGAACTATTGAAACGTAATTTTTCAGTAGTTCTTTTTTTATATGTAGGAAGTATCGTCAAAGACCATATGAGGTCATATCAAAGAACGTACCTTGCTGAGAGTCGCCCCTTGCGGGTGACCGATGGAAATAGGAACTTTTGATTCCGCCATTTCCACGTTTGCGGTATGGGGACATTATCATAAGTTAACCACACGAAAACACAGAATTGTTGACAGGTTTGCTTTAGTGTAATAAAATAAATTCATTCGTTTAATAAGTATCATTGACCTAAAATCTTTTAGAAGACTTAAATCCGTATAGTATCGTAGAACATGAAATGAGCGTGAAAAAATGAATGAAGAAAAGAAACTTAGCCTAGAAGAAGACAAGGCAGTAAAGGCTGTCAACCCCATGATTATTTTAGCAATTATTATTCTTATTGCCGCGGCCGCTACCTACATAGTGCCTGCGGGATCCTTTGAAAGACAACCTATTCCAGGATACGAGAACAGTGCCAGATACAATACCATTGTTCCGGACTCTTTCGAGTATGTAGAAAACCAGCCTATTGGAATCTTTGACCTATTTACATCTCTATCATTGGGCATTCAAGATGCCTCTTACATTATCGCATTTCTTTTGATTTTGGGAGGAGTTTTTCAAATTGTGGAGGAAACGGGCGCGCTACACGCCGGGATTTCTAATGTAATACGCAAAACTGCAGGAAAAGAGCTGGTGTTGATTCCTGCCTGTATGGTGGTGTTTTCCTTGGTGTCGGCAATGGCCGCATGCTGTGAAGAATACCTTGCGTTTTTGCCTTTGATGTACATAGTCTGTATGGCATGCGGATTTGATTCCCTTACGGCGGTGGCGGTGCTGTTTTGTTCCTCTGCAGTGGGTTATGCCGGAGGAATGACCAATGCCTTTACCGTAGGAGTTGCGCAAACCATTGCTGGCATTCCTATGTTTTCCGGTATGGGCTATCGAATTGTCGTTTTTTCCGTTTTGCTTCTGGCAACGATTATTTATGTAACGCTCCATGCAAGGAAGGTAAAGCATAATCCACAAAGCGGATCCATGTACGCAATAGATGAAATTTATAAGAAAGAACTGGACATGAGTAAATTAAACACGATAGAAAAGATTACCGCTGCTCAAAAACTAATTTTGCTAGTATTTTTCGGTGGATTTGTAGCCGTGGGTATCTGCGTAGTCAAATTGGGATTTTACATCGATGAAATGGCAGGAATCTTCCTGATTGTGGGTCTTTTGTGCGCCATCATCGGACGGCTCAAACCAAACCAAGTGGCAGAATCCTTTGTATTGGGAGCAAAGAACCTGCTCTGGGCAGGATTGATTATCGGTATGTGTTATACAGCCACAAACATCCTTCAAAATGCACAAATTATGGATACCTTAGTATATGGAATGGGCAATTTAATTGCAGGTCTTCCAGCGCAAGTCAGCGTATGTGGCATGTTTGTTCTTCAGGACCTCTTGAACTTCTTGATTCCATCCGGATCCGGGCAGGCGGCCATTACCATGCCCTTTATGGCTCCACTTTCCGATTTGTTGGGGATTACCAGGCAGACGGCGGTTCTGGCCTTCCAATTGGGGGACGCATTTACCAATGTAATTGCACCCACCAGTGGAGAAATCATGGCAGCCCTTGCGATTTGCCATGTGCCTTATAAAAAGTGGTTTCGTTTTTTGGCACCGCTTTGGGCAATTTGGGCGCTCATCGCTTGCGTAGCATTAGTAGTGGCAGTGGGCATCGGATATAGATAAAGGAGAGGGTTATGACAGAGGGAGTGATCAACAACCTAGAACCTGCTGTGGTGTTTCGGCATTTTGAGAAGATATCTTCAATTCCGCGAGAATCGGGGAAGGAAAAAGCCCTTAGCGATTACATTTTTGGATGGGCATTATCTAAAGGGTTATCTGCCATTCAGGATGAAAATAACAACTTAATCATCAAAAAACCTGCCGCAAAGGGATATGAAGCAGCAGAACCTGTGCTTTTGCAGGCCCATATGGACATGGTATGCGAGAAACTGAGCAGTAGCAATCATGACTTTGAAACAGATCCAATTCTATTTAAGGTAGATGGAGATACTCTCACAGCAGCAGAAGGAACCACTTTAGGCGCAGATAACGGGATCGGCGTGGCATATTGTTTGGCCTTGTTAGAAGGTGCGGAATTGTTGCATCCTCCTTTGGAAGTGTTGCTTACTGTGGAGGAAGAATCTACCTTTCGAGGAGTCAACTCCGTTTCGCCGGAACATTTTACAGCCAAACGGCTCATAAATCTGGATCATGCCGTAGAAGGCGAAGTGTTGGCAGGAAGCTGTGGGGGCCAAGGTCTGAGTGTAAAGCTTCCGTTGGTTACTTTAGATCCATGGGACGAGAAAGCGAATATGCAAAATAGCATGTGCTTGTCGTTGCATGTAAAAGGGTTACCGGGAGGTCATTCCGGAGAAGATATTCATCGTGGACATGGTAGCGCAATCCAATTGATGATACGAATTCTCTTAGAATCTTTACAAGAATTTGAAGCATCATTGAGTAAGTTTGCCGGTGGAACCTCAAGGTTAGCCATCACCAGAGAGGCAAAAGCTGTTGTTGTTTTACACAAGGGGCAGGTTGACAAATACAAAACATTTATCGAACAAACCGAAGCGGTTTTTTGCAAGGAATTTGAAGAGGTGGCGCCACATCTGCAAGTTACCGTTACTGAAGAGGAGCTTGAGACTTCGGGAATCAACATATTAACACAAGATTCCTTTCAAAAACTCTTAAGTTTTCTACTTTTGTTTCCTGACGGAATTCAGCAGATGAACGGTGTTGTACCTGGTGTTGTGGAAAGCTCCATCAACATGGGAGTTGTTCAGCTGGAAAAAGGAAATCTCACCATCACTGCGGAAATGCGCAACGGGTTGCCATCCACAGGTCGTTTCATTGAGAACAAGATAGAAGCTCTATGTCAAACATTCCAAGCCTCCTTCGAGTTTTTTGCTCAGTATGCCCCTTGGCCTTATAACCCCCAATCGGAGCTGCGAAATAAGGCAATGCAGGTGTTTGAAGGTATGTGGGGCTATCCCATGAAGACCACGGTGGTTCATGCAGGGATAGAGTGCGGATGTCTATTGGAACACATGCCATACTTAGATGCTATTTCCGTAGGTCCTAACTGCTGGAACTTCCATTCCCCCATGGAGAGAATGAGCATTTCCTCCGTGGAACGATGTTGGAAATTCCTCACTACCTTGCTGGAAACTCTTTGTTTTTAAAACAGTATTTATATTCCCAATAGAGATATTTAATCAGTCCTAAGTCTACATTTAAAATTTAAAAAAATAACAGAAAATATCTTTACTTTATTACTTTAATGTGATAAAGTATTTTTAAATACAAATAAACAATTATATAGAAATAAATATTTTCAGGAAAGAGAGACTTCCAAATGAAAAAAAATAACAAGATTACGCCGGAAGGCACCAGAGATTTACTTTTTCGAGAGTGTGAAGCCTTGAGAAAGGTTCAGAGCATCTTGCGAGATCTCTTTGAAGCTCAAGGATATGGTGAGGTGATTACCCCCGGCTTTGAATTTTACGATGTGTTTTCATCCAACTCCATGTATTTTCCACAGGAAAACATGTATAAACTCATAGACAACAAAGGCAGACTTTTGGTCATGAGACCTGACTCTACCATACCTATTGCGCGGATGACCTCTACAAAGCTTAAGAACCACACACTACCTATCAAACTCTATTACAGCCAAAGGGTTTACAGGCAGCAGCCTGAACATCGTGGAAAAAATAGTGAAATCATGCAGATGGGAATAGAGCTCATAGGTCTGTCCACCTTTGAATCGGATTTAGAGGTGCTGACCTTGGGAATAGAATCCCTGACCGCTTGTACGAAAAAAGACTTTCGAATAGAAATTGGGCATATTGGAATTTTTAAATTCCTTATGGAGAGTCTGAAAACTGATCAGGAAATCAAAAACAGAGTTCACAAGTTGATTTCAGCAAAAAACTATACAGCCCTTTCCGATCTGTTGGAGAACGTAACCTCATCATCAAAGGATGACCCCACCTTCTGCTTAGAAAGCAGGAAATCTGCAGAGCTTCTGAAAGAGTTACCAAAACTTTTCGGAGGCAAGGAGGCTTTGGAAAGAGCCAAGGAGTTATTCCATGGTTATGATAGTCAGCCATTACAGATGCTTTCCTATTTAGAGAAGATCTATGATGGTCTGGCTGCCAGAGGATTGCAGGATAAGCTGATCATCGACTTTGGATTGGTAAACCAAGCGGAATATTACAGTTCCTTGATCTTTAGAGGGTACGTGGATCGCTCGGGAGAACCGGTGCTTTCGGGAGGAAGGTATGACGAATTGTTTCGGGATTTTGGAGACAACTTGCCAGCTACGGGATTCGGAATCAATGTGGATCAACTTCGGTCCAATCTACTTAAAGAAGAAGAAGGTGGAATCTCGACCAAGCCAGAAAATACCAATAAATTAAGGATTGCTTTAACCAAGGGTAGATTAGAAAAAGATGTAGTTCAATTATTTTCGGATATGGGGTATGATGTAAGTAATTTAATTCATAAAGGAAGGAAACTTCTTTTAGATATTCCTCATACCAACATACAGGTGGTGCTGGCGAAAGCGGCCGATGTAATCACCTACGTGGAACACGGTGTCTGCGATATGGGAGTGGTAGGCAAGGACACCATATCGGAGATGGGCGGTCGATTTTATGAAGTCCTAGATTTAGGGCTTGGGAAATGCAAATTTGCTTTGGCAGTCCCCGAGAACGCCGACTTCTATAACGGATACAACACAAAGCGAATCGCCACCAAGTATCCCAAGGTAACCGCTGACTTCTTTGAAAACAAAGGCATGGACATAGAGATCATCAAGATAGAAGGATCGGTGGAGCTGGCACCTCTTTTAGATTTGGCGGACGGGATTGTGGATATTGTAGAGACAGGAACCACCTTAAAGGAAAACGGGCTAAAGGTCATAGAGGACATTAAGAATATATCTGCCAGAATTATCGTCAATGAAGCGGGAATGAAGTTAAAGAAAAACTCCATTGAGGAGATTGTCGGTAAAATTAAAGTACGAATTAAATGAAGTAATAGTTCAAAAAACTAAAGGAGAAGCACTATATGATTAAAACTATCTACGCCAATCGTGAAAATTTAAAGACCTTTTTCTCTGAAATGAAGAGGAGAAATACGGAAACAGACGAGAAGATTACAGGGGCAGTCAAGGATATCATCAATCATGTACGAGAATTTGGAGATAAGGCGATAAAACAATATGGGCAAGAATTCGACGGAGGTTTTCCAGAGAACTTTATCATTGAAGCCAAAGAGATCAAAGCGGCATATGACAGCGCTTCTCCTGACTTTATAGAAGCTTTGGAAAAAGCCGCTGAAAATATTAGGGATTATCATGAAAATCAAGTGCAGGATAGCTACCAAATGGGGTTAAAGCGAAAAGTCGGTTTGAGACAAGGTGCTTCTCTTGAGGAAGAAAATCAGATTGTTTTGGGACAGATGGTGAGACCACTATCCAAGGTGGGAATTTACGTTCCCGGTGGAACGGCGGCATATCCTTCTACTGTTTTGATGAATGGTATCCCTGCCAAAATCGCAGGGGTAGAAGAGATCGTTATGGTCACTCCCCCCGCGGTCACTGTAGACAGCCATGGAAACAAAAGCTTTGGCGCCAATCCGGACATTTTAACTGCAGCCCATGTGGCAGGCGTAAACAAGGTCTATTTGACCGGAGGAGCCCAATCCATTGCGGCATTAGCTTACGGTACAGAGTCCGTTCCCATGGTGGATAAAATTGTGGGACCGGGAAACGCCTATGTGGCCACAGCCAAGAGGTTGGTTTACGGTCAGGTGGATATCGATATGATCGCAGGACCCAGTGAAATTCTCATTATTGCAGATGAGACGGGCAACCCGGAATTTATTGCGGCGGATTTGATGAGTCAAGCGGAACACGATAAAATGGCAGCGGCGATTCTTTTGACCACCCATGAAACTCTGGCGAAAAACACCATAGAGGCATTGGAAAGGCAGTTGGAGAAGTTGGGCAGGCAGGAGATTATTGAATCCTCCTTAAGGGATTACGGAGCCATTATTATTTGTGAATCCTTGGACGAAATGATAAAACTATCTAATGAAATTGCACCGGAGCATCTGGAATTGATGACAAAGGATCCCATGAGCCTGTTGCCTCAAATTCAAAACGCAGGATCTGTATTTTGTGGAAGCTACGCACCGGAACCACTGGGAGACTATTACTCCGGGACCAATCACGTGCTACCCACTTCGGGAACGGCTAGATTTTCCTCCCCCTTGGGCGTATACAGCTTTGTAAAAAAAATCAGCTACACATACTACTCCGAAGAGGCCCTGAGAAAGGCAGAAAAACACATCGTAACCATAGCAGAAAAAGAAGGCCTGACAGCTCACGCCAATTCGATTAAGGTAAGGTTTTTTGATTAAACGATATTGAAGCTGTACTAGTAAAATAAATATTTAAAGAAAGGAACAGCGCATGTACCAACTGAACGATAAAGTGAAAAATTTAACACCCTATGATCCTGTGGCAGGAACCTATAATATTAGACTGGATGCCAATGAGAGTTTTATTAACCCGGGTCAATTGTATGAAAAAGAGATATGGGAAGCCATTAAGAATATCCCTTTCAATCGGTATCCCGACCCTAATTGCGTGGAATTGAGGCAGGCATTTGGGAAAGCCTACGGCATAGACCCTCAGCTTGTGGTAGCGGGTAACGGATCTGATGAACTGATTACTGTGATTTTAGGAGCATTTTTGCAGCGAGGGGATCGCATCGCCACCTTGAATCCAGACTTCTCCATGTACGGTTTCTATGGGGAAACTTACGAGAGAGGGAATTTGAAGATTTATAAAAATGAAGATTTGTCCATCAACGTTGATAAAACCATTGAAGCGTTAATCTCCTTAAATCCACAAGCTTTGATTTTCTCCAACCCTTGCAGTCCTACTTCTTTGGTTTTAAAAAGGTCAGAAATTGAACAGATCGTCAAGGCAACGGATACCTTGATCATATTGGATGAGGCCTATATGGAGTTTTCGGACGAATCTTTACTAAAGGATGTGGACAATTACGATAACCTCATTATTCTAAAGACCTGCTCCAAGGCTTGGGGATTAGCCGCTATACGCTTGGGATTTGCCGTGTCAAACAAAATCATCGTTGATGCCTTAAACTGTGTCAGATCCCCTTATAATGTAAACGGGATAACCCAAGCGGTAGGCAAAGTGATTCTTTCTCACAGCGATTACATTCAAGAGGCAAGGGAACAGATTCTGACCAGAAGAGAAGAACTGTACATGGGACTTGTGGCATTGCAGGGAGTTTTCACCTCCAAAACAAAAGTGGTCAAAACAGAGACCAATTTTGTTTTGCTGGAACTCCCATCTGAATCCGTAGCAAAGACAGTCTACAGTCGACTGCTGGATCGATCCATCATTGTCAGGGCTTTAGGCCAATATTTGAGAATTACAGCAGGAAATTCTGAGGAAAACGCCGCTTTTTTCGCAGCCCTAGAGGACATTTTTAAAGATTTGAAAACAGATTGAAATTGAATCCAGAAAAGATATGATAGATAGAAAAATATCTTGAAATGATGTTTGGAGGAAGATATATGAAAGGTGCAGGGAATAAAATGAGAAAGTCGGAATTAAAAAGAAAGACAAAAGAAACGGATATCCAGTTGACCTTAAATTTGGATGGGTTGGGTCAGCATGACATCCGAACAGGCGTAGGATTTTTAGACCACATGCTGACCGCTTTTGCCGTTCACAGTGGTTTTGATCTGCAATTGACCTGCAAGGGCGATCTAGAGGTGGATTGTCACCACACCATCGAAGATATCGGCATTGCCTTGGGGAGTGCTTTCAAAGAGGCCACAGTAGACAGGACCTCCATAACTCGTTATGGTAGTTTTACCATACCCATGGATGAAGCTTTGGCCACATGCCATGTAGATGTTAGTGGCAGGCCTTTTCTGGTATTTCAGGGGGAGTTTAAGGGATTCCGAATGGGGGATATGGATACGCAGATGGTGGAAGAGTTTTTTAGAGCCTTTGCCATGAACGGAGGCGTTACCCTACACATTAACTTGCTCTATGGCTCCAATGATCACCATATTTGCGAAGCTATGTTTAAGGCCTTTGCCCACGCTCTGGGAATAGCTTGTCAGATTCGAGATAAAAACCAAGTTTTATCTTCTAAAGGGGTGCTTCTATGATTGCTATCATCGATTATGGCGCAGGAAATCTTTTTAGCGTAAAAAATGCCTTGGATTATATCGGGGCTGAAAGTATCATCACTTCAAATGCGGAGGATATAAAGGCGGCGGATAAGCTGATTTTACCAGGTGTGGGAGCATTACCGGATGCCATGGAAAAGCTTACTTCCACAGGTCTGGTGGAGGTCATTAAGCAAGAAGTCTCTTCGAAATTTATTGATTCCAAGGGGAAAATCTATGAGGGGAAACCTCTATTGGGGATTTGTTTGGGCATGCAGATGCTATTTGAAAAGGGTTATGAGTTCAGGGAGACGGAATGCTTAGGAATCATTAGTGGAAAAGTGGTTTTTCTTGGGGATGCTCGTGAAGTAGGTCTGAAAATTCCTCACATGGGGTGGAACGATGTGAATATAATTAACCCATGTCCACTTTCCAAGGGGATTCGAGGAGAGGATCGCTTCTACTATGTGCATTCTTACAAAGTGGAGACCGATGATTCAAACATTTCTTTTTATAGTGAATACGGGGGAAAAGTGCCTGGTTTGGTGTGCAAGGGAAATGTATATGGTACCCAGTTTCATCCTGAGAAAAGTGGAAAGCCCGGGTTGAGGTTATTGAAGAATTTTTGGGAATTATAAATTAGGTTTAAAAGTTTATAATTAGGGTGTTTGATGAAATTTAATAATGATTTTTTGATAATCGAGTATTTTATTAAATAAGGAAATAGATTGTAAGTTTGTACAATGAGAAAGGCTTTGAAGATGATTATATTACCGGCTATAGATATCAAAAATGGGCAATGTGTCAGGCTGACCAAAGGAGATTTTAACACTGTGGAAAAGGTGGCGGAGGATCCCCTGATGACGGCTCGTTCCTTTGAGGAATGCGGGGCAGAATGGATTCATATGGTGGATCTGGATGGAGCTGTTGCAGGGCGACCTGTCAACAGGGATATCGTTTTAGAGGTTGTGAAAAATACGGGATTAAAAGTTGAGGTTGGAGGCGGCATCAGGCGCCCGGAGGACATGGCAGCCTATGTAGAAGGCGGGGTGGAACGGATCATTTTGGGGTCGGTAGCCATTCAGGATCCTGAGTTAGCAAAGGAAGCGGTCAGGGAGTTTGGAGAAAAGATTGCAATTGGTATCGATGCAAAGGATGGTATGGCCTCTGGGGGAGGCTGGCTGCAAGACAGCCGGATCCACTATATTGAGCTGGCCAAGATGATGGAGCAAATCGGGGTAAAAACCATTATTTATACGGATATCGCTAAGGATGGAACCCTATCAGGACCGAATTTGGAACAGTTAGAGGCCCTTCAAAAAGCGGTTTCTTGCAATATTATCGCCAGCGGCGGCATCCATGTGATGGAGGATATTCAAAATCTGTTAGAAAGAAATTTATATGGTGCCATCTGTGGAAAGTCCATCTACAAGGGAACCTTATCCCTGAAAGAGGCCTGTAAACTGATGCATAACGGTAGAATATAAGGAGAAATATGATTGCAAAGAGAATCATCCCCTGCTTAGATGTAAGGGATGGCAAGGTGGTAAAAGGAATCAACTTTGTTGGAATCAAAGAGGTAGGCGACCCTGTGGAATGTGCTATGGCCTATGACCGACAGGGAGCGGATGAGATTGTATTTTTGGATATTACCGCTACCCACGAGGGGCGTGGTACCATGGTAGACGTGGTGAGAAGGACGGCAAAAAACGTTTTTGTTCCACTGACCGTGGGGGGAGGTATCCGAACCGTGGGGGATTTTCGGGAGCTTTTATTGGCAGGAGCTGATAAAGTATCGGTCAACTCGGCCGCCATTAAGAACCCTCAATTAATTGCAGATGCGGCAGAGAAATTTGGAAATCAATGTGTGGTGGTGGCCATAGACGGAAAGAAGGTAGGGCAAGAAAAGTTTCATATTTATGTAAACGGTGGTAGGATAGACACAGGAATAGACGTTGTGGAATGGGCAGTGAGGGCGGAACGCTTGGGTGCGGGGGAAATTCTCCTGACTTCCATGGATACGGACGGTGCAAAGGAAGGATTTGATTTGGAGATGCTCAATGCCGTATGTGAGGTGGTGGATATTCCGGTAATCGCTTCAGGAGGTTGCGGCAAGGTGACTGACTTTACGGAGGTCTTTCAAAAAACCAGTGCGGATGCTGCTTTAGCCGCCTCGATTTTTCATTATGGAGAACTTACGGTGGGGCAGGTCAAAGAGGAACTGCGAAAACATCATATCCCAGTTAGGGCAGTTTAAATTATAGCTTAACGTTTTTATTATGTAGGAAATATCGCTTACGATATTTCTGGAATATCAAAAAAGGTTACCGCTTAAATTTGCGGGCAACGCCCGCACTAACGTGGCGAAGCCACCTTTTTTATTATGTAGGAAATATCGCTTGCGATATTTCTGGAATATCAAAAAAGGTTACCGCTTAAAATTGCGGGCAACGCCCGCACTAACGTGGCGAAGCCACCTTTTTTATAATAAACGAACTAACTTTATAGAAATCTAATTATTTTTATAAATACTGACTATTTTTACAATTCTATTTAATGGTTATCTTTTATCTGCTATAATGATAGAAGCGTGATATTGTTATAACATGTTGACCTAAAAGGTTCACAGCCGAAGGAGTTTTATGGATATTAAGCAATACTTTGTTAAGGGGGAGTTGATTCCGGCTATCGTGCAGGAGTATAGCACAGGAGATGTGCTAATGTTGGCTTACATGAATGAGGAAAGTCTAAAAAGAACCATAGAAACGGGATATACCTGGTTTTTTAGTCGATCCAGAAATCAACTTTGGAATAAAGGAGAGACCTCAGGTCATGTACAAAAGGTGAAGAGTATTATTCCCGATTGTGATGGAGATACTTTACTGTTAGTGGTAGAGCAGACCGGTCCAGCCTGCCATACAGGAGAAAAAACTTGTTTTTTTGGAGAAAGTATATCTTTAAAATAAAATGATTTTAAAATATTACTAAAAACAAACTTTTTAAACTTAAAAAAATTTGATATAATAGAATTGATTATCGGCATAAGGCAAAAATTAAAATTGATATAAATGGGAGCACATACATGAAAAAATTATTTCAAGTGGTAGAAAATAGGAAGGATAATTATGTTGAGGATTCTTATACTTGCTATCTTTTCGAAAAGGGATTAGATAAAATCTTAAAAAAATGTGGAGAAGAATGCAGTGAAATGGTTGTTGCTGCTAAAAATTTAGAAGCTGCACGACTGCTGAAAAACGATTCCACTGATGCTGCAAAAAATGACTTGGAAAATGAAATCTGCGACCTGCTCTATCACATCACTGTTCTGATGATTGAGCAAGGAATTAAATTGGATGATATCAACAGGATACTGGAAGAACGAAGTTTAAAAATAGGGAATTTAAAGAAATTTCACAAAACAAACCATAACAGCTAAAGCATAAATTTTTTGTGTCATATAGAAAATGATACGGAAAGGGGAAAGGTATGGAAAAATATATTGTTGAGATTATTAAGGACATCAAGAGGTTGGAAGAAGAGAAAACTCTGCTTCTGCACAAAGAGATGCGTACTTGCGAGGTAACGTATATTGAGGGAACGGAGAAGCCGGAAACGGAATACAACTACGGGGAGACAAGATATAAAATCCAGAACATAGACCATGAAATCAGAAAAAACAAATTTATCCTCAATCAGGCGAATTACACCACTATGGTGGAAGAGTTCAATATGACCTTAGGGGAATGTCTGGTCCTATTGGCGCAGTTAAACCACGAAAAGAATCAAATTCATTACTTAGGGGATAAGGAAGCTCTTTCGCGGTATGTAGATAAAAATGGGAATGTTCAATTGACAGCTGCTACTTACGATGTGAATACCTGCAAGAATGATTTAAAGGCAATCTCGCAGAAAATAAATAGATTGCAGATAGCCATTGACCGAATCAACCTCAACACCAAAGTTGATTTTTAACCTTAAAAGGAGTTTCCCGGGGTAATCTTCAAAACTGCAATAAGTGCAATTCGCGGTCAAGTTTAAAGTTTAATTGAACGACCTGTGTGACGTTAATCCTCATGGAGTTAAGCTTCAAGACTTAATGTTTATGGAAAAGATGTAATCGATTTATCTTCGTTGATTATCCGAAAACTTAATAGGGGAGGAAGTTCGGTTTTACTTTCCTAAATGGATAAGGGGGAAAAAGCTTGCCCCCTTATCCATTCCATGCAATAAAATAAGGGAATTAGAGGTAATTATGCTTTACGGTATTCTAGCGGGGGGTTTTGTTATCTGCGCTAGCATCTTTGGTTCTATTTTAGGACTAATATTCAAGAATATTTCTCATAGAACAAATGATATTATTTTAGGCTTTGCAGCAGGAGTAATGTTAACCGCTGCTTTTGTGGGTCTGCTTCCCACGGCTTTTTGGGGCATGGGTGCCATAGAAGGCTTTTCTTCATTGAAAATCCTTCACTTGCTGATCGGAATGGGGGGCGTTTTTATGGGCGCCGCCTTCATCTGTTTGATAGATCGTTTCGTTCCGCATATTCACTTTGATAATGGAAATCTCAAAGAGAGTCAAAGTAAAAGCGGGGGTAACAGAACTATGCTACTGGTTATCGCCATTGCAATTCACAATATCCCAGAGGGGTTGGCAACGGGAATTGTGTTCAGTGAAGGTTTAACGAAGAATGCCATTGTGGTTGCCCTGTCCATGGTCATTCAAAAAATTCCGGAAGGATTGATTGTGGCAGTACCTCTTTTGGCTATGGGTTTAAAAAAATCAAAGGCCTTTGGTATCAGTGTGGTGGTGGCAATCATGATGTTACCCGGGGTACTTGTGGGGGTGATCTTGGGTAGCTTACCGCAAATATTAACCACGCTTTTTTATGGCTTTACCTTTGGCGCTATTCTCTATGTCGTAAGCGATGAGATCATT
This sequence comes from uncultured Anaerovorax sp., assembly GCA_964582545.1. Taxonomy (GTDB): domain Bacteria; phylum Bacillota; class Clostridia; order Peptostreptococcales; family Anaerovoracaceae; genus JAVVUJ01. The sequence continues at coordinate 38,568 of CAZOSB010000015.1, forward strand.
CCAGAATCTCATGAACACGGATATCAACGCGCGGCCACTTTTGCACTGATTGCAGGTGTATTGGTAGTAGCCATCATGGAATACTTATAATAATTTTTGTCAGTTGATTATTCTGTAAAATTGAATTTTATATTACCGCTTGTCATCTGAATGTTAAAAGAGTTTTTAGAAGAGGATACAAATTGTATGTCATTACTCTTTTCCCCTTGAATATATAATGAGCCACTAATCTTTGAAATGTTCCTACTATAATCTTCAACCGCCCCATCGATATCTAGGTTCAAATTACCAGAGATCATATCCACCTTGTTAGAACCCGTCAATGTTCCTTGTATATTTGCATTACCGCTGATCATTTTGATATCTAAACCTTGGCTTTGGACTCCTGTAGCTGTCAGATTCCCAGAAACCAAGTTTAAGATAGCCTTTTCGCAGCGGATTTTTTCTAAGTATACTTTTCCGCTGGCGGTAGAAATATTTAGTTTCTTAAGCAGAGTTTCCTTGGGTACATAGATTCTAATCTCTTCCTTCTCCACTACATTAAACCCAAAGTTTAAATTAAAACTTTTATTAATTTTTTGCACCATAGTAAGTTTTCCGTCTTTGAGCTCATAATTAATTTTATGTTTTGAATGATTTAAAATTTCAAAACCATACTCGGAGGATGGGATGATTTCCACGTTGGCAGCTGCCACTGAAATCTCTATCTGGTCAAATTCATCGGTATTTTCCTTTTTTATGGTTTCGTTAAACATTGCTGAAGTATGGATACCTGAATTGTCGATGTAAAACTGAGTGCTTGCACCGAGACCAAGACCTACAGCCATTAGAATCAGACCGATAACAACGATGACCATTAATACTTTTAAAGTAATCTTCATTTTGTACCTCTCTTTGCCAAAAACTTTCCTAACATTTTTTGAATTCCTGAAAATGTGATTTTAAATAGTTTTGTGATACCTCTCACAAATGCAATCCCTAAGGCGATGGCCACAAGACCGCACCCGAGAAAGAATATAAAGGTAGGAAAGCTGGAAAACATAATCAAAACCGAACATACGATAAAGAGGACTCCGCCTCCAGCTAAAAGGGAGCCGACCAGACAGAAGGAGAGGAAAATGGCAAATAAGCTGACCAATAATGCTATGGCTACGATTACCACGGCTAAAGCAAGCGGTAAGGCAATTGGGGAAGCAAAGATCGCCAATAGGACAATCCATAGCGTTTTCTGACTGTTTTTCTCCTTAGGCTCTTCAGCGGTATTTATGGCATATTCCCCTATAATCTTGGACGCAACTGCAGAAGGAGAGTCCAACTGCGCCAAGATATTTTGCTCATTTTCCTGACCGGCTTCGTTAAAATACTCCTCATAATAGCTGACTGCAGAATCGATTTCACTGGAGGGAAGCCGTTTTAGTTTCTCTTTTAGTTCCCGTATAAATTCATTTTTGTTCATAACCGTATTCTCCCATCAATAATTTTTCAATATTTTCTTTGAAGGTATGCCATTCTTCTATATCGGATCGAAGAGTCTCTGTTCCCTTCTCGGTGATTTTATAATATCTCCTATTCCTGCCATCAAATGGCTCATCAAAAGTGACTAGACAATTTTCTTTTAAGAGCCTACGAAGAACAGGATACAAGGTAGATTCTGACACATCGATAGTAGCTTGAACTTTGTGTGTCAAATCATACCCATAGGTGGGTTCCTTGGATAACACACCTAGGACGCAAGCGTCCAACAAGGCTGCTGCAACCGGATATTTCAAATCTATAGTCCTCCTTTTATAATGATAATAATATTATATGACGTATAGTATTATTGTGTCAATAATATTTTTTAAAATAATATTATTGGACCTTAATTAAAGTGAAAGTTAAAGGGAAATCCGGCAATAATATATTGAGGATAGCTAACGCATAAAAGTAGATTTTAAAATCGATTTAGAAAGAAAGGATCTGAATGAAAAAAATTATATCCATTATTTCTGTTTTAGCCATATCTTATGTAACTTTTTTTGGTGTAGTCATTTTTTCCTTTGACGTAGAGGTGAGTGAAGCTTATAAGGCCCAATCCAACGTCCAAAGGTTTTATGATGATGAGATAGGACCGGATAGGGCAACTGTGATCGATACGCCAGAAGAAGCTGCTCTTATAAGGATCCATATGCTTGAGACAGCAAGAAAATCTTTAGATATTTCCTATTATTCCATGGAAAAGGGTCAATCCACATCGTTGTTTTGGGCCTTGCTTCTGGAGGCTGCGGATCGTGGTGTCAAGGTGAGGATTCTCTTAGATGGAGTTGCCAATGGATTAAAGGTGAATCAAAAGGAGGTCATGTATGCTCTTTTCATACATCCCAATATAGAGTTAAAGTTTTATGAACCAGTGAATCTTTTTAACCCTCAAACCATCAATAACAGGATGCACGATAAATTTATTATAGCTGATGAAGAATGTGCCATAATTGGCGGTAGGAACATTGGTGACAGATTTTGGAGCCCTAAAGGGTATGAAGGCGAGATGACGTATGATCGTGATGCCTTCATATATAATGAGGACAAAACCGATAACAGCAGTGTGTTGTTGAGCTTTAAGAACTATTTTAATGAAGTTTATAACAGTCCGTATAGCAAGGCATCCGTGAATAATGTTACGGATAGTGAGCAGAAAAAAGGACACGAGAAAATCAAAAAATTAAAAAATGAGTTGATAAATGTTAGAAAAGATTATAAACAACAGTTTGATCAAGACTATGAGTGGGATGAGGTCACTGTCGAAACGAATAAAATAACCTTGATTTACAATCCTATAGTCAGAGGAAACAAAGAACCATGGGTGTGGTATGAAATTAATCAGCTAATGAAAAATGCAAAAGAGTCAGTTCTCATTCAAAGCCCTTATATTGTACCTGCCAAGAAGATGGATCTGGATGACTTGCTAAATGAAAAAAGTGTTAGTGCGGAGATCAAAGTATTAACCAATTCTGCAGGAAGCACTCCTAATTTTCCGGCATTTTCTTCTTATTTAAATCATAAAAAAAAGTTGATAGCTTCGGGTATAAGGATTTACGAATATCAAGGTGAGCACTCGATTCATGCTAAGACTTACTCCATTGATCAGGACTTATCTTTGGTGGGCTCTTTTAACCTAGATCCCAGGAGTGCTTTCTTAAGCACTGAAACAATGGTTGTTATTCAAAGTCGTGAAGTAAATCGGCAACTTAATGAAATATTGAGAGCGTCCATAGAAAATAGCTTAGAAGTAGGAAAAGATGGGAAGTATATTGAGGGAGAGGGTGACGTAAAGATTCGCTCTGTCTCCACAACAAAAAAAGTACTGCTGGAAATTGCAGGATTCTTAGGACGACCGGTGGAGTTTTTACTATAGGTAATATACAGCCCGAAAGCTGATAAATACCTATAATAAAGTTAAAAAATAAAAAAATATATTGAAATTATTTTTTCGAGGTATATAATAGATACTTGCGACCGACCTGTGGGTCGGAAATAATAATTTGTTTAAGGAGGCAAGAGGATTGTTTAAATTACTAAAATACTTTAAATCCTATAAGCTAGCCATCTTTGGTGCACTACTGCTCCTGTTCATTCAAGTGATGACGGATTTGGCACTGCCTAATTATATGGCGGGAATTATAAATAAGGGCATCATACCCGGTAATTTGCCTTTTATATTGTCCAGTGGTGTGCAGATGTTGGCAATCGCTTTAGCCGGAGCCGCTTGCGCTACCGGGGTTGGTTATCTGGCATCGAGGATTGCGGCAAAGTCTTCTATGCATATCAGAGAAGATGTGTTTAAAAAAGTCACTGATTTTGCAAACCCTGAATTTGATCAGTTTTCTACAGCGTCATTAGTAACCAGATCCACCAATGACATTCAACAAATTCAGATGATTGTAGTGTTGCTTTTCAGGATGGTATTTATGGCTCCCATCATGGGTGTGGGCGCTTTAATCATGGCTTATAGAACCTCCCCATCCATGACGTGGACCATTGCACTAGCTTTGGTATTGGTGCTAATTATGATGATAGGGATCTTTACGTTGTCAATGCCTAGATTTAAAAGGCTGCAAAAATTAGTAGATAAATTAAATTTAGTGATGAATGAACGTCTGACAGGTATTTTAGTCATTCGAGCGTTTAATACAGAAGGGATTGAAGAGGAACGATTTGACCAAACAAATACCCAATTGACTAACTTAAATCTATTTATCAATAGAATCATGGTTATGATGATGCCTATGATGATGTTGATTATGAATGGAGTTTCCATCTTGATCTTATGGACGGGAGCGAAGAAAATTGATACTAAATTACTGGAAATTGGAAACCTATTAGAGTTTATTCAATATGCTATGTTGATTATCATGTCGTTTATGATGATGTCTATGGTGTTTATCATGCTTCCCAGAGCTTTGGTTTCTGCTACCCGAGTAGCTGAGGTTTTAGGAACTACTCCCACAATTACAGACCCGACTTCAGACGTTTTACAATCTTTCGATGACAGTTCTGCCGCCAGAGGGGTAGTGGAATTTAAAAATGTCTCTTTTAAATATCCTGATGCTGATGAAAATGTTTTAGAAAATATTAATTTTACAGCACAACCGGGAGAAATCACAGCCTTTATTGGCAGCACAGGCAGTGGAAAATCTACTTTAATTAACTTGATCCCAAGGTTTTATGATGCCACTGAGGGAGAAATCTTAATAGGCGGAATTAATATAAAGCATATCAAGCAAAAAGAATTGCGGGATAAAATTGGTTACGTACCTCAAAAAGCTTTGCTGTTCTCCGGTACCATAGAGGAAAACATCTTGTACGGGGAGAAATTTGTGGATGGTATAGATGAAGATACCTTGCGAGGTTCCGCGGATACTGCCCAAGCTATGGATTTTATAAATGACAAACCCGAAGGCTTTAAAACAGCAATTTCTCAGGGAGGTACAAATGTATCGGGAGGGCAGAAGCAAAGGCTTTCCATTGCAAGAGCATTAGCGATTAAACCAGAAATTTTTATCTTTGACGATAGCTTTTCTGCACTAGACTATAAAACGGATTTGGCTTTGAGACGTGCGCTGAAAGAAACTACAGGGAATAGTACCATTCTCATCGTAGCCCAGAGAATCAGCACCATAAAAAATGCAGAGCAAATTATCGTACTGGATGAAGGTGTTGTGGTTGGTAAGGGCACTCATGAACACCTGATGTCCACGTGCTCTGTATATAAGGAAATTGCTTCATCCCAGCTTGAAAAGGAGGTGAACTAGCATGAGCAAAGAAAAAGGAAGCCCTATGGGCGGCGGTAGGGGACCTATGGGTGGGTTAGCGCCAGGAGAAAAGCCTAAGGACTTTAAAGGAACAATGTTTGCTTTGAGCAAGTATATGACGGTGTATAAGATCCGGTTGACTTTGGTGGCCATCTTTGGAGTGGTGAGTACCTTGTTTACCATATTGGCACCCAAAATCCTAGGGGGTGCCACGGATTCCATCGTATCTTCCATGATGGAACGTGGAAGAGTCGATTTTTCTGAGTTGGGAAGAATTTTAGTGATTTTAGGCGCAATCTATTTGCTCAGTGCTGTTTTCACTTACTTCCAAAACTATATCATGATTGGAATCTCTCAAAAGGTAACTTATAACCTGAGGAAGGATCTTTCGGAAAAGATGGACCGATTGCCTCTAAAGTATTATGACTCTAGAACCAATGGAGAGATATTGAGCCGAGTGACCAACGATATTGAAACGGTCAATACAACCTTAAGCCAAAGTTTAACGCAGATCGTAACCAGCGTTTTCAGCTTGATCGGGGTTCTGATTATGATGATTACCATCAATTGGATGATGACCTTGGTGGCATTAATCATCCTTCCTCTTTCCGGGGGGCTTATGATGGTGGTCATTAAATTTTCACAAAAGCATTTTAAAAACCAGCAGAAGTTCTTGGGTGAACTCAATGGACACATCGAGGAAATGTATACAGGGCATATTATCGTAAAGGCATTTAACGGCGAAGAAAAATCTATTGGGCAGTTTAAGTCAGTTAATGACAAACTCTATGAATCTGCTTGGAAATCTCAATTTTTTTCCGGCATTATGATGCCCCTCATGAATTTTGTAGGGAACCTTGCCTACGTGTTCGTCTGTGTAATGGGAGGTTTCTTGGCGGTGAAGGGGTCCGTGAGCATCGGAGATATACAGGCTTTTTTACAGTATGTACGTCAATTTAACCAACCTATATCTCAACTTGCAAATGTGGCTAACGTCTTGCAATCCACAGCTGCAGCGGCAGAACGAGTATTTGAGTTTATCAATGAAAAAGAGGAGATTGATCCCGTACAATTAAAAGAACGTGCTTTTCACGGAACAGAAAAAGTAAAGATAAATTCGGAGCAACTGAAAGGGGAGATTGGTTTTCACGACATCAGCTTTGGATATAACGACAATGCCATCATTATCAACGACTTTACCTACCATGTGGCAGCAGGTCAGAAGGTGGCAATCGTAGGGCCTACAGGAGCCGGAAAGACCACCATTGTAAAACTTCTCATGAGATTTTACGAATTGAACAAGGGGTATATCAGCATAGATGGGGTGGATATCAGCAAAATTGATCGCCATGACCTCCGAGCACTTTTTGGAATGGTTTTACAGGATACGTGGCTATTTAGAGGAACGATTATGGAAAATATTCGTTACGGTAAGCCGGAGGCGACAGATGAAGAAGTGTTTAACGCAGCAAAGGCTGCACACATTGACCACTTTATTCATACATTGCCTAAAGGTTACGAAATGGAGATTAACGAGGATGCCTCTAATATTTCCTCGGGACAGAAGCAACTCTTGACCATTGCACGAGCGATTTTGGCCAATACCCCTGTCATGATTTTAGATGAGGCTACCAGTTCTGTGGATACCAGAACCGAAGTATTAATTCAAAAGGCCATGGCAAACCTTATGGAGGGGAGGACCAGCTTCATCATCGCCCATAGATTATCAACGATCCGTGACGCCGATGTGATTTTAGTAATGGATAAAGGCGATATCGTTGAGAAAGGTAATCATGCAGAATTGATGGAACAAGGCGGGTTTTACGCAGCCTTGTATAACAGCCAATTTGAACAGAGGAGTTTTTAAATAAAATTTGCTTTTTCTATCACAGTTTATTGAATGGATTCATATAGTATACAAGGCAGGTATAAAAGCCTTTTAATATAGATGAAAATCACAATCAACCAAACGACAAAAAGTTATCAAAACCATAATTAAAGGATAAAAGTATAGAAAACAACTGAAGATAAAATAAAGCAGCAGGCTAATTTTAATGAAGAAATGCGGCAACACATATCTGAAACAAAAGACTGCAACAGCTCAAATCTAAATAAAAAATTAAAAAATTATATTTAAAATAAAAGGAAATATCGTTTTTCTTTCATACAAAATATTTCCTATGTTATTAAAAAACGGAATTAAAATGTAATATTTTTATTCCGTTTTTTCTTTGTTTTTTTACAAAAATATGTTAAAATAATTTTTTAGTTATATTGTGCAATTAAATTTTACTTTAGATAAAAGTATAAAAAAAGGAGGAAGCCGGTGATTCATCGTATTTATGTGGAAAAGAAACAAGGATTTGATATTGAAAGTAAAGCGTTGCTAGAGAACGTGAAAGTCAACCTACATTTGGAAAACTTGGATAATATTCGAGCAATTAACCGTTATGATATAGAAGGTTTGGACGCATCCTCCTACCAGAAAAGCAAATATACCATCTTTGCAGAACCCCCCATCGATACTGTTTATGACGAAAATATAGATCTTTCGGGAAGTAAAGTTTTTGTCATTGAGTATCTACCGGGACAATACGACCAAAGAGCCGATTCGGCATCACAGTGTTTAAAACTCATGGACAGCAGTATTTCTGCCACTGTAAGATATGCAAAGGTAATCGCTCTGTACGGTTCCATATCAGACGAAGAATTTTTACGGATAAAGGCCTATCTCATCAATCCTGTGGATTCCCACGAAGCACTTTTAGACAAGCCTGAAACATTACAGATGGATTTTACCGCGCCTACAGATGTGGAGCGATTAACCGGTTTTATCCTGCAAGAGGATACGGAGTTAATTCAATGGAAGGAACGGCTGAATTTGGCTATGACCTTGGAAGATCTTTCGTTTATCCAACGTTACTTTAAAGAGACGGAGCAAAGAGATCCAACGATTACAGAACTAAAAGTGGTGGACACATACTGGTCTGATCATTGTAGGCATACTACTTTCCTCACTGAGATTAAAGAGGTAGCATTTGAAGAGTCTCCCTATGGAACTATGATTCAGCGTGCTTATGAAGATTATTTATCCTATAGAAATGAGCTTTATGGAGAAGAAAGTCAGGAACGCCCCATGTGCCTCATGGATATGGCAGTAATCGGTGCCAAGCTTTTAACTAGAAGGGGACTTGTGCATAATTTGGATCAGTCTGAGGAAATTAATGCTTGCAGCATTAAGGTCAAAGCGTATGTAGATGGCAAAGAAGAAGATTGGTTGGTAATGTTTAAAAACGAAACCCACAATCACCCTACGGAAGTAGAGCCCTTCGGCGGTGCCGCAACCTGTTTGGGCGGTGCCATCAGAGATCCCCTTTCAGGTCGTTCCTACGTATATCAGGCTATGAGGGTCACAGGCAGTGGAGATCCCAGAACTGCCATTGAACATACGTTGCCGGGCAAGCTGCCGCAGAGTAAAATTACTAAAGGGGCGGCAAAAGGGTACAGCTCTTATGGAAATCAAATAGGATTGGCCACAGGACAGGTTGCTGAAATCTATCATCCCGGTTATGTGGCAAAGCGTATGGAAGTGGGAGCGGTTATCGGTGCAGCCCCTGCAAAAAATGTGAGAAGGGAAGTGCCAGTGGAAGGGGATTGTATCCTTTTGGTAGGCGGCAGAACGGGAAGGGATGGCTGTGGCGGTGCCACAGGATCTTCCAAAGAACATACCCAGGATTCCATACTCACCTGCGGTGCTGAGGTACAAAAAGGCAACCCTCCGGTAGAAAGAAATTTGCAGAGGTTGTTTAGAAGGCAAGAGGCCTCGGCATTAATTAAACGTTGCAATGACTTTGGCGCTGGTGGGGTTTCCGTAGCAATAGGAGAATTGGCGGATAGCATTGAAGTCAATTTAGATTTAGTTCTTAAAAAATATGAAGGTCTGGACGGTACTGAATTAGCTATTTCCGAGTCACAGGAAAGAATGGCCGTGGTGGTTTCCCCTCAGGACTGTGATTTATTTATCGCTTTGGCACAGGAAGAAAACCTCGAAGCTGTATCGGTGGCTAAGGTGACCAATACCGGTCGCTTTAAAATGTATTGGAAGGACAAATGTATTTTAGACTTATCCAGAGAATTCTTAAATACTAATGGCGTAAGGCAGAAAACAAAGGTTTTTGTATGTGGCTCAGGCAAAACTAAGTTGGATGGTCTAAATGCCGGTCTTTTGAATTCTGAATTGCGGCAGAATATAGACCAAAATGTTGGATTGGCTTCTCAAGAATTTCAGACAACACTAAAGAGTTACCTTTCTAACCTAAATTGTTGCAGCCAAAAGGGCTTAATTGAGAATTTTGATAGCACCATCGGTATGGGCACGGTGCTGATGCCCTTAGGCGGGATTTATCAGAGATCTCCATCTCCCGGGATGGCGGCAAAGCTTCCCATTACTCATGGATACACGGATAGTACGTCATTGATGTCCTACGGTTTCGATCCTGAACTCTCTGCTGAAAATCCATATTTGGGAGGATTTTACGCGGTGATAGATTCTATAACAAAGATTGCAGCTATGGGAGGGGATTATCGTGGAGTACGCCTTTCTCTTCAGGAATATTTTGAACGACTTACAGATGAGGAAAGTTGGGGAAAACCCTTTAGCGCCTTACTGGGAGCTTTAAATGCGCAGGTGTCAATGGGGACCCCGGCTATCGGTGGCAAGGACAGCATGTCGGGAAGTTTTCTGGATTTGAAGGTACCCCCCACACTAATTTCCTTTGCGGTGTCTATGGCGGATGCGGAGTTGATCATTTCTTCGGATTTAAAACGAAATGACAGTAACTTATTTTTAATCGCACCAGAGCTGAATGAAGATGGCACCATCGACATTAATCAATATAAAAAGAATTTGGATGTAGTTTATCGTTTGATTAAAGATAGAAAAATTTTAGCGGCGAACACCGTCTCCACAGGTGGGGTTCCCATTTCTCTGATAAAGATGGCTGTTGGTAACGGTATGGGTCTTGAGTTGGAAGAAAGCTACCTGCAAGAATACGGAGACAAGATGTTCTCTCCTCATTACGGCGCTTTGGTGGTGGAAATCTCCAGGGAAGAACGTGTGGAAGATCTTCTGAGGGACGCAAACTATATTAAAATAGGAAGGAATATAGATTCTAAGGACGTGATGGGCATACCCTTAAAAGAAATTTTAGAGGAGTGGACAGAGCCTTTAGAAACCGTGTTTCCATCTGTAGCAGCTCAAGAAAATCAGAGTGCAGATTATTTGGGTTCACAGCCTATTCGTCAACAGCAAAAGGTTTTGGCAAGACCGAGAAAGCCATTTGTACGTTACGCAACACCTAAGGTATTTATTCCTGCATTCCCCGGAACCAACTGTGAGATGGACTCCAAGCGAGCCTTTGATCAGGCGGGAGGCGATACTAAGATTCAAATTTTAAGGAACCTTACTGTAGATGCATTGGAAAACTCCATTGATGAAATGGCGAAAAATATTAAGGAATCTCAGATTCTAATGATTCCGGGAGGTTTTAGCGGTGGGGACGAACCGGATGGATCCGCCAAGTTTATTACAGCGGTTTTGAGAAACCCAAAGATTAAGGAAGCGGTAACAGATCTCATAGAGCATCGTGATGGCCTTATTTTAGGAATATGCAATGGTTTTCAGGCTTTGATTAAGCTGGGATTGTTGCCTTATGGCAAAATTATAGATATGGATGAAAACTCTCCCACACTCACATATAACACCATCGGTAGGCACGTTTCCTGCATGGTAAGGACAAAGATTGTCTCTGATCTTTCTCCTTGGTTGGCGAATGCCAGAATTGGGGAAATTCACACTTTGCCCGTATCACATGGAGAAGGACGTTTTATTGCAAATGATAGCGTTATGCAGGAATTGGCAGAAAAGGGACAAATTGCAACTCGTTACGTAAATGTGGATGGGCAACCCACCATGGAAAGCCCTTTTAATCCCAATGGATCTATGATGGTCATTGAGGGCATAACCTCACCTGACGGAAGAATATTTGGCAAAATGGCACATTCGGAAAGAATCGGATATAATCTCTACAAGAATATCATTGGCAACTTTGATCAACAGCTGTTTAAGTCAGGTATAGAGTACTTTAAATAAATGCTATAGATTCAAAAGGGTAACAAGTTAATCTGTGAAAAATTGAAGATGTAAGTTGAAGAAAAAAATAAAAATTGTTAAGCAAGTTGAAGCTTATTATAGAGAAGAATAAGGAAAGGAAGGGTTTTATGAAAATAGCGATTGTAATGGGTAGTAAGTCAGATTATCCTGTGGTAGAACGGGCTGAAAAAATCTTGAAAGAATTCGACGTATCCTTTGAAACCAGGATTATCTCTGCCCACAGAACACCTAGGGTAGCCGAAAGGTTTGCCTCCGAAGCGGAAGCAAACGGGATTGAACTCATCATTGCAGCGGCGGGAAAGGCAGCGCATTTAGGAGGTGTAATGGCGGCGTTCACACCCATACCGATCATTGGACTTCCTATCAAGTCCTCTACTCTGGATGGCCTGGACTCCCTTTTATCCATCGTTCAGATGCCTAAGGGAATCCCTGTGGCTACCGTAGCCATCGATGGTTCGGAAAATGCGGCCTTACTGGCAGTTCAGATTTTGTCTGTAAAGTACTCGGAACTTCGAGGGAAGATGCGAGAGTATAAAGAAGCTATGGAAAAGGAAATCATTGCCTTTGATGAAGAATTTCAAAAAGACAAGTAGATAACCATAAAACTATAGGTTTTAAAATATTTTATTCAAATTATCATCTTGTATAAAATTAATAAAAGAGATTTAAGATGCCTGATTTACAAGGAGAGGACATGGAAGAAAAATTAACTTATAAAGATGCCGGTGTGGACACAAAAGAAGGTGAACGAGCGGTGAACCTGATGAAGGAACACGTTAAAAAAACCTTTAATAAAAATGTGCTTACTGGTCTGGGGAGCTTTGGAAGCCTCTTTAAGCTGGACATGGACGGCATAAAAGAACCGGTTTTGGTGGCGGGTACCGATGGGGTCGGCACCAAATTGAAAATCGCTTTTCTTATGGATAAGCACGATACAGTGGGTCAGGATTGCGTGGCTATGTGCATCAACGACGTGCTCTGTCAGGGTGCTAGACCTCTTTTCTTTTTGGATTATATCGCTACGGGCAAGGTTCAGGCGGAAAAAGTGGCAGACATCGTGAAAGGTATTGCCGACGGTTGTCTATTGGCTCAATGTGCTTTGGTAGGTGGTGAAACCGCAGAAATGCCTGATTTTTATACGGACGGTGAGTATGATATGGCCGGATTTGCTGTAGGAGTGGCAGATCTAAGTAATATTATAGATGGATCGAAGATTCGAGAGGGGAATGTGTTGATTGGAGTACCGTCAAGTGGCATTCACAGCAATGGATACTCTTTAGTTCGAAAACTTTTCTTTGATCAAATGGGTTTAAAGGTTTCAGACTACGTGGAGGAGTTGGGAACGACCTTGGGAGAAGCTTTGCTTACACCTACTAAGATTTATACAAGGGAAGTCAGGAGCGTGCTGGATAAATGTGACGTCAATGGTCTCATCCATATTACAGGGGGAGGATTCTTTGAAAATATTCCTCGTATCATTCCGGAAGGCTTAGGCGTAAACGTTGATACCCACAGTTGGAGCAGGCTCCCAATATTTCAATACATTCAAAAGTGTGGCAATGTGGATCTGGATGAAATGTTCTCTACCTTTAATATGGGTATTGGAATGATTTTCATTTTAGAGGAAGCGGAAGCGGAAGAAGCGTTGAAGATTTTAAAAGAAAGTTATGATGAAAACAGTCCGTATGTACCTCGAAGAATCGGTACCATCGTGAAGGGCCAAGGTGTTTCGTTATGTTAAAAATTTCTGTACTGGTGTCCGGGGGTGGTACAAATTTACAAGCTATCATAGATGGAATCCAAGAAGGAAAAAACAATATTGACTCGGAGCTCAGCATTGTAAACGCAGAAATCGTTCAGGTTATTTCCAGTAAAAAACAAGCTTTTGCATTAAAGAGAGCAGAGAAACACGGAATCAAAACGGTGGTGGCAGATCACCAAGATTATCCGGATTCTAAGGAGCGCAACCAAAGAATTTTAGAGGCTTTGCGACATGAGGGAACAGATTTGGTGGTGCTGGCAGGATATATGAGTATTTTAGACAGCACTATAGTCCGGGAATATGCAGGAAAGATCATTAACATTCATCCTTCCTTGATTCCCAAATATTGTGGGACCGGATACTACGGAAAACGGGTACATCAGGCGGTTTTAGACAATAAGGAAACAGAAAGTGGTGCTACGGTTCACATAGTAGATGAAGGAGTGGACACAGGACCTATTATTTTACAGGAAAAGGTTCCGGTAAATCCGGAGGACTCGGCAGACACTTTAGCCGCCAGAGTATTGGAGACGGAGCATAGATTGCTCCGAAAAGTTATTAAGGAAGCAGCGGTGAAAGGAGGCTTTTAATGGGTGGATTATTTGGTGTAGCATCTAAGTTTGATTGTGTTATGGATCTTTTTTTCGGTACGGATTACCATTCTCATTTAGGGACAAAACGAGGAGGTATGGTGGTACTTGGTAAAGAAGGCTTTAACAGAACCATTCACAATATTGAGAATGCACCCTTTAGGACAAAGTTTGAAAAGGAAATATTAGTAATGACAGGTACTATGGGTATCGGAAGCATCAGTGATGGAGAACCTCAGCCTTTAACGGTATTTAGCAGTCAAGGAGAATATGCCATCGGTACCGTTGGAAGAATTAATAATAAAAAGGAATTGGTAGAGGAACTGTTAAAAAACGGATACAACCAATTTATGGCTATGAGCGGAGGAGAGATTAACAATACAGAGCTGGTAGCCTCTTTAATTTCTACCGGGAATGATATTGTTGAAGGTATCAAATACGCGCAAGATAAGATTGATGGTTCCATTACCATACTGGTTCTAACTTCTCAGGGGCTTTATGCGGCTCGTGATAAATATGGAAGAACTCCTATGATTATCGGAAAAAAGCGGGAGACTTACTGCGCTTCTTCGGAATCTTTTGCATTTATCAATTTAGGGTACCGAACGGTGAAAGAGTTGGGACCGGGGGAAATCGTGCTCATTACTCCTGAGGGAGTACAAACCCTTGCTCAAGCAGGAGAGAACATGAGGATATGCACCTTCTTGTGGACGTATTTTGGTTATCCCACGTCTACCTATGAGGGTTTAAATGTGGAGGAGATGCGCTATAGAAGTGGCGCCAGCATTGCAAAGCACGACGAAAAGCTATCGGTGGATTACGTTGCAGGTGTACCGGACAGTGGCACTGCTCATGCGGTGGGTTATGCAAATGAATCGGGGGTTCCCTATGCGCGCCCTTTGATTAAATATACACCTACGTGGCCCAGAAGCTTTATGCCTCAAATTCAAAAGGCCCGGGAACTGATCGCCAGAATGAAGCTGGTACCGGTCTTTGACCTGATCAATAAAAAGAAGTTTGTTCTAATAGATGACTCCATTGTGAGGGGCACGCAGCTTTCGGAAACGGTAAAATATTTAAGTGACAACGGAGCCAAGGAAATCCACGTCAGATCCGCTTGCCCACCCATCATGTTTGGCTGCAAATACCTGAACTTTTCTCGTCTGGTCAGCGATATGGACTTGATTACTCGAAGAGCCATCAATGATTTGGAGGGGAATGTGGTTACGGATGAAGCTATTTTGGCGGAATATGTAGATAGCAAATCGGAACGTCACAAAAATATGATTGAGAAGATTCGTGAATGGTTAAACTTTGACAGTTTGAGCTACCATGAATTGGAAGATACGTTGGAATCTGTAGGTATAGATTCATGCAAGTTATGCACGTATTGTTGGAATGGCAAAGAGTAATTGAATGTTAATTGTTAATGGACGATTTTTAGGTAATTGGAGGGTTTGCAATGAAAAAACGAGCATTGATTAGCGTGTCGGACAAGAGGGGTGTTGTAGAGTTTGCAAAGGCGTTAGAAGCCTTAGGGGTTGAGATTATCTCTACCGGGGGCACGCATAAGACGTTGGAGGATCAGGGAATAAAGGTGATTGGCATTTCTGAGATCACAGGATTTCCTGAGTGCTTGGATGGCAGAGTGAAGACATTGCACCCGGCTGTGCATGGTGGGATTTTAGCCATGCGTGATAAACAAGAGCATATGCAACAGCTAAAAGTTTTAGAAATTGAAACCATAGATTTTGTGGTCATCAACTTATATCCTTTTAAAGAAACTATAAGAAAACCCGATGTAGCATTGGAGGAAGCCATAGAAAATATCGATATTGGTGGACCTACCATGCTGCGATCTGCGGCTAAGAACCATAAGGATGTAGTAGTAATATGCGATCCGTTGGATTATAACAAAGTGATAGATGAGCTGAAGGAGCAGGGAGAGATTTCCTATGATACGAAATATGGGCTTGCATTAAAGGTATTCCAACATACAGCGGCCTACGATGCTATGATTTCTGATTATTTGAGGAAACAGGCTAATTTGGAATTACCGGATAACTTGACTTTAACCTTTGAAAAGCAGCAAGATTTGCGTTATGGGGAAAATCCTCACCAAAAGGCCTATTACTATAAGGAAATCAAACCTTGTGAAGGTGCGCTGACCACTGCAATCCAACTGCACGGAAAAGAGCTTTCCTTCAATAATATCAACGATACCAACGGCGCAGTGGAAGCTTTGCGGGAGTTTTCGGAACCTACCATCGTAGCGGTGAAGCATGCCAATCCCTGTGGAATTGGCTCGGGAGAAACTTTATATGATGCATACACAAAGGCCTATGAGGCGGACCCCGTATCCATCTTTGGCGGAATTGTAGCAGCAAACAGACCTGTGGATGGGAAAACTGCCGAGGAAATCAATAAAATATTTATTGAAATCGTTATAGCCCCAGGTTTCACAGAAGAGGCATTAAAAATATTAACTCAGAAAAAAAATATACGATTGTTAAAATTAGAGTCAATTTCTGTTCCGTTGCAGAAGGGGCAGATCGACATGAAAAAGGTAAGCGGCGGCATTCTGGTGCAGGAGGTAGACGGAGAACTCTACAATGAAGCTGATTTAAAGGTGGTGACAAAAAAGGCACCCACGGAAAAGGAACTGAAAGATTTGAAATTTGCCATGAAGGCAGTAAAACATGTGAAGTCCAATGGGATCGTAGTAGCAAAAGATGGAAAGACATTGGGAATTGGACCGGGGCAGGTGAATCGGATCTGGGCGGTAGGAAATGCCATCTCTCAGTCTACCGACGATTTAAGTGGTGCAGTTTTAGCTTCGGATGCTTTCTTTCCTTTTGACGATTGCGTTACAGCGGCGGCAAAAGCTGGTATCACAGCCATCATTCAGCCTGGAGGTTCCATGAACGATGAGGACTCCATTCGGAAAGCCGACGAATTGGGCCTCGCTATGGTCTTTTCTGGCTTACGTCACTTTAAGCATTAGAAGGTAGAGCGTTTACTCATTTTGTTAAAAAGAAAACGAGGATAAGTTTATGAAAATTTTAATTGTGGGTGGGGGTGGCCGGGAGCATGCCATCGCTTGGAAGGTGTCTCAAAGCAACAGAGTGAGCAAAATTTACTGTGCTCCCGGAAATGCAGGAATCTCTCAGGTAGCGGAGTGCGTAAATCTCAAGGTAGAGGATTTAGAGGGTATCTGTCAATTTGCCACAGAAAAAGGTATCGACATGGCGGTTATAGGACCGGAAGTGCCTTTGGCATTAGGTTTGGTGGATGTGCTGAGCGGAGCAGGAATTAAAACCTTTGGCCCCAATAAAAAGTGTGCACAGTTGGAAGCAAGCAAAGCTTTTACCAAAGAATTTTTAGACCGGCATAAAATTCCTACAGCCTCTTATAGGGAATTTACGGATAAAGAATCTTTATTAAAATCAGTTGGGCTATATGGGTATCCTATGGTACTGAAGGCCGATGGTTTGGCTGCAGGAAAAGGTGTGGTCATTGCAGAAAATAAAGAGGATGCAGAAAAGGCAATCCATGAGATGATGGGACAGCGAGTTTTTGGTTCTGCAGGGGACAAGGTAGTGGTAGAGGAATATCTCACAGGAATTGAAGCTTCCATGCTTTGCTTCGTGGACGAAAACACCATAGTACCCATGGAATCAGCTCAGGACTACAAACGTATATTTGATCAGGATCGAGGACCGAATACGGGGGGAATGGGTACATACTCTCCTAGCTTAATCTTTACCCCTGAATTGGAGGCTCAAATTAAAGCCAGAATTCTGGAACCAACCCTGAAAGGATTTCAAGAGGATGGCTTAGATTTTAAAGGAGTTCTTTTTATCGGTTTGATGATTGGAGAGGAAGGTCCCAAAGTCATAGAGTTTAACAATCGATTCGGTGATCCTGAGACACAATCCATATTGCCGCGGCTGAAAACAGATTTGGTAGACATCTTTGAAGCTGTCATCGAAAACAATCTGAATAATGTAAAGATAGAGTGGAAGGAAGAACGCGCGGTTTGCGTGGTGTTGGCTTCGGGGGGATATCCCGGAGACTATGAAAAAGGAAAACCCATAGCGGGATTGGATGTGGATGTATTGAAAGATAATGATGCAAATTCTTCAATTTTAGTATTTCATGCGGGAACTCGATTTTCCTCGTCCGACAATATTACCGTGGAAACGGATGGAGGACGCGTACTGGGCGTGACTGCCTTGGGGCAGAGTCATGAAGAGGCTCGTGGGAAGGCGTATGAAGCCCTTCAAAAGATCTCTTTTGAAGGAATGCAGTATAGAGGAGATATTGGTATCTTGTAGCTTAATCGGTAGGAATAGCAAAGTGAATAGTCAATCGTTAATAGACGTTTAATTCATTTGTTATGTGACATCTATATTAAAGAAACTTTTCTCTTTTACCAATTTAAATATTAAAAAATATTCAAGAAGAGGTAGATGTGATGAAAATGAAAAAAGTCTTTATTCTTACCATGGTAACCATTCTGATGATGGGGATGGGTACTACTTCCTATGGGGCAGACACTGCCTACTCCTCAGGATCGTTGGGAGGAACAAGGGTGAATTATATTACGGTCAATATAAATTCACCAGCCATAAAACCAGTAATTTTGCAAGCAAATAATCAATTGACAAGTACGGCAACTCTCTCCACCATGGCCAATAACTCAGGGGTTGTGGCAGCCATAAACGGCACATACTTTGAAGCTTACGGTGGATTGCCGGTTCCTTGGGGTGTCATCATCAAGGATGGTAAGCTGCTTCACGCAGGAGGAGGAGCCGTCTTTGGTATCACCAGGGATAACAAATTTCTGGTGGATAATTTATCCTTTCAATTTGAAAGTTATGCCGATGGTAAACTAGCCAATACGATTTGGAGGATTAACCACCCCAGTATAGAACCCGATGCCATTACTGTATTTACTTCTGAATATGGGAAAGTGACCGTTCCAGCAGGGGGAAAAGTCGTGGTGGTTAAAAGTGGGATCATTACAGAGCTGGCAACCACAGATGTTACGGCTCCAGCTGATGGTTATGCGATTCTTTTTAATCCCTCGGCTGTGCAGTTTATGTACGATCGTTATGCTATCGGAATGGCGGCGTACTACAAGGCTGAAATCATTCCAAAGCGAACCAATGCTGAGGATTGGAACAATGTTATTGTGGGATTAGGCGCCGGACCTAGCTTGATTATCAATGGCGAGGTCACAGCAGATGGAGCTAGTGAAGGATTCTTTGAAAGCAAAATTAATGTGGATCGTGCTGGTCGCTCTTTCATTGGTGCAAATAAAGAAGGAAAGATTATAATGGGCAGCATTGGATCGGCTAATCTAAAGGAAGCCGCTTCAATTTGTCAGTATTTGGGGTTGGTAAATGCCATGTGCTTAGATGGAGGTGGCTCTATCTCTCTATACTACAAACCCAACGGGATAGCACAAAACGGACGTGCAATTAACAATGGATTGGGTTTTATTTCCACAGAGTCAAGATCTATCCCTCAGACTCAACCTCAGAATATGGCAAAACCTACAGCAGCGACTGTTTTGGTTGATGGGAAAGCCGTTGACTTTGAAGCATATAATATCGAAGGCAATAACTACTTTAAACTGAGGGATTTAGCTATGGCGCTAAATGGTTCAGAAAAGAATTTTGCTGTTGGATATGACCAAGGGAAAAACGCCATAAACCTTCTTTCGCGATCGGCATATACCCCTGTAGGAGGCGAATTAACAAGAGGTTCTTCGAAGGATAATCCAAACGGTAAAACGTATAAAGCTACAAATTCAGTTCTATACTTAGACGGACTCTCAATTAAAATGACAGCTTATAACATTGAAAATAATAATTACTTTAAGCTGAGGGATATGGGAAAATGCATTAACTTTGGAGTGGGATATGATAATAATACCAAGACGATTACCATCGATACTAAAGCGGAGTATGCGGAATAGCTAATTGAATTGTTTAACTAACTTTCGGCTAAACACAAAAATAAGACCTTGAATGCAGGTCTTATTTTGTGTCTAGCTCCACCTTAACCTAAGGCTCAGTAGCAACTGGTTGCTCAGACTGCGCTAGGTGGGGTATCTAGGGCGAATATACCGTAAAGAGTGAAAGAAAAAATCACCATAACCAAGACAATCATTAAAATGTTTTTGTAATTTTTATAAAACAATGTTCACACCTCTTTTCTACAGCAGATTTCAGTTATTTTGAAAGAATCAAATCTAAACCTTGCTGAAGCATTTGATCTGACAACTTCCCAGGCTGATATGCGATTACATTCCCTTCCTTATTGATGAATACGGATGTGGGAAGTGAGTTAGCCTCATAAGCATAAGTAGCCTGACCTTCTGAATCGAAGAATACAGGGAAGGTAAATCCTTCCTCCTCTATATATGCCTTCGCCTTTTCCACTGTCTCTCTTTTGCCATCTGTGCTGTTTACCATCAAAAAATGGATATCCTCACCATACTTTTCATACATCTCGTTGAATAAGGCCATTTCATCAACACAGTATGGGCACCAGGTGGCCCAAAAGTTTATTACGATAGGTTTCCCAAAGTACTCGGATAGCTGAACTTTCTTTCCTTCATAATCCAGTACCGTAAAATCTAAGGCCTCTATGGGTTGAGCCCCATTAGAACCTTGAGTTAAACTGTTTCCTGGTTGTATGTCCTTAGCTAAATTTTCATATAGCAAATAGGCGATGAACATAAAAATAATAAAAGCAATTGCAATTCCAATTGTTCGCATATATTTAGGCATTCATAGGTCCTCCTCTATAATAGAAATCTGACTTAAGCATTGTACGTTTTTAATGGCAAATTTCTATAAAAAAAGTGATAATAGATAATCCATATAACCAGTGGCCATAAGGATACCTACAATAATTAAGAAAACGCCAGAAAAAGTATTAACTCCCTTGTAGTGCGCTTTGATAAAGTCAAAAGTTGAATTCATATTGTCTATTAACAATGAACAAAATAAAAATGGTAACCCAAGACCTAAGGAAAAACAAAGCAACATGAAGGTTCCCTCTAAAGCACTACCCTGTTGACCAGCCAACATGAGAGCAGAACCTAAAAACACACCAGTGCAAGGGGTCCAACCTATGGAAAAGACTACTCCAAATAAAATAGAAGAATTAAATCCTGTAATCTTTTTCGGCTCTTTTGAATTGTGATTATGATTAAACTTTAATTTTGGTAATAGTCCTAAGAAATTTAAACCTAGCAGAATAACGATGATCCCTGTAACCAGATGAAATTGTGCCTCATATTTAATCAAAAAGCTGCCCAAGGTGCCTGCGAAGGCTCCTAAAGTCACATATACTATGGTGAATCCTAATACAAAACCAATAGAATTCTTAAAAATCTTCTTTTTTTCATTATTCTCGGATGTGCCGCCAGCCATGTAGGCGACATAGATGGGAATTAAAGGTAAATGACAAGGTGAAATGAAAGAAATAATTCCCTCTATAAATACAATAAAATATTGCATGTGATAATCCCCCTTTTGTAAGACTATAGCACCGAGTTGACAATAACGCCGTTGAGGTAACCTTTTAGGTTGTCTAATGCTACATGGAATAATCGCCTTCCGGCATCTTTGGAAGTCCAAGCAGCATGAGGCGTTATGATACAATTTTTTGCTGTTAACAATGGATTCTTCTTAGTAGGAGGTTCTTCCCCCAATACATCCAGCCCAGCAAAAGCGATCTTGCCGGAGTTCAACCCATTGGCTAAAGCCTGCTCCTGGATTAATTTCCCCCTAGCGGTATTGATAAGGATAACACCATCCTTCATTTTTGTTATTGCCTCTTCATTAATAAAACCTACGTTATGGGAGGTCAACGGACAATGTAAAAACAAAACGTCGGATTCCTTGAAAAGTTCATCCAAGGTGATATAGCGAACCTCTTTCCATTCCTCTGTGTGAACAGGATGACCTGTTGCGACCACCACCTTCATTCCAAAGGCTAAGGCTGTTTTTGCGCTACGTTTTCCAATGTTGCCAAACCCAATAATCCCCAGAGTCTTGCCGCGGAGCTCCATGAAAGGAAACTGCCAGTAGGGTACATAATCTCTGCCTTGAAGCCAGTAACCGTCCTGAACATATTGGCTATGAGTTTGTAAGCGACTTGCACCATATAAAAGCAAGGAGAAGGCATATTGTGAAACCGAGTCTGTGCCGTATGCAGGAACATTACACACCACGATCCCTTTTTTTCGAGCATACTCTATATCTACAGAATTTATCCCCGTAGCTAAAATACCGATGAATTTCATGTTGGGGCAGGAATCCATGACTTCTTTTCCAATATAGGTGCTGTCTGTAAAGACAATTTCTGCATCCCCGATGCGTTGAATGATCAGCTCCTCAGGTGTTCGATCGTAAAGCTCCAGCTGTCCTAATTCCTCAAACAGATGGAACTGGTCCTCTGCAGCACAAATGGTGTAACCATCCAGAATAACAATTTTCTTCATTTTGCCACCACTTTCAAAAAATTATGATTTTATTATATTATAATACTGAGAGCTTAGTCAATAAATTCTGAAGAATTGACTATTTAGATTCAGATAAACTTATGCTACAATAATAACTGATAGACGGTAGTTTGACACTAAATTTAATAAAAAATAGTTAATAAGCTTGAAAAAGCTT
>CAZOSB010000016.1:0-55176 GCA_964582545.1 uncultured Anaerovorax sp.
CCCTGTTGTCCGTCAATGCCTACTGGCAGCCTATCATCGAAGGTTTGATCATCATCGTTGCGGTTATTGTGGACATGAGAAAGAACGCTAAGAAGAAGTAATAAAAAAACTAGAAAAAAATAAGATTATCTTTCTCCTCTTGAATAGATTTATGAAAAAAAACATTTTTATGAAATGTTTTTTTTCATGGATTTTGTCATTGTAAGTAAATACAAAATGTTATAAAATAAATACAATTTATAAATTTATCTAAAAAGGATAATATTCAAAGATTTTAGCAAATACATTGAATGGAGGGTGCATTGATGAAGGAACCTGTACTGGTAATCATGGCCGCGGGAATGGGAAGTAGATATGGTGGACTAAAGCAGATGGATAAGATTGGATCCGGAGGAGAATTGATTCTGGATTTTTCTTTATATGATGCGATGTCTGCAGGGTTTGAGTCAATTATTTTTATTATAAAAAAAGAAATGGAAGATGATTTTCGGCAATTAATCGATCATAGAGCAGGAAGATTTTTAAAGGTACAGTATGCCTTTCAGGAAATGCAGGATCTGCCGGAGGGCTATCGGGTGCCGACAGGCAGGGAAAAGCCTTGGGGTACTTGTCATGCCGTCATGAGCGCACGCCACCTGATAGATGGACCCTTTGCCGTGATCAATGCAGACGATTATTATGGTCCCAGTGCATTCCATATGATCTATGATTTCTTGGAGCGCAGTAAGGATGATGAAAAGTACCGTTATGCCATGGCGGGATATAACATAGAGAATACCCTTACGGAAAACGGTCATGTAGCTCGAGGGGTTTGTAAGACCGATGGGAATCAATTTTTAACTGAAATTGATGAACGATTAAAGATTCTATGGAAGGATGGCGAAATTGTCTACACAGAAGATGACAAAAATTTTGTTGACATTCCTAAGGGAACTCCTGTTTCCATGAATTTCTGGGGGTTTAGTCTGAGTTTTATGGAAGAAATTATCGAGAGATTTCCAAGATTTTTAGATGGTGCTTTACAGAATAATCCCCTAAAGGCTGAATATTTTCTCCCATTGCCTGTAGATCAGTTGATTCGGGAAGGTAAAGCTACGGTGAAGGTCCTCCCTTCTACAGATAAATGGTATGGAGTCACGTACCAAGAGGACAGAGAGGCGGTATCTGATGCCTTAGAATCTTTAAAGGATAAAGGAGTATATCCAGAAATCTTATGGAAGTAAAAAACAAATAGTATATTTAATCATCCAAGGAGGTAAACCATGTTTCAAACTTTTGCCCAATTGAAAGAATTTTGCCAAGAGAAAGACATCAAGATGGTCGACTTTAAAATGATTGACTTAAATGGACGTTGGAGACATTTAACCATACCCATAGGAAGATTCACTGAAAAGACATTGGAGAATGGAATCGGATTTGACGGCTCCAACTATGGCTTTGCCGCCGTAGAAAAGAGCGATATGGTCTTTATTCCGGATATTTCTACGTCTGCGTACGATACCTTCGTAGATATTCCGACACTTTCCATGATAGGCGATGTTTTTGTGATCGGTAACCCTCACCGCAGATTTGAGCAAGATCCTCGAGCGGTGTCGCTAAAGGCAGAAGAATACATGAGAGCTTCTGGCGTTGCGGATGAAATTAAAATTGGACCGGAGTTTGAATTTAATATCTTTGATAGCGTAAATTATCAAGTGAAACCCCAGACTTCAAGCTATGCCATCGATACAGAGCAAGCGGAATGGAACAGCGGTAAGCACGGCTTTAATCAGGGCTACAAAGTACCCCATAAGGGAGGTTACCATATTACCCCTCCCATGGACGTAACCTACGATTTGAGAAGCGGAATCTGCATGCTTTTAGAAGAGAGAGGGGTAGGCGTAAAATATCACCATCACGAAGTAGGCGGTCCAGGACAGCTGGAAATTGAGGTGCAGTTCGGGGGTCTCACCGAAATGGCAGACAAAACCATGATTGTAAAATATGTGGTTAAAAATGCAGCATTCAAAATGGGAAAAACGGCAACCTTTATGCCAAAACCACTGTTTGATGAGGCGGGAAACGGTATGCACGTACATATGCATATGTTTAAAGACGGAAAACCTATCTTCTATGATGAAAAGGGGTATTCACAATTGAGTGAAACTGCCCTTTACTTCATCGGCGGTTTGTTAAAGCATGCGGCAGCCTTGTGCGGATTTACCAATCCCAGCACCAACTCCTATAAGCGACTTGTGCCTGGATATGAAGCTCCTGTCAGTATTTGCTACGCTACGGCCAATCGAAGTGCGGTTATAAGAATTCCCGATTATGCCAGATCCCCAGAGGAAAAGCGCTTTGAGATCAGAAACCCTGACTGTACCTGCAATCCATACTTCGCTTACGCAGCGATTCTAATGGCAGGGCTTGATGGGATAGAAAATCAGATTGACCCGGTGAAAGCAGGCTTTGGCCCTTATGACATCAACCTTTATCACCTATCCAAATCGGAGCAAAAGAAAATTAAGGCATTGCCCACCACTTTGGAGCAGGCTTTAGACGCCCTTGAAGCGGATCATAAATTTTTACTGAAGGGTGACGTATTTTCAGAAAAATTAATAGAGTTGTGGATTGAGAAGAAACGATCGGAAGCCTTGGCCATCAATAGGATTCCTAACCCGGCTGAATTTGGGTATTATTATGATCTTTAAAAAAAGCTTGCAAAAATAAGGAACTATGGTATAATGTAAAAGCCAATTGAGGCAGAAGTAAACGGGAGATAATCCCGAAGCATTGAATTTTGAATAGACAAAAGAATATGCTCTCTGTATGCGTTTAAGCGTATACCATTTAGTCCATAGGGAGGTGAAAAAGTGAACAATTATGAATTGATGCTCGTGCTGGAAGCAGCGTTAGAGCAAGAGAAAAAAGATGCGATCCTGGAAACTGCTAAAGAAATCATATCTGCTGGCGGCGAAGTCGTTAAGGTTGATGTCTGGGGCAACAGGAAGCTGGCGTATCCTATCCTAAAGAAAAACGAAGGATACTATGCAGTGCTGAATTTTAAAGCCAATGCCGATCTTCCAAAAGAGCTTGACAGAAGGCTGAAAATTTTAGATGCTGTAATCAGACATATGATCACAAACGTAGATCATAAATAGGGGAATGAAATGAATAGTGTAATATTAATAGGAAGACTTACAAGAGATCCTGAAGTAAGATATATATCAGAAAACACTATGGCTGTAGCTACTTTTACCATTGCCATCGACCGTTTCGGAGGAAAAGAAAAAAAGACTGACTTCCCCAGAATCACCGTGTTTGGCAAGCAGGCTGAAAACTGTGAACGGTTTTTAAGCAAGGGTAGACTGGTGGGCATTCAAGGTAGATTGCAGACCGGAAGCTACACAAATAAGGATGGTGGCACTGTATATACTACCGATGTGGTAGCAGACAGAGTACAGTTCTTAGAGTGGGGAGATAAAGAGGGTTCTGCCCCTAGTGGAGCACCTTTTGAGAGAACCGGCCCTAAAGTGGATATGTCAGGTGTTCCGGAAGGGTTTGAAGCTATTGATGATGATGATATTCCCTTTTAAAATATAGGATAGGAGGTATAATACCATGATGGACAAGAGACGCGGTGGCGGCATGAGAAGAAAAAAAGTATGCCAGTTTTGTGCAGACAAGACAGAAACCATCGATTATAAAGATGTAGATAAACTTAAAAAGTATATTACAGAACGAGGTAAGATTTTACCGAAGAGAATCACAGGAACTTGTGCGATGCACCAGAGAGAAGTGACTACAGCAATTAAAAGAGCAAGGATTGTAGCATTATTGCCTTATACAGCTGACTAAACTCACACTAAAAATCATGAACAAAATGTAAAAATGGTTATTCTCAAATAACCATTTTTTAGTCTACAAGATTTAAAACTTATGATTCGCTACACCATATATAATTGTTTTTATGTTTACTTTGAGGTTTTTTTTATGTTATACTATAATACAAAACTTAAAGAGTAAAAGTGAGAGTTATGTTTAAAAACCCTTACTAAAGATTAGATCATTTTGACTAACGACAATTTCGAGTAGACCAAATAGGTCAAAAACTTTACTTTCAATATAAGTATTGATTGAAGTGGAGAAAAAATGGAAAATAAAATTGATAAAAATATAATATTACCTTATATAAAGATAACTGCTCCTGTGTTAATCATTCTTTGTGGAATTATAACCTATTACAACATACCGATAGGCCTGACAACATATGCCGGAATAGCTTTGCTTTTCCTCTTTTATCATAAGTTCCATCAAAAGCAGAAACATGTGGCTGAACTATACACCGAACACGTACTGGATCAGTTGGATAAGACAGTTTATTATGCCATTGTAAATAATCCCATACCTCTTTGCATGGTAGATAACACGGGGAAGCTACTGATGTTTAATGAACCCTTTAAAGGCATCTACGAAAGAGCAGAAGCATTGACAATGGATTTTTTTCATTTGACCGGTTTACGAAAGGAAGATTTCTTCTCCGAGGCTCCCTTGGAAAAGTCCATGCTAATAACCTTGGGTGATAAGACATATAAGGTAATCCCATGTTACTTAAATGAAATTGCCTCTAACAGTGCAATTCTGTATTTTGTAGAGGTTAGTAACTACGAAAATTTGAAAGTGAAATATAACGAGGAAAGAGCTTGCTTTGCGTATATCAACGTGGACAATTTTGATGAGCTCATGGCCAGTATCGCTTCAGACAAAAGAACAGAGGTGTTGGTAAATATTGAAAAAACCATTCGACAATGGGCTACCAGGCTTTCTGCTTCCAACATAAGATACAAGGAAGGTCAATACTTAGTTGTATTTGAAAATAAACATTACGATGTTTTGGAAGCCAACAAATTTGCGATTTTGGATGATATTCGTCAAATTGAAACGGAAGCGGATTTTCCGGTGTCTCTCAGTATCGGTATCGGTATGGGAGGCAAAACACCAGCCCAGTTAGACGAGTATGCGGCCACTGCCCTTGACTTAGCCTTAGGCAGGGGGGGGGACCAAGCGGTGGTTAAAAGGGTCAATAAGATTGAGTACTTTGGTGGTAAGCTTCAGACGGTAGAGAAAAGAAATAAGGGAAAATCCAGAATTATGGCACATGCATTGAGAAGATTGATCGATCAGTCTTCGAAGGTGATTATCATGGGGCATAAGAAACCGGATATGGATTGCTTTGGTGCAGCCATAGGCGTAAGCCGATTAGCTCAGAATAGAAGCAAGGATGTTTCTATCGTTATGAATCCGCAAAGTGAAAACCTGGTGGAAATGTATGATAAAGCATTACTTTCCGGAAATTATAAGTTCATTTCTGGGGAGACGGCACTCAATGCTATCGATAAGGATACGCTCCTTATTATCGTAGATGTACACCGACCGTCTATTGTGGAAACTCCAGAATTGCTTACAAAAACTGAAAAGCTAGTGGTAATCGATCATCACCGAAAAGCAGAAGAGTTTATAGAGAATGCCATGTTGACTTACATGGAAGCCTATGCCTCATCCACATCAGAGTTAATTACAGAGATTCTCCAATATACTGGGGATAAGAAAGAGATAGATAAATTTGAAGCTGAAGCTCTTTTAGCAGGTATCATCATAGATACCAATAGGTTTTCCATCAAGACTGGTGTGCGGACCTTTGAAGCTGCTTCTTGGCTAAGGAGGATGGGTGCAGATACTTATACAGTAAGACAGGCCTTCCAAACGGAATTGAGCTCCTTTAAAACTCGTGCAGAAATCGTATCAAACGTTATTTTATATGACAATGGAATTGCGATTTCTACATGTAATGAAAAGGGCAACCATGTCCAGGTCATCAATTCTCAGGCGGCAGATGAAATTTTAAATATTAAAGGTGTAAAAGGTTGTTTTGTCCTTGGACAAAATGAGGCGGGAGTGACAGTGATCAGTGGCAGATCCTTAGGTGAAGTAAACGTGCAGAGGATACTGGAAAAAATGGGGGGCGGTGGCAATTTAACAAAAGCAGGGGCCCAGGTTACTCTCAGCATAGAAGAGGCTATAGAAGAGTTAGTTAAAATTATAGAAATAGAGGTGCATAAGCAATGATTGTAATATTGATAAAAGATGTAAAGGGTCTAGGTAAAGCAGGGGAGCTGGTTAAGGTCAGCGATGGTCATGCCAGAAATTTGTTATTTCCAAAGGGAATGGCAAAAGAGGCAACAGAGGGAAATGTAAGGGATTTGGAAAAAGCTAAAGCCATTAATGAAGAAAAGCGCCAGAAGGAACTGGCAGATGCCAAGGTACTTGCAGAGAAGATCAATGCTGCAGAAGTAAGCATTAAAACTAAAGGGGGAGAGGGCGGAAGACTATTCGGTTCCATTACCTCTAAGGATATTGCGGATGCTATGGAGCAACAGCTTAAGCTGAATATTGATAAGAAAAAAATTGTTTTGGAGAATCCCATTAAAAATACAGGTCAGTTTACGGTAGATATTAAAGTCTATTCGGAAGTGGTAGGCAAGTTAAAGGTGAATATCAGCATATAAATAGAAAAAGAAGCATTTAGATATGGGGAGTCACAGATGAACGAAAGAATACCACCGCATAATGATGATGCTGAAAAATCAGTTTTAGGTGCAATCCTTCTAAGCAAAGATGCTCTCTTTGAAGTAATGGAGCAACTAAAACCTGAAGACTTCTACAGCGAGATTCACAAAGAAATTTTTAATGCAGCTTTGGAGTTATTTAAAAAAAACGATCCTGTAGATATTCTGACCCTAACGGAGGAGCTACAGAAGAGAAAGTCTCTAGAAATGTCAGGAGGTCGTGGTTATATCGCAGCTTTGTCCACCTTTGTCCCAGCCACTGCCAACGTGGCGCAGTATGCTAAAATTGTAGCGGAGAAAGCTGTGTTGAGAAGGCTGATCAACGCGTCTTCTGAAATATCGGAGAAATGCTACCAGGAAAAAATAGAACCTGAAAAGGTTTTGGATCACGCGGAGCAGAGCATCTTTGAGATCGCTCAGACTAGGCAGGGAAGAGATTACAGCAGTTTGAAGGATGTTCTTTTAAAAAATATCAATAAATTAGATGAACTTTCAAAATTGGAGGGAAATCTTACTGGTATTACCACAGGATTCTTAGATTTAGATTCTAAGACTGCAGGATTGCAGAAGTCAGATTTAATTCTGATCGCTGCAAGACCCAGTATGGGGAAAACGGCTTTTGCCTTAAATATCGCGCAAAATGCAGCGATTAAGGGAAAAGCGGGCGTCATAATCTTCAGTTTGGAAATGGCAGCAGAACAGTTAGGTCAGAGACTGCTGAGCATGGAAGCCAGAATTGAGATGCAGAAGCTTCGAGTCGGTAATCTGGATCGTAAGGATTGGGACCAGTTAAATATTGCCTTAGACAGCTTATCAAGGGCAAAGATCTGCATTGATGATACGCCGGGCATAACCATTATGGAAATTAAAAATAAATGTAGGCGTATGAAAGCCGACCAGGGTTTAGATCTGGTGGTCATCGACTATTTACAGCTCATGTCTTTGGAAGGAAGGACCGAAAGTAGACAGCAAGAGATATCCACTTTATCCAGATATTTGAAGCAATTGGCTAGGGAAATAGATTGCCCAGTCATTGTATTATCTCAGCTTTCCCGAGCGCCTGAGCAGAGGGCAGAGCATCGCCCCATATTATCTGACTTACGAGAATCCGGGGCCATAGAACAGGATGCGGATATTGTTATGTTTTTATATAGAGACGAATATTATTTTCCAGATACTACAGAAAAACCTAATATTTGTGAAATCAACATTGCCAAACAAAGAGGTGGAGAAACAGGCACCATTGAGTTGACATGGTTAGGGAAATATACTAGATTTGCAGATTCCAGTAGAATTAAGTCTTAAAAGCTTTTTTAGGAGGGGGTAGTATGATGATAAACGAAAATATGTTGGTCAGCGAAATATTAGATGTGAATCCGGATCTCACTGAGGTCTTTCACAAGCACGGTTTAAATTGCATGGGATGCCCTGGGGCAAATATGGAAAGCCTGCGGGAGGCAGCGGAGGGACATGGTGCGAACCTCAAGAAACTAATTGAGGATTTAAACTTATTTATGACAGACAAATAGATTGGAAAAGATATGAACTTTAAAAGAGAACCTATAGAAGATTATTATTTATTAAATACACAAGTAGAAAATATTTTTATCAATGAATATATGGCTGGTGCTCCAGGAGATTACGTTAAGGTATATATCTTTGCCTTGATGTATGCGGGGCACAGCCTTCCTATGGATAACTTTACCATTTCTAAGCAACTGAGCATGGATATAGAAGATGTGCTGAAAGCATGGACTTTTTGGGAAAAGATGGGTGTCATAAAGAAATATTACCCCAATGAAGAGGATAAGCTTCGTTATCAAGTGGAGTTTACTAATCTAAAAGAAAAAATATATGGTACAGCGAAGAAAAAGAAAGGCAAAAATGAGGACCCCTCAGATAATAGTCCTAAGATTTTACAAGCTTTAGAAGATCATCAGATAAAAAATATGTTTCAAAGTGTTGAAAAAATTACCGGTCGGGCGTACCACGGCAATGAACCCATCGAGATTTTATCTCTTATGGAGGACTACGGAGCTACTGCGGAAGTGATTATTTTTGCATATACCTATGCCACGTCCAACAAGAGAACCAACACTCACAAGTATGTGTTTTCGATTATCAAGGAATGGAGCAATCGGGGGCTGAGGACAAAGGAGCAGGTGGAGGAATACCTGCAGGAAACCGACAAAAAGCATTTTCTATATAAAAGAGTCCTAAAGTCCTTAGGTTTTATGAGAAATCCCACAGAGGCAGAAAAGTCCATTATGGACATGTGGTTTGATGAGTGGGGTGTCAGCATTGACAAGGTTTTAGAGGCTTGTAATAAAACTACAGGCATACCTAATCCAAACATCAACTATGTAAACAGCATCATTAAATCAAAAGTATTTCCTAAAGAGTCGTCCTCAGGGAAGGACAAGCCCTCAGCTGGAGGAGTTGGAGTCAACCGAACTGGTCAGGTATATCAATACTATGAGGAGCTGAGAAAAGAAAATGAGGCATTTGCGGAAGTTCGCCGTGCCGAGGTATATTCAAAAATACCTAGAATTAAAGAGCTGGAGGAACAATCAAAGGAGCTTGGCATGCAAATTTCCAAGGTTATGCTCTCCGGTGGACCCTCAGCCAAAAATACATTGGAACAGATTAAAAAACAGTTAGACAGCATAAATGAAGAAAAAGCTTACTTACTTACGGAAAATAATTTTAAAATTGACTATATGGATATAGTGTATACTTGCCCCTTGTGTAGTGACACAGGCATACAAGATACTGGGGATCGCTGCATTTGCTTTGATAAGACCTACTCCATAATGCAAAAAAATCTATTGAAATGAACCGGAAAGTAGTGTAATATACCATATACGGAGGATAAGGTATGTATAAATTCTATTTCGGCAAAAATTCAGAAGAGCAAAACGAAATCGAAGTAAATATAGAACCAAGCATTCAAACAGAACAAAAAAAAGGCAAAAAGAGAACCACAAAAAATACCATCAGCCTTGTTTTTGTTGAAGATAAAATTATAGATGATGCAACTAATAAAATAATTGCTCAAACAGAAAAACAATCCAGCAAGTTTCTCAAGATGCTTGAGGAGCAAAGGATCGCAAAAGAAGAGCAAGAGGATATTCAGGATGTTCTCCCAGGGTGGAAGCAGCCTGATTTTGATGAGCTTTTTTCTAAAATTGATAACTCTATTGAAGAACAATTCCAAAAAGCGAGGGCTCAGGCACAGGTTGCCGCAGGATTAGATCCTGAAACAAAGCAGCAACAGAGAAATCGCATAGAGATGGAATATCAGGAAAGAAAGAGAAAAAGACAAGAAGAAAGCAACAAGCGATTGGAAAAGTTTAAAATCTTTCCCGATAAACCCCCCATCGAGGAGTTGGTTGCCATACAGGAATGCCCCGTGGATGAAAGCGACATCTTGGACTGCTCCTTGGTAGTGGTCGCAAAGGATCCTGAACCGGTAGAAGAAATACAGCAAGAAATACAACAAGAAGCACAGCTAGAAATACAACAAGAAGCACAGCTAGAAATACAACAAGAAGCACAGCTAGAAATACAGCAAGAAGTACACCTAGAAATACAGCAAGAAATACTACATTACCCTGAGCTGTTTAAAATTGTGGAGGAAGATCAAGGGCTGGAGAATATTTTAGTGGAGCCTGAGGTTCATTTTTCTAGCTCATATATTGATAAGAAAACAGATAAGGTCTTTGAAAAGTTCCAAAACGGTGGGCAGTGGCTGGGTGAAGCACTTGGTAACATAGGTGAGAAGGGCGCTGTTGCCGTTGAAAAAATAGACCATATGATTCACCTGTTGGAGTCTAGGACAGAGCGAAGAATTAATTCTATTAAGCGAAGTGTATTTAGATTAGAGCATTATTTAGAACGAAGAAAAAAACGAGTAGCTTTTGCCTCTTCCACTGCCATTATCGGGATACTCATGGTTACGTTTGCAGTGGGAAATTTTACGGCCTATGAATACATGTATAACGGAAAGATATTAGGTATCGTAAAAAACCAGGAAGAGGTCTATAAAACTATCGATGTAATCGGGGATAAGCTGCTTTATGAACATAATGCGGAAATTACTATCGACAAGAAAAAGGATATTACCTTTAATAGAGTGTTAGCTGTCGGTAAGGAAATCGATGATAAAGAAGAAGTTTTGAACCGCCTGACTTATATGAAGGACATCAATGCAAAGGGATATGCCATCGTCATCGAGGGTATGCCAACTGCAATCGTAGCAAGTGAGGAAAATGCTCGCAATATACTAGACGAAATTCAAAATCAATATCTATCTAACAGCAATGCCACATCTGTAGAAAAGCCGTTAGGATTTGAAGAAACGGTCATTATTGAAAGTACAGAAACAAAATTAGGAAGTATAGAAAGTGAAGAAAAAGCCCTTGCAAAATTAATGTCGGCAACCGCTAAAAAGCAGGAGGGGGAAGCCAAGCCTCTTTTGACGGTGCAGACGGAGGAAATACTCACATACTATGAACCTATTCCTTTTGCCATAGAGTATGAAGATACCATGTCCAAGTACAAGGGTGAAACTACGGTAAAATCCAAGGGAACGGAGGGTCAAAAGGAAATAGTAGCTAAGGTTATTCGAACCAATGGACAGGAAGTAGAGAAGGAAATATTAAAAGAAACTACTCTTAGTCAGCCGGTGGCGCAGATTGTTTTGCGAGGTGCCAAAGAACCTCCAAAACTTGTGGGAACAGGAACTTTCATCTATCCTGTCAGAGGAACGCTGACTTCAAGGTTTGGTTATCGATGGGGTTCTATGCATCCAGCTTTGGATATCGCCGCACCTACAGGAACTCCCATCAAGGCTTCTGATGGCGGAACCGTAACTTTTAGTGGGTATCAGGGATCCTATGGGTACTTGGTGGAAATTGATCACGGAGGTAACAGAAAGACGAGGTATGCTCATTGCAGCAAGATCTTTGTAAAGGTGGGTCAAAAGGTCTACCAGGGCATGCATGTAGCCAATGTAGGAAATACGGGCAACAGCACTGGTCCACATGTACACTTTGAAGTGCTCATCAATGGAGTTCAAAAAAATCCGTTGAGCTATCTATAAATCTAAGGAGCAAAACTGATTTGCTCCTTTTCTTCTTTACGGACAATAAGTTTTTTGATATAATGCTAATAATTCGGTGATTATAAGAAAAGGGAAACTCAAATATATCTGTAAACTTCATATAGAATAACATTTTTTATGTAAACGGAGGTATGAAAGTGGATGCAAAAAAGGTATTGATTATAGAAGATGAAAAATCTATTTCTGATATTATTAAATTCAATTTGACGAAAGAAGGCTTTGAAGTAGAGACGGCATACGACGGTCTAGAAGGCTTAGAAATGGCGTTGTCTCACAATCCGGATTTGATTTTACTGGATGTAATGCTACCTTCCATGGATGGATTTCAGGTTTGTAAAAAAATCAGAGAAAGTAAAAGTACACCTATCCTTATGCTGACGGCAAAGGAGGAAGAGGTGGATAAAGTATTAGGCTTAGAATTGGGTGCGGATGATTACATTACGAAACCTTTTGGTATGAGAGAATTAATCGCCAGAATTAAAGCAAATATTCGAAGAACAGAATTTGTGGATGATCTGAAAAACGAGCCTTCCAATGTGCAAACCTTTGGGAACCTGGCAATTGATATGAACCGATACGAGGTGAGAAAAAATAACAAAGCACTGGAGCTGACATTGCGTGAGTTTGAGCTTCTGAAATATTTAGCAGAGAAAGAAAATAGAGTTTTTTCTCGAGAACAATTGTTGGAAGAGGTTTGGGGATATGAATATTACGGCGATATTCGTACCGTGGACGTTACGGTTAGAAGGCTGCGTGAAAAGCTAGAGGATGATTCCAGTGATCCGAAATACATTATGACAAAGAGAGGGATAGGCTACTACTTTAGGAGGCCTTAATCGATGATATTAAAGCAAAGATTTAGCAGTATCAGGTGGAAAATTGTACTTATCTATTTTTTGTTAGTATTTATTGCAACATCTATCATAGGTGTATTTATTATGAGCCAACTGGAGAATTATTATTTAGCCAACGTTCGTAATAATCTTAAAAATACGGTAGATGCTGGAACGATGATTTCGTCTCTAAGTCAATACCGATCACTTTATCAGAATAATG
Organism: uncultured Anaerovorax sp.; assembly: GCA_964582545.1. Taxonomy (GTDB): domain Bacteria; phylum Bacillota; class Clostridia; order Peptostreptococcales; family Anaerovoracaceae; genus JAVVUJ01. The sequence goes on from CAZOSB010000016.1 coordinate 12,787, forward strand.
AGGAAATACAGACGAATATTGAGGCTTGGACGCGAAATGTCCAAGGGGAAATTTTTGTTGTAGATGATGATTTGAGAATCATCGCTTCCAATAATGAAAATGTAGTTGGAGCCAGTGCGTTAGAGCTATTGGATCAAAGCATTCTAATCAAGGGCTTAATCAGTGGGCAGGAGGCTGAGGTGGATAGCCTTTCCTCCAGCAATAAGCCCACTAAGAATCTGGTTTTTCCCATTATGTATGATTCTGACGTTACGGGTGTCTTATACTTGCGAGCAGATTTAACCAATGTATATGAGACCATAGATCAATCTAAGTTAATTTTTATAAAGGCTATGATTATCGCCTTGGTCATTACGGTTATCTTAGGATTCCTAATAGCACGTAGCATTACCGTTCCCATCAATGATGTTACGGAAAAAGCAGAAAAAATGGCTCAAGGTGACTTCCGTCAAGATGTTAATATCAAATCTGATGACGAGATCGGAAGGCTAGCAGAGATGTTTAACCTACTGAGAGCAAGGCTAAATGAAACCCTATCGGAAATCTCCAATGAAAAGAGTAAATTGGAAACTATTTTAAAATATATGGGGGATGGGTTAATAGCAGTAGATCTACAAGGTCAAATCATGCACGCTAACGATGCTGCCATGTCTATGCTTAAAATTACAGAGGAAGATATCCACAATAAAGATTATGACACAATCATCGAGAATTATAGCAAGGAGCTTACGCTTGAAGTCATGATGGGAAATAGCAAGGAGGGCGGATCTGAGGAAACCTTTGATTTTGGCGGGTCCATCTTTGCGGTGAGATATGATCGGGTAAAGGATGAAAACCAAAAGGATACAGGCATTATCATGATGATGCAGGATATCACGGAAAGGCAGAAGTTGGAAAATATGCAGATGGATTTTGTAGCCAACGTATCTCATGAACTAAAAACACCCTTAACTACCATCAAGAGCTATACGGAAACGCTGATTGACGGGGCGGCCTATGAACCCACTACGGCAAAAAACTTTTTAGAGATCATAGATATTGAAGCAGATCGCATGAACCGATTGGTCAAGGATTTGTTGCAGCTATCCAGATTGGATTACAGACAAGAGAAATGGTTTAAAAAGGATGGAAACTTGATTAGTCTTATAAAATCCGTGGTCACCAAGGTGGACATCACCGCTAAAAATAAAAACCAACAGCTCAACTGTCTTTTTGACGAAAATGAAAAGATTACAGTACTTATTGATAAAGACAGGATGGAACAGGTCATCCTGAATATTTTGAGCAACTCCATAAAATACACGGAAGATGGTGGAAGAATTGACATAGATGCCTACAAATCTGATGGTTATGCATGCATTGTTACAACTGATAACGGCATGGGAATAGCGGAAAACGAAATCCCTCGAATCTTTGAACGATTTTATCGGGTGGATAAAGCCAGATCTCGTGCTATGGGAGGTACTGGGCTAGGATTATCCATTTCTAAACAAATCGTTGAAGAGCATGGGGGGACCATTGAAATTGAAAGCAAGGAAGGCAAGGGAACTAAAGCCATCATAAGACTTCCGCTGTCTACCAATAGAGGAAAACAGAATATAGAATAAAATCGAATACCTTCTAATATATTGTATAAAGGAGGTGTTTCTATTGGAAAATCATATTGTAAATATGGAAAACAGAAACAGAGCCACGATTACAGAAGTATCTGACGTGGAAAGCTTCGATGAAGAAGCAATCACAGTAATCTTACAAAGTGGTGCAATTTATATAAAAGGAAAAGAATTACATATTCAAAAACTAGATTTGCAAGAAGGAAAGGTAATCATTACTGGACAGATTAATAGCTTAGCATACTCTGATAAGAAAGAGAAACAGGAAAAAGGCTTCCTGAAGAAAATGTTGAAGTGAATTACGCAGTAAATCCTCTCATAGAATATCAAGTTTTTGAAACGGTAATTATGTTTTATGCAGGCATGGCCGTCATGTTACTTTTAGATCTATTTTCCTTTGCCAAAACGAAGATTACTTTGAGCAAACATATGGAAGGTTTACTCAATATCCTTTTTTGGATTATTATAGCCTTATTATCCATATCGTTTCTCTATTATGCATCATATGGAAAGGTAAGCTTTCACATTATATTAGCCTATTGCACGGGGCTTTTGTTGTGGAAAAAATGTTTTTATGGTATAATATAAAAGCTTAAACAGAGTCCAAAGCTATTATATTGTATTATTGAAATGTCAAATAAGCACTTAGGCTAAGGTATGAAACAACTACATGATGTAAATAGAAAGACATTTACAAAGATAAACGAGCAAAGAACAGGAGCATAGGAAATCCCATGCTGAAGAAAAAGAGAAGAAGAAGCATTCAATTTAAAAGTGAAAATAGATTTGCAGATAAGGAAGAGGCAAGAAAGCGAAGGCAAGAAAAGCGAGAATCTATTACAGAAGCCAACGGGGGCAAAGTCAAAAGCCGCAAGCGTATGAAGCGAACGAAAAAGGCTCGCTTGATTTACAGTGCTATTATAATAACCATGATAGCATTTGTTTGCGTTGCAATATTTTCCGTGATGTCTTTAAAGGTTGAGGAACAAAAAATTATGGCTGAAAAAGCAGCTTTGCTTTCACAAAAGGAGAGGTTAGAGTATGAATTGCTTCAGATTGATTCTTTAGAATACGTAGAGCAGCAAGCCAGACAACTTTTAAAAATGATTAAGCCAGGGGAAATATTGTATATACTGCCACAAAAGGAGAATCTTAATGATTAGAGAGGTAATTATCGTTGAGGGCAGAGATGATGAACGCGCTATCGCGGATGCGGTAGAGGCAACCACTATTGCTACCCATGGGTATGGAATATCCAAGGAGACCTTGGAGGAAATCGCATGGGCTTATGAAAAGAGAGGAATCATTATTTTTACGGACCCCGACTTTGCAGGCGAAAAAATTCGAAAAAGACTTTCCCAACAATTTCCCAATGCAGGACATGCTTATTTGCACAGGGAAGATGCCAGAAAGGGCAATGATATCGGCATTGAAAATGCCAAACCGGAGCAGATTCGGGAGGCATTGAGCAAGATCAAGCATCACGTAGTGGAAAGAAGGGAAACCTTTACTTTTGCAGACATCATCCATTACGGCTTGTCCGGTACGGAGAGTGCAACCTCTCGCAGAGCAGCGGCGGGGAAGAAATTAGGTATTGGAACTGGAAATACAAAGGAGTTTCTTAAAAAGTTAAATCAATATGCGGTTACGAGGGAAGAGCTTGAAAAAGCCCTTTTTCAGGAGAATAAATGAATTTATATGCACCATCAACTATCAAGGCAATTCAAAATAAACACGGTTTTAAGCTCTCTAAAAGTTTAGGTCAGAATTTTTTGACTGATAAAAATATTATTGACAAAATAATATACAGTGCCGACATTACATCTCAAGATTTAATTCTAGAGATTGGACCTGGATTTGGGGTATTGACTAAGGAGTTGGCAGAGAGAGCCGGCAAGGTAATCGCCGTAGAAATCGACAAAAGCTTAATCCCAATCTTAGAAGAAAATTTAAAAGATTATGACAATGTCGTATTGATCAATCAGGATATTTTACAGACGAATATCAACCAATTGTTGGAACAAAATAGGACACAAGAAAGTCAAAATTATGCGAACATAAAGATTATTGGCAATTTGCCTTATTATATTACTACACCCATTCTAATGAAGGTGTTGGAGGATAAGGTGGTAGCTGAAAGCATCACTATCATGATGCAGAAGGAAGTGGCTCAAAGGATCATGGCAGATCCGGGGAGCAAGGCTTATGGAGCCATTTCAGCGGTGGTAAGATATTACTGTGAATCTTTTAGCGTAATCACGGTACCTGCCAGCGTGTTTTATCCACCCCCCAAGGTGGATTCAGCCGTACTTCGATTGGATATTCGAAAGGCACCTCCTGTATCTCTTAAAGATGAAGTTTTGTTTTTCCAAGTGATTAAAGCGGGCTTTGGCCAAAGAAGAAAAACCTTGGAAAACTCCTTGACGGGAGTTGCTTCTCTTGGGAAAGAAGAGATTTGTAAGGTCTTAAATACGGTGAATATAGATGGGAAACGGCGGGCGGAAACCTTATCGTTGGAAGAACTTGCCCTGATAGCTAATGAAATATATATTATTGTACAAAAATAAAGTGAAGTGAACGATGGAAGAGCAAAACAATTCAGACACAAGTAAAATAAAAGTATTTGATGATATAAAGAGAAAAATAGGAGGGCACTTGCACAATTCACTGGCCCTTTGTATCGTGTTGTCCTTGGGGCTTAACTTTGCTATTGAAGCCATAAGTAGACACTCTATTGGAAAGTGCTTTAGTTATCTTTTACAGTCTCCCATGACCTTTTTTTATAATGCCATGATTATCTTTGCCACCTTATCTGTAGCATTTTTAGTTAAGCGCAGGTTCTTTGTATACACGGTAGTATCTGCCATTTGGCTGGGTTTAGGTATTACAAACGGGGTAATTCTAGGATTCAGAACGACCCCATTTACGGTTTCAGATCTGTCTTTGGTGGATGCGGGGTTATCCATCATTACCAACTACTTAAGCACGGGGAAAATTGTATTAATCATAGTTTCCGTAGTAGTGGTCTTTATCATATTCCTGTTAAACTTTATATTTGCACCAAAGCACAAGGATAAAATATCTTATAAAAAATCCATAGCAGGATTGATGCTGTTTGTATTGATTTTTTTAGGAATGACTAACATTGCCATCAATAGAAATTGGGTAGCTATCTACTTTGGTAACCTAAATTACGCCTACAGAGATTACGGATTTCCGTATTGTTTTATTAACACTTGGCTTAATACGGGGATTTCTATGCCAGCAAATTATACGGTGTCTTCTGTAATTGATATTTTCACTCCCGAAGAGCAAGCAAAAATAGAGGAGGAAGTGACCATGGTCAGGGAAGGTCTCCCTGAGGACAGCAAAGCGCCTAATGTAATCATGATTCAGATGGAGTCTTTTTTTGATCCCATTTTGATGAAAGACTTAACCTATTCTGCGGATCCAGTGCCATATTTTAGAAAATTAAAAAGTAAATATTCCACCGGGTTTTTGACGGTGCCTTCTATTGGAGCAGGAACGGCAAATACTGAGTTTGAAGTACTCACAGGAATGCGGGTTAGATTTTTTGGACCGGGAGAATATCCATATAAGTCTGTGCTTAAAGAAAAAACCTGTGAATCCTTGGGCTTTGACTTAAAGGCTTTAGGGTATAAGTCTCATGCCATCCACAACCATAGGGGGGTATTTTATGGGCGTAATATTGTATTTTCCCATTTGGGGTTTGACACCTTTACCTCTTTAGAATATATGAATAATGTTACAAAAACACCGAAAAATTGGGCTCGAGATACGGTGCTTACTACTCAGATATCAGATGCCTTGAACTCTTCAGAGGATAAGGATTTCATCTATACTATTTCTGTGCAGGGGCATGGTCAATTTCCTACGAAGCCTTACACTGAGGTACCTAAGATAGCCGTGGAGGGAATAGAGGATTTAGGACAAAAGGTGGCTTTTGAATATTATTTGGAACAAATCAGTGAGATGGATGAATTCTTAAGCTCCCTGACGGAAATGCTTTCCTCTTATGATGAGAAAGTTGTTCTAGTTATCTTCGGAGATCATTTACCTAGTTTAAATATATCGGATCAAGATTTGGAGAATGGGAATGTTTATCAAACCGAATATGTAATTTGGAGCAACTATCCCATGAAAAAGCAAGATAAGGATCTCTATTCCTACCAGTTGGGAGCTGAGGTTTTAAATCGATTAGGCATCGATCAAGGAGTGTTGACAAAATACCATCAACAACATCAAGAGGATGAAAGATATTTAGAAAATCTAAAGTCTATTCAGTTTGATATGCTCTACGGGGCACAAAAAATTTATGGACCTGAAGGTAGCCCCTATGAGGCTACCAATATGAAAATGGGTGTAAATGACATCGTCATCGATGCGGTTATTGAAGTTGCCGGTCAATATTTTATCAGAGGGAAAAACTTTACTCCCTTCAGTAAAATTTCCATGGAGGGAGAAGTGTTGGACACCATATACCTAGGGTCTACCATCTTAGGTCTTCTGGAGGAAGTGGATCCAGCGGACGTGGAAAAGATGAAGGTTAGTCAGGTTGAAAAGAATAAAGAAATACTGAGTACTACGGAATAAATTTGACCCATGCCCTCGTTTACAACACAAGTATAGTAGTTCTTCAATGTCAGGCTATTGAAATTTCTTCGTAGCATCTAAATATTTCATCAGTATACCAATATTGGCGAAGTACATTGAGAATTTGTCGCTTTTCTTAACTTCTACCAAGCCACCCTGAACTAACTTTTTAATGTGTTGAGAGATGGTAGCTTGAGAATAATTAAAAGCATTCACAACATCTTTGTTGCATACAGAGATTCGATTTCTGTTTTGAGCCATTATAAATCTGTATATTTTAATTCGCGCAGGATGTGCCAAAGCATCTGATACCTGTGCAATCAATAGGATTTCTTCTTCTTGCATGTTATCTGGTTCTTTTCTTAATCGCATGAGTTCCTCCATTATCGTATATTTACATTCAACAGTTTAACATTCAATATTATAATGTCTAGTAAAAATATAGTCAAGGAAAAAGTTATGAGAAAATTAAAAATAAAAGTATAAAAGTAACTTTATAAAGGAAGAAAGGTAGAAAATAAAGTCGTCAAAAAATTAAACATTATAAGTTAAATCTATTCACATAATGAACTTATAAAAAGGCGCAAAATATTTTGCACTCTTTTTATTTTTTTGATATAATAATTATCAAACAAGTAAATTCACTGTTAATGATTATCTGTAAGTAGAGAGGGCGCATGAAGAAGCAAGAATTGATTATAGAAAGGATTTTGGAATCCATCGATGAAGGCGTTCATGTGGTGGATCAGGAGGGGAACACACTCATCTATAATCCTGCCATGGCACGGATGGAGAAGATGGAAAGTCAAGATGTCCTTACAAAGTCCTTTCAGGAGGTCTTTGGAAACATCAACTGGGAAGAGAGCACCTTGATGCAAGCGTTGCATAACCGAAAATCCATGGAGAACTTACAGCAAACTTATTTCAATAAGGATGGGAAACAAATCACCACCATCAATACAACTTTTCCGATTATTAGCGATGATAAAGTAATTGCAGCGGTGGAAATCGCTCGAAATGTGACAAACTTAGAGAAACTGACAAACACCATCGTGGAACTCCAAGGGGTACCTATAGAGAGTGAAAAGGCAAAGATACATAAAGTTAAAAAATATAATTTTGAAAATTTAATTGGTGAAAATCAAAATTTCAGAAATATCATACATACTGCAAAAAAAGCTTCTAACAGTACGGCTTCAGTGTTCATCTATGGAGAAACAGGAACCGGAAAGGAATTGATCGCCCAGAGCATACACTTCCATGGGGAGCGAAAGGATAAGCCATTTCTCGCTCAAAACTGTGCCGCTTTGCCGGAGAGCTTACTGGAAGGGATTCTCTTTGGAACTGCCAAGGGAGGATTTACAGGGGCCATCGACAGGGCAGGTCTCTTTGAGCAGGCGCATGGGGGAACGTTGCTACTAGACGAAATAAGTGCAATGCCCTATGAACTTCAAGGGAAGCTTTTGCGGGTATTGCAGGAAGACTATGTGCGCAGGGTGGGAGGTACAAAGGATATTCCTGTGGATGTACGAATTATCGCCACAGTGAATGAACGAGCTATGGAGCTTATCCAAAGGGGAAACCTACGAAAGGATCTCTATTATCGCCTTAATATCATAGGCATAGACATGATTCCTTTAAGGGAGAGGAAGGATGACATTTTGCTGCTGACAGAGTATTTTATTGCCAAGCACAATTTTCGGTATAAGAAAAAAGTGTCAGGCATCTCTCCTGAGGCGGAAAAACTGCTTATGGATTATGATTTTCCCGGCAATGTGCGAGAACTGGAAAACCTCATTATGGCAGCGATTTCTTTGGCGGAGGACAGCGAAGAGTTAAATCCTAGTCTATTGCTGCTCAACCGAGACAACCTTCCAACCCCTGAACACGGGAGGGAGCCAAAGAGCAATTGGGAGCAAAAGCTCAGAAAAGACCAGGTCCACAAACTGGGAATAGATGAATACCTTCAAGTTATGGAAAAGGAAGCCCTAATGGTAGTATTGTCAGAAAACCAAGGTAATATCAGCCAGACGGCTAAATCTTTGAAGATAAAGCGTCAAACCCTACAACATAAATTAAAAAAATATGGATTAAAATGATGCAAATTAATTTGCATATATTAAAAAAAGTGCAAATTATTTTGCACTTTTTTTAAATGCAAGACATTAATTATAAACTATGAAATCTTATCAATTTTTTAAAATTTTATTATACTAAAATATTTTCTATTTTTTTTCTAAGAAACCTGAAAAAACGGCGTTAACTCTACCAATCTATTTTTAGAATTTAATCCTTGGAGCATTTACCTATAATGCAGATCCAAGTTCTATTAATTGGCATAAAAATTGCTAAATAATCAAACAGTAAGGATTAATTACTTAAATTTAATAATTATTTTAATCGATAAGTTTATATGAGGAGGAAATAAAAATGGAGAATGTAAAAGTAATCATTTGGGGACTTGGCGCAATGGGTTCTGGAATGGCAGACATGTTATTGAAGAAAAAAGGTGTGGATATCGTAGGTGCGGTAGGGCGTGGAGATAAAATTGGAAAGAGCATGTATGACTATATCCAGACGGAAAGAGGAAATCGTCCAGATGTGATAATTGGATCCCCTGAAGACATCATTAAGGAAAAAAGTGCAGATGTGGTGTTATGCTGTACAGATTCACATACAAAAAAAGCTTTTGAAAGACTGAAGTTTGTTTTAGAAAAGAAGATTAATGTGGTATCCAGTGCAGAGGAAATGGCCTATCCCCAGGCACAATCTCCTGAGGAGGCGAAGAAATTGGATGAGATTGCAAAGGAAAACGGTGTTTCGATTATCGGGACGGGGATCAATCCTGGTTTGATCATGGATTTACTTGTGGTGGTTATGACTGGATGTTGTGAAGAAGTGGAGCATATCACCTCCAGAAGGGTCAACTCTCTTTCTCCTTTTGGTCCTGTGGTAATGGAAGAGCAGGGAATCGGCATTACCAAAGAAGAATTTGAAGATGGAGTAAAAAACAATAAATTATCAGGTCATGTTGGGTTTTCAGAATCTATTGGAATGATCGCGGATGCCATCGGTTGGAAAGTCGATAAAATTACGCAATCCATGGACCCCATCATGACAGACGTAGACAGAAAATCACCTTATGGATTTGCAAAAGCCGGTAACGTGGGAGGCTGCGCCATGAAAGCCAGCGGATATGTGAACGGAGAGATAAAGATTGAAATGGATCACCCACAACAGATTGAGCCGGAACAAGTGGGGATCCAAACTGGAGATTATGTAATCATAAAAGGAACCCCAAATATTAATTTGGCAAATACGCCGGAGGTTCCCGGGGGAATCGGTACCATCGCCATGTGTGTCAATATGATTCCAAACATTATCAATGCCAGACCCGGACTGCATACTATGATCACCTTGCCTGTTCCAAGAGCCATCATGGGAGATATGCGGGACTTAATTTCAGAGGAAGCAAAAATTGTGAAATAAAGGAGGGTAAGTTATGATAGAAAAAGGCTCCTGGGTGAGAATTCATAAAATCATATTGGAACCTTCTCAAAGGGCACCTCAGGTTCCTGAGGATACCAAGCTAGTTCCATTGGAAATGTGGGTTAAAGGGTATCTGCAAAAGGAAGCTCAAACCGGAGATTGCGTGGAGATCATCACATTGACCGGTAGAAAAGAGCAGGGAATGCTGATAGAAGTCAATCCTTATTATGATCATAATTTTGGCAAGTTTATACCAGAATTGTTAGTTATCGGAAAACAAGTGCGTGATATTGTAATAGGAGGTGCTGGCAAATGAGCAAACCTGCAGACTATAACTCCGTAATGGGAAGAAAAGCAGAGATCATGAAGCAATCTGTTGGGATTGATTATGCCTCTTTTGAAAGTGGTTCTATTGCATTTGATTACGAAAAAATGATGAAGGAAACGGGATATACGCTTGATGAAATGCAGAAAATTCAATACGGTGTCAATGTGGGAAACACTCCAATTTTGGAGCTGAAGAACTTAACTGCATTAGCGCGCAAATGTGCCCCATCAGGCAAAGGTGCCAGAATTTTTATAAAAGACGAGGCAGCGAATCCCTCAGGTAGTTTTAAGGCCAGAAGAGCAGCCAATGCGGTATACCATGCAAAAAAATTGGGATACAAAGGTGTTATTTCCGCCACCAGTGGGAACTATGGGGCGGCAGTAGCCTCTCAAGCAGCCATTGCAGGGTTAAAATGTATTATAGTTCAGGAGTGCTATGATTCCAAGGGTGTAGGTCAGCCTGAAATCGTAGAAAAAGCCAGAAAATGTGAAGCCTTGGGGGCTGAAGTTGTTCAGCTTTCTGTTGGTCCTGAATTATTTTATAAGTTTTTGTTATTATTAGAAGAAACTGGGTATTTTAACGCTTCGTTATATACGCCCTTTGGAATTGCAGGGGTAGAAACCTTAGGCTATGAAATCGCCACCCAGTTTAGAGAAAAGTATGGAAGGGACCCCGATGTGGTGGTTTGTACCAATGCGGGAGGGGGAAACGTGACGGGAACAGCCCGAGGGCTGTTGAAAGCCGGAGCAGCAAACACCAAGATTATCGGTGCCAGCGTAAATTTAGCTGGTCTGCACATGGCTTCCGACTCACAGTTTAACAAAAAATCCTTTACCACCGGTCATACGGGCTTTGGAATGCCATTTTCTTCTTGGCCAGACAGATCCGATGTGCCAAGGTCAGCGGCGAGACCTCTGCGATATATGGATCGATATGTAACGATCACCCAGGGAGAAGTCTTTTATATGACGGAAACCCTTGCCAGTTTAGAGGGATTGGAAAAGGGTCCTGCAGGGAATACTGCATTAGCTGCTGCTTTTTCATTGGCTCAAGAAATGGATCAAGATCAAACCATTATCGTACAAGAGACAGAATATACAGGGGCGGGGAAACATCTGCAACCACAGCTTTCCTTTGCCAGGGAGAATGGAATTAAAATTTTCTTTGGAGATCCCAGGGAAGAGGTTCCGGGGGAAAATATCGTATTACCATCCCACCCAACTTTGATTCAGGCTCAAGAGGTTGACTTAGATAAAATGCGAAGGTCTCTAATTAAAACGGCTGTTAACACCTATCAAGTGACACCTACGGATGAAGACGTTCAGTTTTTGGCTGAAGAAACCAAAAGCTCAGTGGATTTTGTCAGGAAAGCTTTATTAAATATATAAGGTCATAAACCATATTGGGAACAATAAATCTATAAAGAAACTATTTTATCGCAAATAGTTATGAAAGAATATTAATAGAATGAGGAGTTTTTATATGAAAAGAGATGACGATTTCCAAGAACGCAGAAAGCATATCGCAAACCTTTCTGATAAAGAATTATATGAGAACTTTTGGAAACTAACGGAAAAGGTAGTGGATCCTTTGCTGGAAATGGGTAAAAAGCATACTACACCTTCCATAGAAAGATCTGTGCTTTTGAGGATGGGTATTTCCTCATTAGAGACAAAACCCATTGTGGAAGGGTGTATGGATAGAGGTCTCATGGGAAAAGGGGCAGGTCATGTGGTTTACAAATTGTCCAAGGCTCAAGGAATCTCTATAAAAGAGGCAGGAACCATGTTGGCATCCGGTAAAGGATGGGATGAAGCTGTGGCTTTATTCAAGGGAGGTAATTAAGATGGGTGACAAACCATTGAAATACAATGAGAAGTTGAATGTTGAAAACATCTTAAAAGATTTGGATCAGTATAGACCTAAGCGGCGGGGCTGGGTTTGGAGAACCCCTGCGCCTAATCTGAACATGGGTCCCTTTGAATATCATGATGCTTCCCAACCACTGAAAAACAGCGTAGGTTTGCCTTCCTCCAAATATTTTGACGGCATTGACCCACAACCCATGTCTACCATTACCACAGAAATCGCATCGGGTAGATTTGAAGATGATATCAGACGCATGAGAATGGCGGCTTGGCATGGCGCGGATCACATTATGGTCATCAGGACTGCGGGACAGTCCCATATGGATGGACTCATAGAAGGTACCCCACAGGGAATCGGCGGGGTGCCAATCACCAGAAAGCAAGTGAGAGCTCAAAGAAAAGCTCTTGATCTGATAGAAGAGGAAGTGGGAAGACCCATCAACTATCATTCCTACGTCTCCGGAGTAGCCGGTCCAGATGTGGCGGTGATGTTTGCAGAGGAGGGCATCAATGGAGCACATCAAGATCCTCAATACAACGTCCTCTATAGAAATATCAACTGCGTTAGATCCTTTGTGGATGCTTGTGAGTCTAAAAAAATATTGGCATGGGCAGAGATCGCGCAGATCGATGGTGCTCATAACGCCAATGCAACGGCAAGACAGGCTTGGAAGGTAATGCCTGAGCTCATCGTTCAACACGCTATCAATTCCCTGTTCTCTGAAAAGGTGGGAATTAAGGCTGAGAACATCTGCTTGTCCACGGTACCTCCAACGGCGCCTCCGGCACCATGTCTAGCATATGATTTGCCCTATGCAGTAGCATTAAGGGAAATCTGCGACCGCTATAAGATGAGATGCCAGATGAATACCAAGTATATGGATTCCTCAGCCAGAGAGGCCACGGTGACCCATGTGCTGAATATGCTGATATCAAAGCTGACAAGAGCAGATATTCAATCCACGATTACCCCTGACGAAGGCAGGAACGTGCCTTGGCACATCTATAATATGGAAGCCTGCGACACCGCCAAGCAGACGTTAATCGGAATGGATGGTCTGATGGAAATGATTGAGCTCAAACAGGATGGTCCACTTCGTCATAAGGTACGGGAATTAAAAGAACGAGCATACCTGTTTATGGAAGAAATCGTAGAAACCGGATATTTTGAAGCGGTTGAAGAAGGATTCTTTGTGGATTCAGCAGAGTACCCGGCCAGAAACGGAGACGGTATTGCCAGAAAGATAGAAGGCGGTATCGGTTATGGTTTCGTGTATGAAAGAGATGAAGATTATTTTGCTCCCGTAACGGCACACTTTGGATACAACAATGTGACACAGTATGGGGGAGAACCAGAAAATCCCGCGGCGCTCATGGGGGGATGTACCTTTGAAGACCCGGATAAAATCGTATATATCGATGAGTTAGATGACGATAATGTTCACACCAGAATGGCTGAAACGGCGAAATATAGAAATACCGACTTGATTAAACCAGAAATGGAATGGTTGGCAGACGGTACTGTAATGATGAACCTGTTTATCCCCACCAATAAGCGTGTGGCGGAGGTAGCTGCCATAGAGATCGCTAACAAGCTGGGACTTTTGGAACCGGAGGTCATCAACAGAGAGGTCATGCAAGAGGCAGAGGGAACCCGTATTGAGTTAAAAGGAAAGGTAAATTTTGATATTGACCTTACCAAATTGGTGGTTCCACCTGAGCCTAAATTACTCAGCGAAGATGAAATTCGTGAGGATGTGGCAAAACATCCTTTGAAGATTGTCTGCGGTACGGTAGGTGAAGATGAGCACTCTGTGGGCCTTCGTGAGATAATTGACATTAAGCATGGGGGAATTGAGAAGTTCGGAATTGAAGTTCACTATCTTGGAACCTCTGTTCCTGTAGAAAAGCTGGTGGATGCGGCTGTAGAGTTAAATGCAGAAGTCATCTTGGCTTCTACCATTATCTCGCATGACAATATTCACTACAAAAATATGAAGCGAATTCATGAATTAGCCGTGGAAAAAGGCGTTCGTGACAACATGATCATCGCAGCGGGCGGTACACAAGTAATTCCTGAGGAAGCGGTGAAAACGGGAATTGACGGAGGCTTTGGTCGAAACAGTCACGGTATTGATGTGGCCACCTTCCTAGTAGAGAAGAGAAAAGAAAAGAGAAAGTAGTCAAGTGAAAGCAGAAGAGAGAAGGGAAGGTAGAATTTCTCTTCTCTCTAAGTATTTGAGACAAAGAAGGAGAAGCCAGTGAAGATAGATATTTTGGTAGCTGAGATAGGTTCTACCACTACGGTGATAAATGCTTTTCATCAAATTCATACAGAAAATCCAGAATTTTGGGGTCAAGGACAGGCTCCTACTTCCGTTTTGGATGGAGATGTGAGGATAGGGCTGAAGGCTGCCATTGAGGATTTGTGTAGAAAGAAGGGTGTGGATGCGCTAACGTACGATGAAATGTTGGCTACTTCCAGCGCTGCAGGGGGGTTAAAGATGACGGTGCACGGGTTGGTATACGATATGACTGCCAAGGCGGCCAAGGAAGCGGCCTTGGGGGCAGGAGCCATCATTCATAACGTTACAGCAGGGAGACTAAGGCGTACCGATTTAGAAAAGATTAAAGAGATTCAACCCAATTTGATTTTGATTGCAGGGGGGGTGGATTATGGAGAGCGAGACACGGCCATTTACAATGCCGAACTCATCAGAAATATGGGTCTTTCCGTCCCAGTCATCTATGGGGGCAATGTGGAGAATCAGGAAGAGATGAAGCTTATTTTTGATGAAGGAAGCATGATGAAGTTGTATCTCGTGGAAAATGTTTACCCAAAAATTGACGAGCTTAATGTAGAACCAGCCAGAAAAGTGATACAGGATGCATTTGAGGAACACATCACTCAGGCACCGGGAATGGAGCACGTGCGCGATATGGTCAATGGTCCCATCATCCCCACACCGGGAGCTGTGATGGAGGCCACAAAGCTGCTCTATGAATGTATCGGAAATCTGGTGGTCATAGATGTAGGTGGAGCTACTACAGATTTACATTCCGTAAGTGAAGACTCAGATCAAATTGGCAGAATCCTCATTAGCCCTGAACCTAAGGCAAAGAGAACAGTGGAAGGAGATCTGGGTGTCTATGTGAATAGGCAGAACATTGTAAATGTCATCGGAAAAGAAAAACTTCAAGAAGAGTTGACAAATATTGATCTAGATAAGATAATAGAGACCTATAAAGTCATCCCCAAAACGGAAGAGGAAATCGTCTTTGTGGAGAGGTTGACCAAAGAGGCAGTCTTAAAAGCGGTGGAAAGACATGCAGGGCGAATTCGCTATGTATACGGTCCGTCCGGGAGAACCACCTTAGCAGAAGGAAAGGACTTGACTCAAGTGAAGTACATCGTGGGTACGGGGGGCGCACTGACTCGCTTGCCTCACAGAAAAGAAATCATGAAGCTGATCGCCAGACATAACGATACGGGTTTGCTATTGTTTCCCGGAGAACATGCAGAGGTTTTGGTGGATAATGATTACATTATGGCATCTCTGGGGGTTTTGTCCAGAAAGTATAAAAACGCAGCAATTAAACTGTTAGAAAAAAGTTTAGATAAAAAATTGATAAAAATTTGAAACACTATTGATCGCTCATAGAGTAAGGAGGCAATTTCTATGATTTCATTTTTTCAAGGTCTTACCCTAGGGCTTGCCTATGTGGCGCCAATCGGTGTGCAAAATCTCTTTGTAATCAATACAGGGCTTTCACAAGACAAATCCAGAGCGTACCAAGTAGCACTCATAGTCATATTTTTTGACATTACTTTAGCTTTAGCCTGTTTTTTTGGCGTTGGGTTATTGTTAGATCAATTCGATTTACTTAAGAAAGCGGTTCTTTTAATTGGAGGTCTGGTGGTTTGTATAATGGGAGTTATGCTTCTAAAACCTAAAAAAGATTCTCCGGAGAAGGAAGCTGTCAATGAAGAAGATCCTAATCAGGGAGATACCGACGAAGCGGTGAAAGAGCTAGGGCATAATCAGCCTATTTTAAAGGTAATCGGAACTGCATGCGTAGTCACTTGGTTCAATCCCCAAGCTTGGATAGATGGATCCCTTCTTTTAGGGGCTTTTCGAGCATCCTTGCCCACGGAAAAGGCCATGCTCTTTATCCTGGGAGTAACCATGGCTTCCTGCATATGGTTCTTAACCCTGGCTACCATCGTTACGTTATTCAAAAACAAATTTTCTCCAAAGGTTCTTAAAGTTATTAATATCGTTTGCAGTATTGTCATATTACTCTATGGAATTAAACTTATTTTAACCTTTTTTAAATAGCCAATAGATGAACTTTTTCCCCTGGTTTGATTGGAACGTCCGTATTAATGGTCACTTTAATATTGACTTGATCCTTGTTTTTACTGCTTTTGCTTTCTTTTGAAAATTGATTTTTTACATCGATATAAAGAACGTTTCCTGTATAGACTTTACTGTCATATTGATAATTGACTTCTTGATTATAGGATATTTTTTTTGCCACAGATTTAGGAATGATAAAATTTAAATACATCTCATCTTCGGTCGCAATATCTACTAAATTTTTACCTTTAGAAATTACATCACCAATAGCCAATTTTTTATTTACGATAGTACCGTTACAAGAAGCGGTTATCTGAAATTTTTTTAAAATATTTTCCAACTGTTCAATTTGATTTTCTACCAAAGAAATTTCCACCTCTATGGTCGCGGCAGTGTTAGAAGTTTTTGTGGAATTGAGTTCGGCTTTGGCTACCTCCACATCTTTAAAAGCTAATTCAGAGGATAGCCGATAGCTGCTTAAATCTGATTCTGTCAAGGAACCCCCATTGTAAAGCTCTAAAGCATCGTTATAATCCTTAGCAGCCATATTGGCTACATCTACAGCGCTGTTATATTTGGCTTCTGCCAGTGATATCATATTCTGCTTATTGGCATCTGTAACGCTTCCTGATTTGGAGTCAGCCAAAGCAATTTTTAGTTTATCTAAGGAAAGTTTGAGTTGCTCTAATGTAAATTGTTCTTCCTCGCTATCGATAATGGCTACAATATCACCAGCATTGACAACTTGCCCCACATTTACAGGGTATTCTAAAATCTTACCGGAAACTTCTGATACCTGAGGGTATACTGTAGCCTCCGCATAACCATAGTATTTTATATTTCCAAAGGAAACTAAATAGATAATTGTAAAGATAAAAAAGAAACAGATGCTTAAAAGGATATATTTATGTTTTTTATTCATCTGCTTTGCTTTGACCACCAAAGCTTTAGGATGAAAGTTTTTTACTTTATTTAAATAGTACTCAAGTTTTTCATCCTTAGATTTCTTCTCTTTAGGTTCATTATGATCGTTTCTTTTCTTGCTAAAAAAACCTGTAAGTTTTTCTTTTTTTTCTACCTTTTTTAACAAATTATCTTCATTTAACTTTTTTTCTTCATCATGAATAGCAAAAAAATCTTCCGTTGAAAATGTATCTACAGCTATCGGTTCAATCTGCGGAGATACTTGATGTTTTTCTTTGATTTTTTTGCTATTTGTGTTTTTCTTTTTCTTTTTTTTCTTCGTATTCTTTTGATCTATGAAAATGGGTTTTTCAGGTGTTGTTTTTTTAAACATCTACCGAACCTCCCTTCTATATAAACTCTTTTTTTAATACCTCAATTTCACAAGCATAACCCTGAAGGTCGTTAGGTGTTTCCAATAAAAAAGGTAAATTTCGCAATTTGGGGTGATTTATAATTCTGGTAATAGCAGGAAGCCCCAATGACCCGTTGCCGATGGTTTCGTGTCGATCCTTATGACTCTCAAAGGGATTTTTACTGTCATTTAAATGAATAGCAAACAACCTTTCCAATCCGATGATGCGGTCAAACTCATCCAATACGTCATCTAGTTGATTGACAATATCATAGCCGGCATCATAGACATGGCAGGTGTCCAGACACACGCCCATCTTTTCCGTTAGCTCCACTTTATCTATAATCGCTCGTAGTTCTTCAAATTTACTACCCACTTCGCTACCCTTGCCTGCCATGGTTTCCAGCAACACCGTGGTGGTTTGAGAAGGTTTTAATACTTGATTTAAAAGATCTGCAATCAACTGGATACCAGTTTCTATTCCCTGTCCTACATGGCTTCCTGGATGAAAGTTGTATAAGTTGCCGGGAAGGTATTCCATTCTCTCCATATCCTCGGAAAAAGCCATATGAGCAAACCTGCGTACCTTTTCATCACCGGAGCAGGGGTTTAAGGTATAGGGTGCATGAGCTAATAGCGGTGCAAAATGATTTTCTGCCACCGCATTCATCAGAGCCTTTGCATCCTCCTCCTTTAAAGGTCTCACCGAGCCTCCTCTGGGATTTCTGGTAAAGAATTGAAAGGTATTGGCTCCGATTGAGAGCGCTTCCGTTGCCATGTTCATAAATCCTTTGGAGGAGGATAAATGACAGCCTATATTTAACATAATTTTTTCCTTTCATATTAAAATATATCTTCCAATACATTTAAATCTCGATATTATCATATCTTCGATTCTCAACTTGAAAATATATTGTTCGCTATAAGTATTTCTGCTCTAATTCTAATAAATATTTTTTTAGGTGTAGACCACCTGCATAACCGACCAAATTGCCATCTGCACCAATTACCCTGTGGCACGGGATAACGATAGCGATAGGATTGCGGTTATTGGCCATTCCCACCGCCCTGCAAGCATTGGGGTTTCCGATGGCTTCTGCAATTTGTTTATAACTTCTCGTCTCTCCATAGGGTATTTCTATCAAGGCTTTCCAGTCATTCTTCATAAAGTTTGTACCCCGAGGATCCAAAGGTAAATCAAATATTTTTCGCTGACCGGAAAAATATTGAGAAAGCTGCTCCTGGGCGTTATGGAGAAGGTTAGTACTTTTTTCTATATATAAATCAGATGTATTTTCATAATCGACAAAAAAAACCTGAGTAATTTTTTCGTTTCCCTCCACTATCCCTATTTTACCCAAAGGTGAATCTAAATATTGTATTATTTCCATTTAAAATCATGTCCTTTATCAAATCTAACAAAAAACGTTAAAAATTCGCATCTTAAAGAATCCTATGCATATTACAAAGCCTGTGAAAAGCTTGACAATGTCCTATATGAAAAATATAATATAACCCATATAATCTAATGAAGGATTATGCTCCATAGTATAACATATTGCTTGAAACAGGTAAAGGTATTGTTTCATTTTATACACTCTTAAAGTTTTGTATTTATCACTGCCCATATTTGATAAAATTCTGCGGATTTCCATTAAAGCAAATAGGGGGCATCCTATTGACTTACACCCATTATTGTATGATAATAAGTAAAGGTTAAGGATTTTAATTCTATAGGAAAGATGGAGGATATTATGGATAGGAAAATGAGAAGAAACGACCGAGAACTTACGAAGCAGGAGGCTTTTGAGGTGTTAAATGCAGGGGAGTACGGAGTTCTGTCCCTTTATGGTGATGATGGTTTTCCCTATGGCGTTCCAGTAAGCTTTGTTGTATATAATGAAAACATCTATATACATTGCTCATCCGACTCCGGCTATAAGAAGGAATGCCTAAAGGTGAACCCAAAGGTTTCCTTTACTGCGGTGGCCTCCACCCATTTGCTACCTGAACAGTTTGCTACCAACTATGCCAGTGCTATTGTCTCAGGGGTATGCGAAGTGATTTCCGGTGATCTTGAAAAAAAACAGGCTTTAGATGCAATCGCTCATAAGTATTCCCCCGACTTCCATCAAGAGGGACAGAAGTACATAAAAATAAATTGGAGCAAAACGGACATACTGAAAATAAGTATTAAAGAAATAACGGGTAAATCGCGAAAAGGATAGCTCGACCTATAAATTTTAAGTTTAAATGAAAGGTAAAGAATGAAACATCTGTACAAAACAAAAGGGATTTGTGCCAGTTCCATCGAATTTGAAATCGATGAAGGCGTAGTCAAAAATGTGAGGTTTAACGGAGGCTGCAACGGCAACTTAAAGGGTATTTCCCAGTTGGTAGAGGGCATGGAAATTAACGAGGTAAAACAAAGGCTGTCAGGCATTAAATGTGATTTTAAGGCAACCTCTTGTCCGGATCAATTGGCTAAGGCCTTGGGGGATCTATGCGAAAACTCCTAATTAGAATTTTTGTGACTAATTACGAAAATATAAATGACAGCAAGGTTCGGGAGAGCTATGGAAAGTTGGCAGGGATAGTAGGGATTGCTTCCAATGCATTTCTTTGCATAATGAAAATCTCTCTGGGGCTGTTTGTCAATAGCATAGCCATCATTGCTGATGGAATCAATAACTTAACTGATGCCGCATCTTCAATCATAACGTTTATTGGCTTTAAGCTGTCCGCCATGCCGGAGGATGAAGAGCATCCTTATGGACACGCTAGAATTGAGTATATCACGGGGATGATCGTTTCCATGTTGATTATCCTCTTAGGGGCAAAGCTTTTGATGTCCTCCATCGATAAAGTCATACACCCAGATCCATTGGAATTTAACATTGTAATTGTTTTTGTATTACTTTTATCCATCGGTGTCAAGGTTTGGCAATCTCGTTTTAACATGAAGATAGGAGAGACCATCAAATCCACAGCCCTGAAGGCTACGGGAACAGATAGTAGAAATGATGTAATTGCCACATCTGCCGTCCTTTTGGGAATTTTGATAGGGAAAGCTACCGGACTTCAACTGGATGGATATTTGGGTTGTCTGGTAGCACTTTTTATCATTTATTCCGGAATTCAGCTTGTTCGTGAGACTTCCGGACCCCTATTAGGGCAAGCGCCTGATCCTGAACTTGTAAAGGAGATTCAAGAGCGAATACAATCCTACGGTGGAGTACTTGGTTTGCATGATCTGGCTGTACACAATTATGGTCCGGGCAAAATCTTTGCATCGGTGCATATAGAGGTAGATGCTCACGATGATTTTATTGCAAGCCATGATTTAATTGACAATATAGAAAGAGAACTGAGTCGACAAATGAATCTTCATCTGGTGGTGCACATGGATCCGGTGGATACAAAGGATCCTACCACCATTCTTTTAAAAAATAGGATAAATGAAATTATTAAACCTATTGAAGGAATTCAAGGAATGCACGATCTGCGAATTGTACCAGGTGTTACCCATTCCAATATCATATTTGATTTGGTGCTAACTCCAAACTGTCCCCTGAATGAAAAGGAATTAAGCGATATTTTAGAACGGAAGGTGAAGGAGATCGATGAAAGCTTTTACTTGGTGATCACCTTTGATAGAGAATATAGCAACTATTGCGATGCGGAAGACTTGGACGAAAAGACTGTGTAACCAAAGGAGATGTTATTAGAAATGAATTATTATATTTTGGCAGTGAACCCGGGATCCACATCCACCAAAATAGGCGTATATAAAGAAGAAGAATCCCTGTTCACGGAGACTATTGATCACAATGAAGAACAGTTGACCAATATTCCTAAAATTACAGAGCAGTTTTCCATGAGAAAAGAAGCTATTATAGAAGCTCTAGAAAGTCATTCTTTTGATTCTAAACGTTTATCCGCGGTGGTGGGAAGGGGCGGCACCATTTCACCACTGAAGGCAGGAGGATATGCTGTAAATGAGGACATGAAGAGGATGTTGCTAAAGGGGAATATCATTCAGCATGCTTCCAATTTAGGGGCTTTAATCGCAGACTCTTTAGCGGTTCCTTTGGGAATTCCGGCGTTTATATATGATGCGGTAGGTTCTGATGAGCTAAAGGAAATTGCAAAGGTTACCGGCATTCCGGAGGTGGTGCGCCAGAGCTACTGCCACGTTCTTAACAGCAAAGCTACAGCCAGAAAAGTAGCTGAAAAAAACGGGAAGAAGTACGGGGAAATGAACTTTATCGTAGCCCATCTTGGAGGAGGCATTTCTGTCAGTGCCCATGAGAAGGGCAAAATTGTGGATGTCATCACCGACGATGCTGGTCCCTTTTCCCCTGAGCGATCAGGAAGCGTGCCATTATCCTATATAGTGGACATGTGTTACAGTGGGGAATATAATAAAAAGGAACTTTTGAGAAAGATTAGAGGTATGGGGGGACTAAAGGCACATCTGGGAACTCACGATTGCCGAGAGATAGAAAATAGGATAACCAATGGAGATGAAAAAGCGGAGTTTCTTTACCGGGCGCAAGCATATCAGATCGCTAAAGGTATCGGGGAACTTTCACCTACCTTAGATGGAGATATAGATGCCATCATACTAACCGGTGGCGTAGCTCGCTCCAAAATGTTGACAGATATGATAGAAAAACACGTGAGGTTTATCGCTCCGGTGGAGGTGGTTCCAGGCGAAAATGAGCTGGAATCTCTAGCACTGGGAGCCTTGCGAATCTTAAGAGGGCAGGAGACGGTCAGCGTATATCGATATGATCCACCTACCGAGTGAACTTTTACAATGTAATTTTAACCATAGTATTTTATTAGATATTTGATGCAGTTAGAATAATATCTATATTTTATAAATTTAAAGGAGGACATTTTATGAAAAGCTTATTTACCCCGTTAAAGGAAGAAGGCTTAACCACCTTAAAGATCAGACATGACTATAAAGATGGCAGTTTTCGATTATTTGCAGCAAAGGAGTGGGAGCCAGATTTGGATTTTTCTAAATACAATAAGGATTTCTACATAGATGGTATCTTTACGGATAATGCTGTATATCTGAACACCAAACAGGTGAGAGAGCTATATAAAAAATATGAGTTAGAGGATTATTTAGATGAGATTTTAGATCTTCTCAAACAGGGAAAACACTTTGGAATAGATGGATATTACCATGCTAAATACGACATCAGATATATGATGCACCAGCACAGCAGAAAGTTGGGTATTCACAATAAAAGCCAAGCCATCATGGCAGGAGGCATCAGACGCCACTTCCCTGAGGAGGAGGAAAAAGAAGTAATCATAGATGGATTGAACCTAGGTAGAGGAATGAGCTTTAAAAATGTTGCCGGAAACCTTGCTTTCGGCGGATGTAAAGCTACGGTACAGATGGTTCCATTGGATTTGAACAACATGGAAGTTATGGGATTTTTAGGTTTTGCCTTAAATTCCTCAAGGGATATGACAGGTCCTGACATGAACTTCCCTACCGCAATGTCAGATGTGATGATCAGAGAAGGTTACTCCGTACAATTTACGGGAGGACCTCAGGCAAAGACTGGTGAAACAGGCAAACCTACCGCCTATGGGGTGTATTTATCCATGAAACAGGCGGTGAAATTTCAGGAAGGTTCCGACAGCTTGGATGGAAAATCTGTAGCGCTGACAGGTCTCGGTGCTGTGGGCTGGTATATGGGAGAGTACTTACTTCAGGAAAACGTAAAGTTATACATCGCGGATATCAACCCACAAGTGGTAAAGGACTTTATTGAAAAACATCCAGACAAGGATGTTACTGCCATATCGGTGGATGAGGCAGCAACTATGGAAGTGGATATCTTCTGTCCTTGCGCTATAGGGGGAATCATAGAAGAAGCCAACATTCCACACCTGAAATGTAAATACATATGGGGATCTGCCAACAACCAGTTAAAAGCATCCAGCCAGGAAGAAGAAATTCGATTGGCTAAGCTGGTCGCTGACAGAGGAGTCCTATTTCAGTCAGAGTGGTGGCACAATACGGCCGGAGTTATTTGCGGTGCAGAGGAATACCTCTATGATGGAACCGTTGAGACTTTAAACAAAAAAATTGAGCAGATTTTACCGGTCAACACCTGGAACAACTTAAACAAAGCAAAAGAGCTGGGTATTACACCTACAGAGTGCGTTTATAAGACTTGCGAAAACATCATCTATGGATGATGGGAAAGAAAGGAGTACATTCATGAGCCAACAACAAAAACCTAAAGAGGGATTTAGCTCTATTATAGGTTTCCTTCTAACCATCATCGGTTTTGCCGTAGGTGTGGGCAGTCTTTGGAGATTTCCCTACGTTTGTGGATCCAATGGTGGTGCGCTGTTTATCATCACCTACGTCTTGGTCATATTGGTCATAGGAATTCCGCTTTTGACGGCGGAAATCTCCATGGGTTATACAACACAAAAGACTGCCATCAACGCATATAAAGAATTAGCACCCGGGAAAAAGTGGCACTATGCAAGTTATCTACATATTCTGGTGGCGGTTCTGGTCATTTCCTATACAGCACCCGTGTATGCCTGGATCTTAGCATATATTTATAGAATGGCTACAGGGTTCTTTGTGGGTTTAGATGCCAATGGAATTTTGGAGTCCTTTATCGCATTAGGTGGAGATTACAAATCTATGTTTTTCTTTGCCATTATCAATTGGGTTTTGGTGGCCGGTGCGGTAGGAATCGGATTGCAAAAGGGTGTAGAGAAGCTGAATAAGTTTATATTACCCATATTAGCCATAATAATGTTGGTATGTATCTTCATTGGACTGAGAGTGGAAGGTGCTGTTAAGGGAATTGAATTTTTGCTAAAGCCCAACTTTGAAAGCTTTGGCTTTAATTCCATTACTGCAGCTGTAGGTCAAGCATTCTTTGCTATCGGTATTGGTATGTTGGCATCCATGATATTTGGAAGTTACATCAAAGATAAAAAAGAAAAATTGGTGAAGGATTCTGTGGTGATCTGCAGTGCCATCGTTGTGGCAGGTATCGCCTCAGGTTTTATGATCTTCCCCATGGTTTTTGCCTTTGGTTTAGAGCCGTCTGCAGGAGGTGGTCTCACTCTGATTACCCTTCCCAATGTGTTTAACAATATTGCCGGGGGAAGTGCAGTAGGAGCTCTGTTTTTTATAGGGTTTTACTTAGCGGCCTATTCTTCAGCCATTGGATTGTTAGAAGCCATCGTAGCCGTAGTGATGGATACCTTCCATTTGGACAGAAAGAAGGCTGTGGCAGTGACCATGCTTTGCGCTTTGATCATTGGAAGTTGTTCTATCCTAATCCCAGGATTCTTTGATAACGTAGATCTGTACACCTCCAATTATCTGTTGGTCATCAGCGGATTATTGATTTCCATTTTTGTAGGTTGGGTATGGGGTATCGATAACTTTATAAAAGCAGCCAATGTGGAGAGCAAATGGATGATTTTATGGTTAAAGGTGTCAGTGAAATACATTTGTCCTGTTGGGATTTTCGTAATATTCCTAGGGAATTTTATGTAAGGTCTAAACTGAAGGATTTAATGTTGATATAAATGATGTAAGCACAAAAGTTCATAAAATTCAAGTTTTTATATTAAAGTAAGTAAAAGTAAAAACATACTTAGGAGGTAATGAATGATTGCAAAAGAAATGGTAAAATATGTGGAGGGTAGCTCGGCAATCAGAGCCATGTTTGAAGAAGGAAAGAAAATGGCTGACATTTATGGTGCGGAAAATGTATTTGATTTCAGCTTAGGAAATCCCAATTTGCCTCCTCCTCCTCAGGTGGCTAAAGCTATTATAGACATTCTTCAGGAGGAAGAGCCCATGTTGGTTCACGGTTATATGAATAACTCCGGGTATGAGGATGTGAGGGAAAACATTGCAAAGTCCATCAACAAGCGGTTTGGAACAGGGTTTGCAGCACATAATATCCTCATGACAGTGGGAGCAGCAGGTGGTCTTAATGTAATTTTCAAAGTGCTTTTAGAAAAAGAAGATCAAGTCATGGCCTTTGCTCCTTATTTTGGGGAGTATAAGGGTTATGCAGAATTGGTAGGAGCGGAACTGGTATCCGTAGCACCTAACCCACCTACCTTTCAACCTAATTTAAAGGAATTTGAAGAAAAAATTACTGAAAGAACAAAAATAGTAATGATTAACTCACCCAATAATCCTACAGGGGTAGTCTATACGGAGGACACATTGGAGAAGCTGGCAGAGATATTAAACAGAAAACAAAAGGAATACGGTACGGACATCTATTTAATATCTGACGAACCTTATCGTGAATTAGCTTATGATGGGGTAACGGTTCCCTATGTAACAAAATATTACCAGAACACTATCGTAGGATATTCTTACAGCAAATCTCTATCCTTGCCGGGACAGCGTATCGGATATGTGGTAATGCCTGATGAACTTTCAGACAGCCAAAACATCATAGCCGCCGCCAACGTGGTCAATCGAATCTTAGGGTTCGTGAATGCTCCTTCCCTCATGCAGAGGGTGATTGGCAAGTGTTTGGATGCAGGGGTGGATGTAGAGTTTTATGACAAAAATAGAAGAGTTTTATTACAGGGGCTTACAGAGGCCGGATATGAATGTGTAAACCCTGAGGGAGCCTTTTATCTCTTTGTTAAATCACCTATAGCGGAAGATGTGAAGTTTTGTGCGAAAGCCAAAGAGTTTCAGCTGTTGGTGGTTCCAGGAAGCGCTTTTGGTTGCCCTGGATATTTTAGAATCGCATATTGCGCAGATCCGGATAAAATTGAGAGATCCTTACCAAAATTTAAAGAATTGATACAATCTCTTTAATAAATTAATTTTATATAACACTATTCGTTAAACAAATTAAATCATAACTAAAGGGGTGAGATATGGAATTTAGAAATTTCGAAGAATTGATACGATCGCTTTCTTTGCAGAGGAAAAAGTGTGCGGTGGTGGCTGCCGCTGAAGATGAACACGCGTTGGAAGCTGTGATCCAAGCGGAAGGGGACGGACTCATCACTTGTCTATTGGTAGGAAACAGAGATGAAATCTGCAAAATTGCAGAGAAGCAAGCCTACAGCTTTCGTGAGGAGCAGATCATTCCCTGTAACAATGGAGAAGCCCCTGAAATGGCCATAGACCTTATCAAAGAAGGCAGGGGGGACTTTCTGATGAAGGGCAAGCTACAGACTGCGGATCTCTTGAAACCTGTAGTCAATAGAGAAACAGGGTTAGGGAAAGGGGGCATCATGTCCCACGTGGCTATTTTAGAAATTCCTACCTATCATAAGCTTTTGGCTTTTACGGACGGGGGCATGATACCAACTCCGGACCTTCAGCAAAAAATAGGAATCGCTGAAAATGCCATATCCTTATTTCATCAATTAGGTTATAAAAATCCCAAGGTTGCGGCTTTGACAGCTGCTGAGACGGTCAACCCTAAATTGCAGGAAACTGTGGATGCGGCGGAATTAAAAAAATTGGGTGAAGAGGGTAAATTTGGTATTTGCACCTTTGAAGGTCCAATTTCCTTTGATCTGGCAGTCAGCAGAGAATCGGGTGAGATTAAGGGCTACAAAAGCCCTGTGACAGGGGAGGCTGATATTTTTCTGGTACCCAATATGGTAACCGGAAACGGAATATCCAAGGCTTTGATGTATCTGGCAAAGGCTACCATGGCAGGGTGCATCATAGGTGCACAGGTGCCCATTGTACTCACTTCCAGAGGCGCCTCTTTGGAGGAAAAATATTTGTCCCTAGCTTTGTCTGCGGCGATGTGTAGTTGATTAATCAATTCTATCTAAGCTGCTGAAAAAATAAAGGTATAATAAAACCTATGCTCTCTTACATAATGAAAAAATAAAAATGAACATTATAAATAAAATATAGGAAGGAGAATATGATTCAGAAATCATAAAAAAATTATGAAAAAATTATTGACGGGCAATGAAGCCATTGCCAGAGGTGCTTATGAAGCCGGAGTAACCTTTGCATCAGCATATCCTGGTACCCCAAGCACTGAAATTTTGGAGAATATGGTTCAATATAAAGAGGTCCTTTACTGTGAGTGGGCTCCCAATGAGAAGGTTGCCTTGGAGGCCTCTATCGGTGCATCCATTGCTGGAGCCAGAACCATCGCCACCATGAAGCACGTAGGTGTTAACGTGGCAGCAGACCCCCTGTTTACCTACGCCTATACGGGGGTTACAGGAGGCTTAGTGCTTGTATCCGCAGACGATCCGGGTATGCACAGCTCCCAAAATGAGCAGGATAACAGGAATTATGCCACCCACGCCAGAGTACTGATGCTGGATCCTTCTAATAGCCAAGAGGCAAAAGATTTTATGAAGTTGGGTCTGGAGTTGAGTGAAAAGTTTGATACCCCTGTACTTTTAAGGGTGACTACGAGAATTTGCCACAGCAAAAGTTTGGTAGAACTGGAAGATAGAAAAGAAATTCCTTTAATCAAATATGAAAAAAACATTGCAAAATTCGTAGCTACTCCAGCAAACGGAAAAGTGATGAGAGTTAAGCTGGTGGACAGGCTGAAGGAGATGGAAGCCTATTCCAATCAAGCCTCCATAAACAAGCCGGAATATAACGGTACAGAAATAGGTGTAATCAGCTCAGGGGTAGCTTACAATTATGCCAGAGATGTGTTCGGGGAAGAGGCTTCTTACTTGAAGTTGGGTATGACCTTCCCAATGCCTATGGACACTATCAAAGAATTTGCGAAAAAAGTAAAAAAGATTTATGTAATAGAAGAAATGGATCCCTATATAGAAAATCACCTAAAACAAGCAGGGATTTCTTGCGTAGGAAAGGAACTGATACCAGAATATGATGAATTAAACGCAGATATCGTGCGAAAAGCCATCCTTGGAAAAGAATCGGTCAGCATTAAGTCCGAGAAGGAAGCTATCATGCGGCCTCCTATCATGTGTGCCGGATGCCCACATAGAGGTTTTTATTACGCCTTAAGCCGAAAGAAGAATATCATGATTACAGGAGACATCGGTTGTTATACTTTAGGATCTGCGCCTCCGCTGTCAGCTATGGACACTTGTATCTGTATGGGAGCAAGCATAAGTTCCGGTCATGGTGCATCTATCGTATTTGAAAGAGCCAACATCGATACAAAGGTGTTTTCCATCATCGGAGACTCCACCTTTTTTCATACGGGAATAAACAGCCTGATGAACGTAATTTACAACAAAGGTAAGAACTGCACTGTCATACTGGACAACAGAATCACTGGGATGACAGGTCATCAGGAAAATCCGGGCACAGGGTATACCCTCATGGGTGAGCCCACGGTGGAGGTGGATATCGCCCTGCTCTGTAAATCCATAGGTCTTAAAGAAGAAAACATCTACGTGATAAATCCTTTGAATTTGGAAGAGTGCCATAGCGCCATCGATGAGGTTATAGAAAAGGATGAACCTACGGTAATCATTACAAAATGGCCTTGCATTTTGAAAAAATTCAGTGAGCAAGACCTTAAGACCTTTGATTTATCTCCAAAAAAATGCCAAATCAACCAAGATAAATGTACAAAGTGTAAGATGTGTGTAAAGACAGGATGCCCTGCAATCTATTCAGGGGAGCAGATTGAAATCAATCCCGACCCATGTACAGGCTGTGGCGTATGCAGACAGGTTTGCAAATTTGGAGCCATTGAGGAGGTCGTAAAATGAGTCAGGTAAAGAACATTTTATTAGTGGGAGTAGGCGGTCAGGGAACCATTCTGGCCAGTAAGATCCTGTCAGAGGGCTTGGTACAATCCGGCTATGATGTAAAGATGTCAGAGATCCACGGCATGTCTCAAAGAGGTGGAAACGTGAGCACTCAAATTCGTTTTGGAGAAAAGGTGTTTTCACCCATCGTAGGCAAAGGTGAGGCGGATATTATCGTTGCCTTTGAGAAGATGGAGGCCCTGCGGTGGATCGAATATCTGAAACCGGGTGGCAAAATGGTCATCAATGACTTTGAGATCCCCTCCGTACCTATCCTAATGGGGATAGCAAAATACCCAGAGCAAATTTTGGAGGATTTGAGCGCAAAGGCACAGATCTCTGTATTTAAAGCAGGGGAAATCGCCTCGGAAATCGGCAACAGCAAAGGTATGAACGTGGTACTTTTAGGGGCATTGATCAAGGCGATGAACCTAGAGGATATTCAATGGGATGAGATCATCAAGGCAAATGTAAAGCCCGCTTTTGTAGACATGAATTTAGAGGCTATACGGCGTGGTATGGAAGCTGTATAGAAGTACATAATAAATAAAGGTCAGAATAAAAAATGTTTCATATGGGAGTTCAAAATGTTTAAAATTTTAGTGATTAATCCCGGATCTACCTCTACAAAGATTGCACTTTATGAAGATGAAAAACCTCTTTTTACAGAATCCATAGAACATGATGGGGATGAATTGGGCAAATTCAATAAGATTACAGACCAATTTGACTATCGAAAAGGTCTGGTTGTAGATACTTTAAAATCTAAGGGATACAGTGTGGAAGAGCTATCGGCAGTCATAGGCAGAGGCGGTTTGGTGTCCAATCTGAAGACGGGAGGCTACTTGGTAGACAGCAAACTAGCAGAGGCATTACAATCAGAAGAAACCCCTGCTCACGCTTCTAATTTGGGTGGACTCATAGCCAAGAGTATAGCGGAGCCAGTCGGGTTACCTGCCTTGATTTATGATGCGGTTACTTCCGGTGAACTCAGCGAAATTGCACGCATAACGGGAATTCCCAACGTAATCCGACAAAGCTACTGCCACGCCTTAAACAGCCGCGCAACGGCTATTAAATATTCCAAGTCCATGGGTAAAAAGTATGAGGACATGAAGTTCCTAGTGGCCCATCTGGGGGGTGGTGTATCCATCAGTGCTCATAAGGGAGGAAAAATCATCGACTCTCTATCTGACGATGACGGGCAGTTCTCACCGGAAAGGTCCGGTAGCGTTCCTTTGCTCAACGTTATCGACCTCTGCTATTCCGGCAAGTATTCGAAGGATGAGATGAAAAAAATGATTCGAGGTAAAGGGGGAATGTACGCTCATCTGGGTACCAGCGATTGTAGGGTCATAGAAAAGCGCATAGATGAGGGGGATGAAAAGGCTAAGATCGTCTTTGAAGCGCAAGCTTATCAGATTGCCAAGGGCATCGGTGTGTTGGCACCTATCATGAAGGGTCAGGTGGATGCCATCATTCTGACGGGTGGTGTGGCTCACTCCAAACGCTTGACAGACATGATTACAGAATATGTGGAGTTTATCGCTCCTGTGAAAGTTTGGCCGGGAGAGAATGAGATGGAAGCTCTGGCCTTAGGTGCATTGCGTATATTACGAAAGGAAGAAGCGGCAAAAACACTATAAATATATTGAATATTCCCTTGACACTCCCATATACTGTATGGGGGTGTATTTTTATGAAGATGAAATTAGAAAAGTTTATCCTTTGGGGAATCTTATTTACTTCCATAGTAGGAACCTTGATGCATTTCGTATACGAATGGTCAGGAAACAACAAACTTGTGGGATATATTGCACCTGTCAATGAGAGCACATGGGAACATTTAAAATTACTATTTTGGCCTATGTTAATCTATTGTGTGGTAGGGTATTTTTTATCAAAGAAAAAATGTGACTATTTCTGGGTAGCGCTCTTTAAGGGATTGGTAACTGGTCTTTTGTCTATCATAATCATTTTCTATACCTATTCCGGAATTTTAGGTACCAATGTCCTCTGGATGGATATTTTATTGTTTTATATCAGCGTTGTCATTGCTTTTTTAAGCTTTTATAGGAAGCTTGAAAATCCTGATTCTGGGATTTTAGGCAACTTTAATGAAACAACCCAGAACAGAATTGCACAAATTGGAATACTTTTATTAATCATATGCTTTATTTATTTTACCAATTACCCACCTGATGTAGGGTTATTTTTAAGTAAGTGATGTGCACTCATCCTTTCCTACAAACACCTCTCCATCTGCGGTTACACCCATGACTTTTTCTCCCGCATGACGGAGAGAAAGAATATAGTCTACCAATTCCTTTGTTAACACTTCCCCGGGACATGCGATGGGTATTCCTGGGGGATAGGGAATGAGAGATGTGGCACAGATGCCACCCACGCTATCTTTTAGCATCACTTTGTATTTTACCTTTGGAACGTCTTTTAAGACCAATGGTTGGGAAAATACTGCCGTTGGTTTTTTATCTATAAAATGTCCATCGATATTAAACGATGATTCTGAAACTTCACGGCTGATGTCCTCTAAAGCATCGGAAAGTGCCACAAAGTGCTGACGCGTGTTTCCTATGCCGGACATGGCCATGACTAGATCACCGGCTACCAGCTCAGTGTAAATATTGTAGTTTTTGATTAAAATTTCTTCCAACTGCAAGCCGGGCAAGCCTATAGACTGAAAAGAAAAGTTCATCTTTGTTTCGTCCAAGAAATATTTGTCTTTTTCTTCAGTAAATTGTTTATTATTCTTTAATATGGATAAATTCTTTATTTCACTACAACGACCATAGAAGTAATTTAAATTTTGCCTCCATTCTTCCATCAGCTCCTTTCCATAGGTTTTTAAGATGTCTGCAGTAATATCTAAAGAAGCCATCAGAATATAGGAAGGGCTGGTGCTTTGTATCACCTGAAGCTGATCTTCTAAGACGTCCAAATCCACTCGACCGCTGCTGACAGCATCCTTGCTTACGTTTAATAAGGCACTTTGTGTCATGGAAGACAGGGTTTTGTGTATGCTGTTGACCACCATGTCTGCGCCCAAGTCCAAAGCTGATGCCTGTTTATTTAAAAAATGCAGGTGCGCCCCATGTGCTTCATCAATTATTAGAGTTTTCCCGTGTTTATGAATCAATGCGACTATGGCTTGCACGTCGCTGCAGACTCCATAATAATTGGGGCTGGGTAAAATGACAGCTTGGGCATCGGGATGCTTTTCCAATAACCGTTCGATCTCTTCTACTGCAATGTGACCAGAGATGTGATATTCTTCTAACAGAGTGGGATAGGCGTAGATGGGAGTAATCCCACCCAAGGAAAGAGCATTAAACACGGATTTATGGCAATTTCGAGCCATAATTAATTTTCCGCCTCGGTCAACAGACGCCAGAATGCTTGCAATAATGCCACCACTGGTTCCGTTAATCAATAAGTAAGATTTTCCAGAATCGTAAAGATGCTCATATTTCTCAGCGCAATCCTTTAAAATTCCTTCTTGTTGAAAGAGATTATCTGCGCCTGGAATTTCCGTAATATCCATACTTAAAAAATCGTGAAAAAAATCGTAATATCCAAATCTTTTATAAAATTCTGAGCCTTTGTGACCTGGCATATGGAAAGAAATAGCGTTTTTAGCTTGATGAGATTTTAAAAAATTATACAATGATTTAGAATTATTTACCATGTGTACCTCGATTCAAATGTTGGTATAAAACAATATCGACATTAATAAAACAATACCGACAATAAGAGTTCAACGAATAACTTATTTGAAAACATTGATTTTTAATAACTTGAAACTGTGATATCAGATTTACTTTTTTTAATATTTTAAAACACTTATTTGCTAAAGTCTAGATTTATCAGCAATAATTGTCATATTACAAAATTGTGACTCGGTTGAATATACTCTTATAAAATGGTAGAATGAATATAAAGAAATTACAAAGATAATCCAATCTTTTTTGAGAAATGATTATTTTAAAGATATAATAAAATGTAAAAGTTATCTGAATTCTTTTGCATTTTTTCAATGTTTTGTACAAATTTACAAAGGAGGAAAAAATGAGAAAATTTATATCAAGCTTTGTCGCAATAGTGTTGATGGCATCTGCTTTAGTTGCAGGTTTGCAAGCAACCATATATAATGATGTAGCTTTTGCTGCTTCTGATGAAGAGTTAAGAGCCGTTTGGGTACCCACGGTCTACAACCTTTCATATCCTTCGAAAACAGGTCTAAGTGTTGATGCACTGAAGCGTGAGGCGGATACCGTATTAAACAATGCCAAGGACATGGGCTTTAACGCGGTAATATTTCAAGTCAGACCGGGTGCCGATGCTCTGTATAAGTCGAAGATTTATCCTTGGTCAAGATTGGTATCAGGAACTCAGGGAGTGGCGCCTGCCGGGGGATTTGATCCTTTACAGTATTTTATCGACGGTGCACACTCTAGGGGCATGGAACTTCATGCTTGGGTCAATCCGTATAGAGTTACCACGGGGGAATGGGAATACACTTTCCTTTCAAGCAATAACCCTGCTGTGTTATATCCGGAGTTGACGGTGAAGCATACGGATGGAAAAGTATACTTTAATCCCGGTGAACCAAAAGCCAGACAACTGGTTATTGATGGAATTACGGAAATTGTGGATAATTATGACGTAGATGGAATTCACTTGGATGATTATTTCTATCCGGATACAAAGTTTGCCGATGAGGCCACCTATGCTAAATATGGAGCAGGGTATAACAATATCGGTGATTGGAGACGTAGCAACAATGACGAATTGATTAAAGGAATTAACACCGCAATAAAACAAAGAGATCCAAAGGTCGCCTTCGGAGTAAGCCCCTTTGGAGTTTGGGCCAATAAAACCAGTCATCCTTTGGGAAGTAGCACTAAAAATAATGAATCTTACTATGCTCACTATGCGGATACTCGCAAATGGGTAAAGGAGGAGACCATCGACTATATTATGCCACAAATTTATTGGGAAATCGGGAACACTAATTCAAATTATGATACCATTGCCAACTGGTGGACTGATGTGGTAAAAGGGACAAATGTAAAGCTTTACATAGGTATGGCTGCATACAGAGCCATCGATGCCGGAAATAACACCAGCAGTCCATGGTATAACGGCAAGGAGATGGTAAAGCAGATAAACTATAATCGTGCCAATCCTGCAATAAAGGGATATGCTATGTACGCATACCAATCTTTGATGGCCAACAAAGGCATGTACGATGCAGTAAAGACTGCCAATAAAGCTACGGCGCCTGTAACACCTATAGTACCGCAAAAAGTCAATGCCACAGTTTCTAAAATCAAGGTTATGGTGGATGGAAAACAGAAAGAGTTTACAGCGTATAATATAGCTGGCAACAATTACTTTAAATTGAGAGATATTGCTTATACAATCAGCGGAACAGAAAAACAGTTTGAGGTAGACTGGGATCAGGGGGGTCAAACCATCAACCTATGGAATGGATCACCTTATACACCGGTAGGGGGAGAAATGAATGTGGATAAGTACGCATCCAATTCTACAGGCAGCACCACCACGGCTGATATTTACTTAGACCGAATTAAGATTCGTCTTGCTGCATATAACATTAAAAATAACAATTACTTTAAACTGCGTGACTTAGGGCAAACTTTCAATTTTGCCACAGATTGGGATAATTCTACCAGAACCATTTATATAGATACCACAAAAGCTTATACGCC
The DNA here is from genome assembly GCA_964582545.1 of uncultured Anaerovorax sp. Classification (GTDB taxonomy): domain Bacteria; phylum Bacillota; class Clostridia; order Peptostreptococcales; family Anaerovoracaceae; genus JAVVUJ01. Next base: position 47,906 of record CAZOSB010000016.1, read on the forward strand.
GGAGTAATGGGAGGTAAAAATCATGTATAAGGTAGGAATTATTACAGCCAGCGATATGGGATATGCAGGGAAAAGAGAAGATTTAAGCGGTCCTGCTATTGAAGAAATTATCAGTCGCTATGATGATTTTGAAGTTGCACGATATGTCATGTTGCCTGACACCGTGGAAGCACTTCGTGACGAAATGCTTTCCATGGTGGAGGAATATTCCATAGACTTAATTTTGACTACAGGGGGGACAGGCTTTTCCAAAAGAGATGTCACCCCTGAGGCTACCCATCAAGTCATTCAAAGGGAAGCTCCCGGTATAGCGGAAGCCATGAGACAGTTCAGTCTGGAAATTACTCCCAGGGCTATGCTTTCCAGAGCTGTGGCGGGCATTAGAGGGGATACCCTCATCGTAAATATGCCCGGAAGCCCCAAGGCGATCAAGGAAACCTTAGATTATATCCTTCCATCGTTAAAACATGGGTTGGATATTTTGCAAGGGAATGATTCCAATTGTGCGCGATAAATTCAAAAGAATAAGTGCTTAATCTTTATGTCTCGTGTTATTTACAAATAATTTTATATAAATTAATTTAGCTTATATAAAATTATTTGTATTATAAAATTTTTTAAAGTACTGCATGCCTGTGTGCAAAAGTTCAAATGCCAATCAATCCAAATAAATAAGTTACAGGAGCACGATTTCATCTCCCACTTTTACGATTCCACCCTCAATCACCTTTGTAAATATACCCTCTGTAGGCATGACACAGGTGCCTGTCTGTTGCTTAATGGCACAGCCGTGATGACATTCTTTTCCGATTTTAGAAACTTCTTGAAGTGTAGATCCAATTTTTAAGCGAGTTCCTATGGGTAGGGTCTTTAGCTCTATGCCTTCCGTGGTGATATTTTCAGCAAAAGCGCCAAAGCTCAGGGTCACTCCCATGGCCCTCATTTTATCAGCGCTCTCATTTGCCAAGAGGCTCACCTGTTTGATTTCATCCTTGCCACAGTGAGCATCTCCTTCAATGCCGCCGGAGATAAAATTTGCTTGTTCCACAGGTTGTTTCATTACCCCTGTTTTTTCGCTGATGTTAATTGATAGTACTTTTGCCATGATTTTCTCCTTTTATCTATATCCATAATTATAGTTACTGATGAAAATATAATTGTTTTCTTAATTTTTTATTCTAAAATGTATCTTAATATTCATTCAGGTATTCGAATAGTATTAATAGAATCAATTTATTGGTTTCTACGGTATCCGCCCAATTTCTCTAATATCTTTAAGAATTCTTCACTGTCCAGAAGCCTGAGAAAAGCTTGAATGGAAGGAAGCTCTAAATATTTATTTGGAATAGCAAAATCGTAGTCTTCGTCACCGATAGGAATAAAATCCAAATCCATGGCTTTAGAGGCGGAGTAAACTCCGATTCCTACGTCGGCACTTCCGCTTTTCACCGCGGCGGCTACTGCCATATGGGTTGTCATTTCTCTATTATATCCTAAAATGGTGCTCACCTCTATACCGGATTTTTTCAGGAGATAATCCGTCAAAATTCTGGTGCCGGAGCCTCTTTGGCGATTGACAAAGACAATTTTTTTATTTTCTCCATTCTTTGTAACGTAAGAAGCGTTAGTTTGTGAGTGAGAGCCCCCATCCAGAGATTGACTCTCACCCAGAGAGTGACAACCGGTAAGATCTTGGATGGATTGGATGTCTTTGGGGTTGCCTTTGGGGACGATAAAACCCTGCTGTCTTTTAACGCCTTTCATTAGCATTATATCTTGATCCTTTAGATAACGTTGAATATAAGCTTCGTTGTAAACCCCCGTTTCTTCATCCAAGAGATGAATGGGTGCAATGTGGGCTTCTCCTCGTTTTAAAGCCAAAATTCCCCCCATGCTACCTACGTGAGCAGAAGATAATCTAGCACCGTCCAATCCCAGTTTTTTATGATTTTTCATCAATAGGTTATCTAAGTAATCTAAAATTAAATCGTGACTGCCGATAGACACGATGGTATTCTCTATGACTGACATAGGAGTAATCAGCTCCACCTTTACATCCTCTCCAGCCTCATTGCCCTCGCTGTTTTTAGGGATTACCAAAAGTCCGTCTGCCTTCACTAAGGCCATGTTTACACCGGCACCGCGGTTTAAAGGGGTGGCAATCAATTTTCCGTCCACATTGCCTAACTTTACTCGAATGTATTCCCTATATTTAAGGGAGGATACGATGCGGCGCGACAAGATGGCGGTGGCTTTTTCCTTTTCCAAAAGCTGTTGTTTTTGTATAGATTGAATGACGGGACCTACGATTTCCTCGAAAACCAAGAAAGCTGATCCAGGGTAACCGGGGACACCGATAACCGGTTTGCCGGAGATTTGACCTAGTATGGTGGGTTTTCCCGGCTTAATGGCGATGCCATGTTGAAAAACTTCCCCCAACTCCTCAATCAAATGAACCGTATAGTCCTTGCTTCCAGCGGAGGAACCTGCATTGATAATCAATATATGATTTTTAGCAATCAGCTGTGTTATGGTCGACTTAAGTTTTTCATAATCATCCTCCACGGGGGCAACTCGGCAGGCTTCACATCCCCAACTTTCCACGATGGCCTTAAAGGTCCAGGAATTTGTGTCAAAGGTCTTTCCTGATTCTAAGTGTTCATAAGAGTCTGTGATTTCATTGCCTGTGGGTAAAATCCCAACTTTAACTTTTTCAAAGACTTCTACCTCTGTTATACCACTGCTTAAAACTGCACCAATATCCATCGGTCTGATTTGATGGTTTTGAGGTAGGATCATTTCCCCAGCGACTAAATCTTCCCCAATAGGGCGAACATGCTGCCATGGGGAAGCCTGCACCATAATTTTTACCTGATTGGGTTGACCGTCAGTTCCTTTTTCTATAGAAGCAGGAATTAGATCTTCCACCATAATGACGCTATCGTAGGGATCCAAAATTAAATGTCCCGTATTGATATATTCAAAGTCAATCCCCCTGGTGAGGACTACCGGATTGGATTCATTGGCAGAAAAGGTTTTTTCTGACAGCACCATAATGCCATCCATGGCTGCTGCGTTGTGGTTTGGAGATGACAAGCGAGCAAAAACCGGTGAAGATGTGATTCTCCCCAAGGCTTGCCGTATGTCAATGCGTTCTAGTTTGATACTATTGGTCATCTTTTCAGATATATTATCAAGATAATGTTTTAAAGCTTCTTCAATATCTGTATTATTTAAATAAATAGTTCTGTCCATCCTATCTCCTCCTGTGCTTTACAGCAAAATCACTTCGACCGGTTCCCCTCCGCGCACTCCTTCAGATAAGGAGGGGATTCGTACATAACCGTCCGCATCCTTTAGAAGAGAGATGGAGCCGGATTTGCCATGTAAGGGAATTGCTTTCCAGTTCATAGGTTTTGTAGATTTCTTTTTCGGTTCTTGGTCATCTGTGGCGTTACACTGAGAAATATGTTTTAATTCAACGAGTTGATAGGTTTCTCTTCCCTCTCCGGAGTGAACATTTTCTGTAATTTCCGCTACTACCGTCAAGGGGGGTTCCGTGTTTTTAAAAAAATGTCTCTTAATGAAAGGCTCTACTACGGTTTTGTAGACGACGATGGCGGAAACGGGATGCCCTGGTAATCCTATGGCTAGAGCAGGATCTTCATTTCGTTCAATAACACCGATTACGGTGGGTTTTCCGGGCTTGATTGCGATTCCGTGGGTTAGAACCCCTGGTGCTCCTAAGCTTTCGATGAGATCCGCAGTCATATCCTTGACCCCCGCCGAACTGCCTCCCGATAAGATTAAGATATGGTTATCTTTTATCAATTTAACACAATTACTGCGCAATTCTTCAAATTGATCTTTGCAGAGAGAAACTTCTGTAACCTCAATGCCCACTGCCTCAGCCAAAGCAGCGATAGAGTAGGAATTAATATCTCTGATTTGTCCGAGCATTGGTGTTTTCTCTATAGAAATTATTTCGTCTCCCGTAGATAAGATGGCCATTTTAGGTTTGGTAAAGACCTCTATAAAATCCATTCCACAGGCCGCAAGCATACCCATATCCTTTGCAGTCAACCTGTGTCCCTTTGAAAAGATCAGCTGCCCCGCGGAAAAATCATCCCCCACCTGCATGATGTGACCATTGGGAGTGGCAGGTTTCTGAATGGCGATATTCTTCTCATCCAAAACTTCTACATACTCGATCATTACCATGCCATCAGCACCCTCCGGAATCATGCCCCCTGTAGGAACGTAAGCAGCCTGGCCGGGCTTGATGCAAAGTTGAGTAGCCTCGCCCATGTTTACTTCGCCGATCACCTCTAAAAAAGAAGGCATGCTTTCCCCGGCACCGAAGGTATCGGCGGCCATAACTGCATATCCATCCACCACCGATCGACGAAATTGGGGCATATCCACATCGCTGAATATGTCCTGTGATACGTACCTTCCCACGCTTTTTAAAAGTGGTACCGCTTCAGATAAAAAAGTTTCATTTTGAAAATATTGGTTTAATTTTTCTTGAACCTGATCCAAAGTATCGGTTTTCAGTAGTCGCATGATGTATTTCCTTTCATAGCAATAGTTCTCCTTCTAAGAAACGTTGGGTTAATTCATTTTTTGATTCTGAAAAAAACTTTTGGTTTGTGCTAAACTCTAAGGCTTGACCCAGATGTAAAAATAAAATTTCCTTACAAAGTCTTTTGGCTTGGGGTAAGTTGTGCGTAATATATAAAATTGTGGTTTGTTCTTGGTTGTTAATTTTTCGTAAGATATGTTCAATCTCACTGGTGGATTTAGGATCTATATTGGCAGTAGGCTCATCCAACAGCAACAGCTTGGGACGAAAGGAGATGGCTCTTGCCAAGGCAACCTTCTGGGATTCGCCGCCGGATAAGGTCCATGCCTTTTGATTTCTCAGATGAAGAATACCTAAGTCCTCCATTAATTCCGTTGCTCTGGAATCCATGTCCTTTTGTGACCATCCCCTCCAAACCAATGGAGCGACTATATTTTTTTCGACGGTAGTTCGCATCATATAAGGCCTTTGGAAAACCATGGTCATTTGGTTCAAAGGTGGGGAAGTGGATTCATTGTCACCGTAATAGATGGCACCGGAGGAGGGTTGATCCAATCCTGCCAACAAATTGAGAAAAGTGCTCTTACCAGCACCATTAGCCCCTATGATTCCTAAAAATGTGCCGCTGCTTACGGAAAGTTGTTCTATAGATAGAACGGGTTTTTCACCGTATTTTTTCTTCAATGTTTCTACTCTAAATTTCATCAAATCTCCTCCCTTTGTTGGAGGTTATATAAAAAAGCGTTAATCGTAAACGCTAAAATTAACAAAATAATTCCTACCGCTATGGCGGTGCTGTAGTCTCCCATACTTTTCAGCTGGGCGATATAGGTGGTCATCATTCTCGTTTTGCCCTTAATGTTACCTCCTACGATCATAACCGCTCCAACCTCAGAAATGGCACGCCCCACTCCGGAAACCACAGCGGCCAAAAGACCGATTTTCATCTCAAGGATCATAAGCTTCAGTATCTGGAAGCGGTTGGCGCCCAAAGTAAAACCTAAGCGCTGTACCAAAGGTGCTTTTTCCTTTACCATGTTATAGGTGAGACCTAAGATGATGGGTGTGACCAAGATGACTTGAGCTATGACCATAGCCGTAGGTGTATAATTGATTCCCCAGGAACCCAAGGGTCCTCTTCTCATAATCATTAAGAATACAAATAACCCTGCAATGACGGGTGGTAAGCTCATCAAGGTATAGACGATGCGAATCAAAGCATTTTTAAATGGAAATTGATGGGTACCTATTAAAATACCCAAAGGCACCCCTAAAACGGTGGAGATTGCTACGGAGCAAAAGGAAACGGCAAGGGAGAGCCCTACAATTTCGTAGAGCTCTGTATTTCCGGAAAATATAAGTTCCACTGCCTTTTGGAAAGCAAGACCTATTTCGCCCATAAACCATCCCTTGCTAATTTTATGTAGTTATTTCTGTGCATTTGGTGTGAATAATGGTTGTCCATATTTCTCCACACCGTATTTACCGATTATGTTTTGTGTTGTGTTGGAAAGAATCCAAGTTTGGAAAGCGAGCGCACCTTCTCCGTTGATCCTATCATTCTTTCCGGGATCCACCACAATTACCCCGTATTGATTAAATAAATCTTTATCCCCTTCCGTGATGATTTTTAAATCTGATCCATCGGCCATATTCAGCCAAGTGGCTCGATCGGAGAGGGTATAACCCAGCATTTCGTTGGTCATGGTGATGACATCACCCATACCTTTACCAGCCTCTACATACCAGTCTCCGGTTCCTGCAGGAGTAAGTCCTAGTTTTTCCCAAATGGAAAGTTCCTTTGCATTGGTTCCTGACTTATCCGCTCTGGAAATAAATTTAAAGGACTTCTCATCGAAGAGTTTTTTGAAGGCATCCTGTGCATTGTTAGCAGCCAAAGCATTGATTCCTGCAGGATCTTCATTAGGTCCCAAAATTACGAAGTCGTTATACATAACGTCAAATCTTTCAGGGCCGTGACCGGCTTCTATAAAAGCTTTTTCTGCGGCGGGTGAGTGAACCAAAAGTACGTCTGACTCACCATTTTCCCCCATTTTCATGGCTTCTCCGGACCCCACGGCAATAACGTCCACTTCATATCCTGTCTCTTCCGTAAAGAGGGGAAGGATTTCGTCCAACAGTCCGCTGTCCTGGGTGCTTGTGGTGGTGGCTAAAATAATGCTACCCTTAGGGGTAGTAGGCTCTTGGGAATCATCACCGCCGACTTTTGTTGCACAGGCACTGAAGCTGGCAAGAATGACTAACATAGCCAGCAGTAGTGAGCATCGTTTCATTTTGATCATTTGTTCCTCCTTGAGTGGGGCTAAGCTTCTGTTACGCCATAGCCCGATACGTTGAAATAAATTGATTGTACCCACCTGGTTAGGAACCATATAAAACAAAGCATCTCTTTCTTATTAAAGTAAAAAGTGCAATAAAAATTCCCTCCGCAAAATTGCTAAAAAGGGAAAGGGACTACATTTTAATGTTTTTCCTTTCCAAATGGGAGGCCTTCGGATTTCTCCTGTGCCCATCGGTTGAGCCTCATAGCGTTCTGTGCAGTAGCAACAACTCGCCTTAGATAAATCAACTCGGAAAAATAATATTCAATTGTGAGAATAGAGTAACATATAGGTATCGGAAATTCAAGGGGTATTTTAAGAATTTTATTTAACGTAAAAAATAA
>CAZOSB010000017.1:0-54102 GCA_964582545.1 uncultured Anaerovorax sp.
TGTTGTTCTATGGTTTTTTTCACTATGGAAAGTCCTAATCCCGTACCGGTGATGGCTCGTTTATGGTGTTTATCCTCTTTATAATAGCGATCCCAAATATAGGGTAGGCTTTCCCGGGAAATTCCGGTGCCATGATCTTTTATAGAAATTTTCACTTGATTTTCAATAATGGATTGATTTACATCAATTAATTTATCGTCACCGCAATAGTTGATGGCGTTAGTTAATAAATTATAAAAGACTCTTGAAATTTTGTTTTCATCTGCTAAAATTTCAATGGTTTCATCATATTGAAAAGAGATGGTATATCCTTCGCTTTTCAAAAGTGTAGAAAGCCTTTCGGTAATAGTTTGGAGACTATCTGTCAAATTATAAAGTCTTGGATTTATCTCTTGGGGATTTTGCTCCAAGGCGGAGATATCCAAAATATCGTTTACTAAATTTGTCAAATGATTGGATTCCTCCACGATAATCTGAGCGTTTTCTCTGGTAAGCTCTTGGGGAAGATCTCGCATGGCTTCCGCATAACCGGAGATAAGGGTGAGGGGGGTTCGCAGGTCGTGGGATACGTTGGCCATGAGCTCTCGTCTCACCTTTTCCGTCTTTGCCAATTCCTTTGCAGTGAGATTTAAGGTTTCAGATAACTCATTGATCTCCTTATAACCTTCTCCCTGAAACACTACATCATAGGTACCTTTAGCCAATGTCTTGGCACTCTCGTTGATTGCCGCTATAGGTTTTGACAAACCTCTGGCCATCAGGAAAGCCAAGAATACGGAGAATAAAATCATGAAAACCGTAATGAAGTAAAGAAGAATTTTTAGCGTTTCCAAGGTTGCATTTACAGGGGATATTATTGAGTTCAAAAGAATTACGGAGGTATCACCCTGACCATCGGTCATCACTTTTGCATAGATGATGCTCTCGGGAAAGGGTGCTCCCGCCAGGTTTTTTTTGCCCTTGCCCATATGTCTACCACCGTAGTACTCCATCAGCTCCCCACCGTTTTCTAAAGCTTTTCTTAATATCAAAAGTTTTTCCACGCTGGGCATTTTATGGATAACACACTCGCGAACCACATCGGCAGAGTAAACCTCAGCCCCATTTTTGGTTATGATTTCTATGCAGATATCCTTGCTGTTAGATATTTGGTCAATCAATTCTTCATAATTGTTTGCATTGATAGTTTTGATGATAGCATTTGCATCGGATTTTATTTCCTTTATCTTAATGGCTTTATAGATGTCATCCAGAAATACTACTTGGAAAAGCCATAGGATCAATAAAAGCAAGGCACAAAAACTCAGCAGGAACAAATAAATCTTCCATTGTAGGCTGAGCTGATGGAGCTTTATTGATTTGAGTTTACCCATGGCAGGCTTTTTCCTTTCACATTTCTTTTGAATTAATTTTAATTTAAGTTGTACGTAACCTATCCTTCAAAGCGATAACCTACTCCACGGAGTGTAGTTATAAATTTGGCATAATTGCCTAAAGATTTTCGGAGAAGTTTAATGTGAGTGTCAAGGGTTCGATCATCGCCGTAGTAGTCGTAGCCCCAAACCTCCGTAATCAGCTTTTCTCTGGAAAGGGCCATGTTTTTATTTTGAACCATATAGAAAATTAAGTCGTATTCCTTTGGGGATAGATTTACAGAACCTCCATCAATCATGATTTTACGGGCGGTAAAGTCCACTTGCAGACCTTCCTTCTCGAATACCTCATGTGGGGCATTTGCATTTTTATGACTGCGTTTTAATATGGCATCCAAACGAAGCATCAATTCTTTTGGAGAAAAGGGTTTCACCACATAATCGTCTATTCCGAGTTCAAATCCATGAATTTTATCGTATTCTTCCCCTCTGGCGGAAAGCATCAAAATGGGGATGTCCTTGTGTTTTTTGATTTCCTTCACAGCAGAGAAACCATCCAACTCCGGCATCATTGCATCCATGATGAGGATGTCGTAATTGTGTTCTCTGCAAAGGCTGATAGCCTCCAAACCATCTTTGGCTTCGGAGGCTTCATGACCTTCAAACTCTGCATATTTTTTTATGAGCATTCGGATTTTTTCTTCATCGTCAATAATTAAAATTTTATACAATGGACTTACCTCATGGTTCGTGCACTAAAGTAAACGATTATTATAAATCATACAGGAAATATGGTGCTAGGTCAATATTTGTAATGATTGATTTAATTATTGGCTTGTGGGCAGAATGCACCGTCACCTCGACCTGCAAATCCAGCCCTTCCACCTTTACCGCCACCCATGGGCAAATTTCCACACTCGCGTTTGAAGTCGCTTCTTTCGGAAATTTGCGCCTTCATATCTGCAGCTGTTTCTGAATCGATTAAGTCCCACTCAACGTACTTATCGATGATAGATTCTTCGATTTTGGACTGCTGATCTTTCATTTTATAAATCTCTTCTTTTTGAGAATCTGTCAAACTGTTCCATTTGTCATTTGCGGAAACCATTTGCTCTCTGCGAGCATCCATCTGTGCTTTTTGTTCAGCCGTAAGTTCAGGGCGCGTTGGTTGGTCGCCAAAGAATTTTCCGGCCATAGCTCCCGCTGTAATGCTGTCTACAATATCCGTAGGTGTTGTTGCAGCAAAGGCGGTTACGCTCATGGCAAAGACTAACGTCAGTGCGGCCAAAATCATAAAAATTTTTCTCTTTTTCATCGAATTACCTCAACTTTCTTTTTTTGATTGATTCTTTCTGCACTTGTTGCAGTGTCTATAGGATAACCATGGTTTGTGAAGACTGTATGAACAAATTCTGAAAAATAAAAAAATTATTTAAGTAATTCATGTTTAGAAAATTTTTTAATTTTTAAAGGACTTGTGCTATAATAAAATAAAAGTAAACATTTTACAAGGTGAGTTGAATGGAAAGAACGGTTTTACATTGTGATTTAAATGGGTTTTATGCTTCTGTGGAGTGTGCATTAAATCCGGCCTTAAAAGAGGTTCCTATGGCGGTAGGAGGGAACCCTGAAAATCGTCATGGAATAATTTTAGCTAAGAATGAATTAGCAAAGAAATACAACGTAAAAACCGCAGAGACCATCTGGCAGGCCAAAAGGAAATGCCCCCAGCTCGTTATGGTACCGCCTCATCATGGGCAATATGCACGCTACTCTCGTTTGGTAAATGAAATCTACGCAGAGTTTACAGATTTGGTGGAACCCTTTGGCATTGATGAAAGTTGGCTGGATGTAACGGCGGTATCCAATTTGTTTGGAAGTGGTCCTGAAATAGCAGACAAACTAAGGGCAATCGTAAAGGAGAGATTGGACTTAACCATTTCTGTAGGGGTATCCTTTAATAAAATTTTTGCAAAATTGGGAAGTGACTATAAAAAACCGGATGCAACCACCATCATTTCCCGTGAAAATTATAAGGAATTGGTCTTTCCTTTGCCTGTTTCAGACCTCTTATATGTGGGTAAAATTGCAACAGAAGTCTTAAAGGCGTTAGACATCAAGACCATCGGTCAGTTGGCAAAGAGTGATAAAGCTTTGATTTCTGCCAAGTTGGGTAAGATGGGAGAACTGATTCATGATTATGCAAACGGTATAGATGACAGCCCCGTAAAGTCGGTAGCTCAGGCAAGGGATGTAAAATCCGTCGGCAACGGAATGACGTTTAAGCGAGACTTGATCGGTCTTCAGGATATTAAGACGGGGGTATGGGCTCTGGCGGATGAAGTGGCAGGTCGAATGCGAAGATACGGCGTCAAATGCCGAGTGGTGCAGGTGCTTATCAAGGATCCCAATTTTAAAAGCATCTCACGACAGAAAACACTATCTGTGCCCACCCATCTGGCAAAGGAAATGGCAGATGTGGTCATGGAAATCATAGGAGAATCCTGGAATGAAAAAGCACCGATCAGGATGCTCACCATAACCGGGGCAAACCTTGTGGGAGGGGAACACTATGGAGAGCAGCTTTCCTTCTTTGAGGAAAGACCTAATTTCAATCGGGAAAAACAGGAGAAGCTGGAAAATACTTTGGATCAAATCCGGGAGAAGTATGGTAAAAATTCTGTAGAGCTGGGAGGCATCCTGAAAAATGATATCGGTGTAGAAGGATAAAAAATTTGAAATAATATAACAATCTGATTACAAAATCATGATAAGGTTGATTATTTTTTCATAAAGGCATATACTAATTTAGTAATTTACTAAATTAGTAGTTGGTTTGAAAATTGTAAGACTTAAATTTGGAAAAATGATTCTTAAGAAGCAGTTCGTCAATATAATTTTTTTGAATACGAAGTCTACTAGCAACCAGCTGGATATGGAGGGGAAAGATGAAAATACCTACAAGCTTAAAGCATAAACCAGTAATCGTTTCTGAAGGTTACGATCAAATTGACGGGAGAATTGAGGACTCCGATGCCAAAGGATTGTCCATTGGGTTGGCCCAGTGGAACGATCGTGGAAAAGTGGAAGCTTCTGCCAAAATCTGGCGTTATACAGGAGAAAAATGGTCCAGACAGTCAGAAGAAATGCCTTTGCACAGAGTTTTAGATTTAGCTATATTTTTATGTCGTACAAAATTGTATTTTAGGGAAGCCTATCAGTATAAGAAAATGTACGATGAGAGCAATCCTCAAATCGATCGTATTGCTTTACAGGGAGGCGCCATGAACGTGGCTGTATGTACTGAAAATGAAAAGCTTGACGAGGATATACAGTTGCTTTACAATGCTCTGGCTAAAGACGATGAACTTTTAGGGGAAAGACTCAGCAGACTTTCAGCGATTTTAAAGGAAATGGGTTATTAAACTTTGATAAAACCAGAAAATTAGCAGAATTAAAGACTTTTAGAACTAAGAATATGACAGATCGGAGAAATATTGGATGGATTCATTTGTAATGCTTGAGATGACGTTAATTTCCATTGGCTTTGTCATTATGTCGGTAGCTATTTTTTTATACTTTCGACTTGCTAAAAAAATTGACTTAGTCAAGGGGCATATTGACAGATTAACCTTGAACTTGTTTAGACTTTATATTATTTTAATGATATTCTTTTTAATAGGGTATGGGTTTATAGATGCATCTTTAAAGCTGGGACTATCCTTTGATAGCATGCTTTTAATCAGCTTTATCTTTTTCTTCGGTGGTGTATTCGTAATCATCGGAATTATCGTGCAGCTTCGTCTTACGGACTGTATTTATAATGGGAATATTCAGGTGATTAAAACTTTAGTAAGTGCAGTAGAAGCCAGAGACTTAAACCTCAAAGGACATTCCATGCATGTGATGGCCATTACCCTTCTTATTTATGACCATTTACCAAAGAATAAAACTCATAATATCGATAGAGAAAAATTAGAGTATGCTAGCTTGTTGCACGACATCGGTAAATTAGGAATTCCGGAAAGCATCTTAAATAAGCCGGGTAAGCTTAACGATGAGGAATGGGTCATTATGAAGGATCACCCGAGGATTGGCACGGTAATTCTAAATGACATCGATGGACTGAAAGACACTAACGATTGGATTTTATATCATCATGAGAGGATGGATGGTAAAGGGTATTATCACCTAGAGGGAGAAAACATTCCCTTTGCAGCAAAGATCATCTCCATAGCGGATTCCTACTCTGCTATCGTTATGCGCCGATCCTATAAAAAAGCTTTGGAACATCATGAGGCTATCAAAATTATGCGGGAGTGTTCTGGAAGTCAATTCGATTCGTATATCTTTGAGGTTTTTGCAGAAATTAATGAGGTTGAAGTGAAAAAACATCTGTCTTTACTGGAGCAAAGTCAACAACTAATCGAGGATATTCCTTCAGTAAGAACAATTTTGCTTCAATCAGAGGGTAAAGAGGAGAATTAGAGTATTAACCTGATGATATTAAAGACGTTGATTCCGATAACAAGGGTTAACACCGTATTAAAGGTCAACAGTACATGTTTTGCGGAGAGTGTCTTACCCAATTTTGACCCCAAGATACCACCTATAATACCTGCGGGAATCATCAGGAGCAAAAGGCGCAAATCAAAATCTTTTAAGTCTCCCAATAAGAATACTTGCAATATTTTAGCCGATTGTGAAAATAAGATTAAAATGATGGAATTCACAGCGGCTTTTTTCGTGTCCATAGAAAAGAACAGACTAAGAATCACCAGATTAATGGGTCCTCCTCCAATTCCAAAGTAAGTGGAAATGGCTCCCAGCAGGACTCCGATTGCAACAATAAACCCTTTGTTCTCTATCTGAAAGGTTTTGTAGGTCTTACCCTTGTTCATATAAAGGATGACAAAGAGTAACAGAAGCGTTAAACCCGAACTTTGCATGATCTTTATGATCACTTCATTTTCGATAGATAAAATGGTTTCGTTAAATAAAAAATTTCCGAAATTTCCGCCTAAAGCACCACCCAAAGCCAAAAAAGCCCCAGTCTTTAATTGAAACCTTGTACCATAAATCAAATGCTTTATGGTGGATGCAATGGCCATGGACAGCACGGTAAAAGAGGACAGCAGGTTGATGGTGGCTACATCATAGGTGCTGAAAATGTCTAAAACAGGCTTGATAATGATGCCGCCGCCTAAACCGGAAATGGCTCCTACCGTACATGCCAGAAAGGCGACTAAAAAATATAAAATCGGATTATTCAAAGGGAAACTCCATATCAAAGAGAGGGGTAAACCCATCGAAGTATTCAAAGAATTCCACTATTTTTTCAAGAGGTAGTGTTGTATCAACCTTACCTTCATGGAATAATTCTTCAACGGTTTTCAGTTTGGTAAAGATCAAAAGATAGTCAAGCCTTTTTAAACTGATTTTACCGATGGTAGGATAATCTCCGGATTTATGAACCTCCATGATTCCATACCTGATTTCTAAATCGTTAATAATATCACAGTCGGTAAGATGAATGGTCAGACCGGTATGGACTTGATTGCTTTTTATTCCATTGAGCTTTACCTTTAAGCAATCCCAAAGGTATTGCGGTGGAACATTTGTAAGAGAATCAAAATATACGCCTGGACCATTAAATTCAGGAACTACTTTTTTCACTTCTTCAAAATGTCCTTCTAAGTTCATGGCTTGGGTCATATACCAGTTTCTGAATGGACCGTTTTCCGTGGCATAACCCAGATGGCGAAGGGCGGTTGCCTTTAAAGCTCTGGCTTCCATATCCTTGGGATCGGACTTGACCAAATTGGATAAAAGTTCTGCCGCCAATCTGTAGTTTTTGGAATAAATGGATTTTTGTCCTTCCCATAAAAGATTATCCCGTCCAATGATTCTCACGTATTCTTTTGCAAGTTCAGCAGGAGGTAGGGGATCCAGCGTTGCAGCATCTCCGTTAAACCATCCCACGTTCATGGAAAAAACCAGTTTTACACCTTGAATAAAGGTGCCATAATGTTCGCCCATTCTAGGTCGTTGAAACAGGTGAGGGGGCAGCTTTTCCAATTCTTTGATGATATTATCAGGGGTCAGACCCTTGTTGATCAAACGAATGGTTTGGTCGTGAGTATATTGAATCATATCTCGATAGTCACGAAGATGATCCGCACATTCCTTTGAACCTTCGATGGGTCTCATGTGGTTTCCGACGATATATTCCGCAGGCAAGGTTCTCATGAAGTCAATGGAAGCAATCCATACCAATGGATCTCGACTGGAGCCTCTGATGGAATACAGGTTGGGGAAGTTTTCTCCCTGAATACATTCCGCAACATGAAGAATTTTTTCATTTGGCATCCAAACACAAATTTCGTCTTTACACTCGGAGGGAATATGATAAATTTCAAAATCGATGCCACAAATAGTGATTTTTAACTTTTCGTCTACGAATTCTGTGGGAAGAATGAAATGTTGCTCATCTTTACGCATCATGGGTCCTAAACCTAAATTTACCCGCCCATCTTCTCCTTCCGGTAACAAGTATCCATACATATACATGGCTCTGCCGATTTTAATATCCGCCAGAATTCCCGTCATCTTCGCCAATTCGTATTCAAAATCTTTATGGGCGATGATGACACAATTTCCATTTTTTACTTCCTCTTCTGTGGTACATGCCTTCACTCCCGCCCAATGATCCGGATGATGATGAGTGTAAATTACTCCATTAACGGGTTTATCTGTGACCTTCCGGAATTCTACCATGATTTCTTCCATGGCATTATGAGATTCGCAAGGGTCGATGATGATAATGCCCTTATCTCCCTCAATCATCACAGGGGTTTCTATGGCATAACCCACGGCGGTATATACTTGACTGGCTGTCTTATAAACCTTTTTCTCAAATATTTTAGAATGCTCTGTGAGCCTTTTGTTAATTTTAGGTGAATCTTCTGCATAAGCAAAATTATTCTTCATCTTCATTTGAATCATTCCTTTCTTAGATGCTATCTACGCCTATTATTGTCAGAAAAGAATGATTTCATGTATTCTAAAACCAAGCGATGGTAAGGAGATGAACGCCTTTGCAGCTTATCATAAATTCTTACTTGACAAAATATAAATATTGTATATAATCTATATATACAATATGATAATGTATCATTTTATAATAAATATAAAATAAATTAATTTATTGAATGAGATATAAAATCAATAAATTGTTTAAATTATAAAGTTATAAAGAATTCCGATTTTATTTTACATTTTTATTTTATTTTGGATCTGCATTTTGCATTTTATGTCAAATTTATTATTACTTATTTCGATATTCCCATATAAAACTTTATATTAATAAACAAAAGATTTTTAGCGCTTAGAAAGATCTAAAGGAGGATGATATTTTACAGATGGATATTTTAATCAGCAATTCAGGAGCGGTACCCATATACGAGCAAATTGTTTCTCAGATAAAGGGTTTGATTATTTCTGGCAAGCTTAAAGAAGGTGAAGCTTTGCCTTCCATGAGAATCTTAGCCAATGAACTTAGGATAAGCGTCATCACCACAAAACGTGCTTACGAGGAATTAGAACACGACGGTTTTATCTTTTCCATTACAGGAAAAGGGAGTTTTGTGGCAGAGCGAAACCTGGAGATCGTTAAGGAAGAATATCTAAAAAACATTGAACATTACATGCAGAAGATTTGCGATGATTCCGCGAAATGTAATTTAACATTAGAAGAGATAATAGAAATGTTTGAGATTGTTTTTAAAGGAGAATAAAATGGATGCTTTAGTTTTAAAAGATGTAACGAAAAAATATGATGGTTTTACACTGGATCACGTGAACTTAACTGTGCCACAAGGTGTAATCATGGGATTCATAGGAGAGAACGGGGCAGGGAAAAGCACCACCATCAATCTAATTTTAGATTTGATTAAAAAGGATGAAGGACAGATTTTTATCTTTGGGAAAGACAACAAAGAAAACTTTCAATGGGCAAAGGAGCATATCGGTGCAGTTATGGATGAATGCTGTTTTCCGGAAAATCTAAATGCATTTCATATCAATCGTGTGCTTAAAAATGTTTTCCAAACGTGGAATGAGACCACCTTTCAAACATACATAAAAAGGTTCCAATTGCCGGAAAAGAAGATTATTAAGGAATATTCTAAGGGAATGAAGATGAAGATTTCTATTGCAGCCGCATTGTCTCATGACAGCAAGCTTTTGATTTTGGATGAAGCTACCAGTGGTCTTGACCCAATTGTCAGAGATGAAATTTTAGATATTTTGTTAGACTTTATAGCAGACGAGAGCCATTCGGTGTTTGTATCCTCACACATCATAAGTGATTTAGAAAAAATTTGTGATTATATCACTTTTCTGCACAAGGGCAAAGTGGTTTTCACCCACTCGAAGGATGACTTGCTTGAGAGCTTCGGGATATTGAAATGCTCCCATGAGCAATTGGCAGGTATAGATCCCCAAAATATTTTGGGAGTGAGAAAAAATTCTTTTAGTGCTGAGGTTTTGGTGTATAAGAAAAATCTGGATAGAGGCATGATTGTGGATAGAGCTTCCATAGAAGATATCATGCTGTTTTATATTAAGGAGGGAACAGGAAATGAAAGGGTTTCTTTATAAGGATTTAATGATTTTAAGAAATCAAATGAAAATTTTAATTGTAATGGGTATATTTTATATGGCTGTGTCTATCATGAGTGAAAGTGCCGAATTTTTTGGTGGACTATTAGCCATATTGTGTGCAATGCTGCCTATCACTACCATTGCCTATGACGAAAAAGCCAAGTGGGATAAATATGCGCTCTCTATGCCAGTCAGCAGAAATCAATTGGTAATAAGTAAATATGGACTGGGGTTGATTTTATCCATCTTTGTCTTCCTATTGAATTTCGTTATACAAATGATCTTTAATAACAGTATAAAAGAATCACTTTTGGTATCGGTCTTGTTTCTTGGAGTCAGTCTTTTTATCATCAGCATACTATTTCCTGTGATCTTTAAATTTGGAGTAGAGAAAGGAAGGATCATGATGATGATGATCATGTTGATTCCGGTCTTACTCTTTGTATTTATTGATAAGCGAGGAATCACTTTTTCTCCTGACCTTATAGACAAGTTACCACTGATTACCACCATAGGACTAATGGTGATGATGGTATTGTCTATTATCTTATCCTGTAATATTTATAAAGGAAAAGAATTTGCATAGATCAACGGAGAATTCTATAAGAGCATTCCTATATTTAGGGAGGAAATGTGAAGGGGGTAAAGAAAAAACTTTAAAATTGGATAATCAATATAATGAATTATAATACGAGTCTTCAATTAAAAATTTTAATAGATATTGATTTTAATAAATATTTGGTTTTTATTTGATAAAATTAAAATACTACTATATAATAGATGAGTTATATCAACAAAAATTTATTATTTCATTATAGATTCAATTTTAAGAGGTAAAAAATGAAAAATCAAAAACAAAATTATAGCTTATTTACAGCTATTGCAATGATAGTAGGCATCGTTATCGGGTCGGGCATTTTTTTCAAGGCGGACAATATGCTGGTTTCCACCGATGGAAACGTGGGTAAAGCGGTCATTATTTTCTGTGTGGCGGCCTTTAGCATCGTCTTTGGAAGCCTGTCCTTCAGTCTGTTGGCTTCTCTTACAGATAAGCCCGGAGGGTTGATCACCTATGCGGATGAGTTTGTAAACAAAAGATTTGCCTGTGCCTTAGGCTGGTTCCAAATGTATATCTACTTTCCGACCTTGACGGTGGTATTGTCTTGGGTGTCGGGAATTTATTTGGGCATCGTATTCGGTTGGGACTTAGATTTAAAAGGACAGATTCTAGTAGGTTTCTTATGGTTTTTAATTTGCTTTGGATACAATCTCCTATCTGCCAAGATAGGAGGAAAGGTTCAGGAAATTGCAACCGTAGTAAAGCTAATTCCGCTGTTTGCCATTGGAGCAGCAGGAATGTTTCTGGGACATCCTCTGGAAGCCCTTACCAATCCCACTCCGGAGTTGGTGACTGCGGGGACTTCTTTGGCATGGATTTCTGCTATCGGTCCCGTAGCTTTTTCCTTTGACGGTTGGATCGTTTCAACTGCGGTGGCTCACGAAGTAAAGAATTCCAAAAGGAATGTCCCTCGAGCTTTGGTTGTAGCCCCCCTCTTTATTCTGGCGGCGTATCTGCTATATTTTTTAGGAATCTGTGGATATATAGGACCGGAAAAGGTTATGGAACTGGGGGACGAAAGTGTTTCTCTCTTAGCAACGGAGATCTTTGGCACGGGCTTTGCTTCAGCCATCATGGTGTTTGTAGCGATTTCCATCATGGGTACTACCAATGGTCTGATTTTAGGATATATGAGAGTTCCTTATTCTCTGGGACTTCGCAATATGATTCCTGGTTCAAAGTACGTACAAAAGCTTGATGCTAAGACAAATATGCCCGTTAATTCCGCAATCTATTGTATTGGCATCTGTTTGGTATGGTGGGTGATCCATTACTTTACCATGAGCACCGGGTTTCTACCTAACTCCGATATATCGGAAATAGCCATCGTAATCAGTTATATCCTCTACGTGGTGTTGTACTATCAATGCTTTAAGCTTTGGAAGGCTCGTAGGGTGGAGCATTTCCGAAATGGGGTTTTATATCCTGTGCTGGCTACGTTGGGCTCTTTGTTTATTCTCGTTGGAGGATTGCAAAATCCAAACTTTTTTCTCTTTGTAGCCGTATCCTTATTGGCTGTATTTGGGGGAGTGTGGTACGGAAAAAATGCGAGGCACATCAATTAGTTAACGTGCAACTTAGCTTTTAATGCTTCTTGCAAGACCTGAGAAAAGTTGATGTTCTGATCTAAGGCAGCATTATTGAGCCATGCAGGGATAGACAAAGTTTTTTTTATGGACTTTTCAAAATGGGTTTTAGCATATTCGGCAACATCAACGGTCACAATGTTTACAAAAGCTTCATTAGTTTTTACCTCTAGTTCTTTTGCAACATCAATTAAACTAATTTTATCCATAGCAGAAGGAGTTGGAGCTGTTTCGCCATCGCGTTCAAGCCAGTAAAGATAACCGGCAAGGCAATCAACAGCCATGGTAAGAGCCTCATCAAGAGTTTCTCCGCAGGTGGCTAAGTGGTTCAAATCCGGAAAGATGACAGAGTAGCCATTTTCCTCCTTGAAAAAGCATGCTGGGTAAGCAGATAACATATTTATTTCCTCCTATTAATGTTCTTAGCAGGACTATTTTAAACCTGCCTGTTTCAAAATGGAATTTTCAGTACCTTTGACAAGGTCTTTGTTATGAAATGGAATTGTGACTTTTCCAGGCTTTGTTGGGTGGATGTAGTGCTTGATAGTATCTTAATAGTATCTTGAATAGGTGACTAGGTAGAAATTTTCTTTAAATATGTGATGGGACCTTGGAGATTGGAGGCCTTTATCACATTGCTTAAAGAAAGTAGGTCGATTTCCATATCTCGTTCTAACCAATACCGTAGGATACCTAACTGACCGTTGGTTATGTATTCCAAAATATACTCAATTTCCGTATTTTTGTTTGAAATTTCTAATTTTAAAACGCTTTTTAGATTTTTTTTGACTTCAGATTTCACCTTTTTAATAAAGTTTGTTTCGTTATCCTTTCCAAGCAAAACCCTGAGAGTTTCCTTATTTTCACTTAGGAACTCAATCATTGTAATAACAGAAATCTCTTCATATTCCTTTAAAAGTTGAACCATGATATATCGAATCTTATGGATCATTTCGGAGTAAAATTCATTTTCAATCTGCTCCAGTAAATCATAGATGTCCATGTAGTAAGCATAGAAGGTACCCCTGTTGATTTTAGCTAGGTTGGAAATTTCTCTGATGGTGATCTTTGTAATCGGTTTTTCATTATATAATTGCATAAATGCATCTTTGATTTTCTTTTTAGTTTCGATTACTTTTATTGATTGGTTAGTTGTGTTCATCGTATTCATATAACCTACCTTTACCTTAAACTTAGTGTAACGAGATAAAATTATTAATTAATGAATGCAAAAAGTGAATACCTCCCAAATCTAATGAACAATTTTGCTGAATTTGTTGATTTTAATTTATAGGGAAATGCAATATAATGTCTTTAACAACAAGTTGTCGGATTAGATTTTAGTATAGACTGTATTTAAAAAAATTACAAGTTGATAATTGGAGAGCTCAATACGGATTTTAGGGTAAATAGAATGGATGAAATGGCAAACCTCAGCACTGAAGCCTCAGAAAACCCTGTGGTGCTTCACAACGTAAATAAATATTTTGGAAAGAACCAAGTCTTAAAGGATGTTTCCTTTTGTGTGCAGAAGGGTTGCATCTTTGGACTGTTGGGCCCCTCCGGGTGTGGAAAAACTACCACCGTAAAAATTATGGGCGGGATTTCTGAAGCCACTTCGGGAGAAGCTTTTATTTTTGGAAAGAAGATGCCCCGGTTAGAGCTGATGAGCGGAATTGGTTATATGGCTCAGTCGGATGCTCTTTATATGGCCTTGTCCGCAGAGGAAAATTTACATTTCTTCGCCGCTCTTTACGGAATGAACAAAAAACAAATCGCAAACCGAGTGGAGGAAGTGATGGATCTGGTGAATTTAAGAGACCATTTGAAAAAGTCTGTGGGTGTTTATTCCGGCGGTATGAAAAGGCGGTTATCCCTTGCCATGGCATTACTGCACGACCCGGAAATTCTCATTTTAGACGAACCCACCGTTGGAATCGATCCCCTACTGAGGAAAACCATATGGGATGAACTGTATAATTTGGCAGGACAAGGAAAGACCATCGTGGTGACTACTCATGTGATGGATGAAGCGGAGAAATGCCACCAGTTGACTATGATGCGAGAAGGCAGGATCATCGCTCAGGGTACACCTAAGGAATTGCAGACTGCCATTGGGGTGAACACCATTGAAGAAGCATTTTTGTACTACGGGGGAAAAAATCATGAGAGTTAGAGCCATGGTGGGCAGATTATTGAATCAGATGAGAAGAGATAAAAGAACACTTGCCTTAATTTTTGTTGCACCTATGTTTCTTCTTGCGATCATTTATCTCATCTTATCGGATGCTCCCTTAGATTTGAGTGTGGCTGTCATCAACGCACCGGAAGCCTATGTGGATAGGCTCTATGAAAACAATGTGACGGCTGTACGTATGAGTGAGACAGAAGCTATGGAAGCCCTTGAGACAGGGGAAGTAAATGCTACGATTAACATCATAAGCGGAAAATCTTACATAGAAATGGATGGCAGCAAGTCCTCAAAGACCAATGCGCTTTTGGCTGCCTTAGAGGCTTCTAAATACAAGCCTATGACCCCCGGAGCTGATTCACTCACTGAAGTTCATTATGTTTATGGAGCAGAGGATCTCTCCATGTTCGACAATTTTGGATCCATATTAATCGGATTTATCGTATTCTTTTTTGTATTTCTCATTGCAGGTATCTCTTTTCTTCAGGAAAGGACTACAGGCACTTTGGAAAAACTTTTGTCCACGCCTATTCGCAGATGGGAGATTGTAGTCGGATATACCCTGGGATTTGGCTTGATTGCTTTGATTCAATCTGCACTGATTGCAATATTTGTGGTATATATATTGGATGTAATGATGGTGGGATCTATATTTTTAGTACTACTGGTTACCATGTTATCTGCTGTAACGGCATTAACCCTTTCCATCCTGTTATCCACAGCGGCTTCCAATGAATTTCAAATGATACAGTTTATCCCAATCGTAGTGGTTCCTCAGGTATTTTTTGCAGGGTTGTTCGATTTGATGTATCCTTGGACATTAATCGGAAAATTCATGCCCTTATACTACGTAGGAGATGCTTTGAGCAAGGTGATGATTAAAGGGTTGGGATTTGAGGAAATTTCCTTTGATGTAGCTATTTTACTGGGATTTTCCACGGCATTTATGATAATCAATACCCTTTTGTTGAAAAAGCATAGGAAGATATAGTTGGATTTAATTATAAAAAAGTGGGAGGAAAAACCATGGATCAAAATATTGAGCAGGCAAATACAAAACATGATAAAGCTGAAAAATTAAAACATATACGAAACCATGTTTTGCCGAAGCTGAAAAAGGTGCTGATGTTGCTTATGGTATTGAGTTTGGTTGGTGTCGGGTATTTTTATGTTTCTAATCATACGGATAATAACCGCTATATCGGTCAGGTTGAGGCTCCCGTGATCTCTCATAAGACAGAGGTACCCGGCAAGCTTTTGGAAGTAAACATTTCCTTAGGGGAAAAGGTGAAAGCCGGTCAGGTAATTGCCATAATCGATAGCACGGATCAAGAGTATGCTGTTGCCCAATTAAAAAATACATTGGAGAAAGCGAAAGTTTCCTTGGTCAATTCACAAGTGGGAAATGCCAACAGTACCGCACAGAGCAATTTAACCATCGCTAATGCCAACTTAAAAAGTGCCTTAGAGGCATCTGCCAAAGCTACAAAAGATTACCAAAATGCGTTGGTGTTATTTCAGGAAGGAGCGATTGCCAAAAATGCATTAGACAACGCAAAATTGGCGGCAGATACGGCGGCTAATGCAGTGGAGGCTGCCAGGGGAGCGGTCAGCGTAGCTTCCAATCCTTCCAATTCTAAAGCTTTAGCTTTAGATATCTCCAATTTGGAAATACAGATTCAGCAAATGGAAGAAAATTTGGAGAAATTTAAAGTAGTTGCACAATGTGACGGAACGGTCATCAGTAAAAATTATTTTGAAGGAGACATGGTGAACCCGGGAATGAATATAACGGACATTTCCTCTGAAGCGGAAAAATATTTTGTGTTTTATGTAACAAAAGAAAAAATTTCAAATCTAAATAATGATGATGAGGTAATTGTGGTTCAAAGTGGCAAAGGTCTTAAGAATAACAAGGATAATGCGGTGGGAGCAGGAAACAAAGAATGCAAGGGTAAAATCAAATACATCGATGTGAAAAGTCAATATACACCCAAGGATTTTCAGAGTGCCGCAAATAAGAACCAAGAAAGCTTTAAAGTAAAAGTTTTGATAGAACCTGGATGTCCATTAAAGCCCGGAGAAGATGCTGAGATTATTTTGTAAGATATAAATTCAAATGTAGGTTTAAATTTAGCATTTATAGCTGCTTAAAAAGCCTAAATTAAATATCTATTTTTAAGTATTGTAATGCCTGTGTAAACAATCAATTAATGAAAGAAATGGCGAATTAGTGAAATAAAATATTGCAGAATTCATATTCAAAGATTATAATAGGCTTTGGATAGTACTTATTGCTTTTCAAAGTTAAGGAGCTAAATATTATGAAGAATCATTTGAACTCAAAGCTAATACGCCGCCTAATCGACAATACCCCCATTGCCTATATTATTTTAGATGATCAATTTAGAATTCATTATATCAATGATTTTTTTCTTAAGCTTCGAAATTTAAATATGGAAACTACCATGGGGGAAATCTGTTATAACATTTCCAACGGCGGAAAAATGTGTAGTCAATGCGCGGTGAAACAAGCTTTG
The DNA here is from genome assembly GCA_964582545.1 of uncultured Anaerovorax sp. Lineage (GTDB taxonomy): Bacteria > Bacillota > Clostridia > Peptostreptococcales > Anaerovoracaceae > JAVVUJ01. The sequence goes on from CAZOSB010000017.1 coordinate 16,974, forward strand.
AGCACGGGTGAAAAGACCATGATATCCAGAAAGGACATTTTACCCAATGGTTCCGTCAGATTTATTGACGATTATGCGATTCCCTTATATAAAAATGAAGAAAACGGTACTCAATATATCCTTGAAATCATGGCTAACCGTACAGAAGAAATGTTGGCAAATGAACAGAAAAACGATGATTATAATGAGATTTTATATATTCTTTCAGCGCTTTTAGAAGCCAAGGATGTTTATACAGCAACTCATTCCAACAGCGTGAATGCTCTTTCTGTGAAGATTGCAAAGGCGATGCATCTTCCTCCAAAAGATATTTTTGATATTTCGGTGGCGGCCAACTTACATGATTTAGGTAAGGTTACCATTTCCAATTCCATTATCAACAAAGAGGGTAAACTCGATGATGAGGAATATGAAACCATTAAAAGTCACCCGGTGGCATCCTATGAAATGTTGCATGGGTTATCAAGCTTTGACTCAGTGAAGGAGATGGTTCTCCGTCATCACGAACGCTACGATGGAAAAGGTTACCCAAATGGGTTAAGGGGAGATGAACTTTCCCTAGGTGCTAAGATTATTGCAGTGGCCGATACCTATGATGCCATTACGTCGACTCGCTCATACCGTAAGGCTTTAAGCCATCAATATGCTATGGAGGAAATTGCCCGGGTTTCAGGAACTCAGTTAGATCCTGAAGTAGTACAAACCTTTATAGGGATGCAATTTGACGAGGGGGATTGCGGTGCAAATGAAAATCAGGTGCAAAGCAATACCATCGAGAGAGCTCTGAATGAATCTATGGTATACTCAGACGAGAAGGTGATATGTGCGGATGATTTCGTAAAGATTATCGATGAAGATAGGATGATTACAGAAGTTTTTAATCATACACCCTGTGGGTATATCCTCATGGATATCAACCAAAAGGTACTGTATTGTAATGAATACTTCTTAGAATACATGGGATTTCGAGAGGATGAGGTCATTGGGAAAACTTGCTATAAAGCAGGTGGCATCGGCACAAAACCCTGTGAGAATTGTCCCGTTTTACGTGCCATTAAGAGTGGTAATCTGGAAAGCACCAGACAAGAACAAATCATCAAAGGCAATTTGAAGATTTTTGATATGTTTGCGATTCCTCTCTTTGAGGAAGGAAAAATTCAATTCATTGTAGAAATGGTAATTGATCGTACCAATGAAGTGTTAACTTTGCGTGAAAGAGAAAATGATTTTGAAAAATTGATTGCAATGCTTAAAAATTTATCCGATCAACAAATCATCCAAAATGAAGGTGAAAAGATTTCCCAAGAAATTATTAACTTAAGGGATAGAGTCAATAAAATCTTTGATAAACACAATTGCAAAAAGTAAGTTTTATGGTTTAATTTTTTGGAAAAACTCTTCACTAGACATATGTAATGGTCGCAGGATTCTCTTCATCTTAAAGAGGGATTTGGGATCTCGAACTACATAATTGATGCCTTTTTCACAGCCCAATGTGGCGGAAAAGCCTAGTTCTTCTATGGCTTCTTCTGTGTTTTTGCTGAGAAATCCAAAGGGAAATGTAAAGGTGGTGGGCCAAGTGCCTGTTTTTTGCCATATGCGCTCTTGCAGTCCCCCTACATCATCCGCTAGAACCTTTTTATAAGCTTCTAGGCTTTCACCAGGCTTTTGGGAGGCACCTTTGCGCCCCTTATCGCTGGTATGCATGTTATAGGTATGATTTTGAACTTCTATAAGACCGGATCCAATCATTTCATTAATTTGTTCCCAAGTTACATGGGCATAGGCAGGGTTATTTTCATCTACCAAGCTAAATTTATCCGTCATACTTCCGATGATGGAAATGATAGCTTTCATATTTCGTTCTTTCAGTAGGGGGTAAGCGTATTCATAATTGTTATAATATCCATCGTCGAAGGTGAGAACGATGGGTTTCTCGGGTAAATCTCCTTTATTTTGTACGTAATCGATTAAGTCCTTCATAAGAATGGTGGTATATCCTTCTTTTTTTAGATAATCCAAATCTTTTTTGAAGGTCTGGGGATGGATGAAATAGTTGGTTTGCAGTTTCGGATCCTTGATCAATCCATGGTACATGATGATAGGAACCGGAATGCCCTCAGGTACTGGTTTTGCATTGGATGTTTCCGACGGAGGTTTTAAGGCTGTTTGAAGCAGTGTCCACACGATAAATAAAAATAATGTTATTACAAAGAACATAAACAAATATAAGTTCCTTTTTTTATTTAATATCCCGTTCAAAGTTGTGCCTCCATTTCAATTTAAAACATTACTTTTAATAATACAGTATGTTAAGATTAAAAAAATATGAGAGAAATCTAAATAGAATTAAAACATTTGTTGGTTTCCACTAAAAATAAATCTTTTTGAAAAATCAAATATTTAGAATAATTTCTTCGTGGAATAACTTCTTGCAAAACATCGAAAAAAACGATAGAATAAATCAGAAAAAGAAGGGGAGTATGTATGAAAATAGCATTTCACACCTTGGGTTGTAAGGTGAATCAATATGAGACTCAGGTCATGAAGGAAAAATTTATTGCTAGAGGATATGAAATCGTAAAAGCTGAGGAGGAGGCCGACATCTATGTGGTAAACACCTGCACCGTGACAGGTCTTTCCGACAAGAAGTCCAGACAGTTTATCCGCAGGGTTAAGAGAAAAAACCCCCACTGCATCACCGCGGTGGTAGGATGTTACGTTCAAGTCAATCCAGAGGAAGCGGCATCCATCGAAGGTGTGAATATTGTAGCCGGAACCGATGAAAAGAGCCGCCTTGTTGACTACGTGGAGGATTATTTAAAGAAGGAAGAACAGGCGCAAGAAGTCAAAAATTTATCTGGGAATCATAACAGGACAGAAGAGGTTCATGAAAGTCCTGTAAATATAAAGGATGGAATTGAAGGAATCGGTGAAAGGATTGAAACTTATGTGAACCCCTTCAGCGAGATAAAGGAATACGACGAGGGGGGGAGAATCACTTCCATGGATTCTCGAACCCGTGCCTATATCAAAATTCAAGATGGTTGTAATCGATTTTGCTCCTACTGTATCATTCCCTATGCCAGAGGAACTGTACGGAGTCGGAAACGGGAAGAAATCTTGATGGAAGCCACCAGCTTATTGGAGCAAGGTTTTAAAGAAATTCTTTTAACCGGTATCAACGCTGCTCTTTACGGTATGGAGAAAGGGGGAGCGTTATCTCCTGGCACGAAAGAAGGGGAACAACTTGCTTTTGGCATCGAAACCGTAATTGGGGATTTGGATGCCATAGACGGGGAATTTCGAATCCGTATCGGATCCTTGGAACCCACTGTAATAAACAAGGAGTACGCAATGGGGCTCCTGCAATACCCCAAGCTTTGCCCACATTTTCATCTGTCCTTGCAAAGCGGTAGCAACAGAATTTTGAAGAGCATGAATCGCAGCTATACCGTGGAAGAATATGTGGACATGGTTAACTCCTTGAGAAAAGTAAACCCACACTTTGCTATCACCACAGATATCATCGTGGGATTTCCTGGAGAAAGCGAAGAGGATTTCAGGGAAACCTTAAGACTGGTGGAGTCATTGGAATTTGCCAAAATTCACGTGTTCCAGTATTCTAAAAGACCGGGAACAAAAGCGGCGGATATGAGAGGTCATCTGGCTCCAGAGGTAAAGACAAGGAGAAGCAAAGAGTTGATTTCCATAGGAAAAATCGGATCTCAAAGATTCTTAGAGAAAAATCTGGGTCGGGAAAGTTTGGTTTTATTTGAAACCTATGAGGAAGGGACTGGATATTTTACAGGGTATTCGGATAATTATATCACCGTTTATTATAAGCCCACGGAGTCCATTACTGACGAAATAAAAGGAAAGATATTAAATAACTTTACAAAGATTAAGATGGAGAGCTTATATAAAGATGGTCTGATTGGCATTTGTCTATCCATAGAATAATCATCTAAACTCTTTTAAAGTAAAGAAAATTAAAACTTAAAGTATATGATTAAATAAAAGAAAGAGAGGAATAGAAATGTCAGATTGTATCTTTTGTAAAATAGCAAACAAAGAAATACCTGCAAAGATAACCTATGAGGATGAAAAAATCTTATGCTTTCATGATTTAGATCCACAAGCACCTGTTCATGTTTTAATCATTCCAAAGAAGCACATAAGTTCGTTGGATGCGGTTGGAGCCGAGGCGGTGGGCTCGGATGCACAAAATGAGGAGCAACTGCTTTTAGGACACTTGCTCTGCAAGGTAAACGTGATTGCCAAGGAACTAGGGGTAGAGAATGGATATCGGTTGGTGAGCAACTGTGGAGAGGATGGTTTGCAGACCGTTCAGCATTTACACTTTCACCTTCTGGGAAAACGAAAAATGATTTGGCCTCCAGGTTGATTCCTAAAAATAGAATTATTGTATAAAGTACAATAATTCTATTTTTTTTAAAAAAGCTATTGACAGAGTGGCACCTCCCTTGTATTATTGTATTAGACAATTAATACAATAATACAAGGGAGGTGTGAAATGAAAAAATATTTTGATTCAAATACCCCTATCTATTTGCAGATAGTGGATGAAATTAAAAAACTTATAGTTACAGGAAAGCTGGAATCCGGACAGAGGGTTGCCTCAGTGAGGGAGCTTGCCACAGATTTTTCCGTAAATCCCAATACCATGCAAAGAGCATTAACAGAATTGGAAAGAGAAGGATATTTGCACGCAGAGCGCACAAATGGTAGATATGTTACGGATAATAAGGACATAATTAAGGAAGGAAAACATACCATGATAAAAGCCAAAGTTGATGCTTTTGTAAGAGAAATGGAAAGCCTGGGTTACACTAGAGAAGATATAATTGAGCTAATTAAAGGAGGAGAACATGATGGAAAATAATTCGAATCTGGTAGAAGTCACCGGATTATCCAAAAAGTATGGTCATAAATTGGCATTAAATAATTTGAATTTGACCTTGCCCAAGAGTAGAATCATCGGTTTGCTTGGACCAAACGGCAGCGGGAAAACCACACTGATCAAAATTATTAATGGACTTTTAATGGATTATGAGGGGCAGGTTAAAATTTTAGGCAATGCTCCTGGAGTTGCCAGCAAGGCGGTAATTTCCTATTTGCCTGACCGAAACTTTTTCGGGGATTGGATGACGGTAAACGATGCGGTGAATTTGTTTTCTGACTTTTACAAGGACTTTGATAAATCGAAAGCATTAGAAATGTTAAAGCGATTAGGATTAGAAAACAGCTTAAACCAAAAAATTAAGACTATGTCAAAGGGAATGATTGAAAAGTTTCAATTGTCACTGACCATGTCCAGAAATGCACTATTATATGTTCTTGACGAACCTATCGGAGGGGTAGATCCTGCTGCGAGAGATTTTATCTTAGATACAATTTTAAGCAACTATAATGAAAATGGCAGCATTCTTCTTTCTACCCACTTGATCACGGATGTGGAGAGGATTTTTGACACCATCATATTCTTAAAGGATGGTCAAGTGGAGTTATTTGAAGAGGTGGATTCTGTTCGAGAAAGAACGGGAAAATCTATAGATGAATTATTCAGGGAGGTATTTAAATGTTAGGGAAATTAATCACATATGATATTAGAAGCACGCGCAGAGAATTTCTTGGAATTTTCGGAGTCATCGCTTTTTCCGCTGTAATCATGGGGCTAATGGGTGCATATTACAGCGATAATCTACATGAGGGATTAGGAGATAGTTTGATTCAAGTGTTGTTTTCAATCACATTCTTTGGGTTATTCGTTGCATCGGTGGTCATCGCCATCATGACAATCATCAATATGTATAATAAAAAAGTCTTTGGCAATGAAGGATACTTAACTATGACCCTTCCGGTTCAACCCTGGCAGGTACTATCATCAAAATTGATTACGTCAGCCATTTGGATTGCTTTGACAGGGATTGTATTTTTTGTGTCCTATGCCATTGTGGCAATGCTTCTCATGTTGTTCCTAGGAGAATTTTCAGACTTTGCCCAAGGATTTCAGGTTCTTACAGAAATAGGATTTTGGGGACCAGGTAGCATCAGCTTCTATATCATTGGATTCTTTGCAAGTTTGGTGCAAGCGCTAAATACCATCATGCTCATATATCTGGCTTGCAGTATTGCCAATTTAGGGAAACTAAAAAAACATAAAATGTTATTTGGTATCGGTGCATTCATCATAATCACCATCATAGAATCATATTTTGCAACTGCTTTTGCAGAGTTGTTTCAAGGATTTATTCAGGATTCTTTCGACCAAGGAATTTTTCAAGGAATTACCATTACCAGCGGTCAGTATTTACCAAATATGAATGCTCTCTTTAATGGGATTACTCCTGCTTTAGGTTTAAGCATAGCGATAAATGCAGTCTTAATCGGTATTAAATTTGCAATAAATACTTGGATATTGAACAAGCATTTGGAAATCGATTAGTAACATTGAATATAAAATATTGCATAGAATAAATTTAGTTGAACTTCTGTATTTTTAATAAAAAATCAAGGAAATATCGTTTTAAATTTTAACATGATATTTCCTATATTTTGAAAATAATACTTGCCAAATGTCATTGATTCAATATATAATACTTTTGTTATAGTTTCAGAAAATAATGTGCATCCAAAAATTTCAGAAAGGTCAGGAGGTGAAACAGATCATGGCACAGGTAGTTGTAAGAGAAAACGAAAGTTTAGAAAGCGCTTTAAAAAGATTTAAGCGTTCTTGCGCTAGAGATGGAGTAATGTCCGAACTTAGAAAAAGAGAGCATTATGAAAAGCCCAGCGTAAAGAGAAAGAAAAAGTCAGAAGCCGCAAGAAAGAAGGCGAAAAAATTCTAATGACAATAAAAGAACAGTTAACAAATGATTTTAAAGAAGCGATGAAATCCAAGGATGAAATTGCTAAAAATACGGTTAATTTAGCTCGTGCAGCCATAAAACAATATGAAGTAGACAACAGGGAAGAGTTGGATGAAGCCGGAGTGATCAATATCCTGACTAAGCAAGTAAAAATGCGAAAAGATGCACTTGCAGATTTTGAAAAAGCTGGTCGAACCGACTTGATGGATAGCTATAACAAAGAAATCGAAGTTTTGATGAAGTATCTGCCGAAACAACTCACCCATGAAGAAATTCTGAAAATCGTTCAGGAAACAGCTTCTTTGCTTACTATTGAAAGCGGTAAGCAGAATCTGGGTAAGCTCATAGGTGCAGTTATGCCAAAAGTAAAAGGTTTGGCCGACGGCGGAGAAGTAAAAAAAATAATAGAAGAGTTTTTAAACTAACTACAGTTAAGCCTTGTATTTATTATGAATACAAGGCTTTTTTTAATTATAATTTATGGAACAAATTGGGAAAGGAACCCGTCTAAAGGAAAAAGCTTGTATTTCAGAAAGGGTATGATATGATTCGATTTGTGAGATGCTTTATTTGTTTAATAATTATGGTAGCTGTAGTCAACCAAGCTGTAAGCGCTGTGTCAACTCCTGAAGGTTCTATAAAATTTAAGGTGGATGGCAAGGTCATATCTTTTACAGAGTCTCAAGGATTCCCCTATATCAGTGATACGGGGAGAACGATGATGCCTTTGCGGGTGTGTCTGGATGCCATTGGGTGTCAAGTGGATTGGAATCAGCAAACACAGACTGTTTTTTCTCGCAAAGGAGATCGGGAAGTGAAGGTTCCAATAGGAAAAACGGTAGTTTATAAAAACGGAGTTCCCATTGCTACCGATACTGCAGCCGTTGTAAAAAATGGGCGCACGTATTTACCACTTAGAACTATATTGGAAGCGTATGGTTACGCTGTGGATTGGGACTACAACACAAAAACCGTGCTAGCAACGGAGCTTACACCATCCCTCATAAATGGTGGTACCACAGGAATCTTTGCTCGAAAGCAACTGCTATTTGAAGGATTTGACGGAATAGAGGCAGATGTTACGTTACCTGAGGTAACCCTTGCAGATAAAGGGGATTGCCCCTATTTATACTTTGGGTTTGATTGGAAAAATGATGTGGGCAATGTGGAAGGGGGATTTCAATTTATCGAGGATCCCAATCATCCGGGCTATAACCAATGGACTGTGTTTATGCGTCAAGGAAATGATTGGCGGTGGGGTGACAATATTCGCTTAGAACAAGGATCTACCCACCATATCAAATTCTACTGTGATCCAATCAGACAGGGTTCTTTTGATTTGGTTCTGGAATTAGACGGAAAAGAGGTTGTTCGCAAGACGTCTGCCATACAGGACTTTTCCCGTTCCTCTGCAAAGGTGGTTACCGCAATGGCTATGCTTAGAGCTTTTGATGGTGAAAACTGCTATTCAAAATCTCTACATTCAAAGATAACAAACTTAAAAGCTTCCACCATTAGCTCCGAAACATATATAGACTTTGAGTCCTTTCCAAAGTATCAGGAGTGGAAAGCAAAAGCCCAAGGTGGGGGCACTTGGTATGGAACCATAGATTGTATTCCCTCATACTTACATTATGAAGCGGATGGATGGATTTCCATCTATAAAAAACAATAAGTCAATGAATTTAGATATTCACATGTAACATAAATTAGGAGAATCACCATGGAAGGAAAAGTGAAAGGTCTTATAATTACATTTTTAGTATTTTTAGTCGTGGGAATCCTGATTTTTTCAGGAATTGGTTATGTAATCAACAAGATTGCGGACAAGCCCATCACTGCAGAAACTGAAAAAGAGGTTGTGGATTTGGAGTTTCTCACCACAAACCCCAATAGTCCTTTTGCGGATCTCTATAAAGATAGTCACAAGATTAACATTTTAGTGTTAGCCATTAACACCAACCTTACCGATACCATGTTATTGGTTAATTACGATAAGAAAACCCAAGAGACAAATTTGATTTCCTTACCCAGGGATACCTTTTATGAGCGGAATAAATCCCACTCTGTCTCTGAGAAAAGATTAAATGCTGCTTACCAAGGGAAAGTGGAAAACACAGCAAAAGCCGTCAGCGATATTCTTTGTGACATTCCTATCAATTACTATGTGGTAGTGGACTTTGAAGGGATTAAAGTGATTGTAGATGCCATTGGCGGAGTTCCTATGGAGGTACCCTTTCATATGTACTACAATGATCCCTACGATGATCCGCCTCTGCACATTGATATAAAAGAGGGGTTTCAGCGGTTAAACGGAGAGGATTCGGTGAAGTTTTTAAGGTTTCGACACGGTGATCCTGGATATCCCAGTTATGCCATGCAGGACTTAGATAGAACCGTAGCCTTGCAAGCGTTTGTAAAGTCAGCCATTCGTGAAAGTCTAGGAATGAATTTAATAAAGATCGCAAACGTTTCCTACAAAAACGTTCGATCCAATATGACAGTAGGAAACCTCACCAGTCTCCTTACCTCTGCCATAGGATTTGATACGGAAAAAATCAGCAGCTGTAATTTGCCCGGCACCGCTGAAGGCAACTATCCTTGGTACTATTACAGAGATGATCAGAAGATTGAAGAGTTGATTCGCAGTATCTATGAGCCAAAAGAAAATGAAGATTCCGTTACCGAGAGTGCCATACTATAAAATTTTTTATCTTTTTTATCTTTTTCATTTTCAAACCGTATCTTTATATCCTTAGAGATAATCCATAAGCCCTTATATCGAAGATAGCAAAATAATGTTGTTATTTTCCCGTTACTTCCTTCATAAAATGATAATGGAAAAAAATCACTTAAATGCATTAAAGGAGAAATTTTTAATGTCCATTATCGAAGAGTTGATATACGATTTTGAATTGAAACGATCCAGAGTAATGGTCAGCAGCAATCTGGCCATTATTGACAACGTCCAGAAGTTGGTTTTGGTAAGTGAAAACTCTATCGTGGTGAGCAATGGAAAGGAATTTACTTCTATTTCAGGGAAAAATCTACTGATTAAAGAATTGGGAGAAGAGAGAATGCACATTAAAGGAGCCATAGATAAGGTGGAGATATATAAGAACGAAAATGGTAAGCAGGCAAAAGGGGAGGGGCAAAATGATTAGGGAAAGTAGCTTTTCTGAGCACCAGAAAAGGGTTAAAATAGAGGGATTTAAGCTTCACCATCTCCTTTCCATCTGTGCAAAGGAAGGGATTTATTTTTTAAACGTAGTGATGGAGAGCCCTATGGAATTGCAGGCAACCGTCAAGGAAGGGGACTACCCTCGTCTTTTAAGGCTGGCCAGAAATCAATACAAGGTTACCGTTCTTAGGGACAAAGGTTATAAACCCATGATTAGAGGATTGCTAAGCAAGAAATCTATGGTGGCAGGTGTTTTAATTTTTATATTTTTTTTATATCTGCAAGGACTTTTTATATCAGAAATACAAATTACCGGATATGAAATCAATACAGAGACTTTTGTGAGAGAGAAGTTGGAACAAGCAGGAATTTATGAAGGATGCAGAAAAAGCTTTGATATTGGTGAGGTGAAAGCAAAGCTGTATACAGAGCTGGGGAATGTGTCTTGGGTGGGTATGGAAGTCAAGGGAAACCTGCTGAAAGTGGAAATCGTGGAAATGCCCCACATTGAAAAAAAGGTGTCTTCCATTGTGCCCTGCAATATAGTGGCAAAAAAATATGCCATGGTGGAGCAGACCATAGCCAGGATGGGTAGACCGGTGGTGACGGAAGGTGCATTCGTAGCTCCCGGCGAAACTGTCATATCAGGCATTTACCCTGTGGAAAGCACCGCATATGGGACTCCGGAAAGTCAACTGACTGAAAGGTACGTTCATGCAGAGGGGGAAGTAATCGCACGTGTCCCCTATCGATTTAATTTTTACATAGAAAAGTATGACCTGATAAAAGAACCAACAGGTAAAAAAGTTTATGGATTTGACTTAAAAATTGCAGATTTTCATATAAATACTGTTGATACCTTTGCAAACTGGGAAAGCTGGGTATATAATGAAAAGAAACTGATAGAAATTAAGTCACCTTTTTATATGCGCTTATCTTGGGGAAAGGGTTCCCAGGTTTCTCTTACAAAAAAAGATAGAAGTCAAAAGGACATAGAAAAGAATGCAAACTGGGTGTTAAGAAATTTAATAAAAAAAAATATACCAGAAACAGGGCAAATTTTAAATAAAAGTTTGAAGTTTAACCCAAAAGTCAATATAATAGAGATAAGTACTCTCGTAGAAGTTAGGGAAGATATAGGCACAGAGGAGGAAATTGCCATTGGAAAATCCACAGAATGATGAAATTAAAGTGAAAATTGACGAGGAAGACGGTCTTAACGAGCTTTTCGGCAACTTAGACGGAAATCTAAATATCCTAAAGGAAAACTTTGAAGCAGAGATTGTATTGAGACAGGATGAGATACTCATAAAGGGTAAGGATGCAGAATCCGTTGAAAAGCTATTGGGAGAGTTACTATATATTATCCGTTCGGGAGAGGTTCTGGATGCGCAGAAAATCCATTATGTCATCAGCCTTCATAAGGAGGGTGTATCCTATAGAAAAACAAATACACATCAGGATATCTTGTGCTTTACTCACAGAGGAAAACCTCTCAAAGCAAAGACTTTGGGACAGGCCTCCTATGTAAAGAGCATCAGGTCAAAGGATATCGTCTTTGGTGTAGGACCTGCCGGGACAGGAAAGACTTATATAGCCGTAGCCATGGCGATCAGTGCCTTTAAAAATAAAGAGGTTATGAAAATTATTTTAGCTCGTCCGGCGGTAGAAGCAGGAGAGCGATTAGGATTTTTGCCAGGAGATCTTCAGGAAAAGGTGGATCCTTATCTACGCCCGCTCTACGATGCCTTATATGAAATTTTAGGCAGGGAAAGCACTTTGCGGTTAAAAGAGAAAGAAGTGATAGAAGTAGTACCCTTAGCATATATGAGAGGGAGAACCTTGGACAATTCCTTTATCATACTGGATGAAGCCCAAAATACTACGAAGGAACAGATGAAGATGTTTCTCACAAGGCTTGGATTTGGGTCAAAAGCAGTGGTTACAGGAGATATCACCCAAATCGATTTGCCCAGAGGAAAAAAGTCAGGACTGATTCAGGCCATTCATGCGTTGGAAAACGTAAATGGAATTGATTTTTGCTTTTTAAAGGATGTGGATGTGGTAAGGCATCCATTGGTAAAGAAGATCATCAATGCCTATGATCGGTATGAAAAACAATTTGATAATGAAGATGAGGAGTGAGGGCTATGAATATTACATTCAGCGAAGACAGGATGCCGGGCCAGAGAGTGGTAGATTCAATGATTCAGGCAGGAGAAGCGGTGGCATTAGAGGAAGGGTTTGATCCGAAAAAAATTGATGTGAGCGTTTCTTTTGTAAGTCAAGAAGAAATCAAGGAACTCAACGGTATTTATCGTGGTAAGGATTCTGTGACGGATGTACTTTCCTTTCCTCAATATGAAGATGATGAACCGATTCCCACAGACAAGCCCGTGCTGATCGGCGACGTGGTCATCTGTCCGGAGCAAGCCTTGCTACAGGCAGAGGAGTACGGTCATACGGGGGAGCGAGAGATAGTGTACTTATTCGTACACAGTCTTTTTCACCTTCTGGGTTACGATCATAAGGAAGAATCGGACAAACTGGAAATGCGCCAGATGGAGGAAAAAATTATGGAATCCATCGGTTTGATGAGAGAATAATCAACAGGTGATAGGGAGGTTGAAATGGAGTATTCTCAATTATATAAAATTGCAGAGGGCATGCTACCGAAAGCGTATGCTCCCTATTCTAAATTTCAAGTAGGCGCTGCACTATTAACGGATACCGGTAAGGTCTATACGGGGGTTAATGTGGAAAATGCATCCTTTGGCGCAACCATCTGTGCAGAGAGGACGGCTTTTGTAAAGGCCGTATCCGATGGTCATAGAAAATTTAAAGCCATAGCGGTGGCCTCTTCGGGAGGAGAAGCGTATCCCTGTGGTATCTGTAGACAGTTTATGTTTGAATTTGGTGATGACTTAGATATCATTACGAGTGTTACAGGAGAAGAGCTACACATTGAAAAAATAACGGAGCTTTTAACCCATGGATTTAGATTGGAGAAGGAAGATTAAATGAAATCAGGCTTTGTCAGTATTATCGGCAGACCCAATGTGGGGAAGTCCACCTTATTGAATAGTATCTTAGGCGAAAAGATTGCCATTACTACAGATAAACCTCAAACCACCAGAAACAGCATCAGAGGCATCTATACCAAGGGGAATCAGTGCCAGGTGGTATTTCTCGATACACCGGGAATTCACAAACCCAGAACCAAGTTGGGCAATGCCATGACAGAGATGGCTTTGAATACCTTTAACGAAGTAGACGTGATCTTATTTTTGGTGGATGATGGTCTTTCCGCAGGTCCTGGAGATGCTTACATTGCGGAGCTTTTGAAGGAAGTATCCACCCCCAAGCTTTTATTGATCAATAAGATGGACAAAATCAGTCCTGAAAAATTCAAGACTATCTATGAAGAATATGAAACGTTAGGAATTTTTCAAGAAATCATCGGAATTGTGGCAAAAGATGGACTTAACGTTGAGGTTGTGTTGAACTCCTTAGAAGGATTTTTAGTGGAAGGTCCCATGTATTTTCCAGAGGATATGGTGACGGATCACCCTGAGCGGTTTATCGTAAGTGAGATTATCAGGGAAAAGGTGCTATTGTTTTTGGAGGAGGAAGTTCCTCATGGAGTAGCCATCGAGATAGAGACTTATGAAGAGGGAAGCAAACTGACCAAAATCGGTGCAATTATTTACTGTGAAAAGAAATCCCATAAGGGAATCATCATAGGAAAAGAAGGAAAGAAGTTAAAGGGCATCGGAAAGAGCGCCCGATTGGAAATAGAAGGTCTTCTCGGTACAAAAGTATTTTTGGAACTGTTTGTCAAAGTGAAAGAAAACTGGAGGGATAGCGATTTTGCCCTTCACAGCTTTGGATATAAAGGGTAAAAAATGTATACGGATACAGAGGGCTTGGTTTTTAAACAAGTGAAAACAGCAAACGGTCGAAGGATGATTCTGTTGTTTTCTAAAAAATTTGGAAAAATCAGCGCCGGTACCAATATAAGCGAAAATGGAAAAGGTAAAGCTGCTTTGGCCATGAGACCTTTTACCTATGGCAGATATGAACTGTATAAAAATAGAGAGCTTTTTCATATCAACGGTGGAGAAGTGATTAAAAGTTACTTTAAAATCGGCGAAGATGTTGAAAAATACATGGCATGCTCATATATTTTGGAATTTACGGAGAAACTACTGGAAGAAGGCGCACCGGCACCGAAATTGTTTGAAACTTTAGTTGATTTTTTTCATATTATGGAAACACGATCTAAGAAGTATAATACCATTGTGCTGGCTTTTACCATCAAGGCATTGCAGTTTACGGGGTGTATGCCGGAGCTGAAGGTGTGTGTGCGTTGCAGTTCTAATGAAAAGCCGGAGGGCATTGACGTCAAAAATGGAGGAATTTTATGTAGAGAATGTATTCAAAAGATTCAAAATTTTGAAAATGAATCGTTGATTTTTAAAAATAGCTTTGATATAATCAATATATTACAGTTTATTTCTGAAAACTCTGTAAAAAGCTTTGAAAAATTAGCTTTAAATGAAGACGCTTTGTTTTATTTACAAAAAATTCTTAAAACATATATTGCCTATCATCTTGACATTAGTAACTTAAAAAGTGAAAGCTTTATCAATCTAAATTCTTAATGAAACCGATGAATTCGGATGAAAACAGGAGGTATGAAAATGGAAGTAACTTTAGAAAAAATTGAATTGGTGAAAGACAGAACAGGGGTGAGCTATAAAGAAGCAAAAGAAGCGCTGGAAAAAGCCAACGGCAGCGTGGTAGATGCCATTATTGATATTGAGGAATCCATAGATTTTACGGTGAAAGGAAATCTGGGTGACAAGGTAAACGTGGTGGTGGAAAAAATCAAAGAAGCTGTGAAAAAGGGAAATGTTTCCAAGATTAGCATCAAAAAGAACGATGAGACCATCTTAAATCTTCCCGTCAACGTAGGGATTGTGGGAACTGTTCTGGCTCCTTGGGCGGCAGTGGCAGGTGTAATAGCAAGCTTTGGCACAAAGTGCGTGATAGAATTGGTGAAGGACGACGGGGAGATCATCGATATCAGCGATAGAGCCAATGATGCCTTTGCTACAGTGAAAGAAAAAGGATCCGTTATGGCGGATGAAGTAAAGTCAAAAAGTGCAGATGTAATCTATAACGTGAAGGATAAGGCTTCCGATGCCATTCATAATATCACCAGTAAAAAAGACTCGGATGATAATCATGATGAAGTGGAATACGAAGACTAAGATGAATTGTTAATTGTACTACAAGAATGTACAAGAAAAGATAACGAAAAAGTAGAGAAGGCGGTAGTAAAGAATGAGCAATAACTTTTCCATGGATAAAATTACAGCATTAGCAAAGTCCAGAGGCTTTGTGTTTCCCGGTTCGGACATTTACGGGGGGTTAGCCAATACATGGGATTATGGTCCCGTAGGCGTTGAACTGAAGAATAATGTTAAAAAGGCATGGTGGAAAAAATTTGTACAGGAATCCAAATATAACGTAGGGCTGGATGCAGCAATCCTGATGAATCCAAGAGCATGGGTGGCATCCGGACACGTAGGTGGCTTTGCAGATCCATTGATCGATTGCAAGGGCTGTAAAGCAAGATTCAGGGCAGATAAGTTAATTGAGGATTACATCAAAGAATCGGATCAAATGGCTGTTACGGTAGATGGCTGGTCCAATGAAAAGTTGGAAGAATATATTAAAGAAAACAGCATCTGCTGTCCTGAGTGTGGAAAGTCGGATTATACTTCCATCAGAAAGTTCAATCTGATGTTTAAAACATTTCAAGGGGTTACAGAGGACTCTCAGGCGGAAATTTATCTGAGACCTGAGACAGCACAAGGTATCTTTGTTAACTTTAAAGCAGTACAGCGGACTTCCAGAAAAAAGATTCCTTTTGGAATAGCACAAGTTGGAAAATCTTTTAGAAATGAGATAACACCGGGAAACTTCACATTTAGAACCAGAGAATTTGAACAGATGGAGTTGGAGTTTTTCTGTAAGCCGGGTACGGACTTAGAATGGTTCTCCTATTGGAAGGATTATTGTCAAAATTGGCTGTTAAGTCTTGGCATGAAGCCGGAAAACATTAAGATGCGAGATCATGACAAAGAGGAACTGTCCCACTACAGCAATGCCACCACGGACATCGAATACCTATTCCCATTCGGTTGGGGTGAACTTTGGGGCATAGCTGACAGGACGGACTTTGACCTCAAGCAACACATAGAGCATTCAGGGCAAGATATGAGTTATCAGGATCCTGAGACCAACGAAAAATATGTGCCTTATTGCATAGAGCCTTCTCTGGGTGCCGATCGTGTAACCTTGGCGTTCTTGGTAGAAGCATACGATGAAGAAGTGCTGACGGATGCAAACGGAAAAGAAGATATCCGAACTGTGATGCGTTTCCATCCTGCCTTGGCTCCCTTTAAGGCGGCAGTATTGCCATTGACCAAGAAACAGTGCGATCAGGCCGAAAGGATTCACGAAGACCTGTCAAAATATTTCATGGTAGATTACGATGTTCCCGGGAGCATTGGAAAACGCTATAGAAGAGAAGATGAAATCGGTACACCTTTCTGTATCACCGTAGACTTTGACACGGAAAATGACAATAGCGTTACTGTGAGAGATAGAGATACCATGGACCAAGTACGAATTCCTATTTCAGAACTAAAATCCTATATAGAAGAAAAACTGGCATTTTAATCAATAGCATTTGGAAAAAATGAAAAATTTTTTCCAAATGACTTTTAATATGATACAGAAGGAGTGATAACATGGGAAAAAAATTCGTTTATCTTTTTAATGAAGGAAATGGCTCCATGCGAGATTTGCTGGGAGGAAAAGGTGCCAACTTAGCCGAAATGACCAACCTTGGAATGCCTGTACCTCAGGGCTTTACAATTACTACTGAGGCCTGCACACAGTATTATAAGGATGGAGAAAAAATTAACGATGAGATTCAAAAGGAAATCATGACTTACATAGGAGAGATGGAAAAGATTACTGGAAAGAAGTTTGGTGATCTGGACAATCCTCTATTAGTATCTGTACGATCAGGATCCAGAGCTTCCATGCCGGGAATGATGGATACCATTTTAAATTTGGGATTAAATGATAAAGTGGTGGAAAGCTTTGCTAAAAAGACCGGCAATCCCCGTTTTGCATATGACTCATATAGAAGGTTTATCCAGATGTATTCTGATGTGGTTATGGAAGTGGGCAAGGCTTACTTTGAAAAACTCATAGATGAAATGAAGGAGAAAAAAGGAGTAAAGCAAGACACGGAGCTGGATGCTGAAGACTTAAAAGAACTTGCCAGACTTTTTAAGGAAGAATATAAATCAAAAATCGGCGTAGATTTCCCTTCTGAGCCTGTAGAGCAGCTTATGGGAGCCATAAAGGCTGTATTCCGTTCGTGGAATAACCCCAGAGCTATTTATTACAGAAGGATGAACGATATTCCAGGAAGCTGGGGAACGGCTGTAAATGTGCAAGCCATGGTATTTGGAAATATGGGGGATACCTCAGGTACAGGGGTAGCTTTTTCCAGAAATCCATCTACAGGGGAGGCAAAGCTCTACGGCGAATATTTAATGAATGCACAAGGAGAGGACGTAGTAGCAGGTGTTCGTACTCCTCTGACCATAGATCAGTTAAAGGAACAGAATCCAGAAGTTTATGAGCAATTTTGCCAGATTGTAGGGCGACTGGAAAAACACTACAGAGATATGCAGGATATGGAATTCACCATTGAAGAGGGCAAGCTTTATATGCTGCAAACCAGAAATGGTAAAAGGACCGCTGCCGCCGCACTAAAGGTAGCCTGTGATTTGGTGGACGAAAAGATGATTTCTGAAGAAGAAGCCGTATCTATGATCGACCCTAAACAGTTGGATGCTTTATTACATCCTCAATTTGATTCCCAGGCATTAAAAGCCGCAGAACCCATTGGAAAGGGTCTTCCTGCATCACCGGGAGCTGCCTGTGGTCAAGTGGTATTTACAGCGGAGGATGCTACGGACTGGACTGTCAACAAAAAAGCAAAGGTGATACTGGTAAGGTTGGAAACTTCACCGGAAGATATCGAAGGAATGCACTATGCCGAAGGAATCCTTACCGTTCGAGGTGGTATGACCTCTCATGCTGCTGTAGTAGCCAGAGGAATGGGAACATGTTGCGTATCGGGATGCGGTGAGATTTCCATAGATGAACATAAAAAAGTATTTTCATTAGGTGGAAAGACCTTCAATGAAGGGGATTTCATTTCCTTGGATGGATCTACAGGAAATATTTATGGAGAAGCCATCAAGACTGTGGAAGCTTCCATTTCCGGAGATTTTGATAGAATTATGAGCTGGGCTGACAGCATGAGAACTCTAAAGGTGAGAACCAATGCAGACACTCCAAAGGATGCGGCTCAAGCCATAGAATTTGGTGCGCAGGGAATCGGACTTTGCAGAACGGAACATATGTTCTTTGATTCTGAAAGAATTGCTGCCATGAGGGAAATGATTGTTTCCAGCACAGAAGAACAGAGAAGAACGGCACTTGCCAAGCTTTTACCAATGCAGCAAACCGACTTTGAAGGTATCTATACAGCCATGAAAGGTTATCCCGTAACCATTCGTTTCTTAGATCCACCTCTGCATGAATTTTTACCTACGGAAGAAGGTGATATTGAAGCCTTGGCCGAGGATATGAAGATAGAAGTGGCTGAATTAAAACAGATTATCTCTTCGTTACATGAGTTTAACCCCATGATGGGACATAGGGGATGCAGATTGGCAGTTTCTTATCCTGAAATTGCGGAAATGCAGACTACGGCAGTCATTCAGGCGGCTTTAAACGTGCAGAAGGCACATCCTGAATGGAAGATGGTTCCCGAAATTATGATTCCTCTGGTAGGGGAAGTGAAGGAATTGGCGTATGTTAAGAAGATTGTAACGGACACTGCCGATGCAATTATCGCAAAGTCGGGCGCTAGCTTGAAATATCTGGTAGGAACAATGATTGAAATTCCTCGAGCTGCTTTGACCGCAGATCAAATTGCCACAGAAGCGGAGTTTTTCTCCTTTGGTACCAATGATTTGACACAGATGACCTTCGGTTTCAGCCGTGACGATGCGGGTTCTTTCTTAGGTGCTTATTACGATAAGAAAATTTATGAAAATGATCCGTTTGCAAGATTGGACCAGGAAGGTGTGGGCAAGCTGGTGAAAATGGCTGTAGAGTTGGGTAAGAAGGCTAGACCGGACATCCATTTAGGAATCTGCGGAGAGCATGGTGGAGATCCATCCTCTGTAGAATTCTGTCACAACATAGGTTTGCAGTACGTTTCCTGCTCTCCTTTCCGTGTACCTATTGCTAGATTGGCAGCGGCTCAGGCAGCCATCAAAGAGAAAAAACAACCTAAGTCGTCTGACAAAGGGGAACATACGGAAGAGCACTTCGATAGCAACGACAAGTATTTAGGAAATACGTTAGAAAAGCATGAAGAGAGTTTGGAGGATGTGACGATACCTCATGTTGGTAACTATGAAGTACACCATCAGGAGCCTGCAAAAGCGGATGAACTTTACAAGGATTTCATTAAGAAGTAGTTAGTTACATAATACGGAAAAATATCGGCTTTCATGCCGATATTTTTTCAGTTAGGAAATAGGAGATAAACTCATGGAAAGTAAAATCTTAAATCTGAAAGGAGAGAAATTGACTTCCTCCGCTATGGAGTATTTTCTAAAAAACAGGGGCATGAAACCAAAGGGAATCAAATATGAAAGGCTTATGGTAGAAGTTAAGCCCTTTCAGGAGATGATGGACGGACGAATAGATGCAAAGGCTATGGTGGGGTTTACTGATGTATGTAGTTTAGAGGGGAGGGAACTAAAGGTAGAAGAATACACCTTTTGTTGTAATGCTTTTGAAAGGATTTCCTCCTCAACAGTCAAAGGCGTATTTGTATATTTACTGACATTGGGACCTTTAGTTTTGCCTAAGTTAAATATGCTCCAAGAGCTTTACGTAGATTATTGGGCACTGTCCTATTTGGATGGAGGTAGGAGACTTTTAGAAAATAGTTTGTTTGAAGACATGGAAACTATGGAACAATACAATGGAAGGAATTTTCAAATAAGTTATTCTTATGGACCCGGATTTTACGGAATGGATTTAGAACAAATGAAAGACCTATTTGCAATACTGGATGGAAGCAAAATAGGCTTAAAGGTGAATCGTGAGGGCATGATTCATCCCTTAAAGTCCTGTGGTGGAATTTATTTGGTAGTAGATTCCTCTTATGAAGCACCGGAAGATGCTTGTTTGAAATGTATAGGCAATCCATTAGGTTGTTGTGTATGTAAATTGAGAAAGGAACAGGAATAGGAATTTGACTAGTAAAGAAAACAAGTGCACCGGAAGATGTGATGTTTGTGGCAAATGCAAAGGGATTAGCCTTATGCAGAGAAATAACGAAAAAAACGAAATGAATGAAAGAAAAGCATCTGTGGTTGAGCTGCCGAATGGATTTCAGAGTGGGTTGGATATGACGGGGTATGGGGTTGCTTTTGACCTTGGAACCACTACAGTAGTGGGAATCCTTTGGGATTTGGAAAACACCATCATGGTGGACACCTTGGCTATGGCTAATCCCCAAAGGATACATGGTTCAGATGTTATTTCCAGAATTACGTTTTGCCAAAATCATGAGGAAAGGCTAAAGTTACTACAAAACGAAACCGTCGCTTGTTTCAATCAGATCATTGAGGGTTTTAAAACTAGAAAAAATATTGATGAAAAACTTATTTGCCGTGTAATCATAGCGGGCAATACAACCATGTCCCATATCTTTGGTGGTTACGATCCTTCTTCCCTGGCATTGGCTCCCTTTGCTCCAGCTTATACAGGGGTCATAAGAATGACGGGTAAATCTTCCGGATTAAATATCAATCCAACCTCCACAGTAACCGTAATGCCCAATATTGATGCCCACGTGGGAGGAGATATCACGGCAGGACTGGTGGCTACCAATCTTTTGGAAGAGAAACAACTGACCGTATTTGTGGATATTGGTACCAATGGAGAGATTGTTTTGGCAGAGGGTCAAAAAGCTCTGACCTGCTCTGCTGCCGCCGGTCCCGCATTTGAAGCGGCGTCTATTTTTCAAGGCATGAGAGCGGAAACGGGTGCAGTGGAGAGCGTTTCCATTACAAACGAAGGTATCTATTTAAAAACCATTGGAAATGCAGAGCCTATAGGATTTTGCGGGTCGGGTATTTTGGATGCTGTGGCTGAATTATTCAAGACCGGGATTATCGACTCAACGGGAAAGCTTAGGAAGGTTTCTGAGCACTTGGATGAGAGGGGAAACATTAGGAAGCAATGGGAGAATGTGGACGAGAATGACAAACCGTTGAAAACGCCCGAAAACTTTGGGCAATCTCTGTTGGAAAGGGTGCGGATTCGAAAGGAAACGGGTGTGGCAGAATTTGTTTTTGCGTATAAGGAAAATGGAGAGGATTTGGTGGTCACACAGAAGGATATTCGAGAGGTACAGATGGCAAAGGCCGCCATCTTGGCTGGCATTGAAATTTTGCTTAGAAAGGTGAATCGTAAGGTTGAGGATATTCAGAAGTTGCTTATTGCCGGAGCTTTTGGAAATTACATCAACAAGGAAAGCGCCTTAAAGATAGGATTGATTCCACCTGTGCATCCAAGTCTGATCCATTATATCGGCAATACGGCAGGCATAGGAGCCAGTATGGTACTTCTATCACATGAAGAGGAAAAGAAGGCACTGGATATTTCTGTGCAAGTTAAGCATGTAGAATTAGCAGAAGAACATAATTTCCAGCAATTATATTTTGAGGCCATGGGTTTTTAAACCATGGCTTTTATGCAGTTTCAAAGATGATGATGTCATCTCCTATCTTAACAATAGAAGACCAGGGAAGTTGAATGAACTCCTTGGATGTCGAAAGACTGAATCGACTTTTTAGTTCAGGAACTAAAATCGCATTAATTTTTCCAGTGCTCTCGTCAAAGAGTAATTCTGCGCTGGACAATTGACCATGCCTACTTCCTGTAGAAAGATTGATAATTTCTTTATAACCTATGTCACTTAATCTCATAATACCAAATGCCTCCATCATGTATTTCTAAACAATTCCCAACGTAATAATAATTCTAAAATTTGCAATACTAATAATAATCTTATGATGAAAGGATGAAGTTTATGAATAATATGGAAGAAAATCAGTTGGGTCAAAGTTTAACTGACAATTATAACGGTCAATTGGGTCAAATTGCAACAGCATCAGGTAAAAAGAATAACAACAGTGTTTCTGCAAAGAAATCCAAAGGTGAAGATGAAGAAAATGAAAAGAAAAAGTTAAAAGATAAGTCAAAGACTAGGTCAAAATCCAAAGATAAGGATCATGATGAAGATTGCGAAACTGTGCCTGAGGGTGAAAAAGCGAAAGATAATATCGACAATTTCGGCGTATTAAATGAAGCTTTTGGATTTCCATCGGACTTGCAGTATCTTACGATTATTGGTAGCGTAGAGGGTCACATGACTTTGCCTTCCGACAATAAGACCACAAAATATGAAAACATTATTCCGCTATTGGTGGCTGTGGAAGAAAACCCTAAAATTAAAGGACTTTTAACCATTTTAAATACAGTGGGTGGAGATGTGGAAGCAGGCTTGGCTTTGGCAGAGTTGATTTCAACTCTTTCAAAACCAACGGTATCCTTGGTTTTGGGTGGTGGTCACAGCATTGGGATTCCTTTGGCTACTGCTAGCGATTACTCCTTTATTGCAGAGAGTGCTACCATGACATTGCATCCCATCAGAATGACCGGTATGATCATCGGATCTGAAGTAGCTTTTGATTATTTCCGCAAAACCCAAGAGAGGGTCATCGACTTTATCGTTAAAACATCGGATGCAGATCGAAAAAATATTGAGAAACTGATGAGTGCCACAGGGAACATGGCCAATGATGTAGGTACGATTTTGTTTGGACAAGATGCGGTTAGATGTGGTTTGATAGATGAGGTTGGAGGCTTAGATAAAGCCATAAGAAAATTGAGAGAAATGTGTTGACAAAATTTTACAAATAAAGTATAATTATGGAAAAAGAAAGTGGTGAGAAAGTATGGAAAAAATTACACTTTTGATTTCCTGTTTTGATTGGGAGTACGGAGCAGCTTTGAGCAAAGGTATTTCCAATCTACATAAAGATTTTAAGGTTATATTGGAAAAAAAGAAACGTGAAGAAGAAGTTGATTTTTATGATCAGATGATTATTCAATATGGAGAGAAAAAAATCAAACTTCTGTTATTGGAAACCCTGGATTCTGATTATTTTGAGTTTAAAGAAAAAAATGAATCTGAGGACTTAGAACGAATCTATAAGTATAGCAGCATATCAGACATCGTAAAGCAGTTGAAACTGTTGTACTGCAAAAAAACAGGGATGCCCTTGCGAAGATCCTATGATGATAAACAGGTAAAAATCATTGGATTCTATGGATTGTCAGGAGGTTGCGGCAAGACGGTTTTAGCCATTGGAACGGGAAGAGAGTTATGCCGTTATCGAGAAAATAAGGTTCTCTATCTCAATTGGGAAGAGTTTGATAGCAATGATATTTACTTTCAAACTTACGATGGCACAAAAAATGATTCTGTTATAAATAAACCTAAAAATTTAAACTATTATTTATATTATCTTTTTTCTAAAAATAAGGAACAACCGAATTATCCTATTGATTGCTTTGTTCATGAAGATTCCTTCGGATTGGAATTTTTCTCATCAACAGTAGGCAGAAATCAATTGAAGACCCTAAACCTAGTAGAAATTGAAAAGTTTTTAGATAACATTTCTGAAAGCAAGAGATATCAATATATATTGATAGATTTTAATCGGGATTTAACGGAAGAAACCATTGCATTAATCAATCTATGTGATAGAATGGTCTTTGTGCGAGAGGATACTTATGAATCCAGGGAAAAAGCACTTAAGTTTTTTCAATTCTTCCACACAAATGGTATCTGTTACTCGGGACAGGATTGGGTCAAGGTAAATAATAAAGCTTTTGTTAAAGATGAAAGGGAAGAATCAACCCCAATGGAGGAGG
Organism: uncultured Anaerovorax sp.; assembly: GCA_964582545.1. Classification (GTDB taxonomy): domain Bacteria; phylum Bacillota; class Clostridia; order Peptostreptococcales; family Anaerovoracaceae; genus JAVVUJ01. Next base: position 41,238 of record CAZOSB010000017.1, read on the forward strand.
ATCAGCCTCATAAAGAGAAACAAATTTTAGAAGGTGAAATCACCGTTTTTTTTGACGCCAACAGCTTACATTTAAAGGAAAATAATGTAGAAATTTCTATAGAAAATCTGTTTGGAATGGGGGTAAAAGAAATTGCAGCAGAACTTACAAGATCGTAGTAGGATGGTTATTCAGAGAGTTAAAAAGGAAAAAGCGCTGGTGAAATCTCTGAAGGAAGAAGTTAGAGGGTTTATAAACTCCAGCGAAAGTCCTCTTTCAGATAGCGATGTGCTTCATCATATAGAAGGAATTGTTCTAGGGCATGAAATGGGGGAATGGTTTTCCTTTAAAGCAAAGGAACAGATCATTAATACGGTTTACTATTCCACCAGAAAGGACTTAGATCTTTTGCACCCTTATGTGGAGGATGAAGATGTGAGTGAAATTATGGTCAACGGTACAGACAGCATCTTTGTGGAGCGCTATGGCAAAATGACCAAGTTGCCTCATCAGTTTGAAAATAAGGAAGAACTGGAAGAAATCATCAGGAGAATCGCAGCCAAGGTACATAGAGAAATCAACGAACTAAACCCCATATTGGATGCGAGGTTGGAGGATGGATCCAGGGTGAACGCCGTTTACAAAAATGTAGCTCTCAATGGTCCCATATTGACCATCCGAAAATTTCCCCAAAATAGGATTCAGATGGAGGATCTTTTAAGCTTGGGTACTATCACCCAGGAGGCTGCCGATTATATGAAAAAACTGATTTTGGCAGGATACAATATTTTTATTTCCGGCGGTACCTCCTCAGGAAAAACGACTTTCCTCAATGTTCTTTCCAATTTCATTCCCAAGGACGAAAGAATCATAGTCATCGAGGATTCCGCCGAGCTTCAGATTTCAGAAATTGAAAATATCGTCAGGTTGGAATGTAAGAATGGAAACGTACAAGGAAAGGGGGAAGTGACTATAAAACAGCTCATTAAGTCTTCCCTCCGTATGAGACCTGACAGAATCATTGTTGGAGAGGTAAGAGGTTCTGAGGTGGTGGACATGGTGCAAGCCATGAATACGGGGCACGATGGAAGTCTTTCCACCGGACATGGCAATTCTCCTGAAGGTATGATTTATAGATTGGAAGCCATGTTTCTGCAAGCGGCGGATTTTCCTATTGAAGCAGTGCGTGGGCAGATTGCGGAGGCCATTGATGTAATCGTTCATTTGGGGAGATTGCCGGATAGAACTAGAAGGGTATTGGAAATTTCAGAAGTGGAGGGATATGAAAATGGAAAAGTAAAGTTAAATAAGTTATTTACCTACGAAGTCAAACAAGAAGTAAGACAACTGTTGGCAACGGGAAATCAGTTAAAGAATCGCCATAAACTTGAGATGAAAGGAGTAAATTTGTGAAAGTGTTAAGATTCAACACAGATAAGATGAGAGAAAGACATAGATATTATGGTAGGGCACTCCCTCTTATTGGCATCATTTTTTACCTCTTTTATCATAACCTCTTATTATGTGTCATTAGTTTTCCTCTTGCAATACCATTTGCAAAATATTACGATTTACACTTGGAAACAAAGAAAAGAAAAACACTCAATTTGCAGTTTAAAGATCTTTTATACTCCATATCTGCCTCTGTATCCGCAGGGCGGCAGATGACAGAAGCTCTGGAGGAAGGCAGAGAAAACATGAAGATGATTTATAAGGAGGATGCACCCATTATCAAGGAGTTGGACAACATCGTGAAGGGTATTCGAGAGGCTAGGTTTTCGGAAGAAGAAGCACTGTTGGATTTTGCTGCCCGGAGCAAGTTGGAGGATGTGGAAAATTTTGTGGATACGTATTTAACCTGCCGAACCACAGGAGGTGATGTGGAAAAGGTGATTCTTAAGAGTGCCAATTTAATTATGGAAAAAATTGCAATTGAGAAAGAAATCATGACGGTTACCGCTCAAAAGAAATTTGAAGCAAAGATCTTAACTGCTATGCCACTTGGCATGCTGGCGTTGATGCAATTTGCTTCACCGGATTATATGGCGGTAATGTATGAAAGTGTTACAGGAAGGTTGGTCATGACAGCGGCTTTACTGGGAATCCTTCTTTCCTACTACTTTAGCACAAAGATTTTAGATATTAAGTTGTAGAATTTGCCGAAGAATCTGTCATAAATGTGATGTCGTAGATTGGGTGAGGGAAGAGGTGGAGAGGGAAGAGGTAAGGCTTTGTTGAGAATGATCGAGAAAATTTATATGAAAAATACTGAAAAGAAGGTGAAAAAAGACACTGAAAAAGTTACATTTGAAAATCTAAAAAAAGAAAATCATTTGGAAAAACTTATTTTTAAACTTTTTGAAAAAGTTCCTCAGGATCTGACGGGAAAAAGTGAAATATGGTTGCTAAAATACAGAGAACGATATGGGGAAAAAGACAGTACGCAAATGATTTTATCAGCAAGATTGAAGCTCTTTAAAACTTATTTGCTCATGGGATTTGGACTCTTTGTACTGATCTTTGCTTTGGTAATCGATGGTCTCATTCAAAAACAAGATCTAAGTTCTCTTGAACGTCCTAAGTTTGGGGAGCCTCCCCACAAACGAACACTGTTGGTAAAGGCTACATCGGGGCAGATGGACGTAAGCGTTCCTTTGAATATTTCCGTCTATCCAAAAGCGTTAAGGGCAGAGGAAAAAGAAAAAGCTATTACAGAATATGGTAACAGTTTACCGGAGATAATTGTAGGCGATAATGAGTCTCTTTACCGAATCACAAGACCTTTAAACTTAGTAGACAGAGACCCCATTACCGGAATTACCATAGAGTGGGATTCTGAAAATGAAGATGTGATAAGCAAAGCAGGGGTAGTGAATTTTCTGGGACTGCAAGGGGAAGAACGAGTAGTGCTACAAGCTGAGGTGATCTTAGAGGATAAAAAGAAAATCTTTTATTTTCCTGTGGTGGTAGTTCCGGCTGAGGAAAGCAAGGATTTAAAAGCACTTTTAAAATCAAAAGTTCTAAATTTAAAATCAATCTTAGAGCAAAGCAGTTTTGAGAGTACCTTGCGTTTACCTGAAAGGATGGATGGTTATGTTCAATTAAAATGGCAGGTAAAAAAAGATTTTACCGGTCAAATTATGATTTTAATTTTAGGACTGATGGCTTTTCAGATTTATAGGACAAGGTTTCGTTCCATAGATAGGGAAATTGAGAATGGAAGGGTTTCCATTATAGAAAACTTTCCGGGAATGGTAAATAAGCTTGTACTTCTTCTCAATGCAGGATTGGTGCTATCGGGTGCCTTGGATAAAATTGCTGGTGATTATGGAAAACGGAAGGTGATAGGAAAGGGGGAAAATATTCTTTATGAAGAAATCTGTGAAATTGAAAGGAGGGTAAAAGAGACAAATTCTTCATTATTGGAGGAAATGGAAAAATTTTCAAAGAGAAGCGGTGTGCGTGAGCTGATGAGGTTTTCTGCCATCTTATCAGAAAATGTCCACAAAGGTGCCGAATTATCGGCTAAATTGGAATCTGAAGCTGAAATGCTTTGGTTATCCAGAAAAAAAAGAGCAGAAGAAAAAGGCCGTTTGGCGGAAACCAAACTAGCACTGCCTTTGATGTTTTTATTGCTAGTGTTTATTTTGATTACCATAACACCAGCCTTAATGGAAATATAATATTATTCTGAATTATAAATAACATTTTTGATTACGAATTTAATTATGAAATAGCTTAACCGAAAGTTAAGTTTAGAAAAGAGGTACCTATGTATAAAAAAATCAGTAATCCCATAAATCTTTTTTTTAAGATGAAAAGTGCTTTAAATAACAAGAAAGGAATGGAGATGGTACAAGTGGCTATCCTGGTAGCCATCGCCATAGGGTTGGGATTAATCTTTAAGGACAGAATCGGAGAATTTGTCTCAGCCACCTTCGACAGCTTGATGAACAGTAAATTTTAATGAAGTATGATATTTTAAAAGAATTTGTATCAAAGACTGTCTCTTTTTTATCAAAGAATAAAAAGGGGACAGCTATGGTAGAAGCCACAATTGTAATCCCCATAATTTTCCTATCGCTTATGGCTGTAGTAAACTTGGAAATTAAAATGTATCAAAAAATTGAGACTCAGACTAATTATCATAGGGAGTTGAGGGAAAAGGAAAAGGAGTTTGTCAGCGATTATGTTCGAAAAATTGATGTGATTGTTGAAATTTCGGATAATCTTAAATAGTATGGAGAAAAAGATTCAAATGTTTGGAAATAAGCGAGGATCTACTACTGTTTTTATGACCTGTGTCATCTTAAGTATGGTACTGGTGTCGGGATTCTTTCTGGAAGCTGCTTCGGGTTTTGTGGCCCGAAGTATAGGCGAGGGAACCTTAGATTTAGCTTCTGAGTCACTGCTTACAGAATATGAAAAAAATTTAAAAAACAAGTATGGTTTATTGGCTTTTCATGGGGAAAAGGAAAAGATGGAAGAAAAGCTAAAACTATATGGAAATTCAACTTTTAATAAGGCAAAGATCAAAGGATCAACGGGAAAGAGTTTAAATCTAATTCGTTTAAAGATGGAGAAAACCACCATCGATCTTACGGGATTTTCCTTAACGGAACCGGATCTGTTTGAGGAAGAGATTGTAAAGTACATGAAGTATAAAGGGGTTTCCATAGGGGCTGACTTGCTTTTAGGAAATGCACATGATGATGAGATTGCAGACAGCAAAGATTTTCAAAGGAGCAAGCAGGCAGGGGCTGCCGAATTGGAGAAATCCTTGGTAGAACGAGAAGCAGAAGGAGGTAAAGAAGGTGCGGCGGATGAGAATCACAATAAAGAAAATGATGAAAAAACTGCGAAAGAAGGAAGAAAAAAACTTGATCAATTAAAAGAATACACCGATCAATTGTTGGACAACCGCATTGGGAAAAACCAAAGTGATGAAGAAGAGGTGGTTTTAAGAAATGAAAGAATCATTCATTTTCTTCCCTCTCAAAGGATTGATTCAGTAGGCAATAATCCCTTATCGGGTAATCAAGGCAATAATTTAATCCTAGGGCAATACATATTAAGCACCTTTAAAAATGGTATTTCCAAGGAAGAGAAAAGAAATAGCTTTTTCAAAAATGAAGTAGAATATGTTTTGGCTGGAACTATGGAAGATACTAAAAATTTCGAAATGGTCCAAAGAGAAATTATATTAATGAGGACAGCCTTAAATATGAGCTTTATTTATTCCAATCCGTCCATGCTTAATCAAGTTACATTAGCCGCATCTGCCCTCACTCCCGGACCATGGGTTCCACTGACACAGTTGGTGTTGGTGGGAATCTGGTCAGGGGTGGAGGCGTCCAATGATTTGGATTTGTTATTAGAAGGCAAGAAGGTACCTCTGGTAAAAACAGAAGATAGTTGGGCAACGGATATAGACAGTATTCTAAATGGTGTTTATAAAGGGGATTCAATAGAAGGAGGAAAAAGGGGGTTGGATTATAGAGGGTATCTATCCATTTTGTTGGCAGCTAACGGCAGGAGCAACAATTTACTCAGGACCATGGACTTAATTCAAATTAACATGAAAGGAACGGATGATGAAACCTTTATACTGGAGGAATATTTTGTAGGCTTTCGATACCATGCAGAGTTAAGTAAGGTTAGCGGTTTTTTTGGAATCATGGGTACAGGTCTCAGGGGAGGAGACATAGAGGGGGAAATCAGGTATTGATGAAAATTGAAACTATCAATAATTGTTTAAATATTCGTTTTAAAAATAGCAGAAAAAATCGCTTTAATAATTGCTTAGATAAGAAAGGGTTTATCATACTGGAAACAACCATTATTTTGCCATTTCTGCTCATAGGTATATTGACATTGGTCTATCTCCTAAAGATTTTATGGATTGAGGAAAGGACTTTTTTCACCTTTGAAAATGAAGCGAGAGCCCTTTCCAGAGGAGCCTATTTACAGGAGGTGAATTCAGGAGCAGATCAGGTAAACGCTACATCTTTTCCCTTGGTGCTTAAAAGCAAACTGTACAAGGATCACCAAGGGGATCTCAAGGATGTCATTCTGAAAGAGTATAAATACCTGTACACAGATCAAGGTTTAACGGGATTGATTTACGCAAACCTATCATACGATGTGAATATTCGGTTACCCATTCCATTTCAAAGTGAGGCACCTATAGAAAATGCATTGTTATTGAGAGGATTTATCGGAGCAGATAAGAAATATTCTTTTATGCGTTTTGAAAAGATGGAAGAGGAACAGGAGGTTCAACCTGTATGGGTCTTTCCCAGGGCAGGGGAAAGGTACCATGGGGAATTTTGCACTTATATTAAAAATCAACCACGTCAGATGATATTGACGGCAAGCTTGAAGCAAAGATATGACCCTTGCAGTCTCTGCAAACCAAAGGAGGTTGCTCTAGGGAATGTGGTCTATTGCTTTACACGTGCAGGGTCTGTTTATCATCGAGGTTCCTGCTATTCTGTTGATAGATATGTGATTGAAATGGACAAGGAAGAGGCGGTAACTAAAGGGTATACACCTTGCATGAAATGCGGAGGAAATTAAATATATGAGGTTTGAAGCACTGGAAACATTAGAATCAATCAATAATACAAAATTCGACACCAACCAAGCTGTACTGAAGAGTTGTGAAGAAATTGGCGGAAATAAGAGAATGATGATAAATTTCCGAAAGGATGATTTTTATCATTTTGAAACGATTTATTTATCGCAAGAAAACTCTCCCTTTTTAAAGATGAACTTCATCTTTGAGGAAGATAGGATACGAGCTTATTACGATGTGACTAGCTATATTCCATTAAAGCAATATGTGGAAATGGTGATTCAGAGGGAAAATGACGCCAGATGGGAAGAAAATGTAAGGTTTAAAAAGGAGGGCAGAGTTTTATGTGAGCTCATCAAAATTCTGCTGGATACTTTGGAGGTACTAAAAAAAGCTGAGGACTTGCTGTTGTTTACTGAAAGAGTTTCCATAGCTCAGGATATCATTTTTTTAAAGCCAAAGAATAAGAAAGTCAGATTAGCATATTTACCGGAAAAAGAACTTTCTTCAGTCGATAAAATGGTAAGATTAATTGAAAATTTTGAGGAAATTACTTCCTCCTTTTGTCCGGAAACAGGAAGAATGGTATTTGATCGACTTAAAAAGTGGACGAAACTCAATAACCCGGGAGTAAATGGGGTTATCAACGAAGTCATACAGCTCCATAGAGATTCCATGGTTTCCTTTCAGTTGGGAGCAGAGTATAGGTCAAAGGAAGCTCTCATCGACATTGCCATGGGTATACTCTAAAATTAGGAAATTTATATTGCTAAAAATTGGAATCTATGAAAAAAATGTTGAAATTTTCGTCAGATATGATACAATTTTAGCAAATAAGTCAACATCCTGATGCTGCTTAAGTATTGGGATTTTTTTAACAGAAATCAATCCATTAGAAAGGCGGTGGGAGAAACTTGATAGACAAATTAGAAAATGCGGAAAAAATCACATTACATGGTTTTAACAATTTAACAAAAACCTTGAGTTTTAATATGTATGATATATGTTATACGAAGACCATTGAGGATAGGCAAGCCTATATTGAATATATAGATGAGCAGTACAACGCCGAGAGACTTACCGAGATATTAAAGAATGTATCCGATACCATCGGAGCTAAAATTTTGAATATTGCTGTTCAGGATTATGATCCTCAGGGTGCTAGCGTCACCATTTTAATCTGTGAAGAAAGCGCTCCTCCGGAGTCGTCCGTACAGCAGATGGAAATTGACAATCCTTCCGTTGTTGCACATTTGGACAAGAGTCACATTACCGTACATACTTATCCAGAATATCACCCCGATAATGGCGTATGTACCTTTAGAGCCGACATCGATATTTCCACCTGTGGCGAAATATCTCCTTTGATTGCTCTAAATTATTTGATTGAGAGCTTCGAGGCGGATATCATGACCTTGGATTATAAGGTCAGGGGGTTTACTCGGGATATCACTGGAAAAAAGCTTTTCATTGACCACAAGCTGAATTCCATTCAAAACTATATCTATAAGAGAAATCGGAATAATTACGATATGATCGATGTGAATGTCTATCAAGAAAATATCTTTCATACAAAATGTAAATTAAAAAAATTTGACATAGATAATTACCTGTTCCACATTACAGAAGAGGAATTGACCGGCAGAGAAATCAAAGAAATCATCACCAGATTAAACAATGAAATGGATGAAATCTTCTATGGAAAAAATTTACCTATTTTTTAAACAGATTTTTTTAATTTTTAAGTCAAATAATAGTAGTATCAAAGGAGAAGAAAGAATATGTTATTAAAAAACAGCGATTTATGGTATTCAGAATATTATATGGATGACGATGTAAAGTTGTCTTTAAATATAAAGGAGGTTCTTCATACGGAGCAATCACCCTTCCAAAAGATTCAAATTTTCAACAACAAAACCTTTGGAAACTTTATGGTGTTGGATGGTTATGTACAAGTGACTGAAAAGGATGAATTTGTCTATCACGATATGATTTGTCATCCCGCAATGGCAGTCAACCCTGAGGTGAAAAATGTATTAATTATCGGAGCCGGAGATGGCGGTACTGCCAGAGAAGTGTCCAGATATCCTCATATAGAAAAAATCGATATGGTAGAAATTGATGAAGCGGTAGTACGCATTTGTAAAGAGCATCTGCCAACCATGTCTTCTGTATTTGACAGTGAGCCGCGCTTGAACCTCATGTTCCGGGATGGTCTTGCCTTTGTTAAGAATGCACCGGATGCATCCTACGATTTAATCTTGGTGGATTCCACCGACCCGGAGGGTCCGGGAGAAGGTCTTTTTACTGTGGAGTTTTATCAGGATTGCTTCCGAATCCTTACGGACAAGGGAATCCTAATCAATCAGCACGAAGGCGCATTTTACGATGGTGACATTGAAGAGATGAAAAAGGCTCACAAAAAGATTAAACAGGTATTTCCTATTGCCAGAGTTTATGGTTTTAATATCCCTACCTATGCTTCAGGGTACTGGTATTTTGGATTTGCTTCCAAGGCTTTGGATCCTGTGTTGGATATTCAGGATAAAAAATGGGAAACCTTTGGATTGGAAACGAAATACTATAATACAGAGCTTCACAGAGGTGCTTTTGCAGTACCCAACTACGTGAAGAAAATTTTAGAATCTGTGTAGGTAAAGATTTAGAGAAAACTTACAGAAAGGAGAAGAGATGGATCCACTGAAACAAATTAAATCCATGGGATTGTGGTTGGGGCTAATCTTGATTTTTATCGGACTAATTCTTCTGATTTTTCCTCAACCCATAATACGGTTTTTGGCGGCAATCGTTGGAGCCATTCTCCTTTTATCGGGAATATTTAATGGTGTTTCAGCACTGAAAAATAGAACAAATACTTTTATATTAAAGGGATTTGTGTCTGTGGCGTTGATTGCTTTGGGCATTTATGTGCTGATTAATACGAATGTTACCATAACCTTTACAGGAATAATGATCGGTATCTTTGCTATACTTTCCGCTGTAGACAGGTTTTCTGTAGCTATGGAAAGGAAGAAGTTGGGATTTCCCATAGGTACTACGGTGGTCTTTGGCGTGGTCAATTTGGCTTTTGGGGTAGGTATGATGGTTGCCTCCATCTACGTCATGTCCTTCTTATTGGTGTTGGCCGGAATGTATTTGATTTTGGCGGGTATTATGATTATCATCTCCACTAAAATTTTAATGGATTATTAAATAAATTTTTATTATATTTTCTTCTGTTCCTGAATACACATAGCATATGTTGATAAGAAAACAAAACCATGTTATGAAATGAGGGAACAGAAGATGGGAAGAAATAGTAGATTCAGAAGGAGCCGGAGGGGTACAGGCAGTGGGGTATTGTCCCTGTTTATAGCGCTTATCTTAGCTGTGGCCGTTGGTTATACGGGAACAAAGTATCTGGTATATCCTCTCTTGCTTCAAGGGAAAAGTTTGGACAATGTTCAAGAGACGGTTAAGCCTGTAGAAATAACAGAGCCTATAGATACCATCAAGACGGAAGGGACGGGAAATGTAGAAGCCACCTCTGAAGTTGCGATTGTACCGAATCCTACTACGGGACTTCCTCAGGAAGTAATCTCCGACGGACAGAATATACAGGAAAAAGTAAGTGGCTACGCTTTACAATACGGTATTTTTTCCGATAAAGCCACGGCTACGGAGAGAGTAAAGGAGTTGTCCCAAAAAGGCATCAACGTTTATGTCTTTGAAACAAATACGGAGTTTAAAGTAATGGGCAATGCCTATCAATCAAAAGAAAAAGCTGCCAATGCATCGGATATCCTACAAAAGGGAGGTGTCGACGTGGAGGTAGTGGATTATTAGGAGTTTTCATGATACCCTTATCCACAAGAATGCGACCCAGTGCCTTGGATGACTTTGTAGGTCAAAAACATTTTATGTACCAAGGATCCTTGCTTTATAACAGCATAAAGAATAAGACCTTTGATTCAGCTATATTTTTTGGACCTTCGGGAACGGGAAAGACCACCTTGGCCAGGATCATTGCTGGAGAGATGGACTCCGAATATAGTGAAATCAATGCTTCTGTGGTGGGTACTAAAGAATTAAAAGAAATTTTAGAAAAAGCAAAATTCAAATTTTACGGATTGCAGAATAAAAATACCTACCTGTATGTGGACGAGTTTCACAGATGGAATAAACTGCAACAGGATTCCCTCTTGAAGGCATTGGAAGAAGGGGTGATTCGTTTTATCGGCAGTACTACAGAGAACCCTTACTTCTCCATCAATAATGCCATTCTCAGCAGGATTGGTTCCATTTACGAGTTTAAAAGATTAAGTCCCGAGGATATCTATCAAGTTTTAGTAAAAACTTTGGCAGATAAGGATCGAGGGTTGGGTAAGCTGAAGCTTTTATATGATGAAGATGCGTTGAGGATGTTGTCGGATTTGTCGGGAGGTGACGCCAGAATTGCGCTGGATACCTTGGGCTTCATATCGGAAAACATTGAAATTGGGGGCATGGTGGACAAGTCGATGGTGGGGGAAGCCATGCAGCGCCAGACTACCTTCTATGATAAAAAAGAGGATAAATACAATTTGCTTTCAGCACTTCAAAAATCCGTTCGTGGAAGCGATCCCCACGCTGCAGTCCATTATTTGGCCAGATTGATCGATGGTGGTGCAGATGTAAACACTATCGGAAGGAGGTTGCTGGTCATGGCCAGCGAAGATGTGGGAATGGCTTACCCAAGTGCCATATCCGTAGTGACAAGCTGTGTGCAGGGAGCACAGATGGTAGGACTTCCGGAGGCCTCCATACTGCTTTCTCAAGCGGTCATATTGCTCGCCTCTTCTCCTAAATCTAACGCTAGCTGTGTAGCACTGGGTAAAGCGATGCATGATCTCCATACCTTGCCCATAGATGACGTTCCCGATCACTTAAAGGATTCCCATTATTCCGGGGCAAAAAAACGGGGGATCGGATTAGATTACAAATATCCTCATGCCTATGGTGGATACGTGAAGCAGCAATACTTACCAGACAATCTGCATAAAAAGGGAACCCGTTATTATGAACCTACAGAAAATGGAAAGGAAGGAGCTTTTAAAAGATTTCTGGAAAGCTTAAATGATAAATGAAAGTACAAGTAGCTAAAAATTCCGGATTTTGTTTTGGAGTGAGGGAGGCCATCAAAAAGACGGAAGATGCATTGGAACAATATCGGGGCACCGGTAGAAAGATTTACACCTGTGGACCTTTAATACACAATAAATCCGTAACAGGGGAATTGACAGAAAAAGGCGCTTGTATTTTAAAGGATTTGGATCAGGCGGAGCAAGGGGATCTTGTCATTGTCAGATCTCACGGAGAAACGGAAGCTTTTTACAGAGAAGCAACTCAAAGGAATATTGAAATCTTAGATGCCACCTGCCCCTTTGTAAAAAAGATCCAGGCCCTCGTCCACCGAGCAAGAAAAGCAGGTAAAAAAATAGTAGTTATTGGCAATAAGGATCATCCGGAAGTAGTGGGAATAAACGGATGGTGCGATAATGCGGCTATGATTATCAATGATATTTCACAAATAGATAATATTGCTAAGGATAATTTATTCTTAGTGGCTCAAACTACAATAACTGAAGAAAAATTCCATAACATTACCGGTTTCTTTCAAAAAAATGGATATGATATTGAAATTCATAATACCATATGCAACGCTACTTCTGAAAGACAGAAAAGTTGCATGGAGACTGCAAAAAAATCCGACCTGATGATTATAATTGGGGACAAGGATAGCTCAAATAGCAAAAATTTGTATGAAATTTCAAAAAAATATTGCAAAAATACGATTTTTATTGAAAATATTGATAATTTACCATTGAAAGAAGTCGAAAAATGTAATAAAATAGGGATTGCGGCAGGTGCTTCAACACCTGAACGTATTATTAAGGAGGTTACTGCTACCATGAGTGAAGTTAACACTGAAAACAACGAACACGATGAACACAACACCATGCAAGACTTAATGGAGGAAATTGAGAAATCATTAAGATTGCCACGCAGCGGAGAAATTGTCACCGGGGAAGTCATACTAGTTTCCGATAGGGAAATTATTATCAATTTAGGCTGTAAAAAAGATGGGGTAATCCCCAAAGATGAAATGGTTTTAGAACCAGATCAAAAATTAAAGGATCTGTTTAAGGAAGGTGACCTAGTTCAGGCTAAGGTATTAAAAACAGATGATGGGGATGGTAACATTTTACTTTCAAAGAGAAAAGTAGAAGTTAACGAGCATTGGGATGAAATTAATGAAGCGTTAGATAG
>CAZOSB010000018.1:0-49124 GCA_964582545.1 uncultured Anaerovorax sp.
GACAGTATAGAATGCATTGGTCATCTCAATAGAGGGTGAAATCTATGAGTATACATATGAGTATACAAAGGATTAAAAAATCATGAGCTACAGCCAAATCAGCACCAACCATAAGTCGATGCTGATTTATTTATGCTTTATGCAAAATGTTATATTTTAGAGAACCGAAACAGCCGCTTGAACTTTTGCGGCGAGTGCTTGTTCTAACGTTGATACCTCCGCCAAGACTGCCTGAACGGATTCGTTTACCGATAAAACTTGTGCGGGTGTAATGCCTTCGGTTCCTAAAAAAAATTGAATTTTTTCGCCTTCGGCGTTTAATATATGAGAAAGTCCAGATTCTACCATGGCCACAGACTCAATCAGGTCTGCTACTGCTTGGCTAAGAGTTCCGGTCGTATAATTTACTGTTGGCACTGACATTATTATTTCCCCTTGTCGTATATAATTAGCTTTTTAGCTTAATATAGTATATAAAAAAATAACAATTTTGTGACTGAAATCTCACAAAAGTGAGCTTTATGAATATAATAGATTAAATAACTTATATTTAGAAAGGTTGTTTGATATGTTTAGTAATTTATCAGATAATCCAATTGATGCGCATAATTTAAATTCTATAGAGGATATAGATTTAGAGGACAATAGCTCGATAGATACGTTTCTGAGTCAAAAGATGGGTTTTAATATTGCTTGCAATGATCAACGTTACTGTCCTTATGGTTACGATGATTGCTGCTGTGAGTGTTGCGACGATTCTGTATATGATTGTGAATTCAGTTGTAAGGATTTACAGTTTCACTTAATCGAATCTGTAGCAAAGATTGAAGTAGCCATTTCCTGTATTTTACACGCTGAAGGAGAGAAGATACAAAGTGCTTTAAAAATTTTTTCGAGTATTGAAGATGTTTTAAAAATAAATGATTCTGTTAAACATACCATATCAGAGGTTGCAGAACTTGAAAAATTACTTTTAAAGAAATTAGAATATGCAATTACATTGTGCGCTAGAATGGATGAATAAAACATTTATAACTTATGGTTATTCTAATATGTTTTTAATAATAAATTAATGTGAGTAAATCTTATAAAATCAAAGGTTTACTCACGTTTTTTATGTAGAGGGTATTAACAGCAAGAAACAATTATGTTATACTTATTAAATAGAAAAAAGTTTAGATGGATGAAACCGTTATAAACTATAATTTATATTTTAATGTACATTAACAATGAGTAAAGTAAAATAATAGGAACACAAGATGAATTCAAAGATATCAATGTTGATTGAAAACATGGAAAAGGTCATTATAGGAAAGCAATCTGTAATTCTTAAGTTACTCACTGCCATGTTAGCAGGTGGACATGTGTTAATTGAGGATGTCCCCGGGGTAGGAAAGACACAACTGGTAGCGGCTTTGGCTAGAAGTCTCAGTGGTGTATTTAATCGAATCCAATTCACGCCGGATATTATGCCTTCAGATATTGTTGGGTATAATATGATCGATCTAAATTCCAAGCAAATGGAGTATCGCCAAGGAGTAACCGCATGCAACTTTCTGTTAGGAGATGAGATAAACAGAGCATCCCCCAAAGTTCAATCCGCGCTTTTAGAAGTGATGGAAGAATTGCAGACAACTGTGGATGGTGTGACGAGGGCACTCCCCGCTCCTTTTATGGTATTAGCAACACAAAACCCCATTGAAACTTACGGCACGTATCATCTGCCAGAAGCTCAAATGGATAGATTCCTCATGAAGTTATCTATCGGCTATCCTACACAAGAGGATGAACTGCACATATTAGAGAACAACATGGGTAAACTTGTGAAAAATACAATAGATTCTGTTCTAAATCTGCAAGATATATTGGAGTTGAAAGCACAAGTAGAAAACATAAAAGTCAATGAAACACTAAAAAAATACATAGTAGATTTGGTCAATGCCACAAGAAAGTCGGAATTGATAACCCTTGGTGTGAGCCCTAGAGGAAGTATCGCACTCTACAACGCTTGCAGAGCGTACGCATTAATTCACAATCGGGATTATTCCACACCTGATGATGTTAAGTCATTGGCGGGAGATGTGTGCGCCCATAGATTAATACTCTCCGCGAAAGGAAGAGCTAGCCATAAAAACAGTCGTGAAGTAATGAAAGAAATTCTAGGTTCAGTGGAAATTCAGGAACCCTATAGATTTGAGGTTTAGTTCCATTGCAAGAAAGAATAAAACCATGAATAAAAAAGCTATAATAGATTATTTTGTAATAATTATGGTGGTCGCCGTATATACCTTGTATTTTGACGGGGTGGGAGGTAGCTATCTTTTGTTAATATTTTCGGTTGCACCGATAGTTTCACTTGTAATAATTTTACTGGGGAAAAACCATTTGCTTTATAGCCTTTCTTGTCAAGAAAGGCTTTTAAACAAAGGCGATGAGATGACTTTGTTTTTCCAAGTAGAAAAAACAAAAATTTTTCCCCTTCCATTGATTCAGGTATTCTTTAAAAGTGATTTTCATTTTGTTCCAAGTCAATACGAAGATTTTGAAGTTTGTTTCGGTTTATCACCCGCTGTACATAAATATGTTATTCCCTATAAGACATACGCATGGGGGGTAGGGGAAATCTGGGTTTCAAAAATAATAATTACAGATTTTTTAGGATTATTTTCCCTTAATTGTCCTTTAAGTGATGGACTAAAGCGGAAGTTTACTATTTGTCCTAAACTTTACCAATGCAATGCCGACAGTCAGCTAGAAAAGGATTTGTTGGATAGGGTGGGTTATTCGGATGACTTGGAAATGATTGAGGGTAGAGGCGTTTTTAGGGGAACACCGGGATATGAGCATAGGGCATATGTTCCAGGGGATCCCTTCACACAGATTAACTGGAAACTTTCAGCGAAAAAGGACAGTCTCTATGTAAGGGAGCCGGAGTTGTATTCCAATCCGCCCCTTATCCTTGTGGTAGACCCTTATTGTGTCCCTTCCCAAATCCGAAATTCTCTGTTTGAATATCCAGAACAGTCGCTGATTGAAGCATTGCTTTCTTTTTGTGTTCTGTTGATCAAGCGGGATGTTTTATGTTGTGTCACCATTTATCTATTAGGAGAATGGCAAAATATTCAGATTCAAGGATATTCGGATGTAGAACTTCTTCGAGTTCAATTAGCTGAGTATCACTATATTGAGGATGCACGTCAGAGGATTCCCGAATTTTTAAATGAGAATTGTAGTTTCTTGCTGTTCACTACCAGTCCGGATCAGTTGCTTGATAATAACTTGAAAGGGCTGGAATCAAAAGGAATAAAACCTATTGTGATCAGTACAGACGCAGAAACGAATATGAAATATTCGACTTTGAGGATTCTCTTTAATTATGAAGAATTTCAATTTAGTTGGTGAATCCAAACATTTTATCTTTAATCTAATAGTAGCTTAATTAGTTGATGGGAGAGCAAGATGGATTTATTAAAGGAGCGATTTCTGATACCCGTAGTATTAACGACTATGATCCTCAGTGAGATACTCTACAATTTCGTTTGGGGTTCCATTTTGATGTTGACCTCTTTGTGTGCACTCGTTTACATAATCTCGCTTTTCTTTTTCTTTGACAAGGTCAATAACATTAAGGATAAGCGAATCGCTACTCCTATGGTTTTACTCCTTATGGCTGTTATCTATTCAATATGCTATTTTTTAATCTGTACCCAAGCTTTTGGAAAACATTCCTTGTTTGAAGATTACATCACTTGGTTTTTTTATTCACAGAAGGGCAGTGCCGCACCTATCCCCTATGTGGCGGTATTGGTTTTGATATTTGGATTTATTTTTGCGGCAATCATTTTTTATTATTCCTCAGTGAGGTACAGGGTATTATACGTGTTAATTTTATGCCTGATACCCCAAATTATCTATGCCACTTCGTATAAAGATATTCCATATGGTTATATGACTACAGTTTTTCTATTGTTTATTATATGGGTTATTAAAAGGCAACATCAGCTTAAAGGAAAAAGCTGGCGGATTGTCGGTAATAAAGAATATTATGGGACTTTGGTAATTTTTCTATTGACGGTTATTATGATTTCTTCCTTTCTTCCTAGACTAAAATATACGCCTTATCGAAGTGCTATGGATCAGTTTTTACGGAATACGACCGTTTCTAAAGAAAGTTATAGTAATTATACGCAATCCTCGGGGAACAATGATTTGATCAATGAGCAAAATCAAAGGATTTTATTTAAAGTAAAGACAGCGAAACCTGTGCATTTACGCCGGCAGGTTTTTGATATTTGGAATGGGAGTCAATGGCGTCCGTTAAGTTTAGATCAATATATGGGTGGTTATGCTGAATGGGAAACCACGAATTTAGATGGTTCTTCGGAATATGTTTTAAAATTTATAGAGGAGATGGATGGTAGGGAGACCTACAGCAAATTGGCAAATACGAGGGAACAAACGATTTTAGTGGAACGTGTTTCCCCAGGAACTTCCAATATGATTTTGGTGCCCTCAGATGTAAAGTCTATAACTCTTTCTAAGAATTATCAGAATGAAATCATCTATAAAACTATAAAAGATGAATATTTTACGGACTATGATAGAACCATTAACGATAGTTATGAAGTCATTTATTATGATAACGCCTATGATGAAAATTTTTTTTCTGAAGTGGATATGAATTTGTTTCTCTCTACTTACGAAAAGGGTTCCAGTTCTAAGGATTACCGGAAAGACGTCTTGTTGGAAGCTTATGGGCAGTACTTAAATTCGGAAACCTATCCTTATTTCGCAGCCAGAGAATATCCTGGGCAGGGGCGAGTAAAGGCATTGGCAGAGGAGATTACTGCTGGAAGTGCCAATGATTACGAAAAGGCTTCGTCCTTGGAGCAATATTTTCATTCGGGAGAATTTCAATATGATTTGGAGTTTAAAAGAGAAGAAGGGGGGATAGAAGCGTTTCTCTTTGAAGATAAGAAAGGGTCTTGTTTTGAATTTGCTACTGCCATGACTTTGATGGCTAGAGAGGTTGGTCTAAAAGCTCGATATGTAGAAGGCTTCCTATTTAGTGAAGAGGATAAGGGAATAGATGGGAACTATATTTTGAGAGTGAAGAACTCTCATGCTTTTCCTGAAATTTATTTGGGTGTTGCAGGCTGGAAAATCTTTGAACCTACGATAGCTTCTGATAGTGGGAAGACTTCCATTTTTGAACACTTAAACTTTTCCCTACATAATAGCTTTTCATTAGTCATTGGAATTCTTTCGATGGTAGGCATCCTAATAGCTGTAACAGTGGTTAAGATATCTCCCAAAGTGAAGGAAGTTATTTTTTTTATGGGAATAAAGAATCAGAGAGGAGTAGCGCAATTGCTCCCTATCTACGGGAAAGCTAGGGCACTGATGGAAAAAAATCTTGGATTAAAAAGAAACACCCTTTCTTCACAAGAGATGATTTTATTTGCCAAGAAAGAATATGATGTAGATTTGAAAATAATTGGTGATGATTACGATAAAGTTATCTTTGGAGAAAAGTTGATTGAGCAGAAAGATTATCTTCACATATATCAAGAATTTATAAAAAAGATAAAAGAAATGGAGAAATATCCATAAACACACGAACAAATGCAATTAAAAATTAGCGACACCGCTTTGATGCCGCTAATAAATGCTATTTTGCCATTTTTAATTTTTTTTTCAGTAACATTATCTTGGTTGCATAATTTGATTTCCTACAAGCTCTAATTGACGATCCGGATTTAATGGATACTTGTAGTGATCCAGAATATCTAGAACTAGTGCCATATCACCTAGGGTCACGTGACCTGAAGGACTATAGGCGTTTTTGCTTGTTCCTTGCATGATTCCGAAGTAATAAAGCTTTGACATACTGTAATAAGCATAATTTGAACGCGATACATCCTTTTTATTTAAAGTGTTAAAGTCAATGGTATCTGGAAGAACTAGTATTCTATCCAATATCATTGTTAAATCCGCTCGAGTAATGTTTTGATTTGGATTAAACTTATTGTTATTTCCTACCAGCACACCACGTTTTTTCAAAGCGTTAACCTGACCTTTTCCCACATAATCGTTGATATCAGAAAAGGATTCTCCGTTTGGCTCAGAAGGGATATAAGTGTACTCTGCCAGTAATATGGCAACATCACCTCTAGTCAAATTAGTTTTTTCTGTAACTTTTTTGTTACCCTTTTTGTCTAAAATATCCATCAAAGCCACTTGTTTAGGTCTGGAAGGTTTTTCTGGTTTGGGTTTTTTGCCCGGTGTTGATGGTGACGTATCCGGTTCTGGTGAAGGCTCCGGCGATGGCTCTGGTGAGGGCTCTGGCGGTGGTTGGGTTGCCCCGGTCAAAGTAGTAGTATAGAATTCCCAGATACCTGTATCCTCCTGACCTAACGCCCAACTACCGGCACCCTTAATATTATAATTTTTAATTACATTTAATTTATGATTAACCGCAGTAGTATTGTCATACCAGATGCGGTACGTACCTTCTGTAAGGATTCTACCTCCCCAAATTTTAGGCTTGGGATCTTCTGGCTTAATGATAACAACAGCATGTGCTGATTGGGAAGGTTCATCATACTTAAAGGTGGAGTCGTAGTTGGCCCTTAAAAATTCTACGTCGTTTGCCGTAACACCAATCCCTCCTACAGCTTCGCCATCCTTCCAGTATCTACCGAAAAATGGCATTCCTGCAACGATTTTTTCAGGTGGAACTCCTTGGTTTAAGGCGTATTTAATGGAGCTATCAAAGAATGTGCTACTGGATACCGGACCTATGGGTCCGCCATGATAAGACTCGTCATATGCCATGATCATCAAATAATCGGAGTATTGGGATAAGGCTTTGTAATCGTAGGATCCATGCCATCCTAAAGTCCATCCCTTTGGATTTGCAGCAACGGCTACAGATACAATTTTATGCGATGGTATTTTTTCTCTCAAAAGTCTGGTAAAATCAGTATACTGTTGGCGATACAATTCATTAACATTTTCGATGTCGATGTTAATGCCATCCAAATTATATTTTTCAATCATCTGTGCAATTTGGGTAGATAGGGCAGCTCGATTATCTAAGGCTGTCATTCCCAGGGGTCTGTCCCAGTGATTGCTGATAAAAGGCACTACCTTCAAGCCCCTGTTGTGCATTTCAGTGATAAATGCAGGATCAATCTTGTCAGAAGGTGTAATCAATAGGCTTCCATCCGCTTTTATATCAAAATAATCCGGATTGATTGTTTTAATACTTCCCTTTGTACTGTCCAATATTTTCATATAGGAGATGGTGGTTCCCCCGTATAAATAAGATAGGCTCTCTTTATCAGCTTCAGCTGACAAAGGAGATGGTGGGGAAGAAGAAGCAAACACACTCGAAGTGGCTTGCATTATGCACAATAAAACTACTAGTAGGTGCAATAATATATAATATTTAGTGCTTTTCATAATGTTATCCTTTCTTTAAATTATTTATTTCTTTTTTTTAAGTTATTAATTTCTATTTTTGCTAATAAAATTGTTATTAATACCTGACTAATAATGTAAATTAACTAATTCGATTTGAATTTCAATTAAATTTTATCCTGCTCAGTTTAGCAAAAATATTCATAAAAGAAATTTAAAAATATTAATCAAAATATACATAAAAATATATTGCATTAAAAAAGAAAAGTATATATAATGATACAACAAAATATTATTGAAATTTCAAGTAGTAAAGCAGAAGGTGCAATCGTGGCTAACAAGATAAAAAACAGCCTATTTATGGTAGGCATTATACTTTATATTGGCGTTGGCATAGCCTGTGTCAACCAAGTGACCTCATGGATAACAGATGAATATTACAAAACCTTAAGCTCCAAAGCGGAAGACGTTGCAAAGATAGCTTCCCAAAGTTATACTATAACGGATCAGGAAGTGCTTGAACTAAAATCCATGGAGTTTGAGGACATTTTACAGCATCCCGCAAATCAAAGGTTATCAAAATTGTTTATTGATCCAAATTTCAGTGAAGACTTTCGATATGCATATATCATGGTTTGGCTGAATAAAAATGAAATCAAATACATAGTAGATGAAACCAATAAAAACCTGTATGAGACAGAGGTTGGAACGCCCCTAGATCTTTTGTGGTTAGTAGATGTAATCATTAATTCAGAAGAGCAGATGCAAGTTGAAAGCATTGAAGACTATTACGCTGATCAAAACCGTTATTCCTATATGCGCCCGGATGATATCAAAGCTTACGCAAACAAAGAGTCATCTACCGTAATCATAAGCAGGGATGAATATGGCGATGCGTTTACCGGGCTTGTGCCAATTTATACTATAGAAGGTAATTTTGTAGGCATGCTGGGGGTAGATATTTATTTTGAAAAATTTGAAAAACATGTAACCAATATACGTAGAGCTTTGACGTTAATATTCATTTTGCCTACAATAATATTAACGGTAGCTTATTTAGCGATATATCTGGATAAATATGTATACAATAACAAAGAAGCCAATATTGATCCATTGACATCATTATATAATCGAAGATATCTCAACATCCAATTACCCAAGTTGATAAAGGAACATTATCGCAAGCAATGTCCCATTTCTATCATTATGATAGATGTGGATTTCTTTAAGAAATATAATGATCATTATGGTCATCAAAAGGGGGATGAGGTTCTCGTTAAAATTTCCAAGGCAATAACCTCCGTATTACGTCAAAATATCGATATTGTGTGCCGATATGGGGGAGAAGAAATCATCGTATTGTTGCCCACTACCAATCTTTCCGGGGCAACTTACGTAGCTGAAAAAATTAAAAATGTTATTTATGCGTTAGGTTTGCCACACCAATGCAGTGAGGTATCTCCTTTTGTATCTGTGTCACAGGGTATTTGTTGCCAAATTCCACAATCACAGTCAAAGGAATCCGAATCTTCATTTATTGATTTAGCGGATCAAGCTCTATATGAGGCAAAAAACAGGGGAAGAAATAATTATATTGTGTATCAAGATAGTGAGACACAATTATAAACTATCTATTGAGTAAGTAAAATTCATTGTTGATAATCATAAAAAATGCCTGTAATTTTTTACAGGCATTCCATATTCTATTTGACTATTGAGTTATAGTAGGCAGGCTATCTAAATTGTTAGACGTAGAATTATCAGCCTTGCTTCTTAAATATTCGTAACCTTGATTTTCAGCTACGGCAACTCCTTTAATCCCACCATTTTTTGCCATTTCTACACCTTCAGCAACAGTTACAGTCTTACCGTTGGAGAGTTGGTATCCGACAATCTCACCGCTTTTCTTTTCAACGGCTGTGATTGTAGCGGCATTTGAACTAGCTTGTGGCATTACTTTATTGGCATTGTTAGCGATGCTGCTATCTCTATCCTTAGACATAAAATTCTCCTTTCAAATTAGGTTTTATATTTCTATTTTCATTTTGACCATAATTTGAGTATTTATACATTTTTTAATAAGGAGATGTTGTTTAATTTAAGATAAGCGGCATAGTACTTCTATCTATTTGTCGGCATGATTTGAATCAAGCAGTGGCGTTTCCTTTTCCGTATCTGCCTCTACCGTTTCTTGTGCTTTTGTGACTGTGGTAGTTGTTCCACCGGACACGTATGTTCGCCCGCATTCCGGGCAAATGGAGTTATGCAATAAAACCGATTGGAATACTACTTTTTTGTTCTCGCTGGTTGCCTTGGCTTGCTCTCTATTGACGTGTTCAGACTCATGGCTCATAACCGCAGAAGCAGCATTTTCGGGGGCAATTTTTGTAGGTGCCTTCATGGAAACACCTGGATCGTTAGAGGCGTCTTGATAAGCTCTCTTTTCACACGTTTTACAAATATAGGCTCTTTCTCTGTTATTACGAACCAGCTGAGAATTCTGTCCACTGTCCGGTTGATGTAACATCTTTTTTGAATCTAACCCTGTGGTTTTATCAATTACTCCATTGTTTTGAGAGTTTTGGGTTTTATTTATGGCAGACTCCTTTGGCAATGGTGCATTAAAGGGTTTGGCGTTGCCGGAATTTGTCTGAGCTGGCGTAAGACCTTTTAATAACATACGGATTCTCCTTTCTATAGAATGGTTAATAATCAATCCTATTATAAAATATATCAACTTATAAAATATACTGACTTATAAAATATATCGACAAAAAAATTTAATCTATTAATTTCTAACAATTATTTAACAATAAAAAATAATAAAGCAGAATATTTTCATTATAACAATCTGCATAAGTGCATGATTTAAGGTTGTAGTTAACATCTATTTGTGATAATATAGACTTAATTTTAAAGGTTATTGAGATTGGGAAAATGCATCTAATATTACAAATTATAATTACTTCATTAATATAAATGCTTTCATTTGTAGGAGGTCCAAAGTACGATGAACTTAAGTAACAAATCAAGTAAAATCTGGAGTCAAAAGGAAACTCTTTCTCGTGAGCAATTCAGAACAGAACAATTGGAATCTTTAAAGAAAACTGTTGGAAGAGTGTATGAACATGTACCCCATTACAAGAATAAGTTTGATGAGATCGGATTAAAACCAGAGGATATACGGACCTTGGAAGACTTAACTAAGGTTCCGTTTACAGTGAAGGCGGATTTTCGCGATAACTATCCTATGGGACTTTTTGCTTCGCCGAAAAAGGACTTGGTACGTTTCCATGCATCCTCCGGAACCACAGGCAAACCTACTGTAGTGGGTTATACCAGAACAGATATGGATAACTGGAGTGAATTAATTGCTCGGCTGGTTACCATGGCGGGGGTTACGGACGAAGATGTGGCACAAATATCCTTTGGATATGGACTGTTTACAGGGGCTTTTGGTCTTCATCAGGGACTGGAAAAAGTGGGGGCGGCAGTCATTCCAATCTCCAGCGGAAATACGCAAAAGCAAATTATGATGATGTTGGATTTGGAAACAACTGCGCTG
The DNA here is from genome assembly GCA_964582545.1 of uncultured Anaerovorax sp. GTDB lineage: Bacteria > Bacillota > Clostridia > Peptostreptococcales > Anaerovoracaceae > JAVVUJ01. The sequence goes on from CAZOSB010000018.1 coordinate 10,991, forward strand.
ATCAGCACTCCATCCTATGCATTACATATGGCTGAGGTAGCTCACGAAATGGGTATCGATCCTAAAAAAGACTTGCATTTGAAATGGGGACTTTTTGGCGGAGAAGGCTCTACAGAAGCTATGAGAAACGAAATCAACACCAACTGGAACATATTTTCTACAGAAAACTATGGAATGAGCGAATTGATTGGTCCGGGGGTTTCAGGGGAATGTCAGGCGCTTACCGGAATGCATATCAATGAAGATCACTTTCTACCTGAAATCATAGATCCCAATACGGGAAAGGTCTTGGGTCAGGGAGAGGTGGGGGAGTTGGTTATCACCACCATTACCAAAGAAGGGCTACCTATTTTAAGATATAGGACGAAGGATATCACCTCGCTTCATTATGAGCAATGCGTTTGCGGAAGAACTACCGTCAGGATGTCCAAGATTCAGGGACGATCTGACGACATGCTCATCTTAGGGGGTGTCAACGTATTCCCATCCCAAATTGAAGAGGTGCTCCTTAATGTTCACGGAATAGGACCTCACTATCAGATTAAAGTATTTAAAAAAGGGTACTTGGATAAGATTGAAATAGATGTGGAGTTGGTGGATGCTGATATGCTGGATTCCTTCTCACTGCTAGAGAATCTCAATCAAACAATTAGGGCAAAGATTAGAACCGTCTTAGGTATTGATGCCAAGATTAACTTAGTGGAGCCAAGGACTTTGGCAAGATTCGAAGGTAAAGCGAAAAGGGTACTGGATATGAGGGGGGAGAAATAAATGTTAATCAAACAAATTTCTGTATTTATTCCAAACCAAAAGGGGCAACTGGCACAGCTGACAGATATATTGATTGCACACAACGTAGATATACGAGCGATCGCCATATTTGATACTATCGAGTTTGGAATTCTTCGAATGGTGGTGGACGATCCGGATAGAACGGTAGAGATTTTAAAGAAGGAAGGGGTGGTGGCTAAAATCAGCAAGGTTTTGGCTGTAGAACCGGAGGATAAGCCGGGAGCATTAAATGAAATCTTTACTGTCCTGAAAGAAAATGACTTGAATATTGAATATATCTATTCCTTTGTTATGAGAAAAACAGAGATGCCATACATTGTAATGAAACTGGATGATCAGGAGCGTGGCGCGCAGGTTCTTTCTGCCAACGGCATCAATGTGGTGAATAAATCGGAGGTATATGGGAAAACCTCAATAGATAAAAAAGGGTAGAAATTGTTGTTTAGACTTTGAAGTAAAGGATGGAGCATGAGATGAAGGATAATTTTGGGCGTAGTATAAAGTATATGCGAATTTCTATCACCGACAGATGCAACCTTAGGTGCAAATACTGTATGCCTGAAGATGGCATAGCAGACATAGGGCACCATCAGATTATAAGCTTTGAAAACATTGAAAAAGTCGTAAAGGCGGCGGTGAAACTTGGGATTACCAAATACCGAATTACGGGGGGCGAGCCTTTGGTGCGAAAAGGAATCGTCGAGCTTGTAGAAACCCTTTCTGCCATAGAGGGGGTGGAAACCCTCACCATGACCACCAATGGGATTTTGTTGCCCCAGTATGCAGAAAAACTAAAAACCGCAGGGTTAGATAGAATTAACATCAGCGTAGATACTCTGAATCATAGAAAATACTCGGAGATTACCAGAGGGGGACATCTGGAGGAAGCCTTTGCAGGTATCAATGCTGCCATGAAGGCAGATCTGACCCCTGTTAAAATAAACGTGGTGGTGATGAAAGGATTCAATGATGATGAAATCATGGACTTTGTTCAACTGACCTATCAATTTCCGTATGAAATACGATTTATTGAGCTTATGCCCATCGGACAAAACGATGAAGTTCGAGGATATGGCATCATGACGAATCAGGAAATTAAGGACAAGCTGCCTGCATTACGTCCCATGGAAAGCGAAGACGGAGTGGCAGAAATTTACAGATACCCGGGGGCTAGGGGAACTTTAGGTTTTATCAGCCCCATGAGCAATCATTTTTGCAGTAGGTGTAATAAAATTCGCCTGACCTCTGATGGAAAATTGAAACCTTGCTTACATTCCAACGAAGAGATAGATTTAATGGAAGTTTTAGACTTTGGAAATGAGGAGCAGCTCTTGGAAAAGATTAAAAGTGCAATATTAAATAAGGATGAACACCACTTACTCAATGAGGGTGCGGATCCAATTACGAGGAACATGAATAAGATCGGGGGATAGAGGAGGAAGCTAATATGGAAAAGCTTACCCATATGGATCATCAGGGGCGACCCAAGATGGTAGATGTAGGTGATAAAGACGACACAAAGAGAATGGCTGTTGCAAAGGGTAGCATCTACATGAAAAGAGAAACCTTAGATCGGATACTATCAGGTCATATGAAAAAAGGAGACGTACTTTCCGTAGCACAAACTGCAGGCATTATGGCTGCGAAGAACACGGCGTCTGCCATACCTATGTGTCACAATATCTTCATTACCGGCGTAGAGATGAATTTTATAGTGGATGAGGAAAAGGTAGCCATTCATATTGAAGCTCAGGCAAAGACAATCGGTAAGACGGGAATAGAGATGGAATCCCTGTACGCGGTATCCGTAGCTGCATTAACAATTTATGATATGTGTAAGGCAATAGACCGTACAATGCGAATTGGCGATATACGATTGGTCAGCAAATCCGGGGGGAAGTCAGGAGATTTTACTGCAGAATAACCAATTGTTATAAAGCGATAAGAGGGAGTATTAAAAATATTGTATACATATTCCTTTAGATGTTGAAAACATCTGTTTTTATATGTATAATTACTAAACAATCATTTGAAATAAAATATGGAGGTGGGAAAATGCCGGGTGTAAAAATTACCGAAACCGTACTGAGAGATGGTCATCAGTCACTGATTGCTACTAGAATGTCTACCGAGGAGATGCTGCCTATATTGGAAGTTATGGATAATGTGGGCTACAATGCTTTGGAAGCATGGGGAGGTGCGACCTTCGATTCTTGTCTGAGATTTTTAAACGAGGATCCATGGGAAAGACTTAGAACCATTAGAAAGCATGTGAAAAAAACCAAGCTCCAAATGCTCTTAAGAGGGCAGAACCTTTTAGGTTACAAGCATTATGCTGACGATGTGGTGGATGAATTTGTAAATAAGTCCATTTCCAATGGCATCGATATTATTAGAATTTTTGATGCCTTAAACGATACGAGAAACTTAGAAAGCGCCATTAAAGCGTGTAAGAAATACGGCGGTCATGCCCAAGGCACCATTTCCTATACCATCAGTCCTGTTCACACCAATGAAATGTTTATTAAATTGGGAAAGGAGATTCAGGATATGGGAGCAGACTCCATTTGCATTAAGGATATGGCAGGATTGCTCAGCCCATATAATACCTATGAATTGGTCAAGGCATTAAAATCTGAATTAAAAATTCCTTTGGAGCTGCATACTCACGCTACCAGCGGATTGGGAAGCATGGCTTATATGAAAGCCGCAGAAGCAGGTGTGGATATTATAGATACCGCCATTTCTCCTTTTGCAGAGGGAACCTCTCAACCTCCAACAGAGCCTATGGCTGCTGCATTTTTAGGTACAGAATATGATACAGGTCTGGATATGGAGTTGTTGAATAAAGTAGCAGAGCATTTCCGCCCCATAAGAGAAAAGTATATTGCCAACGGATTGATGGATCCAAAGCTTATGGGCGTAGATATTAATACACTGATCTATCAGGTGCCCGGAGGAATGCTTTCCAACCTAGTTTCACAGCTAAAACAATCCAATGCTATGGATAAGTTTGAAGAGGTTCTGAAGGAAGTGCCTAGGGTGAGGGAAGACTTGGGATATCCTCCTTTGGTTACACCTTCCAGCCAGATTGTAGGCACTCAGGCGGTATTAAATATCGTTATGGGTGAAAGATACAAGATGGTTCCCAACGAATTAAAACAAGTGGTAAAAGGTATGTACGGAAAGACTACACTGCCGATTAAGGAAGAGGTAGTAAAGAAAATTTTGGGAGAGGAAGCACAGATTACTTGCAGACCGGCAGATCTCATCGAACCGGAACTGGAAAATGTCAAGAAAGATGTTGCTCAGTATGTAGAGCAGGATGAAGATGTGCTGACGAAAGCTATGTTCCCCGGACCTGCTGTAGAGTACTTTAAATATCGAAATGCACAACGTTATAAGCTTGACTCTGCATTGCTAAATGAAGAGGATATGGTTTATCCCGTTTAGAGAATTCGAAAAGAAAGAGGAGCCTTTTGCCAAAGGACTCCTCTTTTGCGATTACTTATCTTTTATAATTTCAGAGATGGCATCATAATCGAATAATTGGGCTGCCTGTATTAACCTTTGTAACTTTTTACCTTGACTTACATCCAAAACAGTGGCGTTCAATTTGTTGATGACTTCTTTAATCTGATCAATATCGAAGTCTTCAGAGTACCGATCGATGGCATCGAAGTACTCGTCGATTTCATCTTGTCCTAGTGCAGCCCTTTCTGTTGTTTCCTCATTTTTCATATGAGCCAGATAAGAAAAACCGTTGATAAACTGTTCGTACATTTCGATTAATTGAGGGAAGTTGTGCTCGATGTACACGAAATCACCGGATTTCCCAGCCACTTCATGAGATTTTGCAAGATTGGATAATTCCATATTATTTGCTGAAGCGGCTACCGTTTTTAATGCGTGAACTTCAATGGTATAATGGATAATATCCCTTTCTTCAAAGAGTGTTTTTAGAAGTGGAATCTTCCGCTGACCGTCTAGGTAGATGGTCAGCAATATTTCATCGCTGATGCTCTGTCCATCATAAATGATAGAGGTTGCAGATTTTTCGATATATTTCATAGGCAAATAAGTGTACAATAATTTATTGAGCTCTTTGACTTCTATAGGTTTTGATATAAAATCATTAAATCCGTTTTGAATGTACATATCACGTGCGCCGCTGATGGCATTGGCAGTGAGGGCAATGATAGGTACGTTTTTAAAGTAATCCCCACCGTAGCTTCTAATCAATTGTGTTGCTTCAACCCCATCTATGACAGGCATCATATGATCCATAAATATGACATCGTATTGATTATGAACCAATAATTCAAAACACATTTCTGCACTGTTAGCGGTGGTCACATTCAGCTTATATGGTGCCAACAAACCTTTTGCAACTGCCAAATTCACATCGTTGTCATCCACCAACAATACTTTTGCCTTTGGAGCTATAAAGTCTATCCCGTCATAATCCTTAACACCCATGAGGTCAGACGAGCTCTCGTTATTTAATACGGTAGCAATATTCAAGGCGTGACAAGGTCTATGGATAACTCTTACATTTTCGGCACGATCAAAAATATCCTCTGAGGAAATAATGACGGCATTGATTGCATTGGGAGACAAATTATTAATCTTTCCTGAAAGCTTTGTATAAAATCGAATAGGCAAGATGATATGGGTCAGCTCAGGAGTAAGCATAGAAACAAAATCCTGAATATCCGTCGTAGCATAATGATTTACCTTCATGTCACAAAGAGCTTTCTCCATGTTTTGACACAGTATCTCATTTTCTTCTAACAATAAAACGTTTTTTTCTGTAGGTTCATTAATAGTGATAATTTTTCTCATATCGTGAGATTTCACCATGATGGAAAATCCAAAGGTAGTCCCTAAGCCATACTCGCTGTCACACCAAATGCTTCCACCCATGATTTCTGCCAATTGTTTGGAAATTGCAAGACCTAAACCCGTACCCTCGACGGCTCGATTTCTTTTGGTATCCACCTGTGTAAAGGAGGAAAACAACTTGGATAAATCTTCTTTTTTGATCCCCATACCTGTGTCGGATATCTCTGCAAAAAGCCGCATGTCGTTATCCTCAGCCGGCTCACTCCATAGCTTTAACTGAACATGGCCGGATTTTGTGAATTTAACCGCATTGTTTAAGAGATTGACTAAAATTTGTCGAAGTCTAACTTCGTCCCCCATTAATTCACAAGGCAAGGAGGTGTCAATCTCTATAATAAAGTCTATGGGTTTTTCTCCAATCCTTACGATGGTCATGCTGGAAACATCATTGATTACAGAAGCAATCTGAAAGGGCATATGGGTAATTTCAAGCTTTCCAGCATCAATCTTAGAAAAATCTAAAATATCATTTACGATTGTTAACAATGTGGAGCAAGCATTTTTAATATTTAAGGTATGTTCTCTTACCTCGCGGCTAATTTCATTTCTTAAAATCAGTTCCGACATTCCGGAAATTGCATTCATAGGTGTTCTTATTTCATGAGACATGTTCGCTAAGAAATCAGATTTCATCTTGCTTTTTACATCAGAGCGGGAGGTTTGAAAGGAAAAGGTAAGTAAAAGATAATCCAGTATGGCGGTCAGAATCAGACCCATAATGGAAAGGATAATCGCCATGTTATTTACCTTACTATTATAAGAACTGAGGGGGGTTATAGCTCCTACATACCATCCGTTAAAAAGCTTTCGAAAAAAAGCTACGTTCTTTACTCCGTTATTATCTCTAAAAACTTGGGCTGAAAGGTATTTGTCTTGCTCGAGTTTTTGCCCTATTTCTGCATATCCCTTGGATATGATCTCGTTGCTTTCTGTTATGTTTTGTCCTAAATATCTGCTATCCTTACAACTGACAATGTCAAGAGTATCATTGAGCAGAATTCCGTAACCATCATTAGCCACCTTTAACTGGCTGACATAATGAGCCATGGATGTGGTAAAAATATCGATGGAAAGAACACCGACTATATTTCCCGATGGATCGTGAACAACTCGAGAGATGGAGACGGTGACCTGAGAACTTTCCACATCTACGTAAGGATCGGAATATGCAAACCCGTAGGGCGTATTTATGGCTGCTTGATACCAGGGACGGGAGAGTGGATCATAATCATCAGGTGGGATAAATTCTGACGTATTGATAAATTCTCCGCGTACAAAGCCATAAATGCCTCGAATCGCGTCAAATCGATCATTGTTTGCTTTCATCTTTATGTAATGCTCACTTAAGATTTCAATAATTTCTTCGTTGGTAGCACCGGATTTAATCATGGATTCTGCAGTGGCATAGGAACTGCTTAGAAGGACCTCTCCTTCGCTAAGCATGGAGCTGATGGTAACACTGGCTGTATTCATCAGTTCGTTACCATAGTTTTTCATTTCATCGTTAGTAATTTTAAGAACAAAGTAATAACTTACAAGCACCATCATAAGGAAGGCCATGAAAACAAAGAGAAGTTGAAAATAATTTTTTTTAACGTTGCTAAGAATGTTCATTTCTGTCTACCCCTCCGTCAACTTTTAAAAAAGTTGACTTGCAATGCTCCCGCTTATATTAATGAAAGAAATCAATGAAATATGACAAATAAAATCTAATTAAGGGTATAATAACATAAAGAAACCATTTTAGTAAACAATTAGAAAGATTAAAAACTAGAACGTTTACAAGCATTGAATTTTTAAATATATTTTTTACACATTCTTTACAATTCACTCATAATAGACTTTACATTTGGATATTATAATCTCCTTACAACTAAGATTATCAGTAGTTACATAAAAAATTTGTAAGGAAGGTATTAAAAATGAAAAAAAAGATTATTTCTGTTTTACTTTTATCGGCTTTGGCTTTTGGAACTTTGACAGGCTGTGGTGACAAAAATGGAGGGGATGTGGAGTACGGTACAGACTTTGATGCAGAACAAGAAATTTCTGTAATTAGCAGAGAAGACGGTTCGGGAACAAGAGGTGCATTTATTGAACTGTTTGGAATCGAAGAAAAAGACGCAAATGGCAATAAAAAGGATAACACCACCAAAGATGCAACCATTGCTCCTAAGACTGACGTTATGTTGACCAATGTAGCAGGAGATGACTATGCCATCGGATATGTTTCTTTAGGCTCCTTAAACGACAGCATCGTGGCTTTGAATATCGATGGAGTAGCAGCAACTGCTGAAAATGTAAAAAACAAGAGCTACAAAATATCAAGACCATTTAATATTGCTACAAAAGGGGAACCTACCGGTTTGGCAAAAGACTTTCTTGATTTTGTTATGAGTGCGGAGGGTCAGAAGGTAGTGGGAGATAGTTATATTTCCATCGATGATGCTGCACCTGCCTATGCTGGTGATATGCCGTCAGGTAAAATCGTCATAGCGGGATCTTCCTCAGTCACTCCTATCATGGAAAAGTTGGTAGAGGCTTATAGAGCGATCAATGCAAATGCCCAAATTGAAGTGCAGATGAGCGATTCCACCGCAGGAATGCAGGCTACCATAGATGGGACTTGCGATATCGGTATGGCCTCTAGGGAATTAAAGGACAGTGAAAAGGCTGAGTTAAAGGACATGGCAATCGCTTTAGACGGAATCGGTGTTATCGTCAATAAAAATAATACGATTAAAGACTTAAAAGCGGAGCAAGTGAAAGCAATCTTTACCGGTGAAGTTACAAAATGGAGTGAAATATAAAGATTATGACACAGAAGACTACAGAAAAGCTGATGGAGGTTATTTTCCTTATAGCGGCTGTCACTTCCATCCTTGCTGTATTTCTCATATGCTTTTTCCTCTTTGCCAATGGCGTTCCTGCCATTGGCAAAATAGGAATTTTTAATTTCCTACTTGGAACAGATTGGTCCCCTTCAAATGTGCCCCCATCCTTTGGAATTCTTCCCATGATTTTGGGAAGTGTGTACATTACAGCAGGCGCCATTCTATTAGGTGTTCCCATGGGATTGTTAGCTGCCATTTTTATGGCATTTTATTGTCCTCGTCCGTTTTATAGATACTTAAAACCCGCTGTTGAACTATTGGCGGGAATTCCGTCTGTAGTTTACGGTTTTTTTGGATTGGTGGTTCTCGTCCCCATCATCCGGCAGCTTTTCCCTGGAAATGGATCTAGCATATTAACTGCTAGTATCCTGTTGGGGATTATGATTTTACCCACCATTATTGGAATCAGTGAGGCTGCCATCAGAGCTGTTCCTCAAAGTTATCTTGAGGGTGCATTGGCACTGGGTGCTACAAAGGAAAGAAGCATCTTTTTAAACGTTTTGCCGGCGGCAAAATCAGGTGTTATGGCTGCTATCGTCTTAGGCATCGGCAGAGCCATAGGCGAGACGATGGCTGTGATCATGGTTGCAGGGAATCAGGCAAGAATGCCAGACGGGATTTTTAAGGGTGTCAGAACGTTGACAGCCAATATTGTTATTGAAATGGGGTATGCAGCGGAGTTGCATAGAGAGGCATTGATCGCCACCGGAGTGGTTCTGTTTGTGTTCATATTGATTATCAATCTTCTATTTGCAGTTTTGAAGAGGAGGGCACAAATTTGATTAATCGAAGATCTTTTGCAGATAAATTCAAAGAATACCTTAACAAGCCATTATCGCTATTTTTGTTTCTATTGGTGATGTTAGCGACTTTAACCACTTTTTTTATAATTGCTTATATCATTATTTATATTTTGGCACATGGGATTCCTTATATAACTCCATCCTTATTTGCCTTTGAGTACAATACCACCAACGTTTCTCTCTTTCCCAGCCTTGTTACCACAATATTGATGACCGGGATTTCTCTGGTGATTGCCGTACCCATAGGGATTTTTACAGCTATATACTTAGTGGAATATGCAAATAAGGGAAACCGTTTGGTAGGTGTGGTTCGTCTGACGGCTGAAACCCTTTCAGGAATCCCTTCCATCGTTTATGGATTGTTCGGCCTGTTGTTCTTTGTAACCACATTAAAGCTAGGATTTTCAGTGCTGTCTGGTGCTTTGACACTGGCTATCATGATTTTACCCTTAATTATGAGAACCACAGAGGAAGCGCTTAAGTCGGTACCCGATACTTATCGAGAGGCCAGCTTTGGTCTGGGTGCAGGGAAACTGAGAACCGTCTTTATCATCGTTCTGCCAAGTGCAGTTCCCGGGATATTGGCAGGATGCATTTTGGCCATCGGAAGAATCGTTGGAGAGACGGCAGCCTTAATCTATACTGCGGGTACCGTTGCAAAGATACCTGAAAACCTAATGGCTTCAGGGAGGACTTTATCCGTTCACATGTATGCTTTGTCAGGTGAAGGACTTTATACGAATCAAGCCTATGCAACCGCTGTGGTATTGTTGGTATTGGTAATTCTAATCAATGCGCTATCCAGTTTTGTAGCAAAGAGACTCTCGAAAGGATAATATTATGGTAAATAAATTTCAAATCAATCATGTGGATTTATTTTATAATGATTTTCAAGCATTAAAGGATATTAATTTGCAGATAAAGTCAAATCATATTACAGCATTTATAGGACCGTCCGGGTGCGGAAAATCTACCTTGCTCAAATCCCTCAATAGGATGAATGATCTGATTGAAGGATGCAAAATTACAGGAGAAGTTCTCTTGGATGGGGAAAGCATTTATGGATCTATGGACATTAATACCCTCAGGAAAAACGTGGGTATGGTATTTCAAAAGCCCAATCCATTCCCAATGAGCATTTATGATAATATCGCCTTTGGTCCCAGAACACACGGTATAACTCAAAAAAGCAAATTGGATGAAATTGTGGAAAAGAGCTTAAGAAATGCGGCTATTTGGGAAGAATCAAAAGATCGGTTGAAAAAATCAGCCCTGGGTATGTCGGGTGGGCAGCAGCAGAGACTGTGTATTGCCAGAGCTTTGGCGGTCAATCCGGATGTGATCCTGATGGATGAACCTACTTCCGCCTTGGATCCCATTTCTACCATGAAGATTGAGGACCTGGTGCTGGAACTGAAGGAGAAGTACACCATTATCATCGTAACCCACAACATGCAACAAGCAACCAGAATCAGTGATGATACGGCATTTTTTCTTTTGGGAGAGGTGATAGAATTCGGCAATACCGAAGAGATATTCTCCATGCCCAAACAAAAGAAAACGGAAGATTACATCACCGGCAGATTTGGTTGAACAATGAGAAAACTGCTGCATACTTACAAATAAATAAATATGAGAGAGGTTTCATATGAGAATAAGATTTGATGAAGAATTAGAAATATTAAACACAGAGCTGATACAGATGGGAGCATTGGTGGAGTATTCCATTCAGAATGCGGTAAAGGCTTTGGAGACAAAAGATGTGAATCTTGCAAAGAAAGCGATCGAGTTTGATACGGAAATAGATAACCTGGAAAAAGAGATAGAGGGAATCTGTTTAAAGCTGTTATTACAACAACAGCCCGTAGCGAAAGATTTACGTCAAATTTCAACGGCGCTAAAGATGATTACGGACATGGAGAGAATAGGGGATCAGGCGGCAGACATATCGGAGATTATGCTGCGTTATGAGAATGTCCCTTACACTTCAAACATTGAAGATATTACTAAGATGGCAGAAGCTACCATTAAAATGGTGAGGGATTCCATAGATGCTTTTGTAGCAAAAGATTTAAACTTGGCTGATTCTGTGGTAAAATATGATGATGTGGTGGATGAGCTGTTCGTCACCATCAGGAGCGAACTCATCGACAATATCAGAAAGGATGCCAGTGTAGGAGAAGAGGCCATGGACTTCTTTATGATTGCGAAATATTTGGAAAGAATCGGAGATCATGCAACCAATATTGCAGGGTGGGTGAGATTTTCCATTACGGGACGTCATTGGTCTCAGGAATTGGAGGAGGAAGTTGATTCAGAGAATCTGCATAGTGGAAGATGATGACCACATCCGAGAATTGATTGAATATGCGCTGAAGGGCAGCGGTTTTAGCACCAGAAGCTTTTCTGATGGAGGTGGGGTTATTGAATACATTTTATCAAATTCCACCGACTTAGTATTGCTGGATATCATGTTGCCAGTAGAAGATGGAATGTCACTTTTGGAAAAAATCAAAGGGAATTCCAAATTGTCGGAGATTCCGGTTATTCTGTTGACTGCAAAATCCACGGAATTAGACAAAGTAAAAGGTTTAGATGCCGGAGCGGACGATTACGTGACAAAACCTTTTTCCGTTATGGAGTTAATTTCCAGGGTGAAGGCTGTTCTTAGGCGGAGTGAAAAAAAAGAAGATAATCGTAATTACTTGGCATTTGGGGACTTGGTCATCGATAAAGAAAAGAGACGGGTAACTCTAAAGAGTCAAGAGGTTTATCTTACGTATAAAGAATTTGAGCTTTTGGTATACCTTGCAGAGAATAAAGAAAAGGTCCTGTCCAGAGATCAGATTATCAACGCCGTGTGGAGCTATGATTTCATAGGGGAAAGTAGAACAGTGGATATGCACATTAAGGCGCTCAGACAAAAGCTTCCGGATTTTGGTCAACATATCGTCACCGTTCGCAACGTAGGATATGTTTTTAGATTTCAAGAATAGGGGTGAGTTGATGCATAAAAAAATCTTTAAGAATATTTTCTTTGTCGCTATAGTAGGCATTACGATTACCACGGTACTTATGCTTTTCAGCATCTACTCCATGCTAGAAAAAAGTACGCTTTCGCAAATGAAAAATGAAGCAGAGGTCATTCGTGGGGGGATCAATTATTACGGAAACAGCGATTATATTCAATCTTCGGACTTTAAGAATTCGCTATATCGAGTGACCATCATTGGACAAAATGGCGAGGTGCTCTTTGATAATCGGGCAAAAAACTTGGAAAATCACAGGGATCGTCCAGAGTTTATAGAGGCGCTACGAGTAGGGACCGGAAATGAGAAGCGCTATTCTTCCACTTTGGGTAAGACAACTTACTACTACGCTTTAAAGCTTGCAGATGGCAACGTATTGCGGTTAGCTAGTACCCAAAGCAATGTGTGGGGAATTTTTATTCAAATTATTCCGGCTTTGTTGGGAATTTTACTCTTAGCGGCCATAGGCGGATATATCATGGCGAGGCAAACTACAAAGAAGCTGATGATGCCGGTGAATAAAATCATTGAGCAAATACAGGATAAAGAAAAAGCGATTACATGTGATTACGAGGAGCTCATTCCCTTTGTGACCAAAATTAACAGCCAAAGAGAAAAAATCAAGGACACCATTGCAAATCTGAAAAAGGATCGGGATACCATCAGCGCCATAACGGAACATATGAAGGAAGGTCTAATTTTACTGGATAAAGATGAAAACATCCTTTCTATGAATTCGGCTGCCAAAGAGATATTGAAGGTGAAGGGCAACGATTTTGTCGGAAAGAAGATGATTACTGCTACCAGAAACCAAATTGTTAATAAAATGGCAGAAAAAGCTGTAAGGGGAGATTATACACATACTATTTTAGAGGAAGAAGAAAGGTTTTATCAGCTCTACGGATGTCAGGTGGAAAATAAAGAAGAGAACATAGGAACCATATTATTTTTTGTGGATATTACTTCTGATGAGCTGTCCCATAAGATGAGGAAGGAGTTTACCGCTAACGTTTCTCATGAATTGAAAACTCCTTTGACATCTATTTCAGGATATGCAGAAATGATGAAAGGTGGCATGGTGGCACCGGAGCATATGACGGAGTTCAGTGAAAAAATATATAAGGAATGTCAGAGGATGATCCACTTGGTCAATGACATTCTGACACTATCCAAACTAGATGAAGCTTCGGAAGAAATTTCTATGAGCAATGTGGATGTTTATGAGGTAGCAAAACAAACGGTGGAGATGCTTCAAGAGGAAGCGAAGGAAAAAAGTATTTTACTGACAGTAAAAGGAAGTCCCGCTGTATTGTTCTCATCAGATACCATGACGCACCAATTGCTTTATAATTTAATTCAAAATGCTATTAAGTACAACAAAATTAAGGGTCGTGTGGATGTAGCAGTGGGTAGAGAGGGAGATCGGATAGTCGTTAGAATCAAGGATACCGGAATCGGAATACCGGAGAGTGAGAAGGAACGAATTTTCCAGCGTTTCTACAGGGTGGATAAGTCTCGGTCAAAGAATATCGGTGGAACCGGCTTAGGGTTATCCATTGTAAAACATATCTTGGAAGTGCTGAAAGGACAGATTCAAGTGGAAAGCACTTTGGGAGAGGGTACGGAAATCACTGTAACACTATAATCCTATAATTTATGGAAGGGCAGCTTAGATAGCGGTTCAAAGCTGTAAATAAAGGAATAAATTAAAAATATTAAAAAAACATCGCTTAAAAAAAGCGGTGTTTTTTTATGTAGGAAATATGGTCGGGGACGATATGACAGAATATCAAAAAAGCTCATCATTTAAAATTGCTGGCAAAGGAACATTTTTTACATTGATTTTACCTACTTCACAATTGTTCTATAAATAGATGTAGTAATATCAAAGAAAGTAAATCTCTGTTGTATATATGAAAGGTAATGGAAAATGAAAAAAATAATTATTTGTATGTTAGCATTGACCCTTACAGTGTCCCTTTTTACAGGCTGCATCAGTAAAACTGAGGATTTAGATACCTCTGCAAACACGGGAGACTTGAACGAAAAAGAACTGAACATCTATACTGCATTGGAGGACGATCTTATTGTGGATTATTTGGAGGGCTTTAAGGAACGGTATCCGGATGTGAAGGTAAACATTACAAGAGACTCTACCGGAATTATTACTGCAAAGCTTCTGGCTGAAAAAGACAACCCTGTGGCGGATGTAGTTTGGGGTACTGCAGCATCCAGTCTGTTAGTGTTGGATAGCGCGGATTTATTGGAACCCTATGCACCCATAGGTCTGGAACGCATTTTGCCTGAGTTTAAAGATAACGGCAAGGTTCCAAAGTGGGTAGGAATCGATGCTTGGGAAACCGCATTCTTGGTAAATAAAGATGTTTTGGCCTCCAAAGGAATAACGGAAATCCCTACCAGCTATGCGGAGTTGGTTGACCCAAAGTATAAAGGACTGATTGCAATGTCAAACCCTGCATCTTCCGGCACCGGACTTTTGACGGTAAACGGTATCTTATCTCTCATGGGGGAAGAAGAAGGTTGGAAATACATGGATAAGTTAAATGATAACGTAGCTGTTTACCTTCACTCCGGATCTGCACCTGCAAAAAATACAGCAACTGGTGAGTACGGGATAGGTGTGTCATTCGGTTATAGGTGCATTAAGTCAGCAAAGGACTTGGGGGATAAGGGGGCAGTAGTTTTTCCTTCTGAGGGCTCAGGATGGGATGTGGAAGCAAATGCTTTAATTCGTAAGCCTGAAGGCGTTAAAGGCATTGCTCTGAAATTTTTAGATTGGGCCATTGAAGACGATGTAATGGCAAGGTATGGGGAAAGTTATCCCATCATAGCTACCGGAGTGGGAGATAAAATTCCTGAGGGGTATACAAAAAATCCGATGGAGCAATTGATTCAGGGAATAGACTTAAATTGGTGTGCTGAGAACAGAGATCGTATCCTTGCGGAATGGACAACCAGATATGACGGTAAAAGTGCACCCAAGGAGTAAGCCCTAATTACAAAAAGTAGGCTAATAAAGAAAGGTTAGTACATTGGATAAGATTATCAGAATTGAACAAGTCAATAAATTTTATGGGAAAAACCAAGTTTTGAGAGATGTACAGCTAGAAATCAATAAAGGGGAATTGGTATGTCTATTAGGTCCCTCGGGCTGTGGAAAATCAACCTTGCTGAGAATTCTGGCAGGGTTGGAACACCCTAGCAGTGGCAAAGTGTTTTTAAAGGGCAAGGATATGACAACAACTCCCCCGGGAAAAAGAAATTTTGGTATTGTCTTCCAGTCCTATGCCTTGTTTCCCAACTTGACAGCTTATGAAAATGTAGCTTATGGATTGCGATGTAAGAAAGTATCCGATGAAAATATTCGATATACGGTAAACCATATGTTTGAAATTATTCATCTTGAGGACGCAAAATACAGATATCCTTCTCAGTTATCGGGGGGAGAACAACAGCGTGTGGCTTTGGCCAGAGCCCTAGCTGTCAATCCGGACTTTCTCCTATTGGATGAACCTTTGTCCGCATTAGATGCGAAGGTCAGATTAAAGTTACGAAGGCAAATCTGTTCCATCCAAAGAGAACTGGGTTTGACCACCATCATGGTGACACACGACCAAGATGAGGCACTGACAATGGCTGATCGAATCGTAGTGATGAATAAAGCGGAGATTAAGCAGTTGGGTACTCCGCTAGAAATTTACGAGAAACCGGTAGATCGCTTCGTAGCTGATTTTATAGGAAGTATAAACTTTTTTCAGGAGAATTCTGAAATATCTGCTATCAGACCAGAGCATGTACACCTTTACCTTGAACGACGAAGCAATACCCATCATGCAGTCATTAAAGATACTGAGTTCAGAGGAAGCTTCTATAGAATTTTAGCAGAATTGACGCATATTACCGGAAATCAAGAAATACTTATCGATGTATCGGCCAACCTTATGGACCCGGTAAACCTAGCATGTGGAAAAGAAATTTATGCGGAATTTCAAGATAATCAGATTTTAAAATTTGCTTAAGCTGTAGGATAGAAAGTATCTTTAAAGAAATGCAGTAGAGTTTCTCGGGAGGAGACAAGTGAAAGAAAAGAGTATGAATGCTACAATTGGTTTCATAGATAGAGAAGATATAATCCAAAGGCTGATGGTTATTGGAATTTTACTGATATTGGTTACATTTTTGATTTTCCCGTTGGGTATTCTATTTATAAGGGCTTTTCAGGACGGAAAAGGAGATTTTGTTGGATTACAACAATTTCTGACCTACTTTTCCTCCTCCAATATGGTTCATTCTCTTTTTAATACTTTATATATATCTTTTACCTCCATGGTTATTTCTGTAACATTTGCATTTATTATGGCTTATTGCCTAACCAGGAAGAATATGCCTTTTAAAAAAATAATTCAATTTATCGCTATGTTACCATTGTTTGCTCCCACCATGCTTTTAGGGGTGTGTCTCATATATTTGTTTGGAAACCAAGGGTTATTGACAAAGCTTGGTCTGGTAATCCCCCTTTATGGAAAAGTGGGGATTATCATAGCGGAGTCCATCTTTTGCTTCCCTGTTGCACTCATGGTACTGATTATTGCATTCTCCTCCGCAGATTATCGGTATTATGAGGCAGCAGAGGTGATGGGCGCAAGCCCATTGAAAAAAATGGTCACCATTACATTACCCAATGTGAAATATGGCTTGATTAGTGCTATGTTCGTCTGCTTTACCTATAGCTTCACGGATTTTGGAGCACCTGCCATCGTAGGAGGCAATTATAATGTTTTGGCCACGGATATCTATAAGCAAGTAATCGGACAGCAGAACTTTAACATGGGAGCAGTGGTGGGAATTATCATGATGATTCCGGCTGTCATCTCTTTTTTTGTAGATCGGTACGCCACAAGCAAACAAGGTGCCACCTTAAATGCAAAGTCTACTGCCTATATCATTAAACCTGATTTATGGACGGATTCGTTAGCGTTGACTTACTGTAGCTTTATTTCCGTGTTGTTTATCCTATTTTTTCTGGTATGCTTATTTGCATCATTAGCCACCATGTGGCCTTATAATTTAGACTTAACATGGGCTCATTATGATTTTAAGAAAGTCTTGGGAGACGGCGGAAATTTCATCCTGTTCAATTCCATCTTTGTTGCAGCTTTGACAGCTATCATCGGCACTTTTTTAGCCTTTATCGCCGCATACATTGTGGAAAAAGTTCAGTTTTTGCCTAAAATACGAAGAGGAATCTATTTTCTTTCCATTGCACCAATGGCCATACCGGGTACCGTGGTGGGATTGTCTTTTGTGCTGTTTTTTAATCCTAAATTTTTTTCTGTCCCCTTTACAAGTTATTCTGTGATGAATATGGGCAGTCTCATTTATGGCACGTATGGGATTTTAGTCGTTGCCAACGTGATTCATTATTTCTCTGTACCTTTTGTGACAGCTTCCACCGCTTTAAAAAAATTAGACAAGGATTTTGAAGTGGTCTCACGTTCATTAAATGTACCATTTTACACTACCTTAAGAAAAATTACACTTCCTTTATGTAAAAGTGCAATTTTTGAAATGATGATATTTTATTTTGTGAATGCAATGATTACCATTTCTGCAGTTGTTTTTTTATATACCCCTTTGACAAAACTCGCTTCCATCTCCATCTTAAATATGAGGGATGCAGGAGATATTGCAGAAGCCGCTGCAATGAGTTTGGTTCTATTTTTTATCAATTTAGTTGTTCGGTTGTTCTATGAGTTTTTGAGAGACCGTCAAATTTCTTCCACCAGATAAACACCCTCTAATTCTTCCAACTCCACTAAAACATCAAGGCGGTTTTTCTCTTTGGGTAACCTGAGACATAGATGCAAGCCGATAAATCCTTCAGGTGCAATCTCAGACTTGCTGATATTGGTTTCGTGAATGACGATATCCTGAGAGCGAAGCTGATAAGTCAGATTTTTTAAATGAAAAATATCGCTGATTTCCAAATATAAATCCAGTACCCGAGAACGGCAATAAATGGAATGTTCTAATTTTGGCAACAAGGCCAAGCTTATATACACCAACAATGAGGCTACGACAGCACCCGTATAAAAGCCGATGCCGATGGCTAGACCGATACAGGCAGATGCCCATAGACCAGCAGCGGTGGTGAGCCCTTTAATCTTATGCTTGCCCGTTACTAAAATGGTTCCCACCCCCAAGAAACCGACGCCTGTAATGACTTGAGCTCCCAGCCTTGTTGGATCGCTGGAAGCAGACATGGTTTCACATACAAATTGATTTGTAAGCATGGCCATGGCGGCTCCTACACATACTAATATATGAGTCCGAAAACCTGCGGCTTGCTTATTGGCCCCTCGTTCCAATCCGATTACACCGCCTAAGATAACGGCCATTAGTAGTCGAACCACGATGGAAAGGGTAGTGACTTGCTGCAAATGAATGGAAGCTAAAGAAGAGAGTTCTATCCAATAATTCAAATTATTCACCTTTTTCCTATTGCATTACGTTCATACATGGTAGTATTATATAGTAAAAGTAACCATTTATGCAACTATTGTATGAAAATTAAGATTCTTTCCATACTAGGACGGGGAGTAAGTTTATGTACAGAGAAATTAAAAAGAGAAAGGTTATATTGGAAAGCCGTAAGCCTTATGATATAGAGATTGTTAATTATATCAATGAATATAACTTGACGGACTGTATCTACACCTCTATGAAATTGGATGGGAGCGCCATAACGAAAGAGGCTGTCAACAAGATTTTAAGGGGGGAATTTGTGGATAATGCTACCCTGGGAGATCATGTTCTCATAGAAAATTATAAAAATACTGTTAGATCTCTTTATCAAATGCTAGATTTAAAGCTTTCTCTAGATGTAAAGTGCATAAAAAAATTCTATAAAGTTTTGTCCGGTGAAGATGAGGTCGAATATCGAAAGACAAATCCGGTATTGTTTCAGTATGACTATAATCCACCGCACCCTCAGGACATTGAAGAGCAGATGAATATGATGGTGCAATGGCTTTATCGGCAGGAAGAATTTTCAAATCCCATAGAAAAAGCCGTACACACACATTGCAGGATCTTAGAAATTTATCCCTTTGAGAAATTTACAGAGGCCATCAGCCGAATGGCCATGAATTATATTCTTCTGTCCGAAGGTTATCCTCCCGTGGGGATTACCCTCAGTGAATCAGAATACAATAGTGCAATTGTGAGATATCTAAAAGACGAAGAAATCCAGCCATTATACAGCTCCGTAGAAAGAAGCGTCTATAATAAGCTGGAAATCATTTTACAGTTGACAAGTATTGAGTAGTTAAGTAGGTTAGTAAGAATATAATTACCATAACCTATCTTTTATTTATCCCCAGAACTCTCCTGCCTTTAAAACTTTTTTACCTAAATTCTCGTTTTGTTTTTTACCTTCAATGCTTTGATTCATGATAGCTCTGATTTTTAATGAAAGTGCAAACAGGTTGATAAATCCTTCCGCATCCTTCTGATTGTAAACTTCATCTTTGCTAAATGTAGCAAACTCTTCGTTGTACAGCGAATAGATGGATTTTGCTCCCGCTGATGTGGCAGAGCCCTTGTAAAGCTTCATTCGGACAATACCGGTCACTACGTTTTGTGTAGAATCCACAAAGGCATCGATGGCTTCTCTCAGAGGAGTAAACCATAGACCATCATAGACCAACTCCGCATATTTCATAGAAACGATATTTTTGTAAGCGGTGGTATTTCTATCCAACACTAATTTTTCCAAGGCATGGTGAGCGGCAAATAAGATAGTACCTCCGGGGGTTTCATATACGCCTCTGGACTTCATACCTACCAATCTGTTTTCCACGATATCGATTTGACCTACGCCATTTTCTCCACCCAGTTTATTTAACTTTCTCAATAGCTCCACGGGATCCATATCCACTCCATCCAGAGCTACAGGAACACCCTCAATAAAGCTGATTTCCACATAGGAAGCGGTGTCCGGTGCTTTTTCTGGCGGTACGCTGAGTACGAAAATATCATCTTTATGCTCATTCCAAGGGTTTTCTAGGTTACCGCCCTCGTGGCTGATGTGCCAGATGTTTTCGTCTCTGCTGTAAATTTTTTCGGCGGTTTGTGCAATGGGAATGTTATGCTTCGCAGCATATTCGATACAATCTTCTCTGGATTTTAAATCCCAGATTCTCCAAGGAGCAATGATGGCGATGGAAGGATCCAAAGCTTTGATGGTAGCTTCAAAACGAACTTGGTCGTTTCCTTTTCCCGTACATCCGTGAGCAATCAGGTGTGAGCCTTCCGCCTGTGCAATTTTTACCAATTCCTTTGCAATCAGTGGACGTGCCATAGAGGTTCCCAACAAATAATCTCCCTCATAGACAGCCCCTGCCTTTAAAGTGGGCCATATGTAATCGGTGATAAACTCCTTTGTTACGTCTACGACATATACGTTGGAAGCACCTGTATCGTAAGCTTTTTTCTCGATGGCTTTAAAATCTTCTTCTTGCCCTACGTTGATACAGGCTGCTATCACATCATAATCGTAAGTATCCTTCAGCCAGGTGACGATGACAGAGGTATCCAGACCTCCGGAGTAAGCTAATATTACTTTTTCTTTTGCCATAATGTATTCCTTTCCTTATTCTTCAGCCTATGCGGCTCACCTATGTTATTGTAAACTTTGATGAATAATTTACACTTTTATTTTAATATAAAGCTATTATAACATATTAAATGCAGAATGCAACAATTAATTTATAATTATACAAAAAAAGTTGATTAAATGAATATTTATGCAATTGGTGTTATTTGATATGTTATAAAAAACAAGAAATTAGATCTTTTGCTTGACCACATTAACAATTTGTGAATCATCTTGCAAAAGCCTCATAGATTTAATATAATAAGATGAATAAGAAATACGAAATGTTTAAGTTGCATTTAAAGGTTTGATCTAAATCCGAATGATGCAAAGGAGACACGGTTTTGATATAGAACCATGGATGGAATATAAATTGAACTTTTTTATCGGGAGGAACAAGATATTGAATATAGAAGAAGTTTACAATCATTTAATAAAATTCATTAAAAAATCAAGAATTAAGAAAAATGTAAATATGGCAAGATACACATCCTTTAAAGCTGGGGGAGAAGCCTCCTTGATGGTGACCCCCAAAACAGAGGAAGAGCTGAGCAATACCATGAAGGTGATTTTGGAAGAGGGATGCGAGTCCTTTACCATGGGAAACGGCACGAATCTTTTGGTGCGGGATGGGGGATTTGACGGAGTCATGGTCCGAATCAGTGAATATTTTAGCAATATAACTGTGGAAGGGACCTACATAAAGGCCCAATCCGGTGCATTGCTCACAGCAGTAGCAAGGGTTGCACTAAATAACTCCTTGACAGGGTTTGAATTTGCCAGCGGCATTCCGGGCAGTGTGGGCGGCGCCGCAGCTATGAATGGAGGAGCATACGGAGGAGAAATAAAGGACATAATAGTAGAAGCAAAGGTGATGGATAAACAAGGCAATATCTTTACCATGACAAAGGAAGAGATGGACTTGGGATACAGGCGCAGTGCGATGCAAACCAATCATTACATCGTCCTAGAAGCGAAGTTTAAGCTTGAAGAGGGTGATAAGAACGTGATTAAGGATCGCATGAGAGCTCTGAATAAGCAGAGGAATGAGAAACAACCCGTGCAGCTTCCTAGTGCCGGAAGCTTTTTTAAGAGACCGGAAGGTCATTTTGCAGGAAAACTCATCGAGGATGCCAGTTTAAAAGGGCTAACCTTAGGGGGTGCTCAGGTCTCTGACTTACATGCAGGGTTTATCGTCAATATCGGAAACGCCACAGCAACGGATATCATCAATCTCATGGCGTTAGTCCAGACCACGGTTATGGATCAGTCCGGAGTTTTACTTGAGCCGGAAGTAAAAATTATTGGGAAGCTTTAAGAGCAAAAGGGGAAAAGGGAACGTGATACGAGAAAATCATCAAGAAAAATCAGCATGCAAATATCAACTCACCTATGACCTTCATACCCACACCGTATTTTCTCATGGAGCAGGTACTATCGAAGACAATGTGGTAGCTGCCATTGGTGTTGGATTAAAGGCTGTGGGTATTTCTGACCATGGTCCCGGTCATGTGGCTTATGGAGTGAAGCGGGGGGCATTTTCGGTCATGAGAAAAGAGGTGGACAGGCTGTCGGTACTGTACCCTGAAATTAAGGTACTGCTAGGGATCGAAGCAAATATTATCAATCTCTCCGGCGCCACTGACGTGACAAAAGAGGAAAAAAAGTATCTGGACTTTTTTTTAGCGGGTTACCATTATGGAATCTTCGGAGAGAATCCAATAAGATCCTTATTTCTGCATGGTGAAAACTGGATTTACTCCCATGGAAAATTAGGGCGCAAGAAAACGAAAATCTATAATACAGATATTGTGGTTAATGCTATTTACAAAAATAAAATCAATGTTTTGACTCATCCCGGGGATAAAGGATCTTTCTTCATAGAGGAAATTGCAAAAGCCTGCGCTGATTGCGATACCTTGATGGAAATCAGTAATTGGCATAAGAATTTGACTGTCAGTGAGCTTCAGCAGGTAGCAAAATATGATGTGAAGTTTCTAATTAGCAGCGATGCACATGCTCCCGAAAGGGTCGGAGCATGTGAACATGCGGTGGAGAGAGCCTTAAGAGCCAATGTGGATCTGAGTAGGATTGTCAATCTGGAGGTGAAGGAATAGTTGGATGTAGTAATCGTAACAGGGCTTTCAGGTGCGGGAAAGAGCCAAGCGATACACTGTATGGAGGATTTGGGGTACTATTGTATTGACAACATGCCCCCCGCTCTGATTCAGAATTTTGTAACTCTTTGTGCCCAGGGAAAAGCAAAGATTGAAAGGGCTGCATTTGTGGTGGACATTCGAGGGGGAGAGTTTTTTGATCAACTAAAGAATAGCTTAAAGGATCTCAAAGATAAAGGGTTCGATTATAAGGTGATGTTTCTGGAGGCATCGGACGAGGTGCTCATCCGTCGATTTAATGAAACCAGAAGAAACCATCCCTTAGCGGATAGTGGTTCGGTGATAGAGGGCATCTCTAAAGAAAGAGACAGATTGAAGGAGATTCGAAACGTGTCAGACTTCATCATCGATACCTCTAGCATGAAGTCAGCCATGCTGAGGGAGGAAATTAATAACCTACTCATTATGGGGCAGGATGCCGGCACCTTTACAGTCAGTGTCATGTCTTTTGGGTACAAGAATGGGATTCCTTTAGATGCCGATATGGTTTTCGATATGAGATTTATACCCAACCCTTTTTACTTGTCCAGCATGAAAAAGCTTACAGGGAATAGCAAGAAGGTACAGGACTATGTGATGAAATTCCCGGAGACCATGGAATTTGTGAAAAATGTGGACAAGCTGATTAACGATTTAGTTCCCAACTTTTGCAGGGAGGGAAAGTATCACCTGGTTTTGGCTTTTGGTTGTACAGGGGGTCAGCATCGATCGGTTACCATGGCCAATATCTTTTCTGATATGCTCAAGAAACAGGGAAGAAGAGTAGTCAAGGTTCATCGAGATTTGTAATCTTTGAAAGATTGCCCAACGAAAAATCAGATTTCTAATTACGGACTAATATAAGATGAAAACTTTTTAATCTTGATACATATACTAAAAATTAAAAATTAAATATAGCACAAAAAATGAACTGGAGGGAATCATTATGGAAAAATTAATTATAACAGCAGCAATCTGCGGAGCAGAGGTTACCAAAGAGCAAAATCCAGCGGTACCTTATACTGTGGAAGAGATTGTAAGAGAGGCAAAGTCCGCCTATGACGCGGGAGCAGCAGTCATTCACTTGCACGTAAGGGAAGATGACGGTACACCAACGCAGAGCAAAGATCGCTTTCAGGTTTGTGTGGATGCCATCTTAAAGGTCTGTCCGGATGTGATCGTTCAGCCTTCTACCGGGGGAGCTGTGGGCATGACAGATTTGGAAAGGTTGCAATCTACAGAGATTCATCCAACACCAGAATTTGCCACATTAGATTGCGGAACTTTGAACTTCGGTGGAGATGAAATCTTTGTAAATACGGATAATACCATCAAGAACTTTGCAAAGATCATGAAGGAACGAGGGATTAAGCCTGAGCTTGAGGTATTTGACAAGGGAATGGTTGATATTGCTTTGAAGATGGACAGAAAAGGACTTTTGGAGCATCCGATGCATTTTGACTTTGTGTTAGGCGTTCAGATGACTGCCACTTTAAGGGATTTGGTATTTATGGTGGGTAGCATCCCGGCTGGAAGCACTTGGACCGCATCAGGAATCGGTAGAAGTGAATTTGAAATAGCCGCGGGAGCCATCATTATGGGCGGACATGTGAGAGTAGGCTTTGAGGATAATCTGTACATAGAAAAAGGCGTATTGGCAAAGAGCAATGGAGAACTGGTAGAAAAAGTGGTTAAAATTGCAAACTTGATGGGCAGAGAAATTGCATCCCCTCAGGAAGCAAGAAAAATCTTAAGCATACCAGAAAAATAAAATGGAAAAAATGTCATTTTCTGCAGAAGTAAAAAATGAATTAACAAGGATAAAGCCTTCGAAAAAGTGTTGCCAGCTGGCAGAAATCGCGGGCTTTATTCGTGTATGTGGAGTTATACGATTGGGGGGAGCGGGAAAAATTAGCCTGAACATTACAACGGAAAATCCTGCCATCGCAAGGCATATGAAACAAGCGGTGGAGGAATACTTTCATGTAAAGGCTGAATTGCTCATAGGGCAGACAAACATGCTGAAAAAGCATCATCTATATGGACTGACTGTGGGTAGTGAGATGAATGGGGAGCAAATTTTGAGGGAAACGGGTATTCTACTGGTAAAGGAGGGGTGCAATTATATCAGTGATGGGATTTTTCCGGATCTGATAAAGACGAAATGCTGTAAAAAGTCCTTCCTCAAGGGAGCATTTCTGGGGGCAGGTTCGGTGACGGATCCGGAAAAATCCTACCATTTAGAGATCCTGTGCAATTCCGAGCAGTTGGCCCAGGAATTGAAAAAATTAATCAATACCTTTGGTCTGCATGCAAAGGAAACCCAAAGGAAAAAAAACTATTTGGTCTACTTGAAGGAAGGAGAGCAAATAATGGATACACTAAACATATTGGGAGCCCACGGAAAATTGCTGGCTTTTGAAAACACCCGAATTTTAAAAGAAATGCGAAACAAGACCAACCGTATCAGCAATTGCGACAATGCTAACATGGATAGGGCTATTGTTGCCTCTTCTAAGCAGGTGGAATCCATAAACAAGATAGAAAAACAGAAGGGGCTAAATTTTTTGCCGCCCAAGCTTTATCAAGTAGCAATTGTAAGGAAAGAAAATCCGGAGGTCACCTTAACGGAGTTAGGTGAGTTGATGGATCCTCCCATGGGAAAATCCGGGGTGAATCACCGCTTAAAAAAAATTCAAGAAATTGCTGAAAAACTTTAAAGATATTTTTTAGAAAGGGGGAGAGACAATGGGAATTACTGGAGCGTTCATTTTGCCACATGCACCCATACTTTTGAGTGAAATCGGAGGTGGCAAGGAGGCTCGAGTGCAGAAGACCATCGATAGCTGCAGACAAGTGGCAAGGGAAATATCCCGGCTCAAGCCAGAGGTGATTATTCTCACCTCGCCACATGCCCTCTGTTATGCCGACTACTTCTCTATTTCTTCGGGAAAGGGAGCATGGGGAAACTTTGGAACCTTCGGCGCAAGGGATGTCACGGTGCAGGTGCATTATGATGAGGAGTTAGCGAGTCAGATTGAGGGTCTCGCTATGGAACAAGGGATACCTGCCGGAAGTTTGGGAGAAAAGGAAAAAGATTTAGATCACGGTACCATGGTGCCATTGAAATTCGTAAATGAATTTTATTCCGATTATAAAGTGGTAAGGATAGGATTATCGGGGCTGTCTAATCTGGAGCATTATCGCTTAGGAAAATGTATTGCAGAAGCTGCTACGGTCCAGGGAAAAAACGTGGTTTTTTTGGCCAGTGGAGATCTTTCTCACAGAGTGAGAGATGAGGGACCTTATGGATTTGCAGAGGAAGGTGTGGAGTTTGACAGCCTGATTACTAAGGCCATGGCTGAGGGGGATTTTTATAGATTTTTGACCATGGATCCAACTTTGTGTGAAAAGGCGGAAGAATGTGGACTGCGTTCTTTTATTATCATGGCGGGAGCATTGGATGGTAAAAAAGTACGATCGTTTTTTCTCTCCTATGAAGGGAGTTTTGGTGTAGGATATGGAGTGGCACATTACGAAATCATAGGTGAAGAGGATAATCGGAAATTTGATGTTATGTTTGAAAAGCATACTGCTGAACAAATTCGAAAACACCGAAAAAAAGAAAGCGCTCCTGTTAAACTTGCAAGGGAAGCCTTGGAGCATTATATAACTACGGGAAGAACTATGAAAAGACCGGAGAATTTACCTGCGGAACTTCGAAATAATCGGGCGGGTGTCTTTGTTTCCCTGAAGAAGTACGGACAGCTCCGAGGGTGCATCGGGACTATCGGTCCAACTACGGAATGTATCGGTGACGAAATTTTACGAAATGCGGTATGTGCAGGAGTGGAGGATCCCAGATTTGATCCGGTAGAAAAGGAAGAATTAAAGGATATTATCTACAGCGTGGATGTATTAGGAGAAGCAGAAAAAATACAGTCCATGGAGGAATTGGACGTGAAGCGGTACGGCGTTATTGTGACCAGCGGGGGAAAGAGGGGGTTGCTGCTCCCTAATTTGGAAGGAATAGATACCCCTGAGGAGCAAGTTCGCATTGCCCGGGCAAAGGCGACCATTGATGAAAGAGAACCCGCTGAACTGGAGCGATTTGAGGTGATGAGATTTCAATGAACCACTTTATAGTTTATGAAGGAAATTGCTAGCTTAGATTCGGCAAGAAAGGAACACCCAATGATTTTTGGCAATAGATGTTGTAAGATAACAATTTTATTTTTATTAGGAATCCAGTTATGGTTTTGCTCCGATAACACGGCTTTTGCCCAAGAAGGAATAAGCTCAAGGCTACCTATTTTGTTATACCATCACCTAGATGGTGGAAAGCAGGCGGCGGATGGCACGTTGACCGAAGAACGGTTTAAAGAGCATATGGAATTTCTTCAAGAGCAAGGATATACACCCTTACTACCGCAAGATATTTTAAGGATAAAGGCAGGGGAACAAGGCTTTCCAGAAAAGCCTATAATGATTACATTTGATGACGGATATGCCTCCAATTATGAAAGGGCTTTTCCCATATTACAGGAGACTGATATGAAGGTCACCATCTTTGTCATTGCTTCTTTCATGGATAAAAAAAATCCCTACCAAATTCCCAAGCTGACTTGGGATCAGATGAAGGAAATGTATGAAAGCGGTTTGGTGGATATTCAAAGTCATACCTATAACTTACATAATTTTGAGAAGGCAGGACAATACCACAAAATGGGTATCAACGGTATGGGTCGAGGGTTGATTGAAACGGCAGGGTTATACGATTTGCGAGTGGGAGCGGATATAGGAACCAGCAAAGAACTCATTGAAAGCAAAGTGGGGAATAAGGTAGTAGCCCTAGCCTATCCCTATGGGGTGTTCGATCCTTGGTGCATTACACCGCTAGAGCGTACAGGAATAAAACTGGGCTTCATCCTGGGCAATGAAACGGCAGATCTCAGCCAAGATTTTTATCAATTAAAAAGAATCAATATCACCATGAAAACCGACATTGAATCGGAACTTTTCCGACTTTTAGACGTAAAATGAAATTCTATGGTGTCTGAAGAAAGTCGTCACCGATTCAATGAATACAGATAAAATCCATAACCGGCAGGATAGGGGTATGCTTTTGTGTTCATAAATTGTTTTTGTTCTTTCAATATCTTGTGGAATTTCTCATTTCCTGTGTGATGATATATCTGCAATAAGTTATAAAACATGACGGAATTACCTGAAGGAATAGCACCATCATAGGTTTCCTTAACATTAAAAATTAATTTTTCGTTGTTTTGACCACTGAAATAAAAACCTTTATGATCTTTATCGTAATAGTCGATAATTGCACGATCTGTCAACCCTAAAGCCCTATTTAAATAATTTTCGTTGGCTGTAGCTTGATACATCAATAAGAGTGCATAGGTCAGAAAAGCGTAGTCATCCAAAAACCCATGGCACCCTCTTTTGCCTTCGGTAATGTTGGTGTACAGGGTGGTATTCTCCATCAAGTTACCTTCTATGAACCAGAGAGCTTTGTCAGCCATGGACAAGTATTTTGGATTCCGCAGAATCCTATAACCTTCTGCCAAAGCAGCAATCATTAAGGCATTCCACGAGGTCAATATTTTATGATCTTTATGGAGAACCATTCGGTTTTTTCTATAATCATAAACTTTTTGTAATAGATGATCCATCTTTTGATGAGGCTGCTCTTGGTGCAAAATATTAGGAATGCTTTTACCTTCAAAGTTTCCGCTTCTAGTAATATCGAAGTGTTGGTTAAATTCTGACCCTTGCGCTTCGCCCAAAACCTTCAAGATTTCATCGGGAGAAAACACGTAGTATTTGCCTTCCTCTCCCTCGCTATCAGCATCTTGCGCAGAATAAAATCCACCTTGGGGATCTGTAAGCTCCCTTTCCACGTAGGTAAAGACTTTTTCTGCTACGGAACGATATAAAGAGTTTCCTGTTTTTTCAAAAGCAGACAGATAGGCAAGGCACAGGAGCGCATTATCATATAACATTTTTTCAAAATGTGGTGCAAGCCAAAGATTGTCGGTAGAATACCGGGAGAATCCAAATCCGATATGATCAAAAATACCACCCTTATACATTTGCAAAAGAGTTTTTTCTCCCATGGAAGATGCTGTATCCAACAAAAACAATAAATTGTGAGGGGAGGGGAATTTAGGTGCTTGACCAAATCCGCCATTTACAGAATCAAAGGTTTTTTCGAATATGGAAATAGCTTTTTGGATTAACTCAGAGCTTAGAATACTTTGAGTTGTTTCAAGGTCGACCTCTATTCTGATAGAATTGATAAATTCTTCACTATTCTCCATCAGTTTTTCTTTATGGCTCTGCCATTGGCTGTCAATATGATTTAATATTTGAATCAATTGTTGTTTAGGAAAATATGTGCCTGCATAAAAAGGCTTTTGATCCCAAGACATAAAGATACTGTTGGGCCATCCACCGCCACCTGTAAAGGCTTGACACACACGCATATACACCAGATCCACATCAGGTCGCTCTTCTTTGTCCACCTTGATGCAAACATATTTTTCGTTTAATATATTCGCCACATCTTCACTTTCAAAGGATTCATGGGCAAGAACATGGCACCAATGACAGGTGGAATATCCGATGGATAAAAAAATAGGCTTATCCTCTTTTTTTGCTTTTTCAAATGCTTCCTCACACCAGGGGTACCAGGCTACGGGATTATAAGCATGCTGCAGTAAATAGGGCGAAGTTTCGTTGATTAATTTGTTCGCTGCTTTAGCGGAATTGTTCATATGATAACCTTGCATAATGAAAACATAGGGAAGTTCACTATACATTTTCCTTTCTGGATAATGGTCTGCATCACTGGATATAGACCTGTAGATTCAATGTCTTTTATCTATATTATCTTCATTGCCATACAATATTATCCATGAAAGTAAAACTGACCTTAATGAGCGGTTCCAATCGAACTATCTGGTTATACCTCCCGAGGAATGTAGAGATTTATAAAAAAATTCAAGATATTTTCCCAATTATATCCTACATATTAAAAATCTTTTAACAAAAACTAAAATTGTAGTTTATTTTTGATATAACATAGGAGGTAAGACATGAGTAAGGACAGCCAACCGGATAATAAAAAGGTCAGAATGGAAAAATCCAAGGGACAGACACCCATAACCAGAGAGAATCAAAACCAAAATAAAAATTCTAAAAAACAATCCATTAAACATAACGATGTCTAAAGCATAAGGGAGGTGTGAACATGGCAAAAGCAGGAATGAGGAGACCGGACCCAAAGGAACCTCACGGTACAGAGAGCAATCATAAGAATCACTTTGAAAAAAATAAACAAAAGCCTGTTCCTGAAATACAAGGGAAAGCAAAATATGGACATAAAAAAGCAGATGATTAAGGGCATTTGTGAAAAATGGGGCTATCGTCAATGCGATAGCCCATAATTTTATATTAATATTTTTATCAAAAAGAAGCCGGTGTCATTACCCAGAGGGAAAGACAATCATTATTTCCGTTGTTGATAAATTTATGAGGCAAAGAGCTTTCAAAGTAAATGCTATCTCCCTCTTCCAGATGATAAGTATCAACGCCGATTATAACATCTAAGCTTCCTTGCAGCATTACCCCGCACTCTACACCCTCATGCCGCACAAAGTCTGCTGCACTTTCTTTTCCTGCTTTTACCGTTATTTCATAAAATTCTAAATCTTTTTCAATGTTAGGAGTTAACTGTTGATAGATGGCATTGCCTTCGTTGAACTTAATTACTTTTCTTTCTGATTTTCGCACGATTAAATTCTTATCTTTGGAATTCTCTTCAAAGAAATATCCGACTTTTACGTTTAGAGCTTGTGCAATTTTCCAAAGATTTTCTACGGAAGGCGTAACTAGGTTTCGCTCCACTTGACTAATCAAACCGGTACTGACACCGGATTTTTTTGATAGTTGAGAGATGCTAAATTGATTTTTTTTTCTAAGTTCTTTTATTCTAATACCAATATTTATGTTCATATAAAAATTACCTCCCAATAACAAGAGTATATCATAATTCCAGATTTTAGCAATAACCCGCACTAAATAAATTATAAATAAATTATTTAAATTTATTCTTTGATAGTTTGTAACAAACATAATTAAGATTCATAACTTCGATTTTATATTGTAGTTCTAAAATAAAATCAATTTTAGAATTACAATCCTAAAATTAAACATTAAATTTTTGAATTTAAACAACAATTTCAACATCAAGTTTGTGAATTTGAATTACAAAATTAAACGTCAATATGTTGAAAAATAACCGATTTACTTAAATTAAATTCACTATATTAAAATATTTCTTGACATTAAGGAAAATTTTTTATATATTTAAAATATAATATTCAATATTTTGAATATTTAAATAGTTTGAACTTTATTGGTAAGGAGAAAGGTATTATGGAAGCAACTTCATTCATTAAGCCTGATAATACGTGGGTATTATGGGCATTTATGGTAGGCTGGGCCGCCATAAGCATTTACTTAGAACAAAGATATCAATGGGCCTCAAAGATGTCAGGGGCCATCATAGCCTTAATCGGTGCCATGGTGTTGGCAAATTTGAACATTATTCCTACGGATGCACCTGCGTACGATGCGGTTTGGACTTATGTGGTGCCGTTAGCCATACCGATGTTACTTTTTAAATGCAATATTACAAAGATATGGAAAGAATCTGGAAGGTTATTATTTATTTTTTTAATAGGTGCTGTGGGAACTCTGGTGGGAAGCATCTTAGGCTATAATCTTTTTAAGGACTTTATCCCCGGATTAGAGACAGCAGCTTCCATTATCTGTGCATCTTACATAGGCGGGGGTGTAAATCTGGCAGCTATGGCAGATGCATTAACCGCATCGGGTGAATTGGTATCAGCAGTTGTGGTGGCAGATAACCTTTTGATGGTACTGTACTTTTTCGTGCTGATTGCAATTCCATCGGTGTCTTTTTTTACAAAGAAGTATAGACATCCTCATATGGATCAGGTAGATAAAATAGAAAAACAGGAAGGTGAAACAATTGCTGCCGCTTATTGGGGCAGAAAAGAAATCTCTTTAAAGGACATCGCATTTACATTTGCTACTTCTGTTATCATCGTAGCCTTTTCTACCATGTTGGCAGGGTGGCTCCAAGCCATAATCCCTGCAGATAATGACCTTGGAAAGATTTGCGTGCTATTCTTTGGGAATAAGTACTTGATCATTACGACTACCACTATGATCTTGGCAACCTTTGCATCAGGGTATTTAGGGAATATCAGAGGGTCACAGGAGATCGGTACCTTCCTAATTTACATATTCTTCGTTGTTATTGGCGTACCGGCTTCCATCGTTTTAATCGTTACAAAGTCGCCCATGCTTTTGGTGTATGCAGCAACTGTAGTACTGGTCAACATGTTGTTTGTATTTATAACAGGAAAACTATTCAAATTTGATCTGGAAGAGTGTGTTTTGGCTTCTAATGCAAATATTGGAGGACCGACTACCGCAGCGGCTATGGCCATTTCAAAAGGTTGGGTAAATCTGGTAGGTCCGGTGCTTTTGGTGGGAACCCTAGGATACGTTATCGGAAATTATTTTGGACTGTTGCTTGCTAGTATATTGGGGGCTTAATTTATGTATTTTGATGCACATGCAGATGTGTTTACTGATATAACCTGTAGAAGATTGCAGGGGGAAAAAAACGTTTTTCAAAAACATCACATTGATAAATATAAAAAATCAGGAATAAATGGGAGCATATTTGTAATTTGGGTAGACCCGCCTTATGATCAAGATCCGGTAGCCCGCTTTCAGCAAATACTGCAACATACGGAAGAGGAGCTACAGGAGGCGGCGGACACCATTTATCAGGTGAAAAGGATGGGTGACTTTCTTAAGGCAAAAGAGCAGGGAAAGCTGGCAGTAATGATTGGCAGTGAAGGGCTATCCTATATCGGAAAAGACGTACTTAAGTTAGAGGATCTTTATCATCAAGTAGGTGTGCGCCATGCAAGTCTCACATGGAATGAGGAAAATGAATTGGCCACGGGGGTACTGGGTAATCCTCAAAGGGGGCTTACAGAGGAAGGTGCACAGGCTGTCAAAAGGATGGAAGGGTTAGGCATGGTCGTAGATGTATCACATTTAAACGACTGCTCCTTTTGGCAGGTTATGGATCTAGCAACAAAACCTGTAATTGCATCCCATTCCAACTGTAGGGAGCTGTGCGCTATCGGAAGAAATCTATCAGACGAACAAATAGTGGCCATCGCAAAAACCGGTGGGGTCATCGGCATGAACAGCTATCAGGAGTTTACTTCCAATGACCCTAGAAAAAGGAACTGTCTGGGTTTGGTGGATCATGTGGATAGAATTGTAGAGTTGGTAGGAATAGATCATGTTGGATGTGGTTTTGATTTTTCAGATTTTATCGATCATGAAACCATGAGTGTATACTCAAATGAAATATTTCAGCCGGGATTGTTGGATTTAAACAGCGCTGACCAAGCAAGAAACTTTATAGTAGCGCTAGAAAAAAGGGGATATCAGGAAGAAGATATTGAAAAAATAAAAAGCAAAAATTTTATGAGAGTTTTTGCAGAAATACTAAAAACTTAAAAAGATTTTTAGTCGTGACTCATCAGACCATTGCCACTTATAGGAATTACATCTCCTAGAAATTTAGGTTCTGGTTTGATGAGCAATTTAAAGAAATCTTTATTTCTTGCGAGATATTCTCTTACATCTCGCTGTTTTTGCCCCGTATAGGTCTTTTGATCAGAATATATGCCCACAGGGGATAAGCCAAGTCCTTTGGCAAGGTATAGTGATCTATATAAATGATATTTTTGAGTTACAACGATTGGTTTTTTTACATTGAAGATGGCATAAGCCCGATACATAGAATCATAGGTGGAAAATCCAGCGTGATCCATAAAGATATCTTCAAGAGGGACACCTTTATCCAAAGCATAATTTTTCATTGCATTTACTTCATCATATAGCTCCTGACCATTGTCTCCTGAAAGCAATATTTTTGGTGCAACACCTTCCTCGTATAGTGCAATACCGGTATCTAAACGATCCTGTAGCATAAAGTTAGGGGAACCATCCGGTCGTAACCCAGCCCCTAAAATCAAAATGCAATCTCCTTGAAAATCTGATAAAATTTGTAAAGAACCTTGGGGTAATTTAGAAGAATCATCAGAATGACCTCCTGCAATCAGATTCTTTCCAATATTTACGATTCGTGTGTTAATCACTAAAGTGGAAAGACATAATACTAAACTCAATATTACAAATATAGATAATAATTGTTTTTTACTATTAATTATAAATTTTATCATATTGTTTGTACATTCCTTTTATGTTTAAAAAATATCGCAGAGCAAATTGATAGATATCAAAAATAGTCTGAGTGAAAAGTTTTTCTTTCATCGATATATGTAAACGATTTTTTTCGTCGATTCTTCGTCTTTAAATAGATTATAGCATAGTTTATTTTTTAATGCATTAAATTAGAAAATGAAAATGAAAATGAATAATCTAAAGAAAGAGATTGCCTTATCATTTGTAAATTTCAGGCAATCTCTAAATTTAGCAGCTATAACTTTTATTTAATTGAACTTGTAAACCCTTATTCCACCATTTATCTGAATAAGTAATTCCAGCATTTTCTAAATATCTGGAGGATCTTAAATCATAAGCGATTTTTACACCATCTACTACTTCGAATTTGTCATGTTCTCTTTTTGACTCATCCAGAGTCATTTCGAATTGTGGTCCGCCTCATCCAACTCCAGAAATAAAAATCCTTACAAATGGGTCTGCTATACCGGAACTTTGCATTAAGTTCTTAATATGGTCAGCTGCCTCTTTAGTAACTTGAATCATTTCAGTCACCTTCTTTCAAGGCATTCATTTTATAATAAATGCTATTCAATGATATATAACACAACATCATTCTTTATCCTTTGCAGTTGAAGAAATATTATTCAACTGCAAACGAGCTAAAAATTTCTAAAATTGGAATTGTATTTTTATTATTATAAGATCAAAGTTGTTTCATTATGAATCAGTAAATATTTTACAGTTGTCCCATAAAATATTGCACAGCCAACGAGACGACACTGACTGAAAACCAACAGCAAAGGCCTAAGCAGATGGGTTTATAGCCATTGGTGATTAATTTTTTCAAATTTGTATTTAAGCCTATAGCCGACATTGCCATGACAATCATAAACTTTCCAACCAATACCATGTAATGTGAAATTTCGGGGGGCAGCCCTGCAAAGGTGTTGATCAAAGCTGTTGCCAGAAAGCCTATGACAAACCAGGGAAATACCTTAGAGAACTTAAAGGCAACCTCCGGTACAGAGGGGTCCGCTGAGGCGGATTGGCTTGTTTGCAATGCATCCTTTTGAAGCTGTTTTGAGGTATAGATGGCCAGCACCAAAGTAATGGGTACAATCATCAAAGTTCTGGTAAGCTTCACGATGGTAGCAAATTCCAAAGCGACATTGTTTCCGGCAACAGAGCTCCAGGAGACCCCTGCTGCAACCACGGAAGAAGTGTCATTAATAGCAGTTCCTGCCCACATTCCAAAGCCTACATCGCTCATTTGTAACAGATGACCCAAGGGTGGGAAAATGAATACTGCAATAATATTAAATAAAAATATTGTAGAAATTGCATGGGCTACATCTTCATCTCCTGCCCGGATAACGGGGGCGGTAGCGGCAATGGCAGATCCTCCGCAAATAGAGGTGCCCACGCCGATCAGAGTAGTCATTTTTCCTTTCAGGTGCAGAAGATTTCCTACGAAATAGGCTACCAAAAATGCAGAGGTTAAGGTGAATATCATAACCAAGAGAGATTGCCCACCTACCTTGATGATATTGAATAAATTCATTTCAAATCCCAAGAGAATGATGGAGTACTGCAATATTTTTTTTGAAGTGTATTTGACCCCCGATTCTGCGGTTCCTTTCAGTAGGTTGGGAAAAATCATAATGAGGATCATCCCAAACAGGATTCCGAAGACTGGTCCACCGATTAAGGGGAAAGCCTTTCCCAAAAACCAGGAGGGTAGGGCAATAGCTAAGCATAAGAAGATGCCGGGAAAAATTTTGCTAAGTACTGACATTGGATTTCCTTTCGTGATAAGTTTAATAGTATTATATGTTATCTTATAAATTAATAAAAAATATATCATAAAAAAGCTTTATTTTCAATGGTACATTTTAAGTGTTCAATCTTAATTTGCCCTTTATTACTGAGAATTAAATCTAGCTTTACGATTCACCAAGCAAAAGCTGTGTCACATGACGCTATGTTATATAATTGCTTTTTTAGCCACATAGTATTTATTAGAAAATTTATTTCTGTTTGTCTACTCATTTTAAAAATCTTCTTTTATGTAAAGATTTCAAGTATCCATCTGAAATCTTTACATAAATTAGAATTAGTAGACATTTAAGATTTTTGCTGAGCAATATTTGAGGATTCTTTTCGAAATCGTGGTAATGATAAATATTATACGGCAAAGCGGAATGTATTAAGGCTTAGGATGGATAGGCTATACTTAGCTGGGCAGATACTTTAAGGTAATGTAAAATAAACCTATAAATTGTAACGAAACCAAGCGATGCGTATGCTGTCTATAACACGCTTCAACTGCCATTTATCAATATGAACTAAGCTACAAATTTCATCTTGGGTATAACGCTCAATGAACAACTTTGCAACAGCCTTTTCCTCTAAGTCAAGGTTATTTAAAAAATCACGAAAAATTACCATGTTAACAAAATCACCTGACAGTGTACGATAGATAAAGTTATGTACGAATTCTTCACTTTTGTCATTCCCAAAAGTCATATTCAAAGAAAACGGGCTTTCTATGGACCGTATCCTACCGTTATATTTGCGTTCCTCAGCCAGTTCATTGCCAATGACACGTTCAGCATAATTATGAAAATAGTCTATTCCTTTACGATGAGTACGGACGGCCTTTAAAAAGGACTGCGTGACAATCATTTTGCAATCATTCGGCTCTAATCCGCGTCCATGCTTATAGGCCATGTTTAAAATAAATTGCTCGTTGGCTGCGATTACATCGGTTTCGGTTAATCGTGTGCGCATCATACGCCTTTTTCCGGTAGCATATCAATAAGACCTCTTGTCCGTTCCCGTTTTGCTTTGGCACCATTGGCGTTGGTCTGTGCAAATTTGTAGTGCTTATCCAATTCTCCCAGCCACACGCCATGCTCCTCATTCCAAGTTACGCAATAACGGGCTGGAAGCTTTACACCACGCTTTCCCAGCTGATCCATAAGTTCTTTTGCCCTGATGTTTCCGCTTTTATTGACCACTCTGGCATAAATATCTTCCGCATCTGTATAACGGATTATAAGCTGCCGCCCTTCAGAGCTGATGTAGATGGCGATAGAACGGCTATTGGGTGAGATTTTTGCTGTCAACCGGCTGTTAAGACGCAATGTTCCGTCAAGCATCACGCTCCATGCGTAGATATTCTCACTATCCGCTATTTTTTCCACTGACTCAAAAGAAGATAAATCTAATGTTTTGTTCATAAAATCCTCC
The DNA here is from genome assembly GCA_964582545.1 of uncultured Anaerovorax sp. GTDB lineage: Bacteria > Bacillota > Clostridia > Peptostreptococcales > Anaerovoracaceae > JAVVUJ01. The sequence goes on from CAZOSB010000018.1 coordinate 48,884, forward strand.
TTACTATTTTTATTGATTATAAGTATAGCAGAAGGAAATTTTAAGGCACAAACAAAAGTAGGTGGATTTTTGTGACTATACAGTGAGGGATAGGGCGTGCAGCGTCCTAAAATCAATGTCGGTTGTAAAAATCTCGTCATTTCCCTGTTTTGCCAATATAGATACTTCCCTAGCATAATGCTTATATCGGGAGTTTGACACTTAACTAAACAAAAAACAGCCGAAAAGCTTGAAAAAGCAT
>CAZOSB010000019.1:0-34199 GCA_964582545.1 uncultured Anaerovorax sp.
AAAAACTTGGGTAGATTTAAAAAAGAAGGGCAATGTGGAATTGCGTATCGGCTACAATGTGGCAAATGCCGGTACAAATGTGGCTGACGGAAACAGCACATCTGAATGGCTCAGATATGATGATATTTTAAAAAGACAAATACAAATGGCAAGAGCTACGGGAGAAGTAACGGGATTTGCATTTTTTAGATATGATATATTTTCCTTACCTTCCAGTAAAAATGAAATAAATAATTTGATTCCTTTGATTAAGTCTGAATAATTGGCAATGATAATTTGAAATAAATAATTATTGTATGATTTGCTAACATGGATTGCCGAATTTGGATAAAACTGCTTGGATAATTAATTTTATTTAAGCCAAATTAAAAGTATCGGAGGTGATCATATGTCTAAAAAATCAAAATCTGATCAGGCACCCAATAAAGTGTTTGAAGAGCAAGTTCAGGATATTATCCAGAACAGGCATGGTCAGATACCCGGTACTATAGCGACTCAAAATATTGGGTACAATTCTAAAAAAGAAGGGTTAGGACCAAATGGAAAACGATACAAATAAAGCAACCTCTAATTTACCGGATTTCTATACCTTCCCTATATCGGACATAAATGAAATAGAACAAGAATCACGAGTTTCTATTCCATCGGCAGAAGATGTAAAGGAAGGGAAAGATTGGGTAGATTATAAGGAAATGTAATTAGATGTATATCTCTCAGATTTTAAGCTGTCTCATATGAGACAGCTTTTTTAAAAAATTTATGGCTAATAGTAACAATTTATTAAGTTCTTCATATGATGACTATGTACAAAGGAAAAAATTCATATAATTATCATAAAAGAAAATAGATTTGGAGAGAACAAATGAGTTGCGAAAAATATATAAATGAATACGATGGATGGGATGAATTTAAAGGTTGCAGAAGAGAAGAAAAGTTTGAAGAGATAGAATCCTGTCAATTTAAACCTATAAAGAAAGAATGTCACTGCAAATGTTGCTGCAAATGTGTTTGTAAGCCCGTTTGTCACAAAGAATGTGAAAAGCGTTGCCATAAACCTTGCGAAAAACCTGTCGAAAGACCTTGCTGCAAACCATGCCGTAGACCTTGCGAAAAACCTTGCATAAAACCTTGCATAAAACCTTGTGAAGAAGAATGGTTTAGACCTTGTCATAAGCCTGAGCCTCCAATGGAGTGCTGTAGACCTTGCCCTAAACCCGAACCTCCAAAGGAATGTTGCACATGCGTATTTTGTTGCAAGTTCTAACAATTTTATAAAACTATTCATTAAAAATTAAAAATATTATTGAATAATATACCTCCTCTTGGATAAATTAACCATGAGGAGGTGTTAATTTATGTCACTAAAAGAAAAAATGGTTGAAGAGGAAGTAAAAATGGCGTTAGAAGCAAATGCTTTGAAAGAGCAAGGCGGTACTTGGTCCAACGATGGTTTGGTTCAAATCGTGAATGACGGCAATGTGACTAGGCAAGTGATGAATGCCATCGGTATGGATTCACTCCAAACTTTTGAAGAGAATCAGAGAAAAAGGGACGCAGAGAAGTTAAAGGTAAAATAATCTGCCGAATGTTGCAATCAAATAACAGAGAGAAATCCCCATAATGGTAGGTATTGCCATGGCAATAAGCATCCATTTTATGCTGCGGGTTTCTTTTTTTATGGTAAGACAGGTGGTAGCACAAGGGAAATGTACCAGGCACATAATCATAGTGCATAATGCGGTGATTCCATTCCAATCATTGGCTAAAAGCAGCGCCTGAAGTTGATTTAAGCTTTCTGGCGGTGTCAGGGTACCGGTAGCCATATAGGCCATAATAATGATTGGAAAGACTATTTCGTTGGCCGGGAATCCCAAGATAAAGGCCATGAGAATCACGCCATCTAATCCTAAGCAGTACGCAAAGGGATCCAATGCTTGTGTGCAGTATGTCAGAAGGCTTATGCCTTGAACATCGATATTCGCCATAACCCAAATGATTAATCCTGCAGGTGCAGCCACGGTGACGGCACGACCAAGGACAAAGATGGTTCTGTCAAAGATGGAACGCACAATCACATCCCCAAATTTGGGTCTTCTGTAAGGGGGAAGCTCTAAAATAAAAGAGGAGGGCATCCCTTTTAAGATGGTTTGGGATAAAAGTTTTGATGTCAATAAAGCTAAATAAATGCCAAACAGAATGACTGATACCAAAATCAGCGAGGCGGATATTGTCTGTCCTAAGCCTGACATATTTGCAACAAAAAACATGGTAATAATCGTTACAAGAGTTGGGAACCTGCCATTACATGGAGAAAAGTTATTCGTTAAAATGGCGATGAGTCTTTCTCTTGGGGATTCAATAATTCTGCAACCCATAACACCGCAAGCATTACATCCAAAACCCATGCACATGGTTAGTGCTTGTTTTCCGTGAGCGCAGGATTTGCGGAAATATTTATCTAAATTAAAGGCTACCCTAGGCAGATACCCAAAATCCTCTAGAATCGTAAATAAGGGGAAGAATATGGCCATGGGTGGGAGCATGACGGCTACAACCCATGCTACCGTTTTATATACTCCTGAGATCAATGCGCTTTGGAGCATTTCCGGCATATGGATGGCAGAGGCCCCATTGTATAACCTTATTTCAAGCCAAGCAAAGCCTTTGGTTAACAGATCGGAAGGGTAGTTGGCACCCACTATGGTAATCCAAAAAATTATGGCTAATGTACAAAGCATGATGGGAATTCCAAAAAGTTTTGAGGTGACGATGTTATCTATTTTTCTATCGAATAGGTGAGGCGCATCGGTATGTAGTGTAATGCATTTATCATATATTTCTTTTGTGGTATCTTGAATGGGATTCGCATTTATATCGGTAGAGAGGGCCGCTGGGGTTTCTTGTGGTGGAACGGTGAATGATTCGCTGGATTGGAAAATGTCCATATGCATTTTATAGATTTCATATTTTAAATTTTCCAGATTTTCTTTGCTTCTGGCTACTGTGCCCACAACGGGAATTCTCAACAGCTTTGATAAAAGCTCTAAATCTATCTGGATCCCCTTCTTTTCGGCTTCATCCAACAAATTGACACAGAGAATGACTTGATTGGTGAGCTGCATGATTTGCATGACTAATTTGAGATTTCTTTCCAGGCAGGTTGCATCCACCACTACCACGGTAATTTGGGCTTGACCGGAGCGGATGAATTCCTTTGCCACCTCTTCCTCGGGAGAGCTTGTATTTAACGAGTAAGTACCGGGGAGATCGAACAGTACATAACTATTCTCTTTATATGTATATCCTCCCTCTGCATTGGAAACTGTTTTTCCTGACCAGTTGCCCGTGTGTTGATTTAAACCTGTCAGGGCGTTAAAAATAGTGCTTTTTCCAACGTTTGGATTGCCGGCAAGGGCAATTATGATTTCTTTATTCATCTATACCGATAAGACATTTGCCTCGTAAGGCATTGTCCTTTGCCTTTCTTCAGAATTTTAATTTTGGTTTTTTGATATTTCGTTATTTTCATTCCACGTTTTTTAAAAGCTTTGAGCAATCTTCTCTTTTACTATTTTATGCTGAATAATAATTTTCTGTGCTGTGCACAAGTTTCTTTGTGACACAGCACCGTTTTATTTATGTTTCTATTAAAATATTTTTGGCATCCATGTGGCGCAGTGCGATTACGGCGCCCATGACCTCGTAAGCGGTAGGGTCACCAAAAGGACTTCTGTGAAGGGCTTCTACGCAGACCCCCGGAACAAATCCCAAGTCAAGTAATCTGCATCCTTCTTTTCCCTTTGTTAAAGTTGAATGTATGACAGCTCTCTCGCCAGGCAACATATGGCAGAGGCGTTTTACGTTTGATTTCATCTATCTCACTTCCTAAGAATGTTTTGTTTTTGATTTAGTATATGATTACATTGTGTCATCCGTGAGAATAATGGATAAATAAAAGGAGGTGACCTTACATAGTTGCTTGAAATATCCCGGGTTTTCCCTTATACTTAGGAAGAAATAAATTTTGGGTATTCAAATGAAAGAGGAAGTAAAATATTGAGCATACACAAGGGACAAATTTTAAAACAATATTTTGGATATACGGCTTTTCGTCACGGGCAAGAGGAACTGATTGAACATATTCTTGGAGGTCAGGATGTGCTTGGAGTCATGCCCACAGGGGCGGGAAAATCCCTTTGCTTTCAAGTACCTGCACTGATGTTGGAGGGAATCACTATCGTGATTTCACCCTTGATTTCCCTTATGAAAGACCAAGTGCAAGCATTGGTTGCAAATGGCGTGGCGGCAGCATTTATAAACTCCATGCTGAGCTATAACCAAACCCTGAAGGCTTTGGAAAATGCCAAGAATGGCAAGTATAAGATTATCTACGTGGCACCGGAAAGGCTGGATACTCATGAATTTTTAGAGTTTGTGAAAAGTGCAGATATTTCCATGGTTACAATAGATGAGGCGCATTGTGTTTCTCAATGGGGACAGGACTTTAGACCCAGTTATTTAAAAATTAACGATTTTATCCATAGTTTGCACCAAAGGCCCAGGGTTTCAGCTTTTACTGCCACGGCAACGGCTGAGGTAAAGGATGACATCATTAGGATTTTGAGGCTAAAGGATCCCTTTATCATGGCAACAGGTTTCAATCGTGAGAATCTATATTTTGAGGTGCAGAAACCTGCGGACAAGTACCGTGCGGTGATCAAATATTTGGAAGGTAACCCAGGGAAAAGCGGAATTATTTACTGTTCCACACGAAAGGTGGTGGAAGAGGTTTGTTCCAAATTGGCAAAGGATGAGTACGAAGCAACACGGTACCACGCAGGGCTTTCGGAGGGGGAGCGGGGGAAGAATCAAGATGATTTCTTGTATGACCGGAAGACCATCATGGTTGCCACCAATGCTTTTGGCATGGGGATTGACAAGAGCAATGTATCCTTTGTCATCCATTTTAATATGCCAAAGAATATTGAGAGTTACTATCAGGAGGCTGGCAGGGCTGGACGTGATGGAACACCGTCGGATTGCCTATTGCTTTATGGTGGGCAGGATGTGATTACCAATCAATTTCTCATTGACAACACAAATGAAAACAACGATTTGGATTCGGAAGTTTTAGCTTTGGTAAGGGAGAAGGATCGTGAAAGGCTCAAACAAATGACCTACTATTGCCACAGCCTTGATTGCTTGCGTGAATATATTCTAAGGTACTTTGGAGATAAATCAGTTAATTTTTGCTACAATTGTAGCAATTGTAACACCAATTTTGAAGAAATGGATATTACGGTATATGCACAAAAAATTCTTTCCTGTATTGCGAGGATGAGAGAGCGGTTCGGCATCAAAATGGTCATAGACACACTGAGAGGCAGTAAAGCTGACAAAATTCTGAAGCTGGGTTTAGACCGCATAAGCACTTATGGCATCATGGCGGATATGAAAGAAAAAAGGCTTCGGGATATAATCAATTATTTGGTCCTCAACGAGTATCTCATGGTCACCAATGCGGAATTTCCTGTGGTGAGACTCACGGAAAAATCGAGGGCTGTGCTATTGGGTGATGAAAAACTCCGGATGAAGATTACCAAGGATGTGGAAAAGGAAGCAAAACCACCTAAGGCCATTAAGGGAAGAATCGATGTGGACAAGGATTTGTTCAGGGAGTTGAAGGCTGTGAGAACTCAAATCGCAATTGAGCAAAAAGTGCCTGCTTTTGTGGTATTTGCTGATGCGGCTCTCATCGATATGTGTTTAAAATTGCCCAAAACCCAAGAGGAATTTTTACAGGTTTCTGGGGTTGGACAAACAAAATTGGAACGGTACGGTCAGGCGTTTTTGGACGTGATCAGGCAGTATGAAAAGGGCTGATTCGCTGTGTACCGACCGCTTGCGCTCTCTCAAACCAAAGAAAACCCGGCTTATGAGCAAAACGACATCAGCGTGTCACGGCTATTCTATGACGCACACCAAAACGAACTGTGCTATGTCCCGGAAGCGTGAGCATGGTATGTGTACACCGCGTGAATGTTTGGTGCGACAATTAAACTTGAAATCTACATCTCAATAGTTTTTGGACAACTTATCCTTGCGAGAATTGACATGATATGCTATTTTGACAAAGGATTGCCGTTTGGCAGTTGGTCACTCTCTTGCGAAAGGGGGTGATATCTGTGAAGGTTACACTTTCGGAGCTTCTTCAGTTCTGTTTAGTAATAATCGGCGTTATCACCATTTGTTTGTGGATACGCTCCTAACAGGGGAGAAACGTAATAAAAAAGCGTAGTAACGATTGAAATTTCAATATTTACTACGCTCTTAATTTGGAGGCGACACACCGCTACATATATTATGGGGAGTTAGATTACCATTAGATTTCCAATGGTAATGTAGCCTTGGCGACACCCTGGCTACATCTTTTCTTCAACGTCGGATTTCAACTTATGCAGAGCCGTAACCAAAATGTTTGGCACTGGCAGCCCTGCACAGGCGCAATTTTCTAAAATCGAAAGCGCTTCGTTTGCAATTAAAAATCCAATGACTGCTGCCCGAAGCACTCCGGCTGCACCAAGCATATTATCCGTTATCACAGCGACGGCCACTACGGCAAAGTAAAGAATCTTTTTAACAATTCCTTTAAGCCCAATCCTGCTCGATAGCTCTGACTGTATGTACGCCTTTGCAAGCCCGGTGATATAGTCGACTATTACCAAAGTAATCAGGGCAGTAAGCCACATGTCTGGGCGACCAAACAGATGAGTCACCAGGACAGTAAGCGTTGCCACAAGCATCTTAAATGTGTTCTCCATACCGTCTCCTTACTTCTGCATAGCCTGAGCCAGTTTCACAACTAAATCATCCCCGTAGCGGTAATCATCCGCGATGTACTGAATTGTGGCATCACTAATTCTGGCTTTTTCTTTTACTATTGCTTTTGCTTCTGATTTGGTCAATTTCTTTTCCTCCTTAAACACGTAGCCCCTGCTATCAATTATTTTGATTTCAGGGTCAATAAAAAAAGCCTCTTCGGGCGTAATTCTTCTTCCTGTAGTGGTAAGCACGTATGCTCCCTTGGAGTTTTGCGTCCAACCGTTCCCGGAAAACTTTCCAGTACCAGCAGCGAAGTGAAAGTGATTTCCCGTTGCATTACCGTCCATACCTTCCCTAAACGCCATGGTCCCTGCTTTGATTACCTGGCCCGCAGAATACTTCCTAAGGTCCTCATCTTCCGGGTGAATTACCATTAGAGTGAGATAATCTTTTCCGCAGGGCATATCCACTGGCTCGGTACTTTCGAGCCAAATGGTATTATCTCCCTTAGCACCCACGCCATAGATACGCTTAACTACAAAATCACAGGATGGTATAAACCAGTCTCGACCAGTGTTTGCTCCTGCTTCGTCCCAAGGGAAATCAAAAGGGCTTCCAGAGACGTTTGGCACATGGGATGACATTGCACCGTTGTAGCCTTGGGTAATATTCATATTCTTAACTGGATAAAGTGAAATCATTTATATTCCTTTCTCAAAAAAGAAAATCACGCCTCATTGCGCAATTCTAGCTATTTGATTCAATCCAACCGTACACTCCGGGTTCCCAAACATTTGCCCCGACAAAGTTAGATACCCAACGCTTACCGTTATGATTAACTTTATCATCTTTAGAATAGGCATCGTGCGCCCCAAGAGGTTGTGACCAGTCTGGCCATTCGGCTTCGGGATTGCCACGCACCCGCCACATCTCAGGATGACCTATGGGGTTTACGTTCTGCGCCGAATCCATTACTGGATGAATGTTGGAGTACAGCTTACCATCTGGCGCCTGCACGATTATTCCTCTCTTTTCAGTTCTAAAATTATCATCCCATTTAATAAAAATTTCTGCATGTTCGGATATTGTAATGTCATCAATAATTTCATTCTCTGCTAAGGCGATAAAAACTATCTCAGAGACATTTTGATTTTCATAGACAGATTTAAGTAAGGGTGTCTTATTCATTTTCAACCTCCGGATACATTTGTCGTATTTCGGTTTTAGCAATAATAATTTTTTCTTGTAAAATATCGGCTTTTTCGTTAAGTTCGGCTAAATAATTTTGCCAAAGACGATTTGCTTCATCTACTGTTATCTTGTTATTTTGCCAATCAATCAATTTAAGACTTCGATAAGCTTCCCCCCTTTTTTCTTCGGGTGTAGGTTCGGGAATTATAGGTCTCTCCCCATCTCTGACCCATGCACCATCGACATAGTGGTCACCAAATACGATGTCATCTGGTGCTTCTATTGCCACAGGGAAAGTGTCTTTCGGCACATTATCATTTACAACCATGCTATCTTCAACTATAACGTATTTCATTTATTTTAAACCTCCTCTTTCTCTACACTTCTTCAAAGACAATATAATAAATAGAGTTGCTTGTGCCCGTTTTAAATATTTGCAAATAATCATTTAAAGCTACATCAATTGCCCATGAAGTCGAAACGCTTCTATTGCTTCCTGAGTTTGGAATCAATGAAGACCATGGTGATACGGACATGCTATCTAACTCAGTGTTAGTAAGTCTATTTCCATTTTTATAAATTATAATACCAGGGCCAGCATTTATTGTTGCACCAGCATTAAATCTACATAGTATTTTTAATTGTGCCAATGTGGAATCTTTAATCGTAATTCTAGTAGGGGCAGAAGAATCATAAAATTGTGATGTATCTTTATAGGGAGTGCCAAAGGCTATAAAATTATCAACAATATCAGTAAGCGTGTTAAACATTGCTGTTAATTTTTTTCTACCGCATACGGCTAACGCAGCATCTACGTTTGCATTAACCCCGCTCAGTCTGTATAAAGCAGCTGTGGGATCCTTCAATTCGGCAAAGCTAGCACTATCCGATGCAATTATCTGGTAATACGTTCCATCCCACATTACCGTGACTGTTGTTCCTAGCTCCAATTGCCCAACAGCTAAAGCAAAGTTTCTCCACCGCACTTGTGAAGCTCCCGTGCTGTTTACGTTTAAGGTGGCGGTAGCGCTGGTACTTGTAGCGTGAATTTTAAGTGTACAACATCTTCCTACTATCTTCCTGAACCCCGGCACTGCATTTGCCACATACGCCGCGCCTGTACCAGTCGTTGTGATTGTAGAGAGCAGGCCTCCGAGTTCGGTCACATCGGTTTTGACAGTGTTGAGGGATTCCGCACTTACAGTTAGGGCAGCGTCTACGTTGTCCACCCCGTATAACACCTTGTTAGCGCTCCCGAGGGTTATAACTGACGCGGAATTACCAGATGGGGGAGTGATACCTACCGTCACATTAGATAGCCCACAAAGACCGCTATTGGCACGGGTATCTGTGATGGCGCCGACTACGGAACTACCCGCCGGCACGGCTACTTGAGCAAGGCAAAGCTGATACACTTCGTCTGTCCGCACCAAGGCAGGGGCTACGGGGCTAGTAGCAGGGGTGCCAGTTACCGATTTAAGCAAAATTGCTCGAACGGATTCAGTGTTGTTATACTCAAGTACGATGTTGTCAATTCTGGGTCGGGTTAAATCTGCAGCGGCAACAGTGACTAATTCGGTGCCGTTTGCAGGGGGGGGCAAGGTAATAGTTTTTGCCCTTAAGCAGCGCAGTGCCCCAGTTTGCCTTTACGGTCAAGCCGGATACTGCTGTAATCTTGAGTTGGTCACCTAGTGTGTTTCCCCCTGGTACTTGGACGCCGTCCGTAAAATAGCTACTGTTTGACCGGGATACATCGTCAGCGTCATAGAGCCGGTCATCGTTGACAGAGTTAAAAGGATAAGAGTTTTGCATAATCGCCTCCTATTTTATTTAATAAATTTAATATCGTTTCGCAATACCCGTTTGATGTGCCGTGGCGGCACTCCAAATGTGATAGTTACATCTTTTTTTCCGGCGCTGTATTTAATAGACGCCTTTGAAATTTGTTTGTTGAAAATCACTGACTGATTTTTGTAAAGCACTGTCCTGCCATCGTCAGCCAGCCGGTCAAATACTCGGTAATCAAAGCGCATGGATACGGTGTCGCCTACAAAATAGTCTCGCCCAAAAACCTCTCGGAAGTTAAGCACCTTGGCAGAAAAACTCTCTACATCGTAATACTCGCCAGCCATGCCAACCATGAGGGGCAAAATATCCCCGTATACTTCGCTCTCGCTTTCAATTGTTATGTTTTGCTCTTTGCGCCCAATTCCGCCTGAGGGAGTACCATCACGTTCATACGTGTAGATATTTTCGGTTCCTTCTTTTTCTCCATAAAACGCATTCTTGTAGTTAATTCCGTCCTGCAGGTATTCGCCCTCGACTAGATTGTTGTAAAGACAAGAGAAAACCACCCGCTTATTAACGTCCTGATCGATAGTCCGGTCGTTGCCGGCGATCATGTCAAACTTCATTGTCTTAGCTAGGGGGTCAAACGCTACGTTATAGCCCATGTTTGCAGCTAGAGTAAGGTCGTTTAGGGCTGTTACCAGATTCGTGTTTCGGGGGCTGTATGCTGTGTCTACCCCTCGGTCTAAATTAGGAGTGACAGAGAGTAGGGAAATAGGGCGGCTCGATACGCAATTTTCCCGCACGTATTTTTTGCACAGGAATTCCGTGGTGCCGATATCTCTTATTTGTGACACAGGGGAGACGGGGGGGGCGTACCCAAGAGGTAAGATATTACGAAAGGATAAAATATACTTAAGTTCCCGACCCCTAATTACAAAAAAGGTGCCACTAGAGGACACCTTTAAACGCACGTCGGTTATGAGACCGGCAAACTGCTCCGCATCATCGATCAGGATTATCCGGTCAATTAAAAACTCGGCTGCTCCGGGAGCCTCGGTTGATAGCTCGATTTGAAAGGTGCCGGGTACCCGAATTTCCATATCGAAAGATATATCTGACTCTAGCCAAGTGCTCCCTACAATTTCTAAGGAGCTGTTAAAAACCTTAATTTGTATTTTTGCCATACCTACACCCCGTTATACAAAAATTTGTACCTGAAGAGCGCCACAATCTCTTCGGCTGGGTTTGAAGAGCGGATACGGATGCCATTGTACCCCGGCACGATCACAATAGGTTCGGAGGTAAGGGCAATGTAGTTGCTTGCATCCTTTATGTACGTCCAAACCCCATCAACCATCCCATATAGTCCTGCAACCGCCATGTCCATGTTGATAATTACTTTTTGCCCGGGTTCGATTTTTTGCCGAAGAACTAACTGGGCGCCAGTGGATTCATTTGTTATTGTCAGGTAACTGTTTACAGTGGAATAAATCTCAACAATCGGGTAAGTAGCGATCCCGGTGGCGTTTGTGACGTGAAAGAACCGGTTAATGTTGCCGTATGGCTTGCCACTGGCGACGTAGGTAAATGGGTAAATCAGTAGCTTTTCGGTCACTCCTATCTCCTGCGTAGTTTCTTCTACGTCCTCCCAATAGGAATCGTCGGATTCAAAATCAAACTCCACATCGCAGATAAAATATGATTCCCCTTCAAACGGGGGAGTCTTTGTCGGATGGCACCTAATTTGTAGCCACCGCACACCGTTATAATACTTTAGCGTACCCATAAATTTAGGGTTGATGGTCTTTTGTAGCTGATCTTGCAGGGCGGCATAATCGGCGGCGTCCTTTGCAGTAAATGAAACGGAAAGCTTAATATTGCGCTGTTTTAAAGTGTTGCGTTGGATTATTGCGCCATCATAAAACACTGGTTTGAGGGTTTGAGTATCCACCCCCACAGTATCCTTAATGCGACCTAACATGTTGTAAGCAGAGGGTGCGCCGAAGGTCAGTGTAAAACCGTTATCGCTCTCGTAAATTGCTTGAATTGTTTGTATCATATTATGTTATCCCTCCAATTCTCGGCGCAATTTGTCAATTGTGTAAGAGGCGAGAGCCTCCGGATCCATGCCGGGGGTGCCATATACTACAATTCCGCCAACATCAACCTTTTTAACCACATCCCCGTATGTTTTGTTATAACTTGTAGCCGCCTGAGGTGCTCCGGACAGCATCGATAATAGATCTGCTTGGTGCTGTCTGGTAAGCACCATTTCGCCATCCTCAAGCAATGCCAGACCTTCCCGCTGTCCGCCAAAATTGACAATTCCGCCATCATGAAATTTTGGAACAGTAACCCGAGGGATGTTTGGCAATAAGGGCATTCCCGGAATTAAATCAAGAACATCATTTATGCCATCTATCGCATTATTTATTAGCCCAATGACTCCGTTTAGGACATTTTCAATTGTGCCTGGTATTAAATTAATAATCCCCTTGAATGCAGTTATCACGCCATTCCATGCCCGTCCCCAGTCGGATGTAAACACACCTGCCACAAACTCCGTTAGCCCTTTAAATATGTTCTTGATGCTATCGATTGCACCCGGGATTAACTCTAAAGCCCCGCCAAAGATGGTTATTACCCCATTCCACGCCCGTTGCCAGTCGCCAGAGAACACGCCTGCTACAAACTCCGTCAAGCCCTTAAAGATGCCCTTAATACTGTCAATGATTGACCCAATGCCATCTAGTATTTTCCTAAAAACACTAACACTCTGAGTTACGATATTGCTAAAGGTGGTGACTAAAAATTCGTAAAGAAATGTTAAAATGGTGGTGAGAAAATCCAAAAGAGCTGTCCATGCCTCTTGCAGTCCTGTCAGTATGGATTCCCAAAGTTCTGCAAAAAAGGTTAAAAGGGTATCCTTAAATTCGGTAAATTCGGTAACTATTGCGTCCCATACGCCAACTAAAAATGCCTTAATCTCATCAAAATTTTTGTAAATTAGCCATGCAGCAGCGATTAAAGCGCCGATGGCCAATACCACAAGCGTAATGGGGGACGTCAGGAACGCTACAACGGTCCCAAAAGCCGTAGTAGCCGCTGTGGCTACAGCGGTAGCAATGGCAGCCGCGTTTTGAGCTATAGTATATGCGCCGATGGCAACCGCTAGGGTGGTAATCCCGATTAGGATTAAACCCATGATGGTTTGGTGTTCTTGGGCAAAATCCAACACGTCTTTTATCGTGCCTAAAAGACCACTCAAAACTCCCCCTAAGGCGGGTAATGCGGTTTCGAATAGCGGTTTCATGGAAATAAATAGCTCGATTGCCGCATTTTTAATTTGATTAAACATATCTGAAAAAGCTTTTGCAGTAGTTTGATTTTTTTCAAATGCTTCACCGACCACATCGACTTCAGTGCTCATGGCTTTTAGGTTTTCGGTGTATTTAGCTGAATTTTCCCCAGAAAGTGCAAGGGCACCTTTGCCAGCCTCAATACTAGAAAACATGTCAAGCATACTGAGTCCGTTTTCCGTTGCATATGCACCCATGAGGTCAAGCACTTCGTTAAGCGGAACGCCTGCCTTCATCATGTCTTGAAAACTCATTCCGGCATATTCGGTGCCTTCGGTGGCTTTTTCTAAAGCTTTTTGTGCCTGTGTGCCGCTTTTGCCTAGTTCCGCGAACAGGCTGTTTAGCTGTGTTGTTGCTTGCGCTGCTGGTGTGCCTTGTGCAGTCATATTGGAAAGTGCAGCGCCAATTTGCTCAAACTCCACGTTCATAGCAGCGGCGGTAGGGGTTACGTTTGCAAGGACGCTGCCAAGTTCACCGACTTCAACAATCCCATTGTTTTGAGTCTGCATAAGGATTTTATGCACCCTGTCGGTATCCTCTATGCTCATTTTATAGGCATTCATAACCTTTGCAGTTGCCGTGACAGCAGTATCAATATCTGTATAGCCGCCTACCGCCAATTTAGCGTTTTTTTCGAGAAACGCCATCATATCTGCGCCATCTTCCCCAAGCTTCACGCCCGCAGAAAGCGCATTGTACATGGTTTCCCCTAACTGAGAAGCGGCAATACCAGTTTTATCTGACAAGTCAAGCGTAGCCTTTTCTAGCTGCTTCATATCGACTGTGTTAGTGTCGATTAGCGTGCTAGTTTTTGCCATTGCAGTCTCAAATTCCTGACCAAACTTTACGGATGCAGCGCCTGCAGCGACAAGGGCTAGACCGATGGCAAGCCCTGCCGCTTTTGCGGTATTTACCAACTTATCACCTGAGCTTTTTACCTTGCTATCCGCTTGTGACATGTCCTGATCAATCTTGCTGTCGTCTACCCGGACCTCATATGTTACTTTTCCATCAGACACTTGCTCACCTCCTCACGCGGGCTTCCAAAGTGGAAAAAAGACGCTCTACGGCGCCATCGAAGTTGTTTTCGTTCTCTGCAGGGGAGAGTGCGTAATATTGTTTAAGCTCCTGTAGCTGTTGTATTTCCTCTTGGTTATGCTTTGTGGGCGAGGGGACAGGACGAGCTCGAATAGACATGACTTCTTTGATCTTTGTATTTTTAGATAGCCCTTGGAAGAGTGCCAAAAACTTACGCCAGTCTAATTGTCCTTGCGCCTCTATCAGGTCAATCCCATAGTCCATCCAAAAAGACGCAAGTATAAAATCCGCGTCCTCGTTAAAGTCAAAGAGGCGCGGACCTGTTTTGCTCGGCTTATCTTCGGGCTCAAGATATTCTTTGTATATCTGCGCAAACAAGGCACTTTTAATCCCGTCACTAGAGCGTAGCACCTTCCGGGCGATGGTTTCGTCGTCAACGAGAAGTTCTAGGGCAATGTTGAGTTTCTCGTGGTCCGTGAGTCCGAGGTCTTTCCACATGTCAAACAAGTGCAGCACCCGGTCAAAACTAAAGTTCAGAGGGATTTCCTGACCGTCCCACTCAATAGAGCAGGGCAGGGGTTCATATAGTAGCATTACCGCGCCCCAAACCGTTTTTTCTGCTTGCCCTTATGCATCTCGGCATGCCTCTTGCGATTACGCTCTGATTCAGCCTGAAGGGCAGGGACGATAATCTCTAGCAGGTACGGTTGTAGCATAGTTAAGAGCTCGATGTAATTGTCCTCGTAGTAGGCTAGGATTTCCGCTGAACCCTCCGCTTCGAAGATAAACTCTAAGATGCCAATTACAGCGTCCCCGTATGCTTGTTGTAGTTGTTCTAATTTGACAAAATCTATGTCTTCTGAATTGAATTTTTCTGGTTTTATAATTTCTTTCAGCTGTTTTTCTGCGATAATTAATTTGTTGAAACGGCGGTTAAACTCTGGCCCCATCTTTAGAATGCTAGGGACCACGCTTATCTCCTTACCGTTAATCTCCACGCCCTCGATTGCAGTGGTTTTCTCTCTGTTTAGCTTAAATGCCATGATAATGCCTCCTTAAATACAAAATAGACAGGACGCATAAGGCATCCTGTCTGATAATTAAGCTTTTGATGTAACTGTCGCTATGCCCGCCTTTTTACAGGCGCTGGTAAGCGTGGCAACTTCCGCAATAACGATTTGATTACCTGCAACCGCCTCAATCTTGGCGGTTCCGTCCCAGTCTACCCAGCCAGTTGTGAGGATCTCATCCGCCACCGGCAATGTGACGCTTGCGCCCGTTTTGTACTTATAGCTGTTGCCAGCTGATAGGGATGGGTTTACGTAGATGGATGTCTCACCAGACAAAGTGCCGGGTACCGACACCACTGTTAGGGCATCAAGCGCAGGGATAACCTCTGGTTTGCCGTTGAA
Organism: uncultured Anaerovorax sp.; assembly: GCA_964582545.1. Classification (GTDB taxonomy): domain Bacteria; phylum Bacillota; class Clostridia; order Peptostreptococcales; family Anaerovoracaceae; genus JAVVUJ01. Next base: position 15,614 of record CAZOSB010000019.1, read on the forward strand.
GTGGATCTCTACGGACACGTTTTGCACCTTGTTGGCGTCGCCTCCGGTGATGTCTGCCTTGGCAATGGTGCAGTTACCCTGAATCACCTTGCCGTCCTTGGAGGTGATTCTAAAAGTGGTCTTTCTTGCTGCCCCAAAATTAGTGCGGACCTCGTCACTAAAGATATAATCCTGTGCAGGGTCCCCAATCTTGCGGTCGCCGTCTAGCTTGAATGTCAATTGACCACCGGTGACCTCTGTAGAGCCGTAGCCCTCATCCGAGAGATAGGACGCTTGGTAAATCACCTCATTAAGCGATTGAGAAGCATTACTAAACCCTTCGCTCACCCGTGCCCAAGTAGGCAGCGCTGCCTGCGGAGTAATATCAATCTCGAGTTTTTGTTGATAATTGAGAACGGTCGTTATATTTATTTTATCTGACATTTAATTCTCCTTTCTAATCATAAATTGGATGTCTATAACACATGAATAAATAAACATGCGTTTGCCTGTTTCTTCCCTTGAAACATAGGTAGGGGAAGTGGTGCAGATTGCATTAATCCATTCATATGTATCTGTTGACGGATATTCGGGTAGTCCTTCGAGAGTACTACAAATTTTAAAGAGCCAATTAAACGCCTCAGTCTGATCTTGTGATTTAGACAAAAAAAGCAGTGGCATAACCTCTAAAAAGCCCCGATTAAGATATGCGTCTTGATTGTAACCTCCTACCATCTGCATCACAATACCGCCCTCAGGCTGCAGCTGCCCAACAGTAATAGGGGGCAAGGAGGGTAGTTCTTCGTCAATGGTCTCAATAATTTTTCTAAGTAATTCTTCGTTTGGCGTCACGTTCTACACCTCCTTTTTGATTATTTTTTGTGCTATATCTTCCCACTGTTTACCGTGAGCCGCCCGGGCTTTGTGGACCCACATAATGCTAGCATTTGGGTTAACGTCCTTGGCGGGAGTACCCAGATAGTAGACTTTTTTGGCATAGGGTGTGTCCCACACAAGCAGCCCTTTGTCGGGTTGAGAAGCAATAATACTGCTTTCAATAAGCTGCCCTTGATCATGTCTTGCATACTGATTGCTGTCCTGCAGGGCTTGTTCTGCCATTGCTATTTGAGCCTTTTGTGTCGCCGCTTTAATGCGAGCAGCAACAGCAGCCTTGTTAAGCTCTACACTTATGCCCATTACACTAGCCCCACTTCATAGTGATGGGGGCGCGGTCCGTAAGCGTACAAGGGTTCTACCCACACTACCAGTCGCTCTCTACCCTCAAAAACTACTAAATCCAGCTCGTTAAATTCTGTTGCTTTAGGACTGCTGTTTTGACAGTCGAAGAAGAGTAGAGAATTTAACTGACGCTGGATATTGTCCTTACCGGTTATGATTTTACTGCTTGGTTCAATGCGGACATGGGGAAGAGGTGCATCGGCGGCATAAACGGGTTGCTGCATGGCATCAAGTCCTATGTACTTGCGTAAGGTTGCTTGGTGGATCAATAGATGCTTTGGTATAGGGCGCATTGTTACCACCCCCCATAAAGAAATGGTTGCCCTACAGTTTGTACTTGACGGTTTAAGAGTCCTGTTTGCTCAAGCAGAGAGATAGCCTTGACGCATACTGTATTAGCGCCGTTCTTGCTCTGCCCCGTGCCATAGTTTGCGGAAAACTTACCGATGGTAAAGTTATCAGCAAGGAAACCATCTGTTGCTAAGTTAATCCCGTTAGAAGCGTAGTACTCGACTTGGGCACACACGGCCTTTTTAACTTGCCCCTGAGTAAAAGAATCCAGATTGTCAATACCCGTAATCTGGTATCGAGTGACGGCGTCAATCGCTTCCGATGCTCGTGCTTCATACCGGGGGAAGTCGGTCTCGTCAACCGGCTCCCCAACATAGTCCTCAGTGTAGTAGGTATAATCTACATATGCCATAGCGGACACCTCCTAGGCGGCTGTATTAACGTACAAGCCTCCGGTCCTCTTGCTGAGGACAAATACATCGTAGTAGTATGACTCGTAATAGAGCCACTTGCCCTTTGTGTTAGCAGCAGGTGGCGTGATCATGGATGTCTCATAGATGATCGGGGCTATAATGGAGAGCGGATGCACAAATAACATGTTGATTTGCTTTGCGCCTACGCCCTTAACCCATCCAACCGTAAAGTCAAAAACGGTCTGCATCATATTGGACGGTACTTGTTTAATTTTGACACCATCCAAGGATGCGACGAGCCGAGTAATTTGGCCGGAGTTGCTTCCAACATCGACAAATCGAGTGATGCCAGCTGCTTCTTTCAGCAACTTGTAAATTGGCGGCGGCATATAACAGACGATGCCATCCATGGGGACTCTGTTTTCGACCATGTTTTGCAAGTAAGCGTCCCATTTTTCAAGGATATTTTCCTTGGTCAACACTGTGGTGTCAACATTTCCTGCAGTTGTGGCAAAACCGGCTACTTTGCTAAACGCGTACGCATCCATTTCGGGCGTTTTCTCAAACTGATTAAACGTTTTTGTGGCGTTTGCGATTGTGTAAACCATGTTTGTTTGATCGACATCCATTGGGTCAAGCGATGTCGGCCACTCACGGTACATTTGCATGTCTTTGCTTTCGTAATCGGAGTTAAAATTCCGAGAGAAAACGCCGTCTATTCCATCTCTGTTTACAGCCCTTGCGCCACTTGTCGTCATTGACGGAATTTGGATTGATTTTCCGTTCAGCGGACGGTAGATGCTGTTGTTTGGGGTCGTGTAGATTTCCGATGCGTACATCAGATAAGGGTAAGCGTTGGCCAGCTCTTTAGCGTAGTCAACTGCGTAATTTGTAGGTTCTTGCGTAAATGCCATAATTATCTCCTATTCTTTTTTAGGTGCGAATCCCCAGACGTCCCCGAACTTCTTGCCAGTGTCCCCGGTGGGCATTGGGCCCTTGGGGGGCACGGCAAATGTCGGTTTGTTGGGCGGTTCTTGCTGTTGTTGCGGATCGGTTTCTGTCTCAAAAAACTCCGAATAAGTCTCTTTTATTTTTTCGAGTTGTGGGTCTAACTCTTTTTCACGGTCTATTTTGCCGAGCAGGTCATCTAAAAATTTCTCTTTGACGCCTTTGCCCTTGAGGTCTGTTTTGACCTTATATCCGCCGTACTCCGCCTGCAGGGCTTTGTACTCTTCAGACTCGGTCACGTTGACAGACTGTGGTGCGGTCTTCATAGCCTCATCGATCTGCGCCTGCACGTCTGCTTTTGGCACATAATCAGATAGCGTACGTTGCCTTTCGCCAAGAATTACGTCTACTTTGTCTTCGGGGACTCCATTATCGATTAAAAATTTTCTTGTAAATGCCATAACTTTTCATCCTTTCTTTCTCGCCTTAAAGCTGGGCGCTCGTTCTTTAACGACTTGACGCTGGTCGAGTTGAAATAAAAAAAGACGATTTAATCGTCATCGTCATCATTTAGCGTGGTAGAATTACCAATTGCTCTTGCAAGTTTATAATTCGCCTCTTTGTTAAACCAGTAACGGTACTCCAATATTTTATTTTGGACGTCAGGAGGCGTGGAAGGGGATGCCGCATCCATCATGCCGGCAACGCTGCGGAATATACCCATGGTGAGTCTGAGGCTCTCAGGCGAATCCCTTGGCTGTGCAGGAAGGACATCTGGCTGAAACATTAACACCGAATCGGCAACGGTTGGCTCAGCGTATCCCAAAGAAATGCCGATCTCGGCCAGATCATCCACGACCTCTGCGGTATATTCGTAGTACTCACTCAGCTTCTCATGGGTTGGAAACCACTCACAACCGGTCAAATTCCGATGGAGCGTGGTCAGATTATTATAACTGACTTTCAGAAAGGCTATAAGCTTTTGGAACTCATTCATTTGGCTCACCATCAATGGGCGCCAGGTCTCCAGGTCTTGCAGTGCGAATGGCCTCGATCAAATCGGGCTTCCTTTCCCGTCCAACAAGAGTTACGCCTAGTTCTTTTGCCATTTCCGTAAGCTGCTTAACATTGAGGGCGTTTAGATTGTCCGGATCACCTCCTTCAGGATTTTCGGTGGGTGGGGGATTCCTACGCATTTCTTCGTATTCCTCCGGGGTAAAGTCCTCCCCACATTTGCAGCAAGTAACAGTGTCACCAATCCGCTTAAAAAACGGGTTGACCATGTGATTACAAGACATATAATTCTCCTTTCTTTACACACAAAAACACCCTGCAAATAACACAGGGCTTTGAGATAACTTTATTTATTTAGAAATTTGATCGATTTTTACATTGCGAACACATTTCCTTGAAATTGGGCTTCGCTTGAAACTTTTCAGGCAAAGAGGAAAGCTTCATCACACCGTCGATGCAATCGCAGTTTTCAATACATTCTATGTCTTCTATGTGAGCATCCACTAAGGGACACATTACTTTATCCTTCATGGTTGCTTAACACCTCCATCAATTTACTAATTTTTTCATCGTACTCAGACGCTTTGTAGGCTGTTCGGATGCTGCCAGTCTCTGTGTTTACATAGGATGCCCCGTCAGCGCTAAAATAATTTTCAAATTTGCCATTCCAAGTTGAAGTTGAAATTTTTGCATTTTTAATATATGAAACCGCCTCTTCTCTCGTGACGTTATGCTGTCGTTCTTTATTGATGTGCTTATCATCGAAGGTAAGTTTCTCTGTATTAATTGGCGTTGGAGTGAGGTTAACTTCACCTCGAATGCCTGTGCTTTTTATGTCTAATATCAGTTTAGCATCTTTGTTCCTTTTGTCAAGCTTTTCAACATACGATTTATTTGCCTGCGCCACGCTTGCAGCTGTCTTACGGTCATATCCAACTACTTGGGTACGGTCGGGGCGGGGAGTGCGACCGGTGACCTCACAAAATTCTTTGTAGGCAGACTGCTTTTGCTTGACTTTGGTTGCTGCCTTTTCGAATTCCTCGCTGTTCCCGGCGACTTTCTGCATCTGTGCTTCACGTTTTGCTGTCCGAATGTTTCTTTCAATGCCCCGTTGCTGTTGGCTTTGCTTATACTCCTTGGAATTCTCGGCAAAGTCCTCAGTAGGCTTGTTGCGCTTATAAGAAACGCCGGGGATGAATGGGGATAAGTAATGGTGGCAATTGATGCCAAGGATCCCCGCGGGCTCTCCATATGACGAGCTGCTCCAAGGGTCATAACGGAGAGTTTGACCGCTGCCGTCTGTAGTGGTCCCGGATCCGTCAGAGCGAGAAAACATTCTGCCTTGATCTTGGGCGCAAAGAGGTCTTGCCCCGGCGTGAGAAGAGGTAACAATTAAATCAGCTTGGTAATCATCCATCCGGGCAAACACCGTAGCCGTAGCCGTGTTGCCCATGGTGGTACGGATGTCCATGTTGATGTAGGCTTCTGGACTCCATGCCCTCCCAGACTTGTCGTAAAACGCAGTAATGCCCTCATTTGCCATTTGCTTAATGGCTTTTGTGAGGGCAGTTTGACGACTTTCTACACCGGTTATAACCATTCCTGTAGCCTTGTTCATGATGCCTTGGGCTGCCGCGTAATTAGCTTCTGTGACAGTGTTTACAATAGCCTTGCGGTAAGCTTTTAATGACCCCTCCAACATGACAGTGTTTACAAGATTCATTTGATTAATTGCTTGTTTTCCGTAATTTTCAAGGGCTTGTTTGATGGCGGGTGAGGCTTGCGGGGGATGCATCGCAGGTGCGGCGTAACTCTGCTTGACCGCTTCCAAGAAATCAGGCTCTAAGCCAGAAAGAGTTTCCCACATAGTGCTTTCAAGGGCAATCTGGGTTAGCTCCGGGATCTGGCCGACATTCTTAGCAATAATCTTGATATTGTCCTGTGTCAGCTGCCCAATCTGCGCTAGCTTTTTAATCTGCCATTCCGTAGTTGCAATGCCTTTGTCGGAGTTAAACCTACTAGCAATATTAATCAGCAGTTCATCTTCGATGTGTTTGTAGACCTCGGTAAGTGGCTCTGACAGCGTGTCGAGGAGATTGGGGGGGATATTAGCCATACGATCACCGCCTATACATATTCAACCGTTATTCGTCTGTTTTGTGCAGTTGCGCTGTCGCTTTTGTTTGCTTTCGCCCAAATACTAAGCACATCACCGACATTGACCTCTATGTAAAACTCACTGTGGAAATTCTGTCTTGATCCCTCAAAGATATTTTCAAATAGATCAGACGTGCCGTTTTTGCGAATTGTGTGGTAGATGACAATGTTTTCATCTAGTCGCCCCGAAAGATTTACGGTGCGTGTCATTTTGACTATGCCTTTACGCAAGCAAGTGATTTCGCTGTTGGCAAGCGTAAAGGCATAGCTTGAGACTGGGCGCTTGGTTGCCCCTGTTATGCCTACCTTAACATAGCTCGTGGTGAGGGGGAGCACAGCGGAGCCATCTTCTAAGCACCACGTATTCGTGTACGGGATAGCTGCTACAGCTTGGTTGGCTGCGATCTGTGCCGCGTCAGCTGTTATCTGCGCCTGTGCTGCCACTTGCCGAGCAACCACGTCTGGAGCATTGACCCCAGTGTCAACCCAGCCACCTCCCTCAAAAAGATAGAGGTGGTCTGTGTCCTTTGCGCTGGCAAGCTGACCCTCGTAGCCGGTGCTTGCCAGCAGCTGAGCCACCGTGTTAAAAGTTTGGATGCGCGTTCGTTTCAAGGCTTTAGTTGCAAGCATTCTGCCGTAAGTATCTACGCCCGTCATCACATCACCTTCCCGTCTACAGTAATGGATCCATCAGAAATAGCAGAAACCACAACTTGAACGTACTCAAAGGGCGAGATGTCGACAACATATATACCGCCTTTAGTGGTCAAGGTTGTAACGGTATCATAAACAGATACGTCCATTACGGGCGTGGTGCTGTATGGTGCCTCTTTGCTGATTTTACCCTGCACAAATACAGATATGGTAGAAGCGGTGCCGTACATTTCTATGCTCAGCATTGTACCCCTTCCCACCAGTATGTCTTGACTTTCAGCCGGTACGGTAGTATTTTCAATTAATCTCATAATATCCTCCTATGAAAACTGATTAAATCGCAGTTCGTCTACATTTATGCCAGACACTGCGCCCTCATCCTTAATGGCTTGTAGTTCCGCCTTGGCATCGTCTTCGGTGTAGCCTAATTTTTCCATCATAAACCGAATTTTAGACATTAGACCATTGTTAATCAGCAACACACCCTCATTGATCTTGGCTTCCCGGCTGTCAACAATGGAGTCATCGAAAAAGACGTTGATGTCGTACCCGGCAGAGGCAAGAGACTCCACTGATTGCCCCTCATGATGCACATCGTAGAGGATTGCCACCGCAATAATGTTATGTATCAGTTTTTCAACCGCTGCTTTAATAGGCTTTTGGTGGAGTTTGACTGTCTTAAAAGTTTTGGATTTTTCCGAGATGACCTCTGTAGCTGTCTTGAGTCCCTCCACCTTGTCGAATGTGATACTGCCAGGGGAAAGTCCAATCTGAAATGCCAGTATGCCTAAAAAAGCATTAATGGCTTGCTCGTGCTCCTCAACTCTCAGCTCCACGGAATTGTCCTTGATGTTGAGACTGCCATCGTCATCGCTTGATAGGGCCTCATAGACCTCATCGTTGGCATCAAAGTACCGCAGCCGTGCCCCTGTGGTAGGATCCGTTACATACCGCATAGCCTGTGCAGGTACTATGATTCTTTTCTTTCCAAGGACAAACTCACGGATAAAGCTATCGTAACAAATGTCAAGTGCCTTGAGTGTGGAGAGGGCATTGGCGTAGATTGAAACCCCAAGAGGGCTATTGTCGTCTAGGTTATTAGCAATATTTGTGCGAAAATACGAAAAGAGAGAAGTTTGCAGTCCTCCAATGACTGTACGCTCCTCTAGGTTGCTGTAGATGGTGCTGAGCGGCACCCGGATCCCAAGAATATCTTGAGGCTCTGTGGACTTATCAACTTGCGCCCGGTAAAGTTCGTTGGTGATTACATACTCTTGGCCGTTCCATTTGTGAAACTCAAGGGTAGTGTAATAATAGCCGTCTTTTGCCTGTCTTGAAATAAACACGCCCTCGGATACGGTGGCGTTATTCCACGAAAGGGGTACAAACTGATCCGCTTGATGGTATCCAATTTGAATCTGCTCTTTTTCGGTATCGTACCACACCTTGAATGCACCGCCACCCAACGCCATAGCCTGTTCAATTAGTTCCCGGGTCTTGGTGTTAAAATTGTTATATTCAAGCACAGAGTTCACGAACTCTCGAAGCGGGTCAGGGGAGGCGTCTGTCTTTTCTCGCCCGGCAGTAGATACGTTTGTATCGCATTCCTCTGCCCAGATTAGAGATGCCAACTCAGAAGAAATTGCCTTAGCGGCGCATAGGGTTTCCATGTTGCGCACGCCGTTAGGGGACATAATTGTAGGTGCTGGAATAACGTGCCACGGCTTGTAGAATCCTTTGTAAAGAAATTTCCAAAGGAAAATCCCATAAAAATAAAATTGGCTAAAGGAGGGAACTCCGCTAACCTCAAACACTGTCTTAAGCTGTTTTGGTGACCCGTTTGTCATTCGGTTCCACACTCCTTTCATGGTTTGTAGTAGACTCATCTTAGCCTCCTATCTGATATATTGTTTGTAAAAATAATTAACGGCGTATCGGCACTCGTCCATAGCGTGGTTGTACAGGTCCACTGGCTCTCCGTGTTTGTCTACTACGTAAAGCGAGACTTCCCGGAGAAAGTCCTGATGGCCGTACTTTTCGTCTTCTATGAGCAAAAGGACCCTATCCGCAATAAGGGACTGAGTCCTTTCGATACCGACTTTTATGCCTTTAGCGTTGCCTTTGACGTCATGGGCGTTATTGTCTGCTCCTCTAGTGTCGATACCTACTAGAGATAACTCTTCCCTGAGCGCCTTACACGCAGGATCGACGAACACTTCCGACTCCCGCATTTTAAATTTATTTCGGCAGTAGGGGATAAACGTGTAGGCTATGTCCTTTGCCTGTAGGCTCATGGCTTTAACCATGCCTGTTGCCGTGCTGTCGTAGTAATAATTAGCTGCGCGATGGAGTCGATACTTACCCTTGTCGTCTCTGGTAACGATGTTGCAACTTACAGACGTGGCGTCTGAAAGCCCGCCATCACCGGAAAAGTACATTTCCATCACCGTACCAGTTATTCCGGATACGATATTCTCCGCATGGCTGAACATAGAGTATATAACTCCTTGCGGGATTACCCTGCGCCCAAACCAGTCTCTCTCAAGCAAGAATGGGTTTTTGCTAAGCACCTCAAATAATGCTTGCTTACGCTCCATGGAGAGAATCGGATTGTCGTCCATCGTCCAGTGATTCCAAATTGTATTCTGTACCTCGAACACATCTTTGATCACGGGGTGCTGAGGGGAGGGAGGGTTGAGGTCCGCAAGATGCCACCGTGTCTTTGCGGCAAATGTACGCCTAAAAGCCTCGTTCCACGTGTTAGGGTGCAGCAAATCGATTTCTAAAAAAACAACGCTCCCGAAGGATAACCCTTGGAAGCTTTTATAACTGTCTGCCTTGCCGCCGCCTTTGTAGTAGATCCGCTTTTCCCCGCTGGGGGTGTGAATCTCTAAGTGGTCCCCGTGTTCGTCGTGACGGATCCGACAATTGCCATCAAATATGTTTTGCAGGCCCATGCCGTCACAGTCAATAAAAAGCTTGTAGGCTTGCTCTTGGTTGTAGCCGAGAATGAGGTGGTTTTGGTCAGCGGTCTCAATGTAAAACCTAGCCGACCGGAACACTCCGGCGGTCGTCTTACCAGAACGCGGTGTGCCTTCAAGGACCTCTAAGGAATTGTCTATAAACGGCCGTGCGATCGCATTTGCTTGCTTAGGGGAGAAGGTGATCATTTGCCCTCACCGCCCTTTACGACAGTTATAAGAGCTTCCATGAGCTTGGTGTTGGGCTCTTTGCCCTCGCCTTTGAGTTTGGCTGTACCGGCTTTGATATTCTCAATTCTAGCTTTCTGCTCCTCTGTGGCAAGGTCCCAGTTGCGGTGTAACATATCATCATAAGTTTTAATCATGCTGTTAAGCGACGTCATCGCCCGAGCCTGAGCCTGCAGGAAGTTTGCTTGTTTATCCCAAGCGTGCTGCACTTCCCACTTCTCACCGATAATTTTGCCGCTTTGTTCACCAACCTTTTCAATCGTCTTGTCGTCCCGGTCAGAGACATGCATTATTTTCTGCGCCCGGATGATGGCAGCGTACTGGATAGTTATCTGATCCCACAATATGTCGAGAGGGGAGAGGGTGCCGACAGCTTCCACTAGTTCCATCGTTTCTTTTGGGAGGTATTTTGAGAATAAGCCGTGCTTTTCCGCGTTCTTGTTTTTAGGTGGGGCAGATTGATTTCCGCCAACTGCATTTTTATTGCCGGGTTGCCCGCCTCGCTTTTGTGTGCATACTTTTTTATTTTTTGCATGCACACTTTTCGATTTACTCTTAGACCACTTGTGTCTGGTCTTCCACGATTTCACCGTGTTGAGAGTGACATTATATTTTTCGGCAATTTCTTTATACTTCATGCCGTCCATGTAATCCTGTTCTGCAAGTTCATAATTTTGCGCCAAGCCTCACCACCTCTCAATCGTTTTGTTGTGTTATATTAAAAAAGAACCCCTAGGCAGGGTTCAAGTGTTAAATGCTACTGTTGGTTTAAATTCTTTTTCTACTGATTCAGAAGAGTGTATACATTGTTTTCTATGTGGACAGTTGTCTTGCTCGTCACACCTTATTGTTGTGAAATTAGTTCCTCTTGGGCGGTCTATTTTTACTTCCATTCCAGTAATTTTAATTTGTACACCAATTCCGTCTTTACTCTTGCAAAATCCATTACGTTCAATTGTTTTCATGTATTTTTTCGCCTCCTTTCAACTCTATAATATCTTAAGTTATTGTAGAAATCAACCAAAAAGACGACCAGTTATATCGGTCGTCTTTTCGAATTAACAAGGAGGGTTCCAATCTGTGGACATTATCACCCAGTAACATAATAACACGGATAAAATGTCACAAGTGTCACAATTTACTCTTTTTCAAAAAATCTTTTAATTTTCATAGTAATTGCATGTCTGCTATACCCCAGTTCGTTCGCAATCACTTCATGCTTCAAGCCATTTCGATAATGTAATCTAAGTATCGTCCGCATCTCCGAATCCTCCACCGTATCAAGCCAATCCTCCATGGCTTTTAGACGCCCCTGCAATACCACCAGCTTTCGCTCTAAGCGTTTTTGTAGGCTATCGTGGAGTTCCATGTCCAAGCCTTTGATTTTAATTGTGTGGCTTATGTACGGATGCTCGGGCATAGAACCAGTCACCGAGTCGGTGGTCATGGGCAGGGAGTGGAGCTCTTCATCCAGCAGGCGGATCTCCGTTTTCAGGGCCCGGAGTTGCTCAAGGTCTTGTTTAGTCATAGGCAGCCTCCATATCGTTCCACAACCCTCGAATAGGTATTGAGATCCTTGGCATCAAGCGGCAATTCATCCACAACCCTATCCATAATTCTCTGCCGCGCATCATCGTATAAGTCAAGTTCTGCCCGGAATTTACTCTCAAGTGTAAACGACTCCTTGTGTGCTGGTCTATCAAATTCATAAGCAGGATCATCACCAAGTTCCGATAGTTTTGAAGCTTCGTAATCGAGTTGAGTTTTTTTGGTTTCTTCAGGATCGGAATCTAGCTTATAAATCTTGACTTCAGGCAGGTCCATTTTGCGATAGCCTGACACACCTGAAATATAATCCGTTTTTGAAATTGTTGTAACATCTTTGATTTTAACGCCGTCTTGCCATTCGTAGTTAACACGCCGAACTGTAAAACTATCCTCATGAACGTCTATAACTCTGTATGTAACCGTGTCTTTAGTCAGCGTGTCTAGTGGCTTTAAATCAAATGCTCGCTCCTGAGAGAGTGATTGTTGGTTTCTGATTCGCTTCATTCGGTAAGAAACAGTTCCAGTAGATTTAAAACCTAACGTGTCCGCTATTTTTCTGCAAGACATTCCTGCGTCCATCAATTCTTTGATTTGTTGGTCTGATATTTTACTTTTCATCCCCGCACCTCAACTCTTTCAACTTCAATAACTGCAAATATCTCCCCACATTCCATGCATGCTCCAGTTCCATCGGCTCTATGCTGGTATATTTCTTTTCCGCAATATGGACAATAATTTATGCCATCTGTATCGCTGTATCCCTGTACATATTTAATCATCCCTGTACCTCCCCAAACAACTCATGGCTGCCATCCTGCAGGGCTTTTTCCTCGACCTCTGCTATTGCCTTAAAAATAGGATAGGCTTGTTGTGGTACTACTGCATTTCCAAGGCATTTAAGTCTGTCCACCCTAGAGGGAATCCCATTAGCCACTCTACCCACGTTGGGTTCAACTGACCAGATGCTTCCCCCATGGCCGATATCCTCTGCCCTAAAGTCTGCTCCGACAGTTTCTGCCTGCTGGGAGGAGCGTGACCCGTCATTGTGTCTTTCCAATCCCGCGCATTGGGAGTGGGAAACATCTTCACCGCATCCGCAAGCCCTAGGCTGTGGCTGGTCTGCCCGTTCGCTGACAATCTCCTGCCGGTTTCTGTCAAAACTGCGTCTGGGTGTTCCGTCTCCTGTGTTGTGGGAGTCGGCCACATCAAATGGGGATGCACAACTTGATCGTTCAGCAAAATCGGCATTGCTTTTTCTAACTTCATCTTCATTCGACTCTCCGAAGATGCTGGCTTCGCATTGGATTCCTGTCGCGCTTCCGTGTACGCTTGGCACATCAAGGGATCCACCTGTTCTCTTAAATTGCCGGGTCTCATACGGTTTTTCCTGCCGCCGTTGGTCGCTTGACGTTTCATTGCTTCGTAGCTCCGTGATGGAAGATAATCCATAGTGTTTGGCGTGCCCCACAAAGAAGACTCGCTCTCTTCTGTGCGGTGCTCCGACAGCCGCAGCTTCAAAATTAAAAACGGTGACAGCGTATCCCTCACGCTCCAAGTCTTCACAAACTGTTTTCCCGGCAAGTTTGATGATTCCAGGTACGTTCTCACCAATAACCCAACGTGGCGTAAGTTCTCTGATAACTCGGAGCATTTCTGGCCAGAGGTAACGGTCGTCTTCTTTACCTTTTTGGTTTCCAGCCACACTGAAGGGTTGGCATGGGAATCCTCCACTGATAATGTCGGCTGTATGTAATCCTGTGCGCTCATAAAAACTCTCCTTTGTTACACTTCTGATATCTCTCCACCTTGGCACATCTGGCCAGTGCTTTTCTAATACTTTCGTAGGGTAATCTGCCCACTCGCATTGCCCAACGGTTTCAAACCCTGCCCACTCGGCAGCGATATCTAGCCCGCCAATGCCTGTAAATAAACTAAGATGATTCATTTTGGTTCCTCCTTTGGTTTATTAGAATGGCACATCTTGATCGCTTAATTCACTTTTTAATAATTCTTGGTTTTCAACGGCAAACTTCGCTGCTTCCTTTTTCACAATCCCTATAATGGGGCTTAGGTCTTGAATTTTTAATCCTTGCTTAGAAATTATGTATTCAACGTCTCCGGAAATCGTTCCGCTGACCGCTATTCCTGCGGCATCTCCATATCGTGTTTTAACTTTTAGGAGATCTCCCCTGTGAATTATCCTTTCGTCTGTGACTGAAAAAATATATTTCTTGTTACTGTTTTGATGTTTTACGTATACAATTTTCATAATTTTGCCTCCTAAAAATCTTCCACAAGATTCAATTTCACCTGATACGGCTCATCCTCAAGTGGCTCGATCCATATTTCCGTACGTGGGTTTTTCCGGTCTAAAAATACTCTGCTTCCATCTGTACTAATGACGATGGATGGAGATAAGGCGCTATCATCAACAAGCACGCCGGCTTTGACCAAGATATCAAGTAAGGCATTCTCGAGATTGCACTTGTCGACCTTTATCAGGCTTTCCCTGTAGTAATGCGCCTTTACGTTGACTGGGTAATCAATCATCTTTCTGACTTTCTGAGGGATCACCATTAGGCAATCCCTCTCATATTGTTGATAAATATCCGACTGCATCATCCCAAGAAACTTCCCGCCTCTTCCAAGCCTTGGCTGCATGTTGTTCTTCTTGGTCCGTGGGTTTAGTGGAATCTTAAAGTGCACCGTCTCATGAAGCTTGCTCATCTTCATCCTCCGAAGGATTGGAAGGTAACTCATCGATGGTCATTTGCCCAGAAGCCTCCCTAAAGCCTATAATCTTGACGTCTTCCTCGAGTACGTTGGGAATCACCGTTTGTGGTTCCAGGTATCCATGCCCAAAGGTGGCAACCATCTTAGAATTAAAGTCCTCGGTGTATTTGAATATGGATCCGTCGGCAGGATTAATTCGTAACAGTTGGCTCATAATGGCAGCATTGATTTGCGCCGAAGTCCATTTCTCAATCCAATGCCCACGCATTTTGACTATGTACTCAAATCCGTAGCACAGTTTAAACCACTTTGGCGCCCGGGCTATTTCAATCTTCCATTTGCTATTAATGCTAGATTTATCGCTAGGTTCCCACACCTCATCCACGATAAAGGCAATCTCATGTGGGTAAATTTTGTGTAGCAGGGTAGAATATTTGTTCGCAATCATTCTTGCGGTTTCCTGATAGGTTTGGTTAATCGCGTTAGCCTCGTCCAGTTTCAAAAAGTGAAATCCGTTGTCATATTCCGGGAATGAATCACTGCCGTTTGTTATTAGACAGTAATTGCTGTCTGGGGCTTCTGTTTCCTTGATTAACTTGTCTTCGTTATCGTAAAATTTAATTTTCATAGGGTACCTCCACTTTCTAATTGCAAATTTGCATTTTGAATTAATTTTCTAATATCTTCTGGCAAAGCTTTCTTTGCCTTTTCTCGTTTTTTAATAACTTCGATGGTCTTTAAAAATTGACCTCTCGTAACCGTCTGTAAAATATTCATATCCGATAGAGATAGCTCTCTCAGTGCTGAGGGGCTGCCTAACCACTTTTGACAAACCTCAGGAAGCTTATTAAATTCTTCCACACATCCGTAGTATCCGTTGCGGGAAGCTTTTTCCACAAGTGTCCAGAGTTCCGCTGCCGTGTCATCCTTGCCGGAGATTAATTCGATTTGTGACACGATGGCTCCAACGGAAGGGAATTGTGAGTATTCCCGGCGGTCTTCTCTGGCTAAATTTATTACCGCTTGCTCGACGACTATGTAATCATATCCTTGTAAAACAAGATGATAAGCATTTACGGTTGTTTTAGGGTCTTTCTTTAGCTCGTAATAAGCTTCCAATAGGGCAATGATTTTACCGGTCTCCTGTTTAGTCATCAAACACTCCTTCCTGCACAAGTTCAGCAACCGTTTTTCTCTCTTGCGAAGAATCTTTTTTTAGAGGAAAAACTCCCTGCCAGCAATTCATTACCGATTGCTCTATGATTTCTGCTGTCTCTCGAAGGCTTCCGCCAGATAGTTTATTTGCCTTTTTCACAATCAGGTTAGCAGCGTTAGCAGTAAGAGGTTTTTTAATTGATTCTCTCATCTCAATAAAGTCTTCCATGGGCTTTTTTAGTTCGGAAGGTAAATCGGAAAAAAATTCGCTATATATATTTCTTTCATTCTTTACATTCTTTACATTCTTATCTTTCTTTACCTTCTTAAGATGTGGTTGATGGTTGGTTATTCGTTGGTTATTCGTTGGTTGATGGTTGGTTGCTCGTTGGTTGATGGTTGGTTGCTCGTTGGTTACAAAATCTTCTGAAGATTGATAATCTCCCCAATTTTCAACGGTTATGATAGTAAATTTGTTGGTTGAATTTTGCGAAATTTCGCCCGTACTTTCCAACTTTTTTAGAGCAGTTCTGACCTGTTGACGTGATAGTCCGAGATCAGTGGATAATTTTTGAGTACCAACGACAGCCTGCCCGGGTTTAATTTCATGCCCCATATAATGACCGGGTTTGAACGCCGCAACGATGAGAAGATGTAAAAAAACACTCTTAACTGCATTGTCCTGATACCATCCCCACTGCACTAATTTTCGATGTATTTTTACATAGCCATTAAGTACCAAAACGCTGCCTCCTAACACTTACCACATTTAAACACATGAGGCTCATAAGCCTTCTTAATTTTCGATCTGTCCATCTCTTGAAACGCTTGATAAATCAAACAATCCTTCAAGATGACACTGTCCCACAAAGTGTCCACGAGCCACATTTTTCCCTCTCCGGGAATATACATTACTGGGCATTCCTGTACCGGGATCCACATCCCCGAAACCGTCCTTGACCATTTGATTATTTCTCCACACTCGGTGCAAAAATTCTCACCCCGGAATTTGCTCAGGAATTGCATAATCATCCTCCCGTGGGTCTCGATTGCCGGGTTCGAGCTTAAAATACTCAATTACACCTTTAATCTTCTTAGTTGCCCTGCAATACTCACAATATCCACACCGCTTAGGCTTGATTTCACCGTGTTTTAGCCTCTGTATATGGATTATGTTTTCCGAGATTTTTTCAAGCTCCATATCGGACCTTTGACGGTTGTTGAGGGATATGATTTCTTTGTCCGGGGGATCCTGCTTGGATATACAAACGAGGATAAACATAGGATCATGTTTCGCACCAGTGTTTTGTTTTTCAACTTCCATATAGGCAGCTGCCCGGAATAAATATTTGAAGTTTTCCACGAAAGAAACCTTTGCCCACGCCTCGTTGTTCCATTGCAATTCCCAAATATTCGCAACAGTTTTCCAGTCGATGATGAGACGGGTTTCAGGTATGTACTTATCAATCCTGATACGCCACGGAACCCCAAAGAGGTTACCAGTCATGATTTTTTCGTTTTCACCGGGCATATCGATGAATTTTTTAATAGCAGGGTCACTTTCAGCCACAGCGAGCATTTCGTCAGCTTTTACAAAAGGTGCAAACTTACCAGTTATTACCGTTTCGCCCTTAACGGTTTTGGTCTTAAATATTTGATCGAAATTAGCTTGTAAAAAAGCTTGATGAGCCTCAGGGCTTTCTAAATATGTATGAAAGTAATTCCCAACAAGAAAGGCTTGGGAAGGTTCTTCTTTAAACCTTCCTTGCAGTTTCGCCATCGCCTTAGCCTCGCAATCCATGAAGCTTTCATATTGGGAGCAGGACATATATGACATGTCCGCTTCTTTTGTATAATAATTGTCCGTAGTTAGGATTAGATTAGACATTCTGTTCACCTGCCAACACGGCTTCTTCAGCCTGTCTTTCTGCTTCTGCCATAAGGCGCTCTTCCTCTAGGATTGCGGCTTTTTCTTCTTCTGAAGGTTCGCCTGAGGTAGAAGAGGGTTCTACTGATTCTAAAGTCTCTCCGATAGCCTGATTCAAAGCGGAAATTTGTTCTTTTTCTTCATCACTAATAATTGGGGTATCAGATACCTCTGCCCCTCCAAAAGCCACCACAGCCTTGACAAAACCGTCTTTAATGGCACTGTAGAGGTGTTTTAACCTTGCGACATCTTTAGCGCTAAATTTATCAAAATCTTTGCCAATCTTTTCTTCTAAACGATCCTTGGTGATATAGTCATCAAGCTTCAAGAAAGCTTCTAACATTTTTTCCCTAGCCTTGCCAATGTCGCCCTTTGCGATATTTTCTTCTAAGACTTCCTTGCACCTTTCAACAGCTGCATCAACGAGATATGTGGGGATCACTGCAAAAATACAAGCTCTTTTTCTCCTAGCGCCATTATTGGCAACCATTTCGTAAATGTCCCGAGGATCCGTGATGGCATATCCACCTTTTTTAGTGCTGCGCCAATGCTTAATGGTAAAAATCTTTTCGTCTGAATAGTTAGTTTCCATGTCCCAAGCAAATGCCTTTACAACGCTTTCTCCGGGCGCGCCACCTATGCTAGGGCGATTATCAAGTTCTGTTACGCCAGTAAGAAGATTTCCCCAATTGTTGGCAATCACCTCTGCTAAACGAATGGATGGACCGGTTACCTCAGAATCTCCACGTGGGTAACTATATACGGCCTGCTCAGCAAGTTTTGGATTCTCGCATTCAAACAAGATGCGCTGCAGGGATCCTTGGGAATCTCTCGGAAATTGCTTTGCAAGTACGATTTTCCCCCTTATTTCAGAAAGTTGCCTCGCCTCAATCTCGGTCATTCCAACAGATTTATTTTCTGGCAAATTATTACTCATGGTGATATCGTTCATTTTGTTCCTCCTCATATTTACACTTATCAAGAGTGCAACACCCGCACTCATCGTCTACACTGCTGCAAAAGCGGCATTTCCATTTACAGTACATTACTCCACCGGATCCAACTTACCGCATTCTCCAACTCGGTGAAACTGATTCGCAAAGTCAAGAATTGAATTCCGCATTTTTATGTATTCTTCATCATCGCATTGCATAGAACAAAGGTGGAAGGCAAGCTGGCAAGCAATTCTTTTGTCGACTTTCCATCTAAGGCCACCACATCGAAGTGGTAAACAGCTAAAATCAAGGTCGGCTCCCCTGAGGTCGGCTCCCCTGAGGTTGGCTCCCCTGAGGTCGGCTTCGCTGAGGTCGGCTCCCCTG
>CAZOSB010000019.1:34299-43931 GCA_964582545.1 uncultured Anaerovorax sp.
GGCTCCCCTGAGGTTGGCTCCCCTGAGGTCGGCTTCGCTGAGGTCGGCTCCCCTGAGGTTGTAGTCAAGAATGAATTTCTTACAACCTTTGCCGAACAAATCTAAAATTTCCTCCCGATTAAAAGGTTTTTGATGACCGATTACTTCAAAATATTTCGCTTCCACCCAAGATGCATACCCAATGCTATTGTTTGAATTATGCTCCAAAATTTTGACCTTAATTTGCTTGCCATCTACACCCGTAACAAGACCCTTTGTCATATTGTCATTTGTAATCCCATGTCGTGTCGGATCATTACCTTTTACAAAATCCCCAATTTTAATTTGATTTTCCACTGTATCCTCCTTGTTCTAAGCGCCTTTGCAAAGCAAAAGCCTCTGTAATCAACTTATCTCCAAGATGGGAATGCCCCATCCTATATTGCCTATCCGCAAACTGCTTTTTGCCTCTATCTGCCGTAAAAGCTTATCGCTTTGGTCGAAAATGGCGGGATCTCTGCCAATGCCGTATCTGCACCAAATGTTACTCACATCATCGTCTCGACGAATATATTTACAGATGAGACATTGCTCCATAGGTACGGATTTCTTCAGTCTTGGGCAATGCACCGATGCCATTATCTGCTCTCCAAACACATAAATTCTACTTCTCCAAGCTTAATGCCTCGCCTTATGTATTCGTCTGACCGATTGGAACTCTCATAAATATCAATATTTCCACCAAATAACTCGTCGAATTTTTTTGTTGTAATTTGTATCCTGTTGGGTGAAATTCCAACTAGACCATTATGACAATAATTTGAACTAACGATTTTTTCTACGGTTAGAAGAGCTGCCATGCTTACACCGGCGTTAATTGGCTCGTCTGGAAGCACACATTCACAGATTATTGCTTCTATTTTCATTTCATATCCTCCTTGACTTGCAGCGTTCAAAACGCTATACTTTAACTAATCTTTTTACTAAGCGCCCCGGAATTGCCGTTCCGTATGGGGCGTTTTTCATTGCTTTTTAAAGAATTCCCTCACGGATTCCATGAATTTTTCAGAAGATACTGGAATGACATCTACATGGACAGTAGGGGGCTTGTAGTTAGAATTAGACTTTGCGATTGCAAATGCTCCTGCGACATCATTCAAGATGCTGTTAATCATGGTATCCACCTCGTCCGAGGAGAAGTTGTGCTGCAGGGCAAACTGCTTGGCCGCGTCTTGGGCAATAAGTAAATCCGTTACCGGGTGTTTCAAAATTTCTTCAATAGATCTTTCTACTATGTGTTTAGGGAATTTCATATGTCCTCCTTTACCTAAGCGCCTTGTCACAGACTGCTTTAAAATTGCATATTGTTTCATATAAATTGCTGTAAACCTTTGCATCCTCATATGAAACATGGTCTGTTGCCATAGTCACCAATAACTCATCCTTCAGCTTTTTAAAAGCTAATTCCAGAGGATCGGGCATAACCCTCACTGCAGGCTTCTTCACCACCGGGAACTCTTTGTCAAAATCCTCATTGACTATGGCTGCCTTTCTAACTGGTGAGGGTTGGCAGTCCTTGATGGTGATTTTCAGCTGACTTCGCTTATTGTACACATGGCTTATATCGCATTTCAAAATGCTTGCGATTTCTTTGTTTGACTTTCCTTCGTTGCAGAGCTCCTTGAGCTTAGCTACCTGTTGTTCACTCCATTTCATTTTGATTTTCCTCCTATTCCACCTTAAATGTAACGGTTAAATCCGGATACTGCGCAGTTAATCTTCGTTTTGCCTCTGTTACATCCACGCCTATTGCCAATGCCCATTGGACTACATCAAGGTGCTTTTTATCATCAAGGTAACACCATACTGTTAAAGCTTTCTTTTTCACACTTTCCTCCTTTACCACTGCCAACCGGATAAAACCCACAGGGCAGCTATACAAAATAATTTAAACAGTACTAGACGTTCGTCGTTAGTGAAGATTTTGATCATTCGTCTCACCTGTTACCTCCTTTCCAGAGACCTGTACAAGCCCCCATTTTTCGGCTATCTTGCCAACTGGGATTTCTGCATAGGTGTAGTCCGCGGTCCCATCTGGTTTGTATGTGGCTTGAATTGGTATTTTCATAATTCCTCCTTGTTAAATGCTTGTCCTAATTGCAAGCGACGTTTTTTTATCTTGATAACTAGTTAAAACTTGTCGTTAGCATACATTTGACAAAAATTTATTAATAAAATATTGCTGACCTTTGCCAGTCACCTTAGTGGTTTTGGTAATTCTCACGCTGCCATCAGGATTGTTGATTGTGCGCTCCATTACCTCGAATAGCTTTAACTCCATCGCCTTTTGAGTAGGCATATTCTTGCTGCTTCCACATTTGATTAGATATCCATTATCCCTTAGCCAGTCAAACAAACGCTTTTGCCCAATGGAAACACTGTTTTGTCTGATAAGCTTTGCTAAATCTCCAACCAGTATGCTGGTATGTGCGGTTTCAACCGCATCGGCAAATATTACTTTTGGTCTGTCTTGTTCGATCTTTTGACTTAAGGTTCTAATCTGTCTGTCGGCAATCTGTAACGCTCTTGCCATAACTTTTTCGGGGCTGTTCCAATCCTTTTCAAGTTGAATAAAATACTGACGGGCAATTTTACCCTTCTCGTTTCGCTGAAGCATTGCGATTTCTTTTGCCATTTCAATTGTTAGTTGATGGTCTTGAGCCTCTTGATTGTTTTGGGGGTGTACAAAAATGTACGGGGTAAAATCAATGCCGTCTGCGAATCCATATTCGCACATTCTTGGAAACCACAATCTGTATGGTGTTTCAACTTCCAAAAACTCATGCAACTCTCTTCCCGACACTGTGGGTCTGTCGTTTTCGTACTTAATTTTAATTAACTCATTCATATTTACTGCTCCTTTTCATCCATAAAGCCCATGGGGTCCACCTCTAAGAATTTGCACAGCTCACAAAGTTCATTACTTCGTAATTCTCTTTTGCGATTTTTGCCAAACAGGCTGTCGTGCAAAGCACCGTAAGGAATACCAGCCCCTCTTGAAATTGCCGAAAGATTAATACCTTTGCTTTTGATATAATTTGCAATGTTTTGTTCAATTTTTGGTTTCACTTGTTATCACCTCCGTTTACGCATTTTCGTAATTATGCATTAATAATATTACGCATTTTTGTAAATGTCAATATTTATTTTTTAAATTTGCGTATTTTTTTATTTACATCTACGCAAATTTGTGTTTTAATGGGTTAGAAAGGAGTAAATAGAATGAATATCGGGAGAAGGATCAAGAGTGTTTTAAAAGAGAAAAATCTTAACGTAAGGCAATTGTCGGCAAAAACTGGCATTCCTGCCACGACTATTTATTCAATAATTTCTAGGGAAAGAGACAGCGTGAACACGGATTTGCTAACGAAAATTGCCGACGGACTAGGCATATCTTGGGTTGAGCTTGTGGCGACACCAGTAGATGAGTTTATTAAGGAAGTGCATAAAAGGGATGACGAAATTTCCGCATACGCAGAAGAACTCCACAAGAACCCAGAACTACGAATGTTATTTGATGCCGGGAAAGGCGCCACGAAAGAAGACTTGCAACTTGCAGCAGAAATGCTAAAGCGAATGAAGAAGGAAGCGGGGTATTTGTGATCTACATCAGGGAAATAGAACTGCCGATGAGTGTTAGAGGGTATACGGCTCCAGATCCGGACGGAAATTACAATATTTACATTAATATAGATTTATCGGAAGAAATTAAAAGTAAGGCATTACAGCATGAATTAACACACATCTTAGGCGGGCATCTTGAATCAGATTTGCCCGTTTTTGTTTTAGAAGATATTGCAACGTATAAAATTTAGGAGGAAAAAGAAATGAAAAAAATTTTAAAGGTTATCGGAATCATATTCATTATTTTAATCGTATTGTCCGCGATTATAGGAATGATGGGGGGAGGAGATGATAATAAAGATGACGGTCAGGACAACGATTTACCTACAACGTCCCAACAGGATTCAGATATTTCATCCAACAGCCCCACAGATAGCTCTAATTTAAGCGAAACACCAAAACCGCAGGAAAGTGACAATGCTACTTTAGGGCAAAAAAATGCACTCAGCAAAGCAAGGGATTACTTAAGCTATACTTCGTTTTCCTACACTGGATTAATTGAGCAACTGAAATACGAAGGATTTTCAACAGAGGATGCAACATATGGAGCAAATAAAATTAATGCTGATTGGAACGAGCAAGCCGCCAAAAAAGCCAAAGACTATTTAGACTATTCCTCATTCTCGCGTAGTGGTTTAATAGATCAGTTGAAATACGAAGGCTTTACGCAAGAACAAGCGGAATATGGCGCTACGGCCGTGGGCTATTAAATAAAGCAAGAACGCTTTGCAATGCAATAAAAATGAGGAAAGGGGAAGATAGTCATTGATACGCAAACCATGTATATAGATACTGCGAAAGACTTACTCAGTAAAAACAAAAGGAGAACTCCATGCCGAGCATAATTAAAGCAGCTATATATGCCCGCTTCTCGTCTGAAATGCAGCGAGAGGAAAGTATTGATGCCCAGATAAGGGCTTGCGAGGAATTTGCCCTTGCCAAGGGCTATGAAATCACAAAAACGTATAAAGATAAGGCACTGTCAGGTAAGTCTGACAAGCGGCCGCAGTTCCAAGCAATGATACGGGAAAGCGCCGATTTTGACGTTGTGCTAGTACATAAATATAACCGCTTCGCCCGGAGGATGATTGACCACCTATTATATGAGGAAAAACTTGCTAAAAACGGATGTGAGCTGATCGCCGTGGCTGAGAATTTTGGATCGGGTAAGGAGTCCATTATAATGAAGTCGGTTATGAGGGCTATGAGTGAATACTACCTTGCCGATCTGGCTGACGAGGTGAGAAAAGGGCATAAAGAGAATGCTTTAAAGGCTCAACACAACGGGGGATATGCTCCATTTGGGTACGATGTAGTTGATAAGCAATTTGTGATTAATGAATTTGAATCCATGTTTGTGAAAAAAATGTTTGACTGCGCATTTCGCAAAGTAGGATTTTCAGAGCTGATAAAAGAAATGGAAGCTGCTGGCATAAAAGGAAAGAGGGGAAAGTTCATCCGGTATCCATCTATTTATGAAATACTTCGGAATGAACGATATACGGGTACATATGTTTATGCCACGACCTCAGATAAGCTCGACCGGAGAGCTAAGAAAAACGCAATCAGGATAGAGGATGCCATACCACAGATTATACCGAGAGAAATATGGGAGGAGGTACAAAGAATTATGGATGCGAAAAAACAGTCCGGGAGGGCTTCAGATTACCTTTGCAAGGGGATAATTTACTGCGCCGAATGCGGAGGCAGAATGACCGCCCATATGGCTACACAACGAAACGAGAAAGCATACTTCTATTGCACAAACAAAGAGTGTCCTACAAAAAGTATACATATGGAGGTTGTGGATCGGAACTGCAAGGAGTATGTTAAAAAGATTTTATCGGAAGATGTTATGGATGCGCTTGGGCACTATGTTGTTAAATTTCAAAGTTTGCAAAAAAATGAAACTAACGATTTTAATCGTGAGATAAAAAAGAAAATTCAAGAGAAGGAGGGGGAGATAGCTGCGCTAATGAAAAGGCTTGTCGTTCCCCAGCTTCCCGACGAAGTTGTAGTGATGATAGGGGAGCAAATTTCCACAACAAAGAGAGAAATTGAAGGCTTAAAGATACAAAAACCACCCAAAAAATTGGATGCAAATCAGATTACACACTGGATATTAAGCATTAAGGAAGATTTAAATTCCAACAATATCGGAAATGTGATTGAGAAAGTTGAGATTACAAAAAATAAAGAAGTCAAGATTACTTCAACCTTGACTTCTCTTACGGGAATTTCCCCATTCATTGGAGGCGACACCCAGATTTGAACTGGGGAATAAAGGTTTTGCAGGGAAGGGAAACCCTAAAATACCACCCATCAAAAACTTTAAATTTCAACACTTCCATCCAAAAACCTCACCAAACCAATGAAAATGTGCCATAAAAGTGACAATTTTGAGCAACAAAGAGAAATATAATTAAAAATTATTATATTTCTTTATAAGGTAAATTAAATTTAATAATTTGAGGCACGTCATTTTCGATATTAAGTGTACCTTTTCTCAAATGAAGCAAATCTTCAATATCTGATGGGTATAGTGTAATGCCTTGTTGCCTTAATAGCTTTATAAAACTTGTAGTAGAAAAAATTTTTTGTTCAACCAATAAATCAATTGCCCCTTGAAAAATATTCTCATTTAAAAAGTAAGGTATATCTCCAGGTTCTTTTAAACGCCAACCATTTTTTGAAACTTGACGCATCATATATTGATATTGATTATCCGATATAACATTAAGTTGATGACTACGATATATCATAGATTGAATAGATGATTTCCATTTATTCTTTAGCCAAGCATAATAATTTAAGTCTGTTGGATAAGCCAGTATATCTTTCGCAAAACTATTCCTTGGCAGTAGAAATGCACTTGCAAAAATATTTGCTTGTTTTTCTCTCAACTTAAATTCTTCTTTTGTAATTAATTCAAGGCTTTCACTCCAAGGATGAAGTAGGATATGACCTAATTCATGAGCTAGATCAAATCTTATTCGTCCTTCTGGCTTTGCTCCTTGATCTACAGACACGAAGAAAACTTCGTAATTATGGAGGAGCACTCTTTGGCTGAATGCATCTATTCCACTTTGGTTTGTATCAAATCCTGTTATTACAATCCCGTTTTTTTCAAACTCAAGTTGTAGATTTTCAATAGGAGAATCTCCAAGACCCCAGCATTCTCTAACTTTATTCGCAACTTGTTCAATTTCATATGTCATTAAAGCATTACCGCAATCGTCAAACTCATTATCATTACCATTAAAATCAATTTGAGGTATGTTTAATAATGGAAAATCAAGATAGTTCAATAAAACATCGTATATTTTCGCTACAAATTCTAACTTTATGCTTTGAGATGTTCTATTCATTTTAGTTGCACTCGCGAGTGAACGAAAATAAGTTACTTCAGTCTTAGTCTTACATAAATCTTCTTGTAGAAAATATTCGTAAGGGAAATTTAGTGCCTGTGCGATAATATAACCTCTCTCATGGTCGGGTTTAGCTCCATTTTCATAAAGAGAAAGCGATTGTTTACTGATGCCAGTAATAGATGCTAATTCAGTAAGAGTTTTACCTCTGAATAGTCTTGCATTTTTTAATCGTTCTCCTCGAAATTCTTTTTTTGTCATTTTAGTTTCTCCTAAATAATTAATCATGCCTCATCTTCAACCACTTTCAACAATGGTCTAATACCAGCTTTTACTTTTGTAAAATCACGTGCAGTTTGAACTGATTTAGATGAATCTTTATCAATAGTATAATCTTGTGAGGTAAGTCTTTCAAAGTTTGGTTTGATATATTGATTTAGAGAAGCTTGGTCAACAATATTGAAGTTTTTATCTAATAATACAATTGTTACATCTTGAAGAATATTTTGTTTTGATTTATATACAATAATATAATGTATATATCCTTCGGCAATATCTAATGATCCAGAAATTATATTATTATAATCTTCCATAAGAACTTCAATGTCAAAAGTTTCCATTGGAAATAATGTCATTTGCTCTCCTAAATAATTAGTGACACCATTATTTTCAATCCCTAAAATAGATTGTAAAAAGTGAGGATTTCTACGTCCTTTTCTTCTAGGTATATCATCTAAAGTTGCTTTTGTAGTAATTGAGTAAGTTACTTTTGCGCTTTTGTCAATTATAATACGTCCTTGCCAAGAATATCGATTAAATGGTATTAAATCAAAATTTTCACCGACAATTAAATGTCGTAAATTTTCATTAATATAATCACCACGCTTTTGATTAAATGAATTGTTTGTTTCTAATCTATTATCTCTTATGTATTGAGGCATGTCATCAGCAATTGCCTTATCAATGGATCTCACAATTTTAGGAATCAGATTTTCGTTAATGTGAATTTTGGTCAACTTTATTTACCTCCTGATGGATATCTTTAATTCTATTTTACATAAAAAAGTAAATATGTCAAGTAAAATATTAAAATAAATTAAATTCGTCAATGGCATTGCCTTCATTGCTACTCCCAGAATCTCTTGCCTTATTATAATAAAAAAACTCTTAAATGTACAATAGTCCATTTAAGAGGAAAAAGCAATTAAATATTTTTCTTAAGAGTAATATGATATTCTCTATAGTTTCCGCACTGACTTTATCCGCCCCATCTATTATATTAGAGTATACCGCTAAAGTGACCGTTGGGTTAGAATGTTCTGCTCTATAGCCACGGAAACAATACCTACCTTTTTATAAAGCAGGTCATTAATGTGGGTATGTCCTCTTAGTATTTTTTAAGATTTATGTCGAAAAAGCAAGACTATTTGAAAATCATTTGATATAATTAATACAATTGGAGGCGTTATAATGGAGAAAAATTTTAAAGCACAAATAAATGCTAAAGGCATGCAAATTTCAGTTTTATCCGATGGCGGATACGATGACTATATTTCATTAACAGATATTGCAAAGTACAAAAGTGAAGATCCTGCTGCTACCATTCAAAACTGGATGAGAAGCCGTGATGTGATAGAATTTCTTGGATTGTGGGAAACACTGCACAATCCCAATTTTAAACCCCTCGAATTCGAGGGGTTTAAATCAAAATCAGGCTCCAATGCTTTTACTTTATCGCCAAAACGGTGGATTGAAGCTACTGAAAGCATTGGAATGTGTTCAAAATCAGGTCGTGGCGGTGGAACTTATGCTCATCGTGACATCGCATTTGAATTTGCCTCTTGGATTTCAGCAGAATTCAAGCTCTATGTTATAACTGATTATCAGCGTTTAAAAGCAGATGAAAACAGCCGTCTTTCTTTGAATTGGAATATGAATCGTGAGATTTCAAAAATCAATTATAGGATACATACAGATGCAATAAAGGAACACTTGATTGTTCCAGAACTCCCAAAACAATACCAAAGTTTCACCTATGCTACAGAAGCTGATGTGCTTAATGTTGCAATGTTTGGCCAAACAGCAAAACAGTGGAGAGAAAAAAATCCAGACTTTGATGGCAATATTCGTGATCAGGCAACACTGCAGCAGCTTATTGTCTTATCTAATATGGAAAGTTTAAACGCAGAGATGCTTAAAAACGGTATTGACCGTAATGAACGACTGGTGGAATTAAATCTCAGTGCTAAAAGGCAGATGAAGTCTTTAATGGAATCACCAGGTATAAAACGCCTTGAAAGAATCAGAAAAAAATGATTCTTATAAACTTACGACATTTTTACGACACTTTGAGTGGAAAAAAGCGTAAAATCGAAAATGTACATGAGAGTCCAGAATAAGTGTGACAAAAATGTGCCTTTTTCTACCCACACAAGCCACTTTTAAGGCATATTTACCAACTTATAGCCACATGATGGGTTTGGGAGGGCAGGGGATAGGCATAATAAAAAAGCTTAGTAATTATTGAAATTTCAATATTTACTAAGCTTCATTTTTGGAGGCGACACCCAGATTTGAACTGGGGAATAAAGGTTTTGCAGA
>CAZOSB010000020.1:0-42385 GCA_964582545.1 uncultured Anaerovorax sp.
GCGAATCACTGAAAAAGAGCGCAATCATTGAAATTACGCTCTTTTTCAGCAATTGGTGCGGACAAGAGGATTTGAACCTCCACACCCTAACGGGCACATGGACCTGAACCATGCGCGTCTGCCGTTCCGCCATGTCCGCTTATTTATGATTCCTTTCATTTTTACACGGTAAGGAAACTTGAACCCGAGGTGGAGCATCTGCTTAACCCACGTGTTATATTTTAGCATATAAAATTCACAAATGCTATATCAAATTTAAAATTTTATAAAAAATTGTATTGAAAATTCTATGATTGGGGGTGTGACCAGTAACCTGAAAATATTGAAGTAAATTTTCCTAAGCAAATTAATTCTACATTGACCAGTATTGCGGATTATAGCCCCACATTTTATAAAAGAAGGGTGATGGACTGAACGTACAAAAATAGGGACGGTAAATGAAAACCATCCCTAAAAATTTATTACATATCTATTAAAACTCCGCCGATTTTGGCGTTCTGGGGAAGGGGATTACATCTCGAATATTGCTCATTCCGGTAATGTACATGATGATTCGTTCAAATCCCAAACCGTAGCCCGCATGCTTTACACCGCCGTATTTTCTGAGATCCAGATACCACCAGTAATCCTTTTCATCTAAGCCCATCTCTTTGATTCTGGCCACCAGATTGTCATATCTCTCTTCCCTCTGGCTACCTCCGATAATCTCGCCTACTCCCGGCACCAAAAGATCCATGGCCGCAACGGTCTTTCCATCATCGTTGAGACGCATATAAAAGGCCTTGATGTCCTTCGGATAGTCCGTTACAAATACAGGTTTTTTAAAGATTTCTTCCGTAATGTATCTTTCGTGCTCCGTCTGCAAATCCACGCCCCATTCTACAGGATATTGGAATTGCTTGTCTGCCTTCTTCAAAAGGTCCACCGCTTCGGTGTAAGTGATCCTGGCAAACTCTGAATTAACGATGTTATTTAATCTATCCAAAATGCCTTTATCCACAAACTCATTAAAGAATTTCATCTCTTCCGGAGCTTTTTCCAATATATCGTTGATAATGTATTTAATCATATTCTCTGCCAACTCCATATTGTCGTTTAAGTCAGCAAAGGCTACCTCCGGCTCAATCATCCAAAACTCTGATGCATGTCTGGCAGTATTGGAATTTTCTGCCCTGAAGGTAGGTCCAAAGGTGTATACATTCTTAAATGCTAAGGCAAAGGTCTCCGCTTCCAACTGACCGCTGACGGTTAGGCTCGCTTCCTTACCGAAGAAGTCCTGTGCGTAATTAATGGGACTTGCTGGGTCAAAGCTACCATCCTCCAATCTCTTCAGCCTAGGAGGATTATCCATATTTAATGTGGTTACCCGAAACATTTCCCCTGCACCCTCACAGTCACTCCCTGTAATGATGGGTGTATGCGTGTAAACGAAGTTATTTTCTTGAAAGAATTTATGAATCGAATAGGCGATTAATGATCTAACCCTAAACACGGCAGAAAAGGTGTTGCTTCTAGGTCTCAAATGAGCAATTTCTCGCAGGAACTCCATGGAGTGGCGCTTGGGCTGTAATGGATAATCTGCTTGGGTATCCCCCTCCACGATTACACTTTTGGCCTTTATTTCAAAAGGTTGCTTTGACTCCGGAGTCAAAATCACCTTTCCCTTTACGGTAATGGCCGCAGAAATACCTAACTTGGATATCTCTGAAAAATTATCCAAATCACTTTCCTCATACACCACCTGCACCGGTCTAAAATACGTGCCGTCATTCAACTCAATAAATCCAAATTTATTTGAATTTCTATTTTTTCTAATCCAACCGTTTACCGTTACATCCTTTTCATCGTATTGGGTGGGATTGTCAGCTACCTCTCTGTATAGTTCTTTTATTTGAATGGCCTTCATCGATTTTCTCCTCAAGTTTATTTTATCCATAGGAAATTTTATAGTGGTTTCATGGTTGGGAATAAAATGATATCGCGTATGGAAGGCGAGTTGGTCAGAAGGATAATTACCCTGTCTATACCAATTCCTAAGCCTCCTGTAGGAGGCATACCTACTTCCAAGGCATTGACGAAATCTTCATCCATAGGATGAGCTTCATCGTTCCCGTGTTCCAACTCTGCCTGCTGATCCTTAAATCTCTGTAATTGATCAATTGGGTCGTTAAGCTCTGAGAATGCATTGGCAATTTCCCAAGTGTTGATATATGCTTCAAACCTTCTGGTAATTCTAGGATCCTTAGGGTCTCTCTTTGCCAGAGGAGATACCTCTACGGGGTGTCCTGTGATAAATACAGGCCCGTCCAAATATTCTTCGCAGTATTCTTCAAACAGAGCACAGATTACATGACCTCTGGTCATCTTCTTATAATCTTCAATATTGTGTTTTTTCGCCACTTCGCGGGCTTCTTCATCCGTATTGATCAGGTCAAAATCTTCTCCTAACCATTTCTTTACGGCATCCTGCATGGAAAGTCTCTGCCACGGTGGTGTCAAGTCAAACTGCTTTCCTTGATATTCTATCTGCATGGTTCCTAATACGTTTTGCGCTACTGTTGCCACGCAATTTTCCGTTATATCCATCATGTCTTCCATGTTACCATATGCTTGGTAAAGCTCCATGGAAGTAAACTCAGGGTTATGGTTTCTGTCCATTCCTTCATTTCTGAACATTTTGCCCATTTCATAAACTCGGTCAAATCCGCCTACAATCAACCTTTTTAAGTATAGTTCGTTTGAAATCCTCATTCGCATATCAATATCCAGAGTATTGTGATGTGTCACAAAGGGTCTGGCGTTTGCTCCACCGGCTATGGTGGTCAATATAGGAGTATCCACCTCCAAAAATCCTCGCCCCTCTAAGAAGTTCTTGATCTCTTTGATCATTTTAGAGCGTTGGATAAAGGTCTTTTTCACATCCGGATTCATGA
Source organism: uncultured Anaerovorax sp. (assembly GCA_964582545.1). GTDB lineage: Bacteria > Bacillota > Clostridia > Peptostreptococcales > Anaerovoracaceae > JAVVUJ01. The sequence goes on from CAZOSB010000020.1 coordinate 2,934, forward strand.
TTAAATCCACGTATCTCTGTCTGTATCTGATTTCGGTATCTTTTAATCCCTGAAATTTATTGGGAAGTATTTGAAGAGATTTGGTGAGAAGTTTTACTAAAGAGGTTTTAATAGAAATTTCACCGTGTTTCGTCCGAAAAACTTCGCCTATGATACCTACGATGTCCCCGATATCATAGGTAACAAAATGTTCATATTCCTCCGGTGTAATGGCATCCTGGCGCACGTAACATTGGATTCTTCCATCCTTATCTTGAATATCGATGAAGGAGGCCTTTCCCATCTGTCGTTTGGCCATAATTCTGCCAGCCATCTGCACGGTTTGTCCTTCTATGGCTTCAAAATTTTCCTTAATATCAATACTATAATTTTGAACATCCCAAGTTTCGGTCAGAAACGGATTCCTGCCTTCGTCTTGTAGTTTTTTCAACTTTTCCCGTCTTATTTGTCGAAGTTCGTTTAAGCCTTCTTCTGATAGTTCAACTTCTTCCTCTATATTTAAGTTTTTCTCTTCTGTACTCATGGCGCCCTCTTTCTCGTTTATTATTTGGCTATTTCTCTATTTGGATATCTTCATTACTTCATACTGTACAATTCCATCAGGGACTTGAATTTCCGCTATTTCTCCTACTTTTTTACCCAAAAGACCGGAACCTACTGCGGATTCGTTGGAAATTTTTCCCTCATAAGGGTCTGCCTCCGCAGAGCCTACGATGATAAATTCCATTATTTCTCCGGATTGAAGTTCCTTCACCTTAGCTTTTAGTCCTAGTCCCACTTGATTCTTAGGCATGGTTTTTTCATCGATGATCTTTGCTTTCCTCACCATGTTCTCTAGTTTACTGATTCTCTCCTCTAGCTCCGCTTGCTCGTTTTTGGCAGAATCATATTCTGAGTTCTCTGAAATATCCCCATAAGAAATCGCCTCTTTTATTCTTTCAGCGACTTCCCTCCTTCTAACAGTTATTAATTCATCCAGCTCTGCAACAGTTTTCTCATATCCTTCTTTCGTTAAGAGTATCTCCTCTGTCATTGCTTTTCTCCTTTACTTGTTTGCTATATTTTGTATTATAAATATTCTGTTACTGAAATATTATGCTCGTACATGCGAAATATTATAAAGTATTATAATTACAAAGTCAAGAAAAGTTCACGCACCTCCTGAGACGTCTTGGCTTGGTTAATCCGCCTTCTCATTTCCGTTGCTCCCGGCACCCCCTTCAGATACCAACCCACGTGTTTTCGCATTTCTCTGACAGCGATATTTTCTCCTTTTTCTGTAATCAGCATATCAAAATGTTTATTTACGATATGCATTTTTTCACTGATGGTAGGCCCTTTCGACTTAGGTTGCCCCTCCCAAAGTGAAATCGATTCACGAAATATCCAAGGGTTCCCCATAGCGCCCCTGGCAATCATGACAAAATCACAGCCCGTTTCCTCCAATAGATTCATAGCATCCTCTGCTGAAAAGATGTCGCCGTTCCCTATAACCGGTATTTTGACTGCTTGTTTTACTTCCTTGATGACTGACCAATCTGCCTTTCCTGAATAGTATTGTTCTCTGGTTCTTCCATGAACTGCCACCGCACTTCCACCTGCCGATTCGATGGCCAGAGCCACTTCAACCGCATTGATGTTGTGATGATCCCATCCGATTCTAATTTTGGCAGTAACAGGTTTTCCAGCGTTTTCTACAGCAGTTCTGACCAATCGATATACCAGCTCAGGATTTTTTAGCAGTGCCGACCCTTCGCCATTCTTTACCACCTTAGGTACGGGACAACCCATATTAATATCCAAAATCACATTCTCTCTTTTAGACAACTTTTCTGCGGTATAAGCAACAATATCCGGTTCACAACCAAAAATTTGAAAGGCAACAGGTTTTTCATCATCGTATATTTTCAATAGACGTTCAGTGTTTGCACCATTAAAATAAAGTCCCTTGCCGCTTACCATCTCTGAGTAAACCAACGAGGCACCTTGCTCTTTACAAATTCTTCTGAAAGCGGAGTCTGTTACTCCCGCTAAAGGCGCCAGAAAAAATGGATTTTCCGGCACCACATTTCCAATATTATCGATTTTTTTCATAAATCAGTTGTAAACCCTCCAGAGTTAACAGCTTGTCTACTGCATCAATGCAGGATATCCCCACCTCAATGAGGGTCGCCAAACCGCCCGTAGCCACTACCTTAGGTTCTTTTCCGCTACCATCTACTTCAGATAACTCCTTCTTCATCTTTTGGATAATGAAGTCCACCATCCCCATATGACCATATACCAATCCCGACTGCATGCTTTCTGGAGTGTTTGTACAGATTACATGCCCAGGTCCCTCCAGATCCACCCTAGGTAGCTTTGCGGTCTTTTCAAAAAGGGCATCAGATGAAATTTTCAACCCTGGAGCAATGGTTCCTCCCAGATACTCACCTTTTGAGGTCAGGGCACAAAAAGTAGTTGCTGTCCCAAAATCCACCAAGATGAGAGGACCCCCATACTTTGCCATGCCGGCTACAGCATTTACAATGCGATCAGCACCTACTTGTTTTGGGTTGTCATATTTGATGGTAAGCCCTGTTTCAAGGTCTTGATCCACCACAATAGGACGCTTGTTAAAATACTTCATAGACAAATGCTGAAGGGTAAACAAAACAGAGGGTACCACTGTAGAAATAATGACATCTTGCACATCGTTTGCGTTTAGCTTTTCATATTCAAAAAGCTGATTGACCAACATTCCATACTCATCTGCACTCTTCCTAGTGTCCGTTTCCAATCGCCAGTTCTGAATTAGGTTTCCCTCTTTGAAAACGCCCAAAACAATGTTGGTGTTGCCTACATCAAATGCCAATAACATCTATATTTCCTCCTGCTTATCTTCAGCAATTCCTATTAATTTAAATACTGTATCCCTTATTTTAAGGATATGAGTACATCACCTGCGTTTACAGGGGCTCCTTTGGAAACAGGAATGCTATCTACAGTTCCCGCGCTTGGTGCAGTAATTTCATTTTCCATCTTCATTGCTTCCAAGATAATCAAAACTTGACCTTCTGTTACCGCATCACCCACGTTGACCTTAATATCTAAGATCGTACCGGGCATTGGGCAGTCCACCTTTTGCGCTCCTGCAGAAGGTGCAGATGGAGCTGGAGCAGCTGGTGCGGCAGCAGGTGCGGGAGCTGCTGGAGCGGCAGCGGGTGTAGCTGCAACAGGTGCGGCAGCAGGAGCTGACGGAGCTGTTGCTGTGCTTCCTCCCACCTCTTCCACTTCTACCGCATATACCGTTCCATTTACATTAATATTATATTTTTTCATCTTATAATCCTCCAAACTTATTATTAAATTTTTACTTAAATTTTTCTACTATCTATAGCATCTCTGGCTCCTGCCATGCCCCAAACTGGTACATCACCGGAGATTCTGTTTATCTTTCGAATTACCAATCGATTTACAAAGTCCTTGCTTTCTCCTGCAGCTATGGCAGCCATGAGGACTGCTACCAATTCAGGGTTCAGTTCCTGAGAGCCCTTTGACGGAACCTCAGCAGACACCTGTGACACCACGTTCACCTCTTGACTTTTTCCCGTTGAAGGAGAAGATTGAGGAGTACTTTGTTGTTTCTGTGTTAATATTTTGGTCATCAATGCGATTACACCCCAAAGCAGTATGAGCACTGCAAAGGTTATGCCCATTCCCATTAATGTGGTAATCAGTGCGCCTGTAATCTTTTCACCTACCGTCAATTGTTCAAACAGCTTGGGATCCGAGAAACGCTCCATTAAGTCTAATTTTTCCATTATTACCTCCTGAAGGGACAAATTTATAGGGGAATATTACCGTGTTTTTTAGCTGGCAAAGATTGTCTCTTTGATGCTAGCATGTCAAACCCACTGATAATTCTCTGTCTGGAAGTTCTGGGATCGATAATATCATCTACATATCCCAGTTCCGCTGCTCTATATGGGTTATTGAATTTTTCTTCATATTCTGCCACTTTTTCTTGTCGCTTAGCCACAGGATCTGCCGCTGCCTTTATATCGTTTCTGAATACGATATTGGCGGCACCCTCTGCTCCCATGACAGCAATTTGTGCAGATGGCCATGCCAAAACTAGATCTGCCCCTAATTCTTTGTTGCACATTCCGATATATGCGCCACCGTAAGCTTTTCTAAGAATCACAGTAATCTTCGGAACCGTGGCCTCACAGTAAGCATACAGCATCTTTGCTCCATGTCGTATAATACCACCTGTCTCCTGCCCTACACCGGGAAGGAAACCTGGAACATCTTCGATGGTAAGGAGAGGAATGTTAAAGGCGTCACATCTTCTGATGAAACGCGCCGCTTTGTCTGAAGCATTGATATCCAAACATCCTGCAGCGATCTTGGGCTGATTGGCGATGACTCCCACGGATTCTCCGTTTAATCGGATAAAGCAGGTAACCATATTTTTAGCATAATGGGGCATTACATCGTAATACTTTCCATTATCTGCAATTTTTTTAATTACTTCATAAATATCGTAAGCCTTGTTTGGGTTTTCTGGAATAATGTCTGTAAATTCCGCTATAATCCTGTTGGGGTCATCATTGATATCACCCGTAGGAGCCTTCTCCAAATTATTTGAAGGCATGTAGGAGAGAAGCTCTCTTACATCCAACAAGGTTTGTTTATCATCTTTAGCCATAAAGTGCGCTACACCACTTTGAGAATTGTGGGTCATAGCACCTCCTAAAGCTTCTGCAGAAATATCTTCACCTGTTACGGTTTTGATTACTTGAGGTCCAGTAATAAACATTTGGCTGGTCTTATCAACCATAAAGATAAAGTCTGTAATAGCAGGGGAATATACCGCACCTCCTGCACAAGGACCCATAATAACGGAAATCTGTGGAATAACACCTGAGGAAATGGTATTATTGTAAAAAATCTTACCAAAACCTGAAAGGGCAGTTACACCTTCCTGAATTCTCGCACCACCGGAGTCATTTAATCCTATGATTGGAGCGCCCATTTTTAGCGCCATGTCTTGAACTTTTACAATTTTTTCCGCATGGTATTCTCCCAAAGAACCTCCCAGCACGGTAAAGTCCTGAGCATATGCAAAAGCCAGTCTCCCATTGATATTTCCATAACCGGTTACTACACCATCCCCCGGTGCATGTTTTTCAGCCATATCGAAATTATTGCATCTATGGGAAACAAAAACATCCATCTCCACAAAAGTACCCTCATCAAAGAGAATGTCCATTCTTTCTCTTGCAGTAAGCTTTCCTTGCGCATGCTGCGCATCTATTCTCTTCTGTCCACCACCAAGGGCGATCTGTTCTTTTTTGGAGAGCAGTGCCTCAAGCTTATTCATATAAATTCCTCCTTATTTCTTAATGCGGTAATATATAGCATTAATATAACTTATAATAATTCATTTTTCAATAAACATTTCGATTGTATACAATATTATTTCATTTGCAAAAGCGATAGTTATAGATTCCATAACTATCGCAGATCTACTTATAGGATTATAACCTATTTTTTCATATTTTTATCATCATTTTCAACGTTATCTTCAGATTCTTTCGTTTTGTCCTCATCAGCTTCTTCCGATTCATTAACTGGATGCTCCGTATTTACTTCTTCTTCCATTTCAAATTCTTCTTGGGTCTCCTCTTCTTCAGAAAAATCGTCTGGGAAGGAATCTGCATCCTCCTCACCATCCTCTCCTTCTTCTGCTTCTCTTTCGGAGGCTAGGATTTCTTCTAACTCGGCAGCCTCTCTGGCATTCGCTTCCTTAATAGCCTCCTCCGCAGTGAACAAATCATCTTGAAGCTGTTCCACGGACTTTGCACCGGAATAAAGAGCCTCAAATTGATCACCATCCAAAGTTTCTAGCTCCAACAAACCTTTTGCCACAGTATGAAGAATTTCCATACTGTCATTTAGAATCTTCTCTGCCTTCGAGAATGCATTTTCAATGATATTTCTAATTTCTTCATCTATTTCAGAAGCCATTTCCTCAGAAAAATTCTTGCGTGTTGAAAAGTCTTTCCCCAAAAATACTTCATCAGATGAGCTGTAGTTCACCGGACCTACCCTTTCGCTCATCCCATACTTTGTAACCATGGCTCTAGCAATTTCCGTAGCTCTTTCTATATCGTTGCTGGCGCCTGTGCTAATATCATCAAGGGTTAGCTTTTCTGCCACTCTACCACCTAATAAGTGTATGATTTGCTCTTCCATGAGAGTTTTGGTGGAATAATATTTATCCTCCTTTGGAAGAATCATGGTGAATCCACCCGCTCTGCCTCTTGGAATGATGGTAATTTGATGTACTGGATCGGTATTGGGTAAAGCTCGTGCTACAATGGCATGCCCAGCCTCGTGATAAGCCGTTAGCTTTCTTTCATTTTCACTGATAACTCTACTTTTCTTCTCCGGACCAGCAATTACTTTTGTAATTGCCTCCTCCACCTCTGTCATCCTTATTTTACGACCGTTTCTTCTGGCTGTTAGCAATGCTGCCTCATTTAGCAAATTCTCTATATCCGCTGGCGTAAATCCAGGGGTTCTTCTGGCTAACACTTTTGGATTCACGCTTTCATCCAAAGGTTTATTTTTAGAATGTACTTCAAATATGGCTTCTCTTCCTTTGATATCGGGTATACCGATGATGACCTGTCTGTCAAATCTGCCAGGTCTCAAAAGGGCAGAGTCTAATATATCCGGTCTGTTGGTAGCTGCCAAAATAATAATACCACTATTTTCTCCAAAACCATCCATTTCCACTAAAAGCTGGTTGAGTGTTTGCTCCCGCTCATCATGACCACCGCCCAGGCCAGCTCCTCTTTTTCTACCCACAGCATCTATTTCATCGATGAATATGATACAAGGAGAATTTTTCTTGGCTTGTTCGAATAGGTCTCTCACTCGGGAAGCCCCTACCCCCACAAACATTTCTACAAAGTCGGATCCGCTGATGCTATAAAAAGGAACTCCGGCTTCTCCTGCTGCCGCTTTGGACAGGTAGGTTTTTCCTGTTCCGGGAGGTCCCACCAAAAGAATACCTTTTGGAATTCTGGCACCTAAGTCTCTATACTTTCTAGGATTTTTCAAAAAGTCAACCACCTCGGTCAACTCCTCTTTTTCTTCATCCAAGCCAGCCACCTCTTTAAAAGTGACCTTCTTTAATTCGTCTTCTTTATGAAGCCTGGCCCTGCTTTTACCGAAAGACATGACCTTTCCGCCGCCCTGGCCCTGATTCATGAACATCATCCAAAATACGATAAAGACTCCTATAATCAATAAAGTGGGCAACATGGAAACCAGAAGAGAAGGGGTTTTAGGCTTTTCCCCCTTGACCGTAATCTTCTTGCCTTCCATTTGGGGGATGATATAACGGTTATTTAAGTTTTCTATGGCAAGTATAGAGGGTGCGTAGCACACAAACTTATCTCCATTCTTTAGTTCTCCCGACATAACCCGATCCTCTATGATCATTTCGGAAACTCTTTCATCCATTAGAAAAGTGGTCATCTGTGTAAATGTGATTTCTTTTATTTCTGGTTCGGCAGAGTTTTGAAAAAACCATGCCATTGCAAGAACAATTAAAAAAATTGCTATATATACACCTAAATTTTTTGCAAGTTTATTCAAGTTCAGTTATCCTCCTTATTATGTTTTATCATAGCGAAAGACAATATCATAAAGCATAATGTTTTGATATTATCAGCTTTTGTTGTATTAAGCTATCTTTGTTTTATTCCAAATCAATTTTGAAAATAGCTTTTATATAATATCACAGTTTATTTTTATATTCAAGTATCAGTATGTTTTCTGTCTCATCATTTATCTTATAATTTTCACTGATTCTTTGCCCTAAAACCCATGCCACCTCTGTTCCAAGACACAGGAGAGGTATATCTCCTCTTTCATCCCTCGGTATTTTGCAGTCCACAAAAAAATTTTGAATCTTTTTCTTTCCATTCATCCCTTTTGGGCTGATCCAATCTCCCTGCAATCGGTTCCTCAAAACAGGAGTCTTCCCGCTTCGGATAATTTGATCAAAATCCAGAGCTACACAATCATTCTTTTCCCACTGATCTCCCAAAAGCTCCTTACATAACTCAACGGGCGATTGAGTTTCCTTATAAGAACTTTTTTTAACTAAATGAATCTTAAGTTCTTCCCTTTTACTTATCTGTATATTCTGCGGCATATGCTTTAAATCTATAAGCATGTATAGAGAATTAAGCTCATAATCTTTCTTTTTATAGAGTTCTACTATTCCATAGGAGATTTTCAATCGATAATCTTCAGGAAAGTCCGTCATAGAGGAAGTTCTCCCCTCTACCAATATGGAATCCGCCGCTGCCAGATGACCCGATGTAATGTTTTGTTTCAGACCCATTTCTCCCAAAAGGTTCATGAGAATCCGATGTCGAATGGATGGATGCTGATCTTGTAGGATTTTTAGAGGAATTGTTGCCGTCGCTTGATTTTTCCCTCGTACTTTTATCCTAGCATTTTTTTGTATAATCCCATCCACTATCCCATAGATATAGTGCTTGTCTTCCTTTGCGATTCTTGAAAGGCGATTCAAAGCTTCAATGACATTTGGATTGATATTTTCCTGTATATAAGGGATTAAATCCAATCTAATTTTATTTCTGGTATACAAAGGTAATTCGTTGGTATGATCCATCCTTGGATTAAGGTCTTTTTGCAAGCAATAGTTTTCAATTTCGTCCCTGGATATTTCCAGCAACGGCCTGATGACAGTTGAATTTTTCAGACCTTTTCGGCTGTACTCCATGCCTGAAAGGCCGTCTACTCCCGAGCCTCGAATAATTCTCATCAGCAAGGTCTCCGCCTGATCATTGAGGTTATGGGCAACGGCTATTTTAACGGGCGTTTTCGTTCCGTCTCCCTGGCGAATTTGTTCCGCTACTTGGTAAAAACACTCGTACCGTAAATTTCTCCCCGCTTCTTCCCCTGAAATCCCATGAGCTTTTGCGACTTTACTTACGTTTTTTACAAAACTATAGCAGGGCACATCATAGCTCCTGCATAATTCTTCCACGTAACTTTGATCCATATCCGCTTCCTGTCTGAATTGATGATTGAGATGGACAGCGTAAAGTTTTAAGTCCAGTTCCTCCTTTAACCTATACAAAATATGAAAAAGGCATACGGAATCGGGACCACCCGATAAACCTATAACGACGTAATCCCCTTTTTCAACAAGTTGATATTCCATAATGTTATTTATGACTTTGTTGATTATCATGGGTTTATTATACCTCCAAATTTTCCTTTTTGTCAAATAAAAAAGGGATATTTGCCACGTCAGAGTAGGCTTTTCACGTAAATTTAATCTGTATCCTTTTTTCACATTCCGTCATATGGTCTTTTACGATGTTTCCTACATACTAAAAAACTTCTTTATAAGTATGAAACACTTTGAAAAAGCTTGATTTTGCTTTGTATTTATGATAGATTGAAAGTTACTCTATAGATTGACTTTTTATTAAAGGAAGCCACTATGCTAAAAGATGAATTTTTACAAGATTTTGTGGATGAAGCTAAGGCACATATCGAAAAGATAGAAGAAGCTTTTTTAAACACAGAAAGTTTTACGAAAGATCCAGAATTGATTAATAATGTTTTCCGGGCAGTTCACAGTATTAAGGGTTCAGCCGGTTTTTTTCATCTGGAAAATATCGTCTCTCTCTCTCATGCAATGGAAAATGTTCTGGGTCAGATTCGTGCTAATCATTTAGTCTTTTCAGATGATGTGTTAGATGCTCTTTTAACATGCAATGACCTGTTAAAGCACATGATCTACAATATATCAGAAAGCGCAGATGAAAACATTTCGTCCGCTTTATATCAATTGGAAAATCTGTTGGTGGGTTCTACCCCCATTCCAACCGCTCAAAAAAGACAAGGGCGTTCAAAAAAAGACGAAAAACAAAATCTCAAAGGCAAAACACCAGCTAAATCCAAGAACTCATCCGCTTTAACAGAAAAAGAAACAGTAGATGTTGAGAAAGCGCTCAATTCAAAACCACTTCAGATTTCTGGAGATATTGACGAAAAACATTTTATTAAGTTAATCGATCTGATCAAACATGGTCACAAAGTTTATAAAATAGGATTTTATTATGACAAACACTTATCTACATATTATAAAAATATAGAAGCACTTTTTGATAATATTAAATCTCTAGGTCAGTTAATCAGTCTCTCTACAAATATTGATTCTAGCCATGATTTTGCTACAATCATTCCCTTGTTGGAGTCTACCCCCAGTAAGGAAGTTACAGTTGAAATTCTGGCCACCAGCGTTTTGTCTTATGAGTTATTTTGTGAGGCTATCTCCATACCGCAGAACTCTGTTTTATGGATTAAATCCGATTCTATCTTGACAAAAAAAACTTTAAATGCCTCTCCAACCGGCAATGCGGTTCCCCAAATGGCACAAGAAGATGAAACGGTAAGAGTCAACGTCAGGTTGTTGGAAAATCTCATGGCGCTTTCCGGTGAGATGGTTTTGGCACGCAATCAACTTCTCACAACTTATAACAGCAAAATTTATGAGCCTTCCACAATGAATAAAATATTGCAGAACATAGACAGCCTAACCAGTAAATTGCAGGAACAAGTCATACAAACCAGAATGCAGCCCATAGGAAACATCTTTAACAAATTTCCTCGATTGATCAGAGATATTGCTAAGGGTATACATAAAGAAATTGCTTTAAGCATAAGCGGCAGCGAAATGGAGTTGGATAAAACCATGATAGAAAGTTTAGCCGACCCATTGATTCACCTTGTGCGGAACGCTGCGGACCATGGTTTAGAGTCTCCTGATCAACGGGAAAAGATGGGGAAACCTCGCAAGGGCAACATTATGCTCAAAGCCTACCACAAAGGTGGTTTGATTGCAGTAGAAATATCGGACGATGGAGCTGGAGTTGATGTCCCCTCTGTAAAAGCAAAGGCAGTAGAAAAGGGACTTATCCGTGTGGATGAAGCAAAAACCTTACATGACTATGAAGCATTTCAACTTCTCTTCTTGCCCGGTTTTTCCACCGCAAGTATAGTTTCAGACATTTCAGGTCGTGGCGTAGGCATGGATGTGGTAAGAAAAAATATTGAAAAATTAGGAGGAACTGTAGCAATCTCTTCTCAAAAGGGAATCGGAACAACGATTACTATCATGCTACCCCGAACGCTGGCAATTATCCAATCACTGATTGTAGGTGCGGGTGGACAGCGTTTTGCCATACCTCAAGCCAATATTGCCAGGGTCATCAATCTTAAAGACAATGCAATGAATTCAAAGTTTGAAAATATTCATCGTTCTAAGGAGTACAGGTTAGCCGGTAAGCTGTTGCCCTTAATTGATCTTTCCGATATACTAGAAATGAAAGAAAGCGAAAGAACTTCCTCTAAAATGGTGGTTTTAAAATTCTTAAATACTCAGATGGGATTATTGGTAGATCAGGTATTCGACACTCAGGAAACCTTAGTAAAACCGCTTCCATCCCTTTTAAAACCTTGTATTTCATATTCCGGCGTTACCATTATGGGCGATGGTATGGTCACATTAATTTTGGATCCTGAAGGTATTGCAAAGAAGTCCGGCTTAAACTTCTATGATTCTGACACCACTGCAATCAGCAACAAGAGCAGCGATGATATTATGTTAGAATATCAAAATATGATGATTTTTCAATGCTCGGGTCCAGAACTTTACGCCATAGATATGAATATGGTTGCGAGAGTGGAATCCATTGCACTTGCTGATATTGAGACTGTTGGAAATTGCCAATACGCCACCATAAAGGGACACCCACTTCGTATTATTCGCCCGGAAACTTACTTACCGGTCTGCAAGGAAGACTACAGCTCTGAGAAGTTAACCTTAATCATACCCAACCTAGTACGCCATCCCATCGGCATATTGATTGGAAAAATCGTGGATAATATTAAATCTCATTTTACTTTGGACACAGAGCAGTTGGTGGCTCGTGGGATTTTTGGCACCATTACTTATAAAAAGCATATCGTACTGATACTAAATGTTTATGAATTGTTTGAATTAGCGGATCCAATTAACTATCCCATTGCAGATCCTGAAATGATCTTAAAAAGGCAAGTTTTATTGGTGGAAGACACGCCCTTTTTTCAACATGTGGAGGCGAAGTATCTGGAAGGGGTGGGTTGCGAGGTGACCGTAGCGGAAAATGGTCAGGTTGCTTTAGAGATTTTGAAGAATAAAACATTTGATATCATCATCAGCGATCTCATCATGCCGGTCATGGACGGTCTAGAGTTTATCCGTCACGTTCGAAGCGATACCAAATTGCATGATATTCCGGCAATAGCACTCACCTCTATGAAATCCTCAAACTATATCAACAAAGCTTTGGACAATGGGTTTAACGCATTTGAAAATAAGCTTAACAAGGAATCTCTGATATTAACGATGGACGAAGTCCTGAAAAGGGGAAAGAGGGGTGTCAAAATTTGAAAATACTAAGTTTTAAAATTTCAAACCAACTGTTTGGCATCGATATCAAAGTGGTTAAAGAAGTCAATCGTAATGTGTGCCTCACTCCAGTTCCTACGGCTGATGTACAGATCATAGGACTGTATAACTTACGGGGTCAGGTTGTAACCATCTTAGACTTGATAACATTCTTAGGCTATGAGCAGGAAGCTCTATCCGGAAGAAACCTCGAAAATTGTATAATACTGAAACCCAAAAACGGATTGCTTAACATGATAGGTTTTCTGGTGGATTCGGCAGAAGAAGTTCTGAGTATCAGTGAAGATGCTCTAACCTCCGTGCCCCCCAATGTAGATAAGAAAATACGGGGAAATTTACTGGGTGTCGTACCACTTAAACAGGATTTACTATTACTACTTGATAAAAATAAAATATTTAATTTTCAATTTAATACTAAGTGGAGGGATGAATGATGAATGCTTTGAGTAAGATACAAACAAATATGAAAATTAGAAATAGGCTGATTATCGGGTTGCTTTTGGTGGCTCTATTGGCTGGTATGTCGGGCATATACAGCCTGTTTGCCATGAACCAGATGGGCAAGGAAGCCAATAATATCTATACGCATGCAGTCACCCCTTTAGCAGAGATCTTTGAGATTTCCACTATTTTTCAGATGATGCGGGTAGAAACACGCAACATGATCATGGCTTCCAGTGGAAAGGACACCCAAGATATTATAAAAAAAATTGAAGATTATCTAAAAGAAATTGACTCATTGATTATCTCTTATGATTCAGTAATTACTGCGGGATCCGGTCAACCTTTTGAAGACTTTAAGTCTGCTTATAGGGATTATAAAGCAAGCTTTCAGGAAAATAAATCCTTAGCAGATTCCGAGGATTTAAGAGGCGCTTACCAAACTTTGGATAAAGCCTTATTCGAGCCCGGAAAACAAGCTTTAAATGCATTGGATAGATTACTTCAGTTGGAAACGGCGTCAGCTTTAGAGATGTCCCAGAGCATCTATGATAATGCACTTCATTCAAGAATGATTATCCTAATCGTTTCAGCCGTCAGCCTTTTTCTCTCGTTGCTTTTAGCCATTGCCATATCAAAGGACCTCAGCGAACCCATTATCGAAATAAAAAACCTAATGGTGTTGGCCGCAAATGGAGATTTTACCATTTCCTATGACAAACCTGCCGGAGCAGAGTTGGGTGAACTGACCAATGCTTTTAACAACTTGATATCCTCCACAAACATTTCCGTATCCAATGTTTTAAAGATATCTGACGATCTTAAACTTACGGCAGATGCCATGCTGAACATATCCAAGGATATGGCCCAGAGCGGCAACAATACCCACGAAAAAGCCAATATGATCAGCTCTGCCGCCAACGAAATCTCTGCAGGTATCAGTCAGTCCTCCGATGCCTTGGCCTCAACCAGTACAAACATCAATACCATCGCTTCCGCTATTGAAGAGATGAGCAGTACAATTCGTACTTTGGCTTCAGCAGCAGAAGAATCGTCTGTTGGTGTAAAACAGGTCACGACCTTGGTTGGCAATATTACTGGTAGCATTACTACCGTTTCCGACTCTACAAAAGATGTGACATATGCAGTAGCAAGTGTTGTTAACTCTGTAAAAGAAATAGACACCTCTTTAGATGATATTAATTCAAAAGCCCAACATGCCAGGGTTATCATGGGACATATCAGAGAAAAGGCGGATAGCACCAATACCATTATCAACAACTTAAACAGTTCTTCCAATCAAATTGGCAAGGTTGTGAACGTTATAAACGATATAGCCAATCAAACCAACATGTTGGCCTTAAACGCTGCTATAGAAGCAGCCGGGGCAGGTGAAGCAGGAAACGGATTTGCAGTAGTAGCCAATGAAGTGAAAGAATTGGCCAGACAAACGGCGGGGGCTACGGATGAAATTGCCGACCAAATTCAAAATATGCAAAACAACATGAGTCAAGCGGTAATGGCAGTAAGTCAAATCACAGGCGTTGTAAACGATGTAATCGTGTTTACAGACGCTTTAGCAGATGCCATTAATATGCAATCCGTCAGGGCGGAGCAGATAAAGAATGAATCGGTCAAATCTTCTGAGAGACTTTCAGAGATTTCAAAAGAAATTTCTGTGATATCCACCAATTCGCAAAATGTTACTCGCAGTGCCGCGGAGTCTGCAAAAGGTGTAAATGAAATCGCTAAATCTACTGCAGAATTGCTTAAAGCTTCTGAAGAAGTAGCTATGAACACAGAAAGGGCTTCTAACAGCACCAGTGAAATCAGCCGCACCACCAAAGAAATCGTAGCAGGTATTACTGACATTTCCAAAAATATGTTACAGATTCGCAATGATACGGCAACCATCGCCTCTATCGCTACCGACACTGAAAAGAATGCGGAAGAGGTGTTAGGTGCATCAGAAACACTGAGCACAGCATTGCGAGTATACAAGCTATAATCCAATAGAAAGTACTTAAAAAGGAAGGTAAGGTAAAATGCTTACATTATTTACATTAAGTAGGAGAAATCTCTTATGGAAATAACGCATATTTTGTTTATATCAAAATCCATTCTTTATAAAAAGATTATTAAGAATGCTATTTCCGAGCTTGCACCCCTGGCTGAGCTTTCTATTGAAAGTACTCATACCAGCATTTTGAAATGCATACATGAAGGTTTGCCTCCTTTAATTATTATCGATACCGATATGGAAGACATCAGCGCAATGAGTTTGACCCGTGAAATCCTAGCTGATTTTCCACAAACACAAATTGCTTTGCTTTGTAATGAGAAGATATTTCAAAGTCAAAAATTACACCATCAGGAAACATCAAATATCAATTATATACTGAAGCCCTTGGGGGAAGGTTATGAGAATAATCAAAAGACCATTACCAGAGGTTTAAGGCTTTGCATACTTAAATGGAAACAAAGTTTTTGCACTGCTTCTCCTTTGGTTGAGGAAAAGAGTTCCTTATGTGAAGGACTACATTCTTCTGGCGCGTATTCCCTGATATTGGTGGCAGCTTCCACTGGGGGACCAAAAGCATTGGAGCAGGTATTGTCGGGCATTACCGGAAATCCCAATATTCCCATGCTAATTATTCAACATATGCCTCCCGGGTTTACACAGAATCTTGCTAACAATCTCAATAAATCCCCTGTATTTACGGTATCAGAAGCTCAGGATGGGGATTTGCTAAAACCCGGTCATGCTTTTTTAGCACCCGGTGGTTTTCATATGAAACTTAAAAGCAAACAGAGTATCTCTCTTTTAGAAGAAGGATTGGTAAATGGCGTCCGCCCTTCCGCTGATGTTCTTTTTAAATCTGTAGCTAAGCATTACAAAGGAGAAAAAATATTAATTGTTATTTTAACCGGCATGGGGCGTGATGGATTGGAGGGGGTAAAAGCGTTGAAAAAAAACTGTGATTGTTATTGCATTGCACAAGACGAAGAGAGCTGTATCGTATATGGTATGCCAAGGGCGATCATCAATGAAGACATGCACGATAAAATTGCGCATCTTGACGCTATATCGGATACAATAAACCGTCTGCTACGCAGGCAACTACACACGGAGCAGGAGAAAAAATGATATGGAAATTGGCATCTCCGGAATAGAATTTAGATTATTTAAGAGTCTGATAGATGAAAAATGTGGAATTGAAATTCCCGATGAAAAAGCTTATTTAATAGAAAGTCGACTCACTAAGATATTGGTAGATTTAAAATTAAATTCCTTTAGCGAATTGTATAATAGAATTAGAAATTCTAATGATGAAGTTTTAACTACGAAATTAATCAATGCAATCACAACCAATGAAACTCTATGGTTTCGAGATCAAACCCCATGGAAAATTATAGAAGAATTATATCTACCAAAATATATTCAACAGCTACGAAGCGGGGAAAAAACAAAAATAAGGATTTGGAGCGCAGCTACCTCTACGGGGCAAGAGGCTTACTCCACCGCCATGTGCATAGATAATTATCTAACAACGCGTGGCATTACCGATGTATCGCCCTCTCAGTTTGAAATAATCGGAACAGACATTTCCGGATTAGTTCTGGAAGTTGCCCGTCGAGGGAGGTATGATAATATCTCTATCATGCGTGGTTTAGATAAATACTATAAAAATAAATACTTTAAAAAAGAGGATAACGCCTGGGAGCTTACCGATGAAATAAAAAGTATGGTGAACTTTACACAATATAATTTGCAAAACTCCTTTATTTTTTTCGGAAAATTTGATATTATATTTTGTCGATATGTACTAATATATTTTTCTAAACACCTAAAGGATGATATTGTAAACAGGTTGGACCTAAGCTTAAAGAATGAAGGCATATTATTTGTAGGTGCATATGAAATTCATGAAGCAATGAACCAATTATTTAAAATGGAACATTTTGAAAACGGCACCTATTATACAAAACACTTGGGAAAGGAGACCGATCATGAGATTATTGTCCATAGATGATTCTTCCATTGTTCGTAAAATCATTAGAGCGACTACAGACGCCTTAGGTTATGATTTTTATGAAGCGGAAGATGCAGAGAGCGCCTTAAAGTTACTGGAAATAGAGCATGATAAAATTGATTTGATTCTTCTGGATTGGAACATGCCGGGGATGGATGGGTATGAGCTTCTCAAAACATTAAAAGAAGACCAAAGATACAAGGATATCCCTATCATGATGGTCACTACAGAAAGCGAACAAATGAATGTTGTCCAAGCCATAAGAGCCGGTGCTATCAATTATTTAACGAAGCCTTTTTCCAATGAGGACTTAATCACTAAGATTATGGAATGTTCGGGGGGAATACTTTAATGTCAAAATTATATGAGAGTGATTATCTAAAAATGATGGATGCTTTGGTGGAAGATTGTTCCAAAGAGGTTATCTCCACCGTATCCGGTATTTCCGTGACTCGTGTAGAAAAAGTTGATTCTCTGGAAGGTGGATACCTCTCAATCTTGCAGCTTCATGGGGATTTTAACGGTATGCTTCTCGTTAAGACATCCGAGCAAAGCATTAAGACATTGACATCCTATATGACCGGCATAGATGACGAATGTATCAATGACAAAGATATGCACGATTGCATCTGTGAACTGGCAAACATGATCTGCGGACTTACCAAAGCGAAGTCTGCTCGAAGTAAGGTTACATTCTCCCTCTCCACTCCCTTTTCAGTCAGGTGCGGTGGAGATACCGATTTTTTATTTAAAAAGGGCATACCCATATGCAATATAAACTTGTCGGGTGCCGAAATATTAATCGTCATTTATTTGATATTAGTTTAGGAGAAATATCATGGATAATCAAAATATCAAGCCAAAGTTTACAGTATTGTTGGTGGACGATAGCCCTCTCATTCATAAAATAGTAAAACGTGTTTTGGATCATGAATATCAAACAATCGCCTATGAATCCGGCGAAGAAGCCCTTGAAAATTTAGATCGGATTAAACCTGACTTGGTGCTACTTGATGTAGACATGCCAGGAATGGATGGATTTGAGATAATTAAATTAATGAAGCGGAATAAGATGATGGCGGAAATTCCAATTATATTCCTTACCGCAAAAAACGATGTAAACTTTGAATTTGAAGCCTTCGAATTGGGTGCTGTAGATTATATCAATAAACCTTTTGCCAATCCATTGTTGCAGAAAAGGGTAGAGATTCATCTAGCCCATGCAATTCAAAAAAAGACGTTGTCAAATTATAACGAAGACTTAAAACATAAAGTGGAAGAAAAGACAAAAATTATAAAAGAGTTACAGTATGCCATTATTTACACCTTGGCTGATTTAGTTGAAATGCGTGACAACTCTACAGGAGGTCACGTCCTAAGAACTCAGGCTTACATTGAGGCGTTACTAGATTACCTGCAAAAGAAAAACGTCTATCAGGATTGCCTGAAGGGTATTGATAAAAAGATGTTTATGGAGGCCTCCCAGCTGCATGATGTCGGAAAGGTGGCAATTCCTGATGCAATTTTACAAAAGCCCGCACGGTTATTACCCGATGAATTTGAAATTATTAAAACCCATACCACTATCGGATACAAGGCTATTTTAAGAGCTATGGAGTTAACCAGCGATAAGGCCTTTTTAAATTTTGCTGCGGAAGCAGCTCTCAATCACCATGAAAGGTGGGATGGCACTGGCTATCCCGCAGGTCTTGTCGGCGAGGACATCCCGATTACCGGAAGGCTCATGGCCATTGCCGACGTATATGATGCCTTGGTGTCCGAACGCCATTATAAAGCTTCCATGACCCACGAGGAGGCCATGGAAGTGTTGAAAGATGGTCGAGGTAGTCATTTTGACCCCGTTCTCATAGATGCTGTATTAGCCATCAAAGATCAATTTAGGGAAATAAGCACACAATCAAGCATTCCCATTAAGTGAGGGAATTTTTCATCACATAATTAACGCGGTAATAACTGTCATGTCATCTTTTTCGCGAATGCCATATTTTTCAACAGCTTTGTTGATGATAAGATCAGAGATGGTCTGTGGATCGTTGGATTTAATGGATTCCACCGCTTCCTTAAGCCAGACCGCGCCACCTTCTTCGTAATCAGCTTCCGTGACGCCATCGGAAACAAGGATAATCTTATCTCCTTTTTTTGCCTGCACCTCTATGTAATCCACGGAGATTTTATTTACCATGCCTATTGGCAAATTGGCAACTTTGATGGCCTCTACAGTGCTGCCCCTCTTAATAAAAGTAGCCGCTGCTCCAATCTTATATAACTGAATTTTTCCAGATATTCTATCAAAAAGTCCCATATCCACCGTTGAGAAAATTTCTTCCGGTGACTTTGTCAAAAGTAAGGTATTCATAGTTTTAAGTGCTAAATTGATGTCAAATCCAGCCTTCATCAGATGATACAATCCGGTTATGGTCATGGTGCTTTCTTCCGAAGCCCTCAGCCCCTTTCCCATACCATCGCTCAATGCTAACATGTACTTTCCTTTTTGAAACTCTGTGCAAAGGTAACTGTCACCACATACGTTATTTTCTTTTGCATAAGTGGAAACGCCTACTTTCATTCCGTATTTGTAGGGCTTCGTTTGAAAAAAAGACATAGGATTATCTAAATCATCCATCATACTTTTTGCCAGTTTAGACATGGCCTTGAATTGCATTTGTATCATTGTGTTCGTATCTCCTTCCCCGTTTTGAAGTCCTGAAATTTTATCAAAACTATCTGCATATTCTTTTAATATCTTCTTTGAAGTTTCTCTTGAAACTAGGTCATAATAGTTTTCGTCTCTTCTAAGACGCGCAAACCCTAACTCCATACTGTCCATAATACCTTTGGGCATTAGGATAAAAATTGCTGATGCGATCAATGGATTTATCACCGGCATATATAGCTCTGGGTAACCCTTTATCAATCCAAACCCGATGCATACTGCAGAAAACACGGTTCCTGCAACCACTCTAGACAGACCTACAAAAAATCCCGCTACCATTCCTCCACATGCCAAGATTCCGATTACTGCCGGAGAAATTAGACCGATGATAACCGCTGTGAACCCTGTGGCAATTCCTGCTAAGGCCCCCTCCATAATTCCCATCTTATAACCTACAAATAGAGGAATAAACAGAGAGACTAGGTAAATCAACGAAAAGTTGAAGACTGAGCTTGTTTCCATGCCGCCTACGACCAATACGCTGACTACAGCCATGGCTACCACTCCCTGGGCCACCGTATTTCTTTCCCTTTGTTTTTTTTCTTTCACACAGAAAAACATATTAAATAAGCTGGTAAGGCATGCCACCATGACACCCTCGGTAAGGATTAATGCAGCATCATAAGGGATAAAATATGATTTTCCAATGAGCAGCGCAGCGTTAGCAGCGATTGTGATGCCCCCTGCCAATAGACTTACATACATTATGCTCAGTTTCCTTTTAGCTAGGATAAAGAACATGGTTCCACAGACTATAGCTGCTATGGTATCTCCCCATACATCATAGCTTGTCCCATAGTAGGTTAAAGTCCCCAATATAATAAAGGGCAAAAGGTAAATATTGGCTCTTCCTCTGGATGCAAGTGCAGAGATCAACCCAATTCCACAAGGAAACATGGCATCTAGAAGCAGTACTCGTCCCAGGAGGAAGGACACTGCAACTAATGCCATAAGTCCCATGTAGTATCTGCTGCTCGCTTTTGTCAAGGAATTTTTAAGCTGTTCTTTTTTATTTAATATACCGCCCAATAACAATTCCATCTTATACACTCCTTTGCGTGTTTTTTGTATAAAATCTAAATTTCTAACTATATGTAGTATATATTGGGCTTGTCCTCAATTTTGTCGGAATATGCGAAAAATGCGTAGAAATTTTCGACATTATCTACGCATTTTTGTTTTAAGTTATTTCATTTGATTTAATTTGAACATTTTTTTAAGAAAAATAAATATGTTAACAGTAAAGGGCGCTTAAATAATATTAAAAAATCTTTTACCATTTTCCATGGTTACCCTCGCCACCTCTTCATAGGTAAGTCCTTTTATTTCAGATATTTTTCTTGCTACATGCTCCACATAAAGGGGCGTGTTTCTCTTGCCTCTGTGTGGTTCTGGTGTCAAATATGGGGAGTCTGTCTCAATGAGTAAGTTTTCTAAAGGTATGGTTTCCACCACCTTTATGAGCTTCGCAGCGTTCTTATAAGTCACTGGACCTGCAATGGACAGCGTAGCACCCAACTTTACGTATTGTTTTGCCAGCTCTGCACTACCTGAGAAACAATGCAAGAGTACCTTTGCTTCACCACCATTGCTCTTCAAACGCTCTCTATCAAAAGCGCCTTCTTCTTTTAGTATAGAAAGCACCCTCTCATTTGCCTCCCTGTCATGAATGATCATGGGCATATTGAGTTCCAAAGCTAGAGCAATCTGCTGACGAAACCAATGCTCCTGTGTATCTCTGGGGGAATGGTCGTAGTGAAAATCCAAACCAATTTCACCGATAGCTTTGACCTTTGGCTTCCTAGCCAATCCTTTAAACAGCAACAGCACTTCGTGATCCATATCCTTTGCATCATGAGGGTGGCAGCCAACTGCGGCATAACACCAAGCATATTTTTTTGCATGCTCTACAGCTTTTGCGGAGCTTTCCAAGTCATAACCTACATCCATAACCAAGGAAATTTCTCCTTCCTCAATGGCTTTTGCAACAGCTTGCCGATCTTCATCAAATCTCTCTGAATTGATATGGGCATGGGAATCAAACAACATGTTTACCTCTTTTCTATTTTAGCCAATCTATCTCACATATCTTTCAATCATATAGCTTATATTTTTTATAGCAACATACATCTTATTAGTTGTCCACAATTAAAAACATAGTTATTTTTAATTGCATGCTAGTATTATAACATCTAATGTTGAATTTAGCTTTGAATTATGATAATGTTATCATTAATAGAGTATTATTTCAATATGAAATTCAAGAAAAGATTAGTGAGGTATTTATGAAAAAAATAAGTATTATTTTTTTGGTTTTACTATTATCTTTTTCTATTCTAACCGCTTGTGGTCCTTTGAGAGATACATCAAATAAGGGCGATACAATCCCTGTATCAGGGGAACCAGAACCAGAGGAGGAGCCGGACCCAATCGTAAATTATGAAGAGTACAGCGGGGATGTTCCCCATATTTTTATCCATACTTTGATTGCCTATCCAGAAATCAAAGTAAATGGACGGATGAATTATGATTATGAGTGTATTAATGTAACAGAATATAAAAATATGCTGCGGGAACTATACGCAAATGGTTACTGCTTGGTGGATATTCATGAAATCTTTGAGGCGGACAGCGACGGAGGCGTAGCTTTCAAGGAAAAAGTTCTCGTTCCGGTAGGGCGTAAGCCTATCGTTGTAACCGTTGACGATGTAGTTTACGACTTTAACAAGCGGGGGCGTGGCATGGTGGACTTTCTGGACTTAGACAGTAAAGGGAACATCGTAACCGGTACATATCAACAAGATGGAAGCATACTCTATTCAGACGATAATGAATTCATTCCAATCCTAGAAAAATTTATTCAGCAATATCCTGATTTTTCTGCAAACGGTGCTAGATTTACCCTAGCTATGACGGGTTTTGCCGGGGTCTTTGGTTATAGGACCGACGCAGACTTTGAAAAACAAGGGGGGAATCGCTCAGGTGAAATAGAAAAAGCAAAAAAAATTGCAGATAAGTTAAAAGAAATGGGGTATACCTTTGCGTCTCACAGTTATGGCCACGGTTATGCTCCAAAACATAGCCAAGGGACTATGACCGCTGATTTACAGGCTTTCCGGGATGAAGTGGAACCCATCATCGGTCCGGTTTCTGTGTATGTTTACCCTTATGGAAAGTTGTTGGATCCCACAGATCCTAAATATAAAATTGCACAAAACTACGGTTTCAGACTGTTTTGTAGCGTGGCTGACTTTTTCTATCAACGAAATTATTCGGATAGAGGATCCATGTATATGACTAGAGTCGCTGTAGATGGTTTTTCTTTAAGGCAATACGGTGCGGTATTGGCCCCCCTCTTTGATGTAAATAAGGTGATAGATGTTGAAAACAGATAATAGTAATAAGCATATGGAAGGTCATAGTAATAATCAAATTGACCCGAATCCAACCATAAATAACAATTTTGACTTGAAAAAATACTTAAAAAGAATCCTGGGACTTTTATTTGGTTTGTTTTTGTATTCATTGGGAATTGTTTTAACCTTAAAAGCCAATATTGGCTATGCGCCTTGGGAAGTGCTTCATGTGGGTTTATCCAGGACAACCGGAATGAGCATAGGCGTTGCATCCATTCTCGTAGGATTGCTAATAGGTCTGGTAGTCTGGCTGATGAAGGAAAGCTTAGGTCTGGGAACACTTCTCAATATGATATTGATTGGTATTTTTATCGACATCCTTATCCTTCTTGATTTCATTCCTAAAATGAACCAATTCCCCCAAGGTCTCCTCCTGATGGTTATAGGCTTATTTGTCATTTCTTTTGGATCTTATTTTTATATCGGTTCAGGCTTTGGTGCAGGTCCAAGAGACAGCCTCATGGTGGTGCTTACACGAAAGACCGGTCTACCGGTGGGTGTATGTCGTGGAGGCATTGAGCTCACCGCTGTCTTTGTAGGTTGGCTGTTGGGAGGTATGGTTGGTATCGGAACGGTGATAGCCGCCTTTGGAATCGGTCTCTGCGTCCAAATTACCTTTAAAATTTTAAAATTTGATCCTACCACCGTGAAACACGAGACCTTAAGGCAAACCATATCCACCGTTTTTTTCAACCGAAGTCAGGACTATAAAAATGAAATCCATTAAGTTTTAATAATCGCTACAGTTCTAAGTTAAGGACGAAAATTAGGATAAAAAGGATAAGTAGGATATAGTTGTTTAATAAAATTTTACGGTTTTTTTTAATCTCTTTATCAATAAAAAAGCAACCATTATTTTTAAAATATCTCCTGGTATGAAGGGTAGTACACACAGGGTCAGTGCGGCTATTAGCTCCATATTCGTTTTCGTATCCGCTTGCGTATTCATCACAAACATAAACCAAAGAGTACCCAGTGTGTAGCAGAAAACTAGCCCAACGATCATTGCCCCTATGCGGAATAAGTCACCCTTAGGAAATACTTGGAATAAGATCCCTATGGTAAGGGATGCAATCACATATCCTACTAAGTACCCTCCTGTTGGTCCTACGAGAATCCCTAGACCTGCTGTGAATCCTGCAAAGACTGGTAATCCGATGGCGCCTAAAAATAAATAGATGATTTGACTGATGGCTCCTTTCATGCCCCCCAGTAGACCCGCTCCCAAAAACACAGCTAACATCGCAAGATTAACCGGAACGGGAGTGAATGGGAGCGGAATAAAAATCTGGGCTAACACCGCCGTTAAAGCCGAAAACATGGGAATGAGCATCAAACTTTCCGTGGTGAGCAACTTCTTGTTGTTTATTTTTATTTCATTATTGTTCATCGTTAGAACTCTCCTCTAATGCTTATTTCCCCTGAAGTCAATACTTGTTTTTCTTGGTTTTCGTACTCTACTAAAAGCCCCCCTCTTTCATCTATATCCAATACCATCGCCTTCCTACTCTGTTGATTATAGAGTACTTCAATTTCCTTCCCCAATACGATAGAACGACTCTTATATTCTTGTATCAGTTCCTCGCTCCCTAACTCCTTCAAAATCCATAAAACCTCATTGATCAAAACACCTGCTATCCTGTTGCGTGACAACGGTCTTTCGGTGACATGGATCAATGATTCTGCCTTTTTCTCCAATTCCTTTGGGAAATCGCCTCTTGCAGTAGAAACATTGATGCCGATGCCTATCACGATAGCGCTGATGCTGTTGCTTTCAAAATCCGTAATGGCTTCTGTCAGAATTCCACAGATTTTCTTTCCATTACAGTAAATGTCATTGACCCATTTTATTCCGGCTTTTACTCCCGTTGTTTTTTCCAAGGTGCGGCAGACGGCCACAGCCGCAGCAGAGGTAATCAATGTTGAGCTGTCTAAACTAATTTCCGGTCTTAAAATCAAACTCATATATAAACCGCCGTCTTTAGGCGAAAAAAAACTTCTGCCCATTCTCCCTCTGCCACCGGTCTGCTCATTGGCAATTATGATAGTGCCATGCTTTGCTCCCTCTAAAGCCAGTTGCTTTGCCGTATGACTTGTAGATAAAAGAGTGGAATATACGAGGATGTTTTCTGCCATGGATTCCTTCTCCAAGTAAGGTTTGATTCCTGCAGTTGATAAAATATCATTCCCATTCCCAAAGCGATAACCCCTATTGGGAATCGCTTCTATGTCGTACCCTTCCCGCTGAAGCTCTTTGACAACCTTCCAAATAGCATTTCTGGAAAGCTGAAGCTGCATTGCAAGCTTTCCTCCGGAAACGGCAATTCCCCTATTGTTTTCAAGTATCTCCAATACTTTTGATTTGGTGGACATATGACCTCCTATTGTAGTTAATGTGCAAGTTCCTCTCTATCTTAAGAGATAAAAAAATAAATGTCAACTATGTTTTTATAATAAGTTGACGTAATTTTGTAAAATATTTCTAATGTACAGTTATAAAATAACGCTTATGTAGTCTTGTCTTCGTTGATTTTATCTGTTATAATTTTTTGCGTGAGTTTAGGATGAGAATGGAGAGGGCAATGACAGAGGAAAACAATAATATCGGTTTTGATTCAAACAAATATATTGAGGAGCAGTCTAAATTTATATTAGAGCGCATTAATCAGGGTAACGGAGAACGGCTCTATCTGGAGTTTGGTGGCAAACTGGTACACGACAAACATGCTATGAGAGTTCTGCCCGGCTTTGATGAAAATGCCAAAATTAAACTCTTGCAAAAGTTAAAGGATCAAACAGAAATTATCATCTGCATTTATTCCGGTGATATTACCACCAATAAAACTAGGCAAGACTTTGGCATCACCTATGATCTGGAAGTATTGAGATTAATTGATACATTTAGAAACTATGATCTTAGCATAAACAGCGTGGTGGTCACTCGGTATGAGGATCATCCAGCTGTAAATATGTTTATCAATAAATTAAACCGACGCGGTATCACTACCTACAAACATAGAATTACCAAGGGATATCCCACCGACGTGGACGCCATTGTAAGCGAAGAGGGTTACGGTGCCAATCCTCGAATAGAAGTGACAAAGCCTTTGGTCGTAGTCAATGGACCGGGGGGAGGAAGTGGGAAATTGGCCACTTGCCTATCCCAATTATACCATGACAATCAACTGGGAATTAAGGTGCGTTATGCGAAATTTGAAACATTCCCTATTTGGAATCTTCCATTGAAGCACCCTGTCAATGTAGCTTATGAAGCAGCAACCGCAGATTTGAGGGATGTAAATATGATCGATGCCTTCCACTTGGAGGCCTATGGGGTGACTGCTATTAATTACAACCGGGATCTGGAAGTGTTCCCTGTAGTCAAAAGAATTATCGAAAAAATTACGGCCACGGAGTCTGAATATAGTTCCCCTACCGATATGGGTGTGAATAGGGTTGGCTTTAGTATCATCAATGATGAATGTGTAAGAGATGCCGCCAAGTCCGAAATTATCAGAAGATATTTAATCGCTCTGGTAGATTATAAAAAGGGTAAAATTGATGTAGATTCCTTAGAACGCTCTAAGCTTTTGATGGACGAGCTTGGTTTAAAGGTGGAAGATCGTAAAGTAATTTTGAGCGCTAGGGATTATGCTGAGAAAAAACGTTCTTTAGGTGGGAAATATGAAAATGTAGTCGTCATGGCTTTAGAGTTGCCAGACGGTTCTTTCGTAACCGGAAGAAGCTCCAAAAGAATGGTGGCAGCAGCAGCGGCCGTGCTAAATGCCATCAAAACATTATCAAATATGGACGATGAAACACATTTGATTTCTCCAAATGTATTTGAAACAATTCAACATTTAAAAACAAATATTTTAAAGAATGATAAATCAAGCTTAAACTTAGAGGAGATATTAACAGCCCTGACCATCTCAGCCACCACAAATCCTTGTGTGGAAACGGCTGTGGGCAAGCTAACCCTTTTAGAAGGCTGTAAGGCACATTGCACCGCAATCTTAAGTGACCGAGATGAGCAAACCTTAAGGGAATTAGGGATCAATGTCACCTGCGATCCCGAATACATGACTACCAACCTTTACTTCAATTAAGTAACTATGTGACTCATTTGTTGCGATTCAAGATTGAATAATAAAAGGGACAGGTACTACCCCACAATCAGCTTGGGTAAGACCTGTCCTTTATCTTAGTTTAATAATTCTATGGCTTTTTGTAATTGAAGATCCTCTGTAAATTGCAATCCATATATCAATAATAAAACTTCATAGTCTAAGGTATCCTTTGTCGTATAATCAAATACACCATATGGGTTTAATCCCTTTTGCTTTTGGAAGGCAGAAATTGCTTTCACGGTTTTTTCATCCATGATACCATTTAAATCTACAGAATAACCTAACAAACTCAATCGTTGTTGTGCTCCAAATACATTGAGACCCACATCACCTTTTTTAGGTTTACTCTTTTCGTTCATGGGGGCAAATCCCTGATAGACCTTAAGCATCTCCATTTTTATCTCTCCGCTATAGTTTGCTACCACGTAATCTGGAGTAATACCAATCTTATCTATGTCTCTTTTGTTAGGAGTAATAAAATAATGCACTGATATTTTTGCAAGGTTATCATTGACATCTAAAACTCGCTGAACAACTCCTTTTCCAAAAGTGGTGGTGCCCACCAGCGTTGCCGCTTTGGAATCCTGCAAGGCTCCTGCCAGCACCTCCGATGCACTGGCGCTTTGTTCGTTGATTAACAGCACTGTAGGAATCCTTTCCTCTGTACCTTTTGTAGTTATGGTTTTTTCAATCTTACCTAGCTTTTTAATATGGAGAACTACCCCCTCCGGCATGATTTGCCCCGCTACACTTACGACAGTATCCATTATCCCCCCCGGGTTATCTCTAACATCAATGATCATGGAGCTCATTCCCTGCGCTGTTAAATCCTCTTTGGCATTTTTAAATTCTTGATCCGTATCATTATCGAATTGAAGTATCTGCAAATACCCTACGCCATTTTCTAAGAGCTTATATTTTACGGAAGACACATTAAAAACTTCTCTTGTTATATTAAACATTAGAATGGATTTATTCCGATCTACTGTAAGTTTGACACTGATCCCTTCTTTTCCCTTTATTAGGTTTACTATTTGCTCTAAAGACTTTTCTTGAAGGCTCACGTCGTCTATCCTTGTGATAATATCTCCAGATTTTACACCTGCTCTCTCCGCAGGGGAATTTCCGAAAACTTCTACAACTTTACACTTGCCCTCAACCATTTCAACGCTAACACCAATACCGGAATATTGTCCCTCAATGAAATTGTTAAAATCTCGGCTCTCTTGAACACCTGGAAAATAAACGCTGTAAGGGTCCCCCAGAGAGTCAGTCACACCTTCAAACGCACCGTTCATCAGCATTTCTAAAGTGACTGGATCCTTATAATTTGCTTTTATGTATTCCATATATTCTTTTAAGGTGGATATTTTTGTCAACAACTCCTCTTCTGTTAAATCCTTATTTTCATCTGCATATACTACATAGCCGTCACTTCCCAGCATAGAAGGTAAGAAAAAGATGAAGGAAAAAGATGTGACAATCATGGCGATTACAATGATAATCGCAATCCATTTAGCAATTTTTCTGGCCTTGTAAGGGTTCATGTTAATCTCCTATCTTTACATTATCTGAATGTCTAGTATACTTCTGCCTTCTGTCAAACCTTTTAAGCTAATGTGGTAATCTATATTCAAAGATCCCGATGCGTCGTCTTCAATTATTTTATTGGTGATATCATTGGTCAGTATTTCCATCTCGATAGAACCAAAAGGCGTCTCATAAAAGCTTTTAAATCTCTTACCTTTTTCAAACTTCATCTCAGTATCCAACTTAATGCCATCACTGATTCTTTTCATCTTAATAATGTTATCCTTAATCATCAGACGGGTGGTACATCCCTCCATTCCTGAAAATTCACTTTCATCATACTCTAAATATACGGAGCCATCTTTATTCACAAATTTTCCCTCCGTGAATAACTCCATCTGTTCTTCCTCTTTATCACCGTTGATTTGTTTACCGATGATTCTTAGCATTATGTCTTTCGTAACCAAGTTCTATTATCCTTTCAATCAATTTACAATAGGGTAATCCTGCAGATTCCCATAGTGTTGGAAACATGCTATATTTTGTAAATCCAGGAATTGTATTTATTTCGTTTATTATAACCTTATTTGTACCATTTTCCAAGAAAAAATCTATTCTAGCATATCCACAACAATCCAAAGATTTATAGGCCTTTAATGCAATCGCTCGAACTTCCTCTGATATTTCCGAATTTATATCTGCAGGCACGCACATTATGGATTTACCATCGTCAAAATATTTTGCCTCGTAATCGTAAAATTCATGAGAGGCAATAATTTCCCCTACCACTGCTGCTTCTGCTGTATAATTCCCTAAAATTGCAGTTTCCAGCTCTCGGCATTGAAGTCCTTCTTCCACAATTAATCTTCTATCGTAAATGGACGCTTCGTTTAGTGCCTCTTTTAATTGCTCCCGATCCTTCACCTTGCTGACGCCAACGCTAGATCCCATATTAGCCGGTTTTACAAAGAGGGGATAGGGCAATGCTTTCTCAATTCCCTCTATAACTTCCGTTAGATTCTTTTGCAGGGTTTCTCTTTCCACCATCTGATATCTGCAAACGGGTAGCCCTGCATGAATAAAAAGTTCTTTCGCCATGCATTTGTCCATGGCTACCGCAGAGGCCAAAACGTTGCACCCCCCATATGGAATGTCGATAATTTCAAAAAGTCCTTGGATGGTACCATCTTCACCATTGGGACCGTGTAATATGGGCAATGCAAAATCAATAATCTCCTTTAAGCTGTGACCTCCAGCTCCTAAAACATCTATTCGGTATTGATTCGGGTTTGCTCTCAGGGCCTCTTCCGCGATTTTCTGCCACTGTCCCGTTTCAATATGCTCGCAGGACCCTTCGTACAAGAGCCATTCTCCTTCTTTCGTAATACCGATTTGCACTATATCATACTTACTTTTATCTATGGCGTTAATAATGCTGGTGGCTGACATCAAGGAAACCTCATGCTCCCCTGATTTTCCTCCAAATATTACACCTATTCTCATATATTCCCCCTTATTTCATTTATAATTATTATTGATTGTATCCACCACAAGAAGAATTGTAATCAACAATATTAAATAGCTTGCTCAAGCAACCTTTCCAAATTCTGTTGATCAAAATGATATTTTTTTTCACAAAATTGGCATGTAATTTCTGCACATCCATCTTCTCGAATCATTGATTCCAACTCTTCTTTTCCTATACTAATGATAACCTTTTCCAGGATTTCTACAGAGCAGTCACAATTCCAAAAAATATCCCTATGCTCCAATACCTCCATTTGATACTCTTCAGGCATCTTCCCAAAGATTTCTTGGAGCAAATCGCTCAAGATTCCTTCTTCCGACTGTATCCCTTTTTTGTCCGTAACCTTTTCTATCTGTGCACTGAGAGGCTCCATTTTATTCAGAAGCTCTTCTAGAGAATCTACAGACTCCGGGGCAGCCTCTGGAAGCATCTGCAAAATCATACCTCCGCAACAAACAACCCTACCGTCAGTATCAATTTTTTCTCCTAGAGCCACAGAGGTATTTTGTTGTTCTGAAATAAAGAAGTATGCTGTAAGGTCATCTGCAACCTCTCCTGTAACCAAGTGTATTCTACCCATATAGGGTTCCTTTAGCCCTAGGTCCTTAATCACAGTAATGGTACCTTCCCCTACGGCTCCGCCTACATCAAGCTTATGTTTATCATTCGGCTGAACTAAATTAAAGTTTGAGATATACCCTTTAACACTACCGTCACCCTTTGCAGTTGCTAAAATTTCTCCCGCTTCACCATCTCCTTTTATCTGCAGTGTAAGCTTATCCTGTGGGTTTTTTAGCATAATACCCATGATTCCTGCCGCTGTGAGAGTCCTACCTAATGCTGCTGTGGAAAGAGGGGAAGTTTGGTGCACTTCTGCCGCTTGTTGAAGCATTGAAGTAGTAATGGCCAGATAAACTCTATAGGACCTGCTCTTATCTATGGCAATAACTGCCTTGTTCATAAAAAATCTCCTTTTAGTTGATATAAACCTTTTAATCTAAAAAATTCATATCATGAATCGTATTAATAATATTCAATTATTTTATTTATTTAATTTTATTTTAGCCGTTTTATATGTAATTAATCTTTTCCGTCAACTCTAATCTTAACTGATTAATAATTTCTTCGGAATGCGCTGAACTTCTTCCTTTTGCAGATAAATAAATTTTTAGCTTTGGTTCTGTTCCTGAGGGTCTAACCATAAAACTACTCCCGTCCTCAAGTATATATTCCAGTACATCGGCACCCGGCAAACCTAAAATACCTTCCTCATAATCCCTGGATTCCACCACAGAGGTGCCTATGATTTCCTTAGGTGCGTTGCAACGAAAGCTTTTCATGATAGCTGCCATCTTTTCCATTCCTGCAGCCCCTTCAAATCCAAAGTCCAATAGATCATTCCTGTAATATCCATAGGTTTGATAAAGCTCCTGCAGTCTATCCAACAACGTAATCCCTATGCTTTTATAGTATGCTGTCATTTCACATATGAGCATAGATCCATTTACCGCGTCCTTATCTCTAACATAGCTCCCGGACAAATATCCGTAGCTCTCTTCGAATCCAAATATGTACCTTTCTTCTTGATTTTTTTTCTCTAAGTTTTTAATCTGCTCGCCGATAAATTTAAATCCGGTGAGAACATTTATCATTTCAACCCCATAGGCCTTCGCAATATCATCCGCCATTTTACTGGATACGATGGTCTTAACCGCAACTGGATTCTCTGGCATTTTCTTTCCGCTGCTTTCCCCTTTAGAAGCAACTAATCTTCTCTGACAGATAAAGTCTAACAGCAATGCACCTATTTCGTTGCCCGTAATCAATTCAAACGTACCTTGATCTGTTTTTACAGCAATGCCCACACGATCGCAGTCGGGATCTGTGGCCAGCAGCAGATCCGGTCCTTGCCCTTGTCTCTGCAAATTCTCACATAATTCCAAGCCCAGTTTTAGGGCCTCTTTTTTTTCCGGATTAGGGTAGGTACAGGTGGGGAAGTTTCCATCGGGAAGTTCCTGTTCTTCGACTATTTTTACATCCCTAACTCCAATCATTTCCAATATTTTTCTGACCGGCTTATTCCCGGTTCCATTCAAGGGAGTATAAACTACGGATAGGCTATCTGTACCCTCTACTTCCGCGCTCTCCTTCTTTACCTCTTCCAGAAACGCTTCCACGACTTCGTTTCCAATGACCTCCGGTTTTTCTATACCACGACGTACCTGTGAAAAGGCATCGATATTTTGAATGAATTGGTAGACTTCCTCTGCTGCTTCCAGTGTCAGTTGGCATCCGTCCTCATCATAGACCTTGTAGCCGTTATATTTTGCAGGATTGTGGCTAGCGGTAATCATAATTCCACCACAGCATTTATAGTGTCTTACTGCAAAAGACAAAGCCGGTGTAGGCATAAGCTCAGGATACAGATATACATGAATATTATTCCCAATCAACACACGAGCCGCTTCCTCTGCAAATACATCTGAATTAATTCTGCTGTCGTAGGCGATGGCCATAGCCGGGCGTTTGTCACCGTAATGTTTATTGATATAATCCGCAATACCTTGGGTAGCCTTTCCAACGGTATAAACATTCATGCGATTGGTTCCTGCCCCCAAAATTCCTCTGAGACCTCCGGTTCCAAATTCCAACTCCTTATAAAATCTATCGTATATTTGATTACTATCATTGATAATACTAGAAAGTTCTTCTTTTAAGTCTTTATCCATCTCCGGATATTCCAACCAAAGGTTGAATTGTTCTTTGACTCTTTGCATCTTACTCTCCATTCCATTACTCAGTACTTTTACAAAAGTAATTTTCAATCTATAGGAACTTTATTCTATCATATCGTGACATATTATTAAAGGGAATTTTTAAGCCGGAGAATATTAAATCAATTAATCCTCTCCGGCTTTTTATAAAATGCTATATTTTTAATTATTCTTTATTTAGAATCTCAAGTGTTTTAAATTTAATTTTTAGTGTGGTCACTTTCTGGTCTTGATTGATTAAGGTTTCATATTTTTCGTCCAGCTGATCGGTGGTAAACTTCTCTTCTTCCGGTGGCTGTATCCCGATGAGGCATAAGGGTGGGAAAAGCACGCACCACCAATTTTCGCCTTTACCTTCTCCGATAACGATGGTTAATGCACGATAGTTTCCTGCTGGGAAAACAACATTTCCGTACGTTTTTTCTGGAATCCACCTGGGTCCTACTTCTGCTTTAACCTGATAATCATATCCGTTTTGATTGATGATCTCACCAGCAATTGTTTCTAACTCTGCCAGATGGCTCATCACGTATTCCTCTGCATCCTCTAATTCTAGCTTCACCGTGTTGATATTTTGCTGCGGCTGCGTGGATGTCTCTATATCCGTGATAGGATCCGCCGATACAACATAATTTGCCATCACTTCTTTTGCTAGGTTTTGATTTATTTCCTCTAACAAACCATCCCTTACTTTTAATTTTAAGGACTGATCTTCCTCCGAATCACTGTTTGCAATTACGTGAAACCTTAGAAAGTCATTATTGGTAAGAGCCGTTGCACCCTGATTTCTGCTAATCCCACAGTAGAGCAGCACCCCGATACAAATACCTGTGAGCATGACCCCCTGCCACAATTTTAATCTCATGTATATCCCTCTTTCTATGTAATTCATTTTTCAAAAGCTTTTGAACTTACGATAGAATTCTGGTCAAAATATTTTATTTCTATTCATAATAATTTGAAATTATACTACTGTTTTTTCAATGAGAAGCTTAGTTCCCGGTGTCAACTTAGTTGCATAGTCAAGTTCGTTCAATCGTTTTATAGCATCAATGGTAGTTCTGAACTTCTTTGCAATCTTCCAAATGTTGTCTCCGGATTTTGTCACGTATAGGACTAATGCCGGCATAGAGTTCTTGCTTTCGTTTCCCTCTATAAAGCTAACATTCTTGACAATTTTATATCTTTCTTCATATGAGGTTGCTGCGCCGATGGCAATCCCTGCGTTTAGTTCAATTTGCTTATCATTGATCTTATCAAACCAAATGTCCTTTAATGTCAGTGTATTTTCTGAGTTCATATTGGCTGAGATTCCCGGAATGTCCATAACGCTTCTAAATGGAATTTGATGGTCAAAGCTGAATGGATTACTTTGCTCTTGATTTGGCATACATATAATTTTGGCATACAGGAACCCTTCGATGATAATTCTACCGTCATCAATGGTGCAAGTGTTTTCCTTTAAACAAGCCGTTATAAAGGATACTTTATCCATAGTCCCATATTTTTCAGGAATCGTTACAATTTCTCGGATAGTTTGCTCGGATGCGCCACCACCTGCCAGCGTACGGAGGCAGAGTTCTTCCGTGTCATAGTTGGTGTCCTTTCTGCTGTGGTAAATGTCTGTAACCACTTCCTTCTCAACATTTCTATAGGCTTCTACCGTAGTATCGATATCCGCTTCAATAATGAATGTATTTTGAAATTCTTCTTCGTTTTCTTTTACGGTAAGACTGAAGCTCTTTAGATAAAAGCTGGCCTTCCCTCCTGCAGGCATTTCACACTCATCCTCGTGCAGGTTGAGCTTAATGAAGTGGGTGAAATCCACCTTTCCTTGATATAGTGCTGGCTCCGGTTCTGGATGTACTTCATCGGGACAACCTAAGTATAGAATATTGCAATATAACGACCCGTTTATTACCGCTTTTTCCTTTAGTATCTGCTTATGATTTTCAATTAGGTTGACATCATATTTTAAGATTTTACCAATGAATGGTTGTGAATCTTTGATTGTTAGTTCTTCTCTTACTTCAATATCTTCTGTGACTTTTATGGCTACATTTGTAACGTTTATCTTTTCTTTGAGCATCTGAACCTCTTCATCCTTGATTCCCTCAAAGATGTTAACTTGCATATCCTGATACTCTTTAGAAAATAAAATCACCGTGGCCTTTATTTTAAATTTTCTTTCATTTATTCTGGTGTATTCTAAAGATTCTATTTCAGGCAATATCAAAATTTGAGAATTAGGTGCTGCCCCTACGTTGTAGTCGCTTTTAAAAGGTACTCTGGATTCGATGGATATCATGGGCTCTTTATCCAACCCTGACTCCGGTATGTATAAGGTTTGAACTATTAAATCACCCATAATTTTTATGGTTTCAGCACCATTCTGCCCTAATTTCATTTCTCTTTCGGCTAACTTTATCTTCCCGTCCATAGATAAAATTTCAGACAAATCTGGTTTAATATCGGGAACCAAAAGATCCTCCTCTATATAAATCCTAGCTTTTGCCTTATCTTTTATGTCCATGACATTTAGTGAACTGGTAATTACATTACCTGTCATAGGGATAATCCTTATGGGGGAAACTACGGGGATTAT
The DNA here is from genome assembly GCA_964582545.1 of uncultured Anaerovorax sp. GTDB lineage: Bacteria > Bacillota > Clostridia > Peptostreptococcales > Anaerovoracaceae > JAVVUJ01. The sequence goes on from CAZOSB010000020.1 coordinate 38,685, forward strand.
TGGCTCCATGTAGTCTTTATCATTCAAATGGTCCTCTTCATTGATATGAAGAGCCGCCCCAATCTCTTTTTCCTCTTTCATCATAAATTCTTTTTCTATTTCATGGGAATGCTGCTCTTCCGAGTAAAAAGATACTTCATGGTCTCCGTCCTCATTCTCATGGCTATTTAAAAAGCTCATGATTTTGCTATCCTTTGATTCCTCGGATTCTTTTAGAATTTCTAAAGGTGCATGAACCTCCACCGCTTCTTCTTGATCAGAAAAGGTGTCTTTCACCGCACTTAAAAGATTGTCATAGGCATCTGTCTTAAACTCCTGGGCAGGCTGCATGGCAAAATCCGGAATAGATTCTTGTTCAATACTATTTTGATCATTCTCATATAACATGGTATTTCCCCCTTTATTTCTAATTACTACTTCTATAAATGTATGATTGAACGAAGTATTTATGACAAGAAAAAAAGAAGTATCCTGTTGGTCTTAGGATACTTCTCTTTAATTAATATTGCGAGTCAAAGGTTATTCATTTGTAAGAATCATTACCTTTAGCTTATCGATGTGATTAAATGCCGCCTGCTGAGCACTGTTTTCATCCTGATTATAGATACCTTCGTAAATCATGCTATGCTCTGCCGGCATTTCATCCCCCCGTTTAAAATCCTTGAAATAAATATATCGAAATCGGAGAACCAATTCCTGTAGTTGCTCAACCATCATTAATAAATATTTGTTTTCACAACACTGCACGATATGGTGATGAAAATTAGTATCGTTCAAAATCATACCTGCCATATCCCCTTCCCGCGCTGCTTTATTAAAAGCTTCAGAGTATTGAAGCAGCTGTTGCTTCTGTTCAGCTGTCATTCTGTTTGCCGCTAACCCAGCAGCAAGTCCTTCCAAGGTGGCTCGTACTTCCAAAATATCCACCATGTCCGTTACAGATAACTCTGATGCATACGCGCCCTTCCTAGGCTCTATGGTTACCAGTCCTTCTTTCTCCAGTTTCCTGATAGCCTCTCGGATAGGGGTTCGGCTGACACCCATCTCCTCTGCTATCTCGATTTCCATCATTCTGGCACCCGGTTTTATCTGTCCCGTAAGGATTAAGCCTCTAAGTTCCTCATAAACCAATTCTCTCAGAGGTTTATGTTTCTGCAGCTCAAAGTTTAACATCTCATTTCTCCTAATAAATCATATTGCTAGTGCTTTATAAACATCGTACAAGATAAATTTCTTTTTCAATTCTCTGTAATTTCACGAATGCGGTTTTTGCCTTACTTTTGTTTCCAAAGAGAGTAAATACTGTAGGACCACTTCCGCTCATCAATACTTCATGTCCTTTTGCACATTGTTTCAGATTGTTCTTTGTATACATAATAATAGGATACTCTTTTAAGCTGACGATTTCAAGTATATTCACCATGTTTTTGCCAATTTTATAATAATTTTTTTGTTTTAAGCCTTCAATCAACTCATTTGTGTTGGGTCTTTCACGAATTTCATCTAATTTTAAGTCCCCATAGACCTTGGCAGTGGAAACACTTATAGCGGGCTTAGCCAATAGTACCCATCCACAATACCCCGGTATTACTTGTAACATTTCACCTTTTCCCGAAGCTATAGCACAGGTTCCCAAGGGGGTACTTTCCGGTTCCTTTAACTGTCGTTCCTGGTAGTTTAAATGCAGATTTAAAGTTGCTTGTCCCATGATACAAAATGGGACATCCGCCCCTAATCTCTCACCCTCTTCCATGAGTTCTTGCAATGTCATCTTTAGATCTAAAAGTTGAGATAGTGCCAACATGACAGCAGCTCCGTTGCTGCTCCCGCCAGCCATGCCTGCTGCAACAGGGATTTTCTTTTGAATTTTAATTTCTACAATACCTTTTACACTGGCTTTTTCAAGCATTAAAAGAGCCGCTTTATATGCAATATTTCTTTCATCTGTTGGCAGGTAAGACAAGTTGTTAATTAATGTGATAGAGTTTTCTTTTTCACATTCCTCAGAGGAATAAGGTTGCCAACTTACATTCACGAAGTCATATAAATTGATCTGTTGCATTACCATTAAGACCTGATGGTAGCCATCAGGTCTTTTTTTTAGAACGTCAATAGACAAATTAATTTTGGCATAGGATTTCAAAACAATCGATTTCATAATTAATTCTTTTTCTTATTTTTTTTCTTACCGGTAGCATTTTTAGGGTTGGTATTCGTAACCCTGGCCTTGGCCGCAGCTTGTTTTTCTGCCACTGCTTTTCTTCCCGTCTTATACGAGCTACCACCCTCTGAAATAGGTTTGGCTGCTTTTACTCTATAATTGCCGGATTCTAATATAATCTGAGAATCTTCGCTGGAATCCTCCTCATTTTCGTTGCTCACTGACTTTCGCTTCTTTCCTACTTTTTCTTTTTCCTTGGCGATTTTGGCCATTACCTCTTCCACCGGCTTACCGGTTTCCTTGGCGATTTTATAGGGATTTACTTTACCCTCTGCCTCTTCCTTCTTCTGCTCTTTTTCCATTTCTTTTTTTGTTGATCTGGTAGTAAAGAAAATCATGCCTACAATCATGACAACCATCAAAATCATATTGATGTTCATGTTTGCTTCCGTATCTTGAACGCTAAAATTAATGACCTTTGATTCGCCTAAAGCCGTCCCTAACGACGATTGAAATTCGCTGGACAGCGTAAAGGTATATGTACCATTAGACTCTAAGTCTTTATTTACTAAAACTAAGACATCATTTGGTCTCTTTGCACTGTAATATGCTTTAATTGGAATACTTTTTTTATCGCTATCCACAAGCTTAAAACATTTTTCATTTGTTTTCCTAATTTGCTCAGCAGAAACATCTTCATTAAAATGTAATTTGATAGCTACGCTGACAGGCTGCAACCCTTTGTCCCCATCTGTTGGGTAACTGTCCACCAACTCAAATCCTGCGGCAAAGGTCATGGTGCCTGAAAATATTGTAAATATAATAGCGAGTAGTGAAATTATGCCGATTTTCCTCATGAATTATCCTCCGTCTAATCTATGCATTTTTGTTTTTTTCAATGAATATTTAATCTTTCCGAATTATCATAAATTCAGGAGCTTCCTCTTAAACTTTGAAAGAAGCTTTTAATTAAGTCTTGACTTTTGTGTTGTAAAATACCAAACTCTATCTCCACCCTGTGATTTAACCTCACATCCTGAAGCAAGTTAAACAAGGAACCGCATGCCCCTGTTTTGGGATCTGAAGCTGCTATATATACCCTTTTCAGCCTTGCAAGCACAATCGCACCAGCGCACATTGCACAAGGCTCTAAAGTCACGAACAAATTACATCCTACCAATCTTTGATTTTTTAGTGTCTTTGTTGCGTCTTTGATGGCTAAAATTTCAGCATGTGCCGTGGGATCTCTATGGCATTCCACCAAATTATGTCCTCGACCTATGATGGAACCTTGATATTCCACTATGGCACCAATAGGAACCTCATTTCGTGCTTTTGCCTTTTCTGCCTCCATCAATGCTTCAGCCATAAAATATTCCACGGGTTTATCCACATTCAGCTCCTTCAGTTGAAATCCATGACATCATTTATAAATACTAACATAAGTGCTTTCATTTTTCAATGATTTTTTATATCTACTCATCGTTATTTTGTAGCAAATTTATATGTCAATGAAAGATGTAAAAAACAATGTAAATTT
>CAZOSB010000021.1:0-41823 GCA_964582545.1 uncultured Anaerovorax sp.
TCTGGATAAAAGATTCTTCTGCATTTGCTTTTCTGAGACTGTGAATAGTAACTTTTTCGTCAAAGGCAAAGGTTTTTTAAATATAAAACTTATATCAAACACTTGTTGTTTATCCCTCATTATGATATATTATGCTTAAGGTTACCGCTTGGCGGTTCAGTTCACCTCTGAAAGGAGGTGGTATGATGGTTACATACGAGGCTTTATTCCAGTTTACGCTGGTTATTGTCGGAATAATTTCCATCTGTGCTACCATTGGTAGACACAAAAAATAGCTGACCGCCAAAATAGCTTCAGCTAGTTTTGACGGTCTTTAGTTCCTATGTGGACTGACCGCCATACCAAAAGCGGTAACCCTTCTTATCTATTATAATATAGCAAATGATTTGATATGTCAATAGATGCTTTTAAAGATCACCCTTTAAAAAGTGAAGTTTCCTTATTCATCCAAATCCACAGCACAGTTGTGATACACCTTTTGAACATCGTCGTTGTCCTCTAAGATGTCAATCATCTTTTTTAAGGATTTGATGTCGTTTTCTCCAGGTGTAGCTTCCATGGAGGGGATATACTCGATGTCCGCATCTACAAATTCATATCCGGCACTCTTTAAAGCTTCACATACCTGATCAAAGCTTTCAGGGGCAGTTTGAATTTCAAAGCTATCATCGTATGTAATCATGTCTTCCATGCCCGCTTCCAAAGCCGCCTCCATCAAGGCATCTTCATCCACCGAGTCTACCTTTTCAATGACGATTACGCCTTTTCGTGCAAACATATAGGAAACGCATCCGGGAGTGCCCAGATTGCCGCCGTATTTGTCAAAAGCATGCTTCATTGCCGCCGTGGTACGATTTCTGTTATCCGTCAATATATCCACGATTACAGCCACACCCCCGGCTCCATAACCTTCAAAGCTTCCGGACTCGTAGGATTCCCCTGCCAATTCTCCCGTACCCTTTTTAATGGCTCTGTTGATATTGTCATTGGGCATATTGATTCCCTTGGCTTTGTCTATGGCATGCTTGAGCGCTACATTATAATCAGGGTCTCCTCCATTTTTTGCTGCCACCGTGATGGCTCTAGCATATTTTGTAAAAACCGCCGCTCGCTTTGAGTCTTGAGCAGCTTTTCTTCCTGCAATCGTACCGTGTCTTCCCATTCTGCACCTCTTCTAATTGATTACCTATAGTGATTGATATTTTTCCTCAGTTTACAAACTATCTTATTCATAAAAAATCCCAAAGTCACTCCAAACGCAGTTCCTGCTGTACCTGCCACGATTCCTCTGGTTACATTGCTGTTCTTTGGCACACAAAGTCCCAGTAAGATGCCAAGAGAGATAAGGCAAGCCTTAAGAATGGCAAAATCACTGACTCTCATATCTTCTTTTATAAAACTTTCACCAAAATCCATTAAATTCTTCATGCTATCCTCCACTTTAATTCTTATGCAAATAATTCAATTAATTATAGTATTTCTAAATAGCTTTATTTTTATGAATGTTCATATATATGATAAACTAAATGGATTCATTTTTCCACTAATTTTTTACTATTTATCTAAATTTTTATGTGCTGTAGCCATCATCAGCTTAATTCGATTGAGCTGATTTACGTCGCTGGCACCGGGGTCATAATCTATGGGAGCGATGTTGGACTTTGGATTGTATTTTCGCAAAGCCTTGATCATCCCCTTTCCTGTAATGTGGTTGGGCAGACATGCAAAGGGCTGCAAACATACGATGTTTTCCACCCCGCTATCCAAAAGTTCCACCATTTCGCCTGTTAGAAGCCATCCTTCACCGCATTGATTTCCTAGAGAAACGATCTGCTTGGCTTTTTCAGCCATCTGCTCTATGTAAAGGGGTTCATGAAATCGCTTGCTTTGCCTTAAGGCCAATCTTGCAGATTTCCTGTACATCTCTATAAATTTAATGGCCGCTGCGTTGCCCAGCATGGTGCTATATTTCCCTGACAGATACTTAAAGTTATAATCCTTGCTGTACATGCCATACAGGAAGAAATCCACCAAATCCGGTACTACCGCTTCACCACCCTCCGTTTCAATAATATTGACAATGTCATTGTTGGCATTAGGATGGAATTTTACGAGAATCTCCCCTACCACACCTACCTTGGGTTTCTTTATATCCTTCAGAGGAAGATGATCAAACTCCGATACCATTTTTCTGATGGCACGTTTATAGGTGATAATGGAACCTCTGGAGGCTATAATTTTACCACTTCTCACCCACTTTTTATAAAGTCGATCTGCGGATCCCCGCTCCGCTTCATAAGGTCTGGTAGCATATAGCACTCGCATCAATACGTCACCAAAGATAATACCTCTCATGCAACGTGCCAATAAATTTGGTGTAATACGGAACCCGGGATTTTTTTCCAACCCTCCGGCGTTTACAGACACTACGGGAATTTGCTCCATCTTCAAATCGATCAATGCCTTGCGCAACATGGGCATATAATTGCTGGCCCTGCAGCCTCCGCCTGTCTGGGACATCAAGATTGCCGTTTTATCCAGGTCAAATTCTCCCGATTTCAGAGAAGAGATAATTTGTCCTAACGTAACGATGGTGGGATAACAAGCATCGTTATTGATATACTTCAGTCCTTCCTCTACCGCATGTTTATCCACATCCGGCAGCAACACCGCCTTATATCCGCTACGTTTCAAAGCAGGTTCAATAAACTGAAAATGTATGGGTGACATCTGAGGAAGCATCAGCGTATAATCTTTCTTCATCCTTTTGGTAAATATCCGTCTGGAAAAAGGCTCCTCGTGTTTCTGATGTTTGATATTATTTTTTTCTCTCTCGTCCATAGCGGCTTTCAAAGAACGAATTCTAATTTTAGCCGCACCCAAATTTGAACCTTCATCAATCTTGAGAACGGTATATAGCTTATTTTTTTTCGTCAGAATTTCTTCCACTTGATCTGTGGTCACTGCATCCAGACCACATCCAAAGGAATTCAATTGAATCAATTCTATGCCGCTGTTTCGCCCCACCACCTCAGCCGCCTTGTAGAGGCGAGAATGGTACATCCACTGATCCAAAACTCTGATAGGTCGGTTCAGCTGAGTGAAGTGAGCGATGGAATCCTCTGTAAGGACAGCCATTCCAAAAGAATTGATCACCTGATCGATTCCGTGATTGACCTCAGGATCCAAATGGTAAGGTCTACCGGCTAAAACCACGGCTTTTTTATTGTGATTATTGATATATTTGATAACTCTTGCGCCTTCTCTTTTAATATCATCCTTGAATCGTTTGTCTTCCCTTCTCGCCAATTTAATCGCCTTGGAAATCTCATTAAATCCAATATGTAGGGGCCTCAACATGGAATACAGTTGCTTGACCAACCGATCATCATTGTCATACGGCAGGAAGGGATGATTGAAGGTTACTCCTTCATCCTTAAAAAGGTCATCCATATTTTTGGCTATTACCTCTGGATAGGTGGCTACCACAGGGCAGTTGTAATGATTATTGGCACTGTCATCCTCAATCATCTCGTGATTGATGCTGGGATAAAAGATATATTTTATTCCGTTATTGATCAACCACTTTACGTGACCATGAACCAGCTTCGCAGGATAACAAGCTGTGTCTGAAGAAATTGTTTCCATACCTGTTTCATACATGGCCTTGGATGATGTCGGGGAAATTACCACTCTGAACTTCAGCTTTGTAAAAAAGGTAAACCAAAATGGATAGTTTTCATACATATTTAACACTCGGGGTATGCCTACCACCCCTCTGGATGCATAAGCTTGTTCCAAAGGTTCATAGGAAAATAATTTTTTATTTTTATATGCGAAGATGTTGGGTAGCTCCGAAGTGTGGCTTTCCTTCCCCGCACCCTTTTCGCAACGGTTTCCCGTAGTAAATTTAGCACCGTCATTAAATTTATTGATGGTTAACAAACAGTTATTTTCACATTTTTTACATCTTCCATGGCTGCTAACCACAGAAAAATGGTTGATTTCATCTAAAGTGATAATATCGGATTCTGTACCCTCTATATAATTTTCTTTTGCAATCAAAGCAGCACCAAGGGCACCCATAATACCGGCAATGTCAGGACGTACCACCTCTTTGCCTAAAATCCTTTCTATGCTCCTCAGTACAGAGTTATTGAGGAAGGTTCCTCCCTGCACCACGATTTTCTCTCCAGCCTCATCTGTATCTCGCATTTTAATAACCTTATACAAGGCATTCTTGATAACGGAATAAGACAATCCCGCGGAAATATCTCCAATGGTGGCACCCTCCTTCTGGGCTTGCTTCACCTTGGAATTCATAAACACGGTACATCTGGTACCCAAGTCTACGGGGGCCTTTGCAAAGAGTCCTTCAATTGCAAAGTCCTTGATGTCCATATTTACGGATTTAGAATAGGTTTCTATAAAGGAACCGCAACCGGAGGAGCAAGCTTCATTGAGCATGATATTGTAGATGGAGCCATCCTTAATCTTCATGCATTTCATGTCTTGGCCGCCGATATCCAGGATAAATTCTACTCCCGGCAAAAACTCTTCCGCCGCTTTGTAGTGCGCCATGGTCTCTATTTCTCCCATGTCTGCCTTAAAAGCCGCTTTAATCAGCCCTTCCCCATATCCTGTTACCGTGGTATTGGCTATGTACGCTCCATCGGGCATCTGAGAATAGATTTCCTTCAGCATTTCCATGGTCGCATCCAAAGGTTTTCCCTCGTTGTTTCGATAATAGGAGTAAAGCATCTGTTTATCATTATCTATAAGTGCCGCCTTTGTAGTTGTAGATCCTGCATCGATGCCCAGAAACAGTTTTCCCTTTGCCTTCTTTAACTCTTTTCTCTTAATTTTATTCTTGTCGTGTCTCGATTTAAAATGCTCAAATTCCGCAAAGTCTTTAAAAAGTGGTTCTATAAAATTGCTTTCCGATACAAATTTCCCATCGGTATGCTTTAAAGCCTCAACAATATCCGATAAATTCACAGGGGCATGTTTCTCGGAGATCAATGCCGCCCCAATAGCCACATAATATTTGGATTCTTCTGGAAAAATAACATTTTCTTCCTTGAGCTCCAATGTGGAAATAAATCGTTTTCTCAATTCTGACAAAAAGGATAAAGGGCCTCCTAAAAACGCCACCTTGCCTTTGATAGTTCTACCGCAAGCCAAACCGCTGATGGTCTGATTTACCACAGCTTGAAAAATTGATATGGAAAGGTCCTCCGGGCTTGCACCCTCATTGATGAGAGGCTGGATATCCGTTTTTGCAAAAACTCCGCATCTGGCTGCTATGGGATAGATCAGCTTATAATCTTTAGCAGCTTGATTAAGACCGGTAGCATCTGTATTTAGCAAAACAGCCATCTGATCGATAAACGCTCCCGTACCACCGGCACAGGTTCCATTCATCCGCTGCTCTATAGTAGCACCATAGAAGGTAATTTTGGCATCCTCTCCCCCAAGCTCGATGACCACATCCGTATCGGGAATAAAGGTTTCCACAGCTCTGCTGCACGCGACTACCTCCTGTTCAAAAGGTATGTGCAAAAGGCTGGACAAAGTCAGCCCTCCTGAGCCAGTGATTGTGACAGATAAACCCACATCCCCATAAGTTTGATAAAGCTCACGAAGCAATTCCGCAACTTTTTCAAACACATTGGACATGTGCCTTTCGTATCTACTATATGTAATTTGATTGTTTGGATCCAACAGCACAATTTTTACTGTGGTGGATCCCACATCAATTCCTAATTTCATTTTCTCTCCTGATAATACTTTATGAATATATACCCAAAAACATTCATTTTCAACAACTTTCTTTTATATTTTTAACGAATGTTTTCCTTATTCATTTTATCATATATATACAATTTTACAACATACAAAAAATAGGAAATTGTCACTTTTAAAACCTTAAGGTATTGTGGTATAATTGTTTTATTATGAAAAGTATTATTAAAAAATCTACGTTTAAAGCCATATACCGTTTGCTGGATCAAGTGAGCCCCATAAAAGGCGACTGTGGTCTTCTTTGTGATTGTGCTTGCTGTAATTGCGAAGATAGCAGCACCGTACCCGATGGTACGGATTTTGATATGGGAATTTACCTCTTACCGGGTGAGGAAAAATTGTTTACTAGAAAAGAAGATTGGTTAAAATGGAGCGTAGAGGATGCAGAGGACTACGACCTACCTGATAATTGGATGGGAAAAATTTACTTTGTGCGTTGTAAAACACCTCCCCACTGTCCCAGGGAAAAGCGCCCACTACAGTGCCGGTTTTATCCTCTGTCACCTTATTTGAATGAAGAGGGCGTATTGCATTTGATCTATTCCGTTTCAGAGGCTCTGCCTTACGAGTGTCCCCTCATCAAAGACAAAACGCCCCTTGAGGAGCGCTTTATCAAAGCTTCTTATACCGTATGGTCTCATTTGATCAGAGACCCTTATATTTTAGCATTGGTGGATATGGATTCACAGAATATCCGCTCACTCCACACCCCTGTAACCATTGTACGTTAAGGTATATTGTCATACATTTCAATTTTTCAAATTTTATTGTAAACTCAAAGTCCTGTAAATAATGGTGGCTCCTTCACTGTTTGTGATTAGAACCGTACCATTAAATTTACCATTCTTATCCCCTTTCACTATTCCAAAGGCGTTGGCCAAGGTTACGTATCCCATATATTCTTGAGGAATAGAATCCTTGAAAGGATTTTTATAAATATGTCCATAAGAAGCTGCTTTGTCCTGACCTAAATATCGCACAACATACTTGGTGACATCCTGTCTGGTCAACTCCTTATTAGGTGCTTTTTCTCCTTTTTTCAAGATTCCGTTTGATTCAAGCATTTTATAAAACTCATCCGAATCGTAATATGCTTGCACTGGAGAGTATAGGTATCTGAAAAATCCCTCCTGAGTCATCGTTTGATTGGGATTGAATTTATCTCCCGAAATGTAATAGCCGTTTTCCAATAGGGCCTTTACCGTAGCCTCACACCAGTGCCCACTGATATCCGTGTAGGTAGGTAAGGTACTTTCCTTGTAAGTTTTTCCATCATACCCGATCCTGGTCCCTTTCATAGGCTCCAAGTAATAGGATACAGGCTGTGAAAACTGATAGACTAATGTAGGTGTATTTTTTTCAGTCAAAATATATTTTAAAGTAAATTTTCCAGTTTCATTAAATTTATCAAAGGCATCCACCACAGGCATGGCTTGGTCTATGGAAGGAAAGGTTACGCTGTCAAACCAAGCAGTGGAGTACTGCATAATTTCACCCGTCCTTTTGTTCACCATAACTATCGTCCTGTTGTCATTCACTTCAATACCGTTGACTTGTCGGACATAGGTAAACAAATAAAAATCCTGATTTCCGTAGATGGGAGGCATGGAGGAAATGTACTTTTCCTGATCCATCATAGGTCTGGGGTATCCCGGAGAAAGTTGTTGTCCTTGAAGCTTCAGCTGACTCCACTTGTCATTCCCAACAACCTTTTTTACAAAAGTTTCTCCCTTTTCTAAAGCAGCTTTTTCAGATAGTTCTTTTCCTGTTTTTGTTTCATCGTTATAAAGGTTAAAGCTTATTAATTCCCCTGTTTGGGCATTGATGCTGGCACTGCCTTTGTCAAAGTTCAGCATCCAATAATACTTTTCCTCCATATAGTCCTTAGATAAGGAATTGCCATTCAATTTTAAAGATTTCAGTCCAACGATTAATTCTCTTGCAATGGATTCTGCTTTTTCTTTAGAGATGAGCCCAGATACCTTTTCTATAGCCCTATATTCTTCCGCTGTGAATTCTTCTTTGCTCAATTTCATCAGTCCAGCACTGTCTGCGGTGGCAGTAGGGGCTCCAATGATTCCATTTTGATAATAAATATTGACTTTTTCCCCAGTTTTTGAATCTATGGCAGTACCTTGATCATCTGAGGTATAGGCCGGAAAGATAGTAATTTTTTTATTATTATAGTCATAGTAGGTAAAATACTTAAGGCTGACCCCACCCGTGTTTAAGAAGGCGTCTCTGGCTTGATCAAAAGAAATTTTATCTGCAGCATCAGAATAGTTAAGCTTCTGTTCTCCTGTTTGAACCATGTAATATGCTTCTACTTTTTTTGTAAATTTATTAACAGATATTTTGGCATAAACAAAGTCTACGGGGATATCCTTTACATATAACTTATACAAGTAGTTAAAGCTGTTGGATCCACCGTATTGATCTACACTGGAAGACTTCATATTCGTTGCTAAATCGGGTCTAGCCTTTTTCAAAAACTCATTGGCTACTTTCTCCCCTTCACTTTTCGTTAGGGTTGCCAATCCGGTTCCTTTATTGTCCTCATATTGATTAAAGGAAATAAGCTGCCCTCTACCATCTACACTGGCATAAATGCCACCTTTCTGTTCGTTGGAATACCAGGTCAAATTCCACATAGTTTGCTTTTGCCCATCTACTTCTACATCATTGGAATAGTGTTGAAAGTCGCTGTATGAATCCGGAACATTCACCACTTTTTTTACAGCCTGAATGGCTTGTTCCAATCCTTTGCTGTCACCTACTGCCGCAAAAACCTGATTTGATGGCAAAGAAAATCCCATTACCGACACCACGGTCATGGTAAGTACCACGGCTATACTGACAATTTTCCTCATGTTTATCCTCCCTTTACTTTCTCTGATTTTATTAAAATTGTTAAACCAAAGTTTAAGACGATTTGTTCTGGTATATTGTTCCAATAAAAACAGATAAAAAATTTTACTCAGATTTAAAATCTTTTCGGCATCAGATAATTTTCAAACAACTTACTAAATTGAGGATCTTGAATTTTATTTTGATATTCTTTAATTTCTTCTGTCATTTTTTCCAAATCCTCATCTTGTTGAGATTTCTTAATGACATATTGCTGATTAATTTTTTCTTCAATTTCCGCAAAATCAATCTTAGGATAATAAATTTTTATCTTATCGATCAATTGCTTGTGGGTTAAATGATAAGAGGATAACAATTCGATGAGCTGTTTTGAAATTTTATCATATTCTTCTAAAAGATTTTTCAAATAAGCTAATAACTGAGCATCCTTTTGAAAAAACAAACGTGCGCTGTTATAGGAGAGAGACAGGGTCAATCCTTGATTCATTACTTTTTCTACTGCATGAAAAATATCCTGTGGTTCTCCATATAAAATAATATGCATATTATTATTCTTTATTAAGGTATCAACACTTTTAGAATATTCGTTAAAAATAGCCAATCGACTTTCGTGGAGTCTTAGATTAAGCTCCCTTAGATTAGTTTTCCTTAAATGTAATATGGTGTAAATCAAAAAAAACAACAATATCAAAACGCTGACAATGGCTAAAAATCCTTGATTGACGTTGATTAAATTTTCCATTGAATCTACAGAATTATACATATCTTCATTTCCTCTTCGATTTGGATTTTATTATTGTTAAAATTTCATAACATAATCATCAATAGTATATGGAAATTCATGATTTTCATCATTTTCATTATTTAAATAATCACTTGATAAAAGTTTGATTTCGTTTTCTTAAAAAATTTATGGCAAAATTTCCAGCCAATAGCCATCTGGATCCGATATGAAGTAAATGCCCATGCTCTCATTTTCATAACAGACACATCCCATTTCCTTGTGCTTTTTTAACGCCTCTTCATAAGCATCTGTCTTAAAAGCTAAGTGGATTTCGTTATCTCCCAGATTATAGGGTTCTTCTCTGTCCCGCAACCAAGTTAATTCCAACTGATGTTGGCTCTGTCCCTCTCCCAAATATACGATGATGAACGCTCCATCGTTGGATTCAATTCTCCTGACCTCTGTAAGACCCAGAGCTTCTTCGTAAAACTTCATAGATTTTTCTAAATCTAAAACATTGATGTTATTGTGAATCATTTTAAATTTCATATGTTCCTCCTTGTGTAATAATCTTAAGTTATTTTATCATACACATTGTTCCCTGACTACCACTATATTTTTTTTCATAACGCCACTCATAAATTTTCTTATATGGTTGCACTTACTTTTTCAATTAACCACTCATAAATCTTATGTCATTTATATTTTAACATTATATTTCAATGGAGCAGTATTTAAGATCTAAACTGTACTCTCATTCATAATTGACTTTTTTACTTCATACAATTTAAGGGAGATTAATATGAAAAAAGCAAAAAAATTTTTATTAAATACCGTAATTCTTACGGCTACAGTTTTTATTACTCGAACGGTAAACATCTACTTTACCGTTTTTATTTCCAATAAAATCGGGGCGGAAGGCATGGGCGTATTTCAGTTGATCTTATCCGTCTATATGCTGGCCGTAACCCTTGCAACTTCGGGAGTGGGTCTTGCTGCCACGCGACTTGTGGCTGAAGAATTGGCGGTAAACGCTTGGAGCAGCGCAAAAAACGCCTTAAAAAAATGTATCCGCTACAGCATTTTTTTCAGTCTGTTAACCGCTTTGCTGATGATTCTAAATGCGGATTATATAGCCAATCAGTGGCTCCATGGGAAAATCTCTACCCTTCCCATATTCGCTCTGTGTTTCAGCTTACCTTTTCTGTCCCTGTCCACTGTCCTCAACGGATACTTTACGGCAGTGAGGCGAGTGATCAAAAGCTCTTCTGCACAAGTTTTTGAACAATGCTGCAAGGTTTCTGTTACCATGCTTCTGTTTCAATTGGTTGCGCCTAAAGGAATCGAGGCAGCTTGTTTTGCTCTGGTAGTCAGCGGTGTTTTTGCTGAAGTGGCATCTTTTATCTTTCTCTTTATCCTATACCTTTTAGATAAAAGGCGATACATTAGAAGCTCTCAGGTCAATAAGAATCTATTAAAAAGAATGTTGGAAATCTCTTTGCCTGTAGCCGTCAGTTCCTACATCCGTTCCGGCCTAAACACTTACAAGCAGATTATGATTCCCTTTGGTCTGGAGCGTTCAGGAATTTCCTGCAACTTAGCCATTGCACAGTATGGAATGATTCGAGGTATGGTGTTGCCCGTTCTACTGTTTCCTGCAGGTGTCTTAACTTCCTTTAGTGAGTTGCTCGTTCCTGAGATTGCAGAACAGAATGCTCGCGGAAATAAAGAGAGGATCAATTATATCACCCATCGTATGTTTAAAGTTGCCCTTTTATACTCCGTGTGTGTGGGGGTTCTTTTCTTTGGATTCGCCCATGAGTTGGGTATGGCTATCTACAAAAACTCGGAAGTAGGCGTATTTCTTAAAATACTTTCCCCTCTGGTGGTGGTCATGTATCTGGATAGCATCGTGGATGGCATCTTGAAAGGTCTCAATCAACAGGCCAGTGTCATGGGAATCAACATCTTAGACATGGTGGTCAGCATCGTGATTCTATCTTTTCTTCTACCGATCATCGGCATAAAGGGATACATCGTTTCCATCTATGTCAGCGAGTCGTTGAATACGCTTCTTAGCTTTTGGAGGCTGAAAAGCGTCACTACTTTCCGGGTGGACTACATCTCATGGATTATCCTTCCAACCTTGCTCATGGGTATTTCCATCTTTGTAGCAAAAACTTTCTTTCAACATTTAGTAACTTCCATGGTGTTTGCCTTGCTGTTTTTCTTCACTTTGCTTTTTCTTTTAAACATAGTGGAAAGAAAAGATTTTAGATTATAAATGTAAAAACATAAGTTAGTCTTCTATTCTCCGATTGAATCTATCTCTAATTTTTCCACTATTAATATTATGTAAAATTTTAATTAAATCAAAAGGATGAAACATTAAATATCGAATAAAAGTTTGACTTTTGATTATAATCAAATTATAATATTAATTAGAAAGAGGTACAATCCAAATGAAAGATTTTTTTATTCGTATATGTGAAATTGAGTTAAAAGGTTTTAAAAACACCCAATATGGTTTAATAGAAATGCCATCTTATTTTAACAAAAATTTTTTTTCACGCAAATCAGATATTTTAGGAATATATGGTCAAAATGGCTCAGGCAAAACTTCTGTAATTGAAGCTATGGAATTTATTCAAAAATTACTAGTAGGTGAACAGCTCCCCAAAGAAACGATTTACTATATTTCTAGAGGGACTCATTTCTGTTCTATTGTTGTGACATTCATGATGATAGTGGGAGAGAAGCAATCTAAAGTTGAATATGCAATTGAATTAAGCATTATTAATGATGATAAATTTGAAATTAGAAGTGAATCATTAAGTTCAGCAGCTTGGAATGGTGTAAAATTTGAAAAGAAAAAAACCTTAATATGCTTTAATTCAGATAAAGACGACCAACGCTTTACTCCTAATTTTCGATATAACGACCTTGTCCGTAGCAATGAAGAAAATAAAATAAATATTGCTGTAGCTAAAAAAATAGCTCAAAAAGAAAATTGTTCTGTTATTTTTAGTAAAGAGGGAATGGCTATTTTTTTATCATCTCCTAAAGAAATAAATGAAGATTATGCTTATATTATTAAAGCATTATATCATTATGCTAACGTGAATTTATTTGTTATATCAAATGTGCATTCTGCAGGCATCAGTATGAATCTAATACTTCCGTTTGTATTTCGTTTGCAAATGGAAGAAACAATTACTAAAGGCAATTTACCAATACGTTTGGATATACCCACTCTTATTAGTAAGGAAGACTTTGATATTGTTCATCTGATTCTTACTGAAATGAATGTCGTTCTTTCCACAATCATTCCTGATCTGTCTATTGGCATATATGACCTTGGAGAGCAATTACTTGAAGATGGAGCTGTAGGACATAAAATTCAATTAGTATCCAAACGTGGAAATGTAATTATCCCTCTTAAATATGAATCAGAAGGTATTATAAAAATCATCTCAATCCTTAATGCATTGATGTGTGTCTTTAATGATCCCTCAATGTGCATAATTATTGATGAATTGGATGCAGGAATATATGAATACTTGTTGGGCGAACTTTTAACAGTTTTTGAAAAAAATGCAAAAGGTCAATTAATTTTCACATCTCATAATCTTAGAGCTCTTGAAATGCTTCATAAATCAAGTATTATATTTTCAACTACTAATCCACAGAGACGCTATATAAGATTTCAAAATGTAAAATCAAACAATAATCTTCGTAATCTTTATCTTCGTAGCATTACCTTAGGAGGGCAAAATGAAGAGATTTATTCTGAAACCGACACAATAGAAATAGGTCGTGCATTCAGACGTGTCAGAAAGGCTATGCAAGATGGCTATAAAAACTAAAAAAGTAATTTTATTCATCGTAGATGGTCCTACAGATGAAGATGCTCTAAGTCCAGTATTAAAAAAAATTTTTCATAACAAAGAAATACGTTTTCATGTGGTTCATGGAGATATTACTTCTGAGTGGATGCTCAACAGAACCAATGCTATAAAAACTGTAAAAGAACATATTCAAATCGAAGTTGATCGATATGGATTTAAGCATAGTGATATTATTAGTGTAGTCCATCTTATTGATACTGACGGAGCATTTATTCCAAAAGCTAATGTAGTTCAAGGTGAAGTTGAAAAGCTAAGCTACAAAGAAAACCAGATTATTTCAACAAATCCTCAAAATATTATTGATAGAAACTCAAGAAAATCTACTGTTGTGCATCGGTTATATTCATCCAGTTCAATTTGGTCAATACCGTATGCGGTCTATTATTTTTCTAGAAACATGGAGCATGTATTACATAATAAAAGCGAGGACTTGACCGACGACGAGAAAATGGAATATGCGGATTGTTTTGCTGATACTTTTGATGAAAATCCAAAAGAGTTTATCACATTTCTTTCAAACTCAGACTTTACTGTTACGGGTAACTATGGGGAAAGTTGGTGCTTCATTTTTGAAGGGACAAACTCCCTGCATCGTCATTGTAACTTACACCTTCTTTTTATGGATATGGATAAGTAAATCTATTTCTAAATCAAATGTGTTTAAAATCAAATAAAGATAACTGCTTTCCGTTACTGTTATTTTTATAGTGATACACTATGTCTTTCATTTGGTATAGCAAACCTAATGATTCACACTCTTTTACAAAAAAGGAATAAAGTGCTTTAGCTTTAGGGCTTCCACAACTGTAGCGATTTCCATATCTTTTCACATACTGCTCCTTTAAGTTGGGGAAATGAGAATCCAATTGCTCATAGAAATACTCTCTTTGAATATCGCGAAGTGTAACTCCAAAAGCAGGATAGACAAACCTTGCACCGCTTTTCTTGGCTTGTCGTAAAATCTCACCTACATTTTCTTCCGAATCGTTGATGAATGGCAAAATAGGCATCAATAACACCCCGCAAAAAATCTCCTGCTCCGCCAGAGTCTTTATGGCTTGAAACCTCTCTTTAGTAGAAGCCACGTGGGGCTCAATAATTTTACAGAGTTGCTCATCCATGGTAGTAATGGTCATCTTTACCAAAACAGGGGAATGCTGCCTTATATCAGACAAAATATCCGCATCTCTCGTAACCAAAGGGCTCTTTGTAGCAATGGAAACTCCAAAATCAAGAGCATGGATTAGCTCTAAAGCGTGGCGAGTCAGAAGTAGCTTTTTTTCGAAAGGATTATAGGGATCAGACATGGAGCCGGTACCTATCACTCCCTTCTTTACTTTACGTCTCAAATCATCACGAATGATTTCCAAGGCTCGTTCCTTTGCTCGCACTCGTCCAAAATCTTCTACCCCATAACATTCGCTTCTGCTATCACAGTAAATACATCCGTGACAACAGCCCTTGTAGATGTTCATATTGTAGTCTGTTCCGAACCAAGATGTATTCTTTGTACGAATGACTATATTTTTTGCAGGAATATACTCCATAGTTGTCCTCTTAGAATCTCGTATTTTCTGTAGATTTTCAATTAGGGTCAAAGGGGCACCGCCCATATTTTAATACTTTTTTTATAATTCCTACATAGTAAGATAGGCAACTCCCCAAAGAAGCAATACGTTACACAGTAACGCTAATGGAACCAAAATTTTAAATTTAACATGTTTTGTCTTGTGATGAAAAAATCTCATTCCCAAGAATGCACCAGGTCCACCTAAAAACCATGCGGCTAAAATAAGAGTCCGCTCCGAAATCCTCCACCCTTGATTCCGGCTCTTCCATTTATCGTAACCGTATAAGAAAAAGACTATCAAATTCCAGATAGTCAAAGTAATCCATATATATTTCAAATCATCCATTTCTTTCTTTAAACAACCGTTATCTGAACTGATAATAATGAGTAAACCTATAAGCCGGGTTCTGTATTCGACAATCATCTATCTAAGGCGTACTGTCACCAGACGCTCATGCGACCTACCATACCGGGCGGTGACGGGCCGCCACCTTTGATGCCCTATTTGGTCTTGCTCCGGGTGGGGTTTACACGGCCGGCATGTTACCATACCGCCGGTGAGCTCTTACCTCACCATTTCAACCTTACCGGGGTTTAAAAACCCTTAGGCGGTGTGTTTCTGTTGCACTTTCCCTAAAGTCACCTTCGCCAGACGTTATCTGGCACCCTTGCCCTGCGGAGCCCGGACTTTCCTCATGAGCATAACTGCCCACGCGACTGTCTGGTTTACTCATCATGATATTGTACCACAAAAATGTTCAAATGAATAAAATTATTTTTAATTGTTGAAAAATTTTTAGTTAAATGGATCTGAGTTGATGTTTGATTGGATAATTTCAAAGGTTTCATCAGACTCATCAATCTCCCTAGACAATTGTTCTGCAAAATTTGGAACAAAAACCCACTCCGTTCCATAATGTCCGGCGTCCAAAACAGCCATTCCCGATTCCTTAGCCCAAAGTGCCTGGTGGTGTTTCACATCTCCCGTAATAAACAGGTCACAACCGCAAGAAAGACCCACCCCAAATAAATCTGAACCTGATCCTGAACAAATTCCTACCGTGGACACCTTTCGTTCCAGATCTCCCACGGTAATGACAGGTCTTTTCAGGTTTAATTTTCCCTTTACATAGAAAGCGGCTTCCTTCAAAGTCATAGGTGTTTTCAAATCACCCATTCGTCCCATTGACGATCCGTCAGAATCATGGCAATCCCCTGTAAATCGTCTGATTCGATCTAACTCCAGTAACTTAGCCAAATAGTCGTTGTTGCCATGAAAAGCGGTATCAAAGTTAGTATGGGCGGCATAGACCGAGATCCCTTCTCTAATCAGACGACTGATGTATTGCCCTATGATAGAGTTACAGTCTAACTTTTTCATTTTATCAAAGATTAGCGGATGGTGGGTTAAAATAAAATCTGCTTTGTGTTCCATGGCTTCATCTATAACTTCATGGGTGATTTCCAGGGAAATAAGAAGTTTATTGACTTTTACATTTCCGCAGTCAACCTGCATACCGCTATTATCCCAAGGCTCTTGCAAATTTAATGGTGCAACGTTTTCAATTTTTTCTAACAGTACTTTTTTATTCATAATTTACTCATCTCATCTTTCAAGTATTGTAATCCTACATGTATTCCTTTTGCATATTGTTTAATTCCCTTTATTCAGTTATATCTAACTATGTAATAAATTCTATTTTACAAATCCTCATCCTATAGTATTCTCTATCTTAAAACACCTTGGGCTTTTTCTAATTTTTGAGTTAACTCCAGCTTACGTTTTTTTGTTTCCTCTATTTTGGTAGACTGGCTTTTACTATTGCACAACTGACCACATATCTTCTCTTCTATTTGAATCTTTTTTTCTATGAAAGGAATGAGCAAGGGATCTTTCTTCTCAAATAATCTAGGAGATATCTCCAAATCGTGCCGACTTGGTTTTTCCAATCTAAAATTTATTCTTTCGTCTACAATAGGTCTGGTTACGATGATTTCCCAAATGTATTTCCCTTCTCGTACCAAGGTTTCGTCTTCTACAATAAAACCATGGTCATAGAGCCACCCTTTCAACTTTTCCGGAGCATTTCTAGGCTGTAAAACATATTTCGCGTAACTTTTGGACTTTTCAAGATTTTCTGCCAAAATGTCCATAATCAACTTGCCACCCATGCCGGCAATGACCACCACATCCACTTCCCCCTGTTCCAAGGTCGAAAGTCCATCCCCTTTTCGCATATGGAAGTTTGAAAACGCCTCTTCAGAAGGTTGAAAACTTGCACATTCTTTAATATTGCCTTTTTCTTTTTTGTGTAATGAAAAGAATTCATTCATTTCCTGAGAAATATTCATTTCGTAAAGCCGTTCTAAGTTTTCTGCCGCCTTTTCCAAAGGACCCTGTCCTATATCGCTTAAAACTACCTTGGGGCATTGCTTGTTTTCCCATAAATAAATAGGCAAAAACCCATGGTCGGTACCGATGTCCGCCATGCTTTTACCTATCTCTATATAGTCGCTGATTACTTGCAATCGTTCACTGAGCCTTATGGTCATCCTTCACACCTAAAAGTCTTTTACTCCAAGTAATCCTTTAATTTTTTACTTCTGCTGGGATGTCTCAGCTTTCTCAAAGCTTTGGCCTCAATCTGCCTGATCCGTTCTCTGGTTACATCAAAACGACGCCCTACCTCTTCCAAGGTTCTGGCACGTCCATCATCCAGACCAAAACGCAATTTTAAGACCTTTTGCTCTCTTTCAGTCAAGGTTCCCAACACATCCACCAGCTGAGATTTCAACATGGAAAAGGCAGCCGCATCTGCCGGTGCAGGCACATCCTCGTCAGGAATAAAGTCACCCAAGTGGCTGTCTTCCTCTTCACCAATAGGGGTCTCCAAGGACACGGGTTCCTGTGCAATCTTCAAGATTTCCCGAACCTTTTCCTCCGTAATATCCATCTCCACTGCAATTTCCTCAGGGGTTGGTTCTCGCCCATACTCCTGCAAGAGCTGCCTAGATATCCTAATCAATTTATTGATGGTTTCCACCATATGCACGGGAATTCTGATGGTTCTGGCTTGATCCGCAATAGATCTTGTAATGGCCTGACGAATCCACCAAGTGGCATAAGTACTAAATTTATATCCTTTTCTCCAGTCAAACTTGTCCACAGCCTTGATCAATCCCAGGTTTCCTTCCTGAATCAAGTCTAAAAACAGCATTCCTCTTCCTACATATCGTTTTGCAATGCTTACCACCAATCGTAAATTAGCTTCACAGAGACGTTTTTTTGCATATTCATCTCCCAACTCCATTTTTTTGGCCAGTTCTATCTCCTCACTGCCCGATAGCAGAGGTACTTTTCCAATCTCTTTCAGATACATCCTTACAGGGTCATCTACTGCAATTCCTTTAGGTAATGTGGCTTCAAGGTCTATTTCTCCTTCGTCATCTATTAAATCGGGATCCACCTCTGTCAAATCGCTGTCTGCATCCACAGGGATGATATCAAACCCTTCTAACTCCACCTCGGTGACGATCTCCACCCCAATGGAAGTGATGGTATCGTAAATTTCATCCATCTGTTCCTTATCAAGGTCCACGGAATCTAAGTGATCTGATATCTCACGAAAGGAGATGCTACCCTTGCTCTTTGCCATCTCAAGGAACTCATTGACGATAATCATCTTTTTTTCTTCCGACATTTCATCAGAATTATCCTCTCTATGAGATGAATTTAAAAAATCATCCGTGTCATCAAAGTCTAAAAAATCATCAGTATCGATGTCCATGTGGCGGCTTTTTTCCTTTCCCGGTTTCTTTATCTCCGATTCCTTTTCTTTTCCCATTTTGGCCCTCCTACTTTTTACGGTCCTGTAACTGCATCTGAATTTCTTTTAATTCTTCGTATAGGTTTTGTATATTTAATTGATCCATAGTTTCTTCGCCACCAAAGGCAGCTAAAATATCAATGATTTCTCTTTCGCGTTTTTTTAGTTTCCAGGAATTTAGCTTCTGAACACACTCATTAAATATCTGATCCTCTTTATCTGAAAGGTGTATGTTTTCCATAATATCACGAAATACGTGTAAGTATTGAGAATCTAAGCTTTCCTCTAATTGGATTAAATCAATTTCCTCTAAAGGCTGAAATTGGTTAACTATTTCCTGATATATCCCTTGACCCGCAGCGCTTGTAAATACTGACTCGTACTCCTTCACCCTAGGTACATAACTGCTCTTCACCAACATTAGTTTGATAAAATATTTTTCTAATGCATTGACGTTCTTACGCTCTTTCTTTTCTGCTTCCAAGCTTCGCCTTTCGTGTGAAGGACGAGACACAACGGAATGTTTGTTCTTATTATTGCCATTTATTTCAAGTTTTATAGCTCCTGCCGAAATATTCGACTCTTTAGCGATCTTTTGCACATAAACATCGGCTTCTATAGGGCTCAAGGTGGCTAACATAACTGCAGCTTCCTTTAAAAAAGATACACTTCCCTCTGCTGTATCTAAATCGTGTTTTTTCTTTAACAAGGAGATCTTGTAATCCATAAAGGGTAGGGCTTCTTGAATTAGACCATAAAAATCTTCCCTGCTGTGGTTCTTCATGAATTCATCGGGATCCTTGCCCTCAGACAATCTGAGTACAGAAGCTTTGCAACCGGCTTTATGTAAGATATCCACTCCCCGCAAAGCGGCAGCTTGTCCGGCTTCATCCATATCATAGGCAATAACCGTATTCTCCGTATACCTCTTTAACATCATTCCCTGATTCTCCGTCAGGGCGGTTCCCAGAGAGGCGGTTACATTTCTCACCCCCTGCCGATAGAGGGAGATCACATCCATGTACCCTTCTACCAGAATTACTGCATTTTCCTTAATTATGTCCTGTCTAGATAAATTTAATCCATATAAGTTGTTTTTCTTTTGAAATATAAGGGTTTCCGGAGAATTCAAGTACTTAGGGTTGTCCTCATTGCTCAACGCTCGTCCTCCGAATCCTACCACCATACCCCTGGTATTGATGATGGGAAAGATTACTCTGCTTCGGAAGCGATCGTAGTATTTTCCTTTAGAAAGAGTCACAAGTCCTAAATCCACAAGCTTCTTTGGTTCTATGCCCTTTTCCTTAAAGTGTTCATAGAGGCTGCTCCATTGGTCATCCGCATAACCGATGCCAAATTTCCGTAGGGTTTCCCCATCGATTCCTCTGTTTTCCATATATGCCAAGGCAGGATTGCCTTTTCTTTTAAATGCCTTGTAGAAAAAGGTTGCCGCTTCTCTGTTGATTTCCAACAGCTCTTTTTTATAACCATCTTTGGAAGCAGTATGCTTCACTTCTATGTTATATTCCCCCGCCAGCTTTTCGATGGCCTCAGAAAATTCCAAGTGATTATAACGTTTTACAAATTCGATTGCATCTCCTGTAGCGCCGCAACCGAAACAAGTGAAGATTTGCTTTGTCTCGGAAACCATAAAGGAAGGTGTTTTTTCATTGTGAAAAGGACAAAGACCGGTAAAATTCCCTCCTGCTTTTTTCAGGGGAACGTGACGACCGATCACCTCTACAATATTACATCTATATTTAATTTCCTCTATGATACTTTCATCAAATCCTATACTCATATTACTATATACTACAAAACTTCTTCTTTTCCTTTTTTTATTTTCATTTTTTTTTAATTATTATTTCCATCCCTTGGGCACAAAGGTTTCCTTGAAGGTATTTATGGCATAGCGGTCACTCATTCCGGCGATATGGTCCTTAACCACCTCTTGAATCCCAAACTCTTCAATCATCCATTGCTTTTCCGCAGGCAAATTCTCAGGAAATTTCTCATAATAATCGTAGAGTGAAAAAATCAAATGCCGAATCTTTTCCAATTCTTCATTGGTTTTAACGATATTGCTGTGGTAAACATGCTCAAACATATACTTTCGTAACTTATTCATATAGAAAGCGCATTCTTCACCCATGATAATCTTATCTCTCCCGTGGCTGTTTTTAATGAGATCGATTACCAACTTATTAATCCTCTGACTGTGGCTTTCTCCCAAAACTTCCATACAATCCTTGGGCAAATCTCCCTTTTTGATTACACCGCTTCGAAGGGCATCGTCTATATCGTGGTTTATGTAAGCGATTCTATCACTGATTTTAACGATTTGACCCTCCAGTGTGATAGGCGTTTTGGGTCCGGTATGATTTTCAATTCCGTCCCGCACTTCAATTGTCAAGTTCATGCCACGCCTCGCTTCCCGTGATTCTCCATTGCTTTCTAATACCTCTACCACCCTCAGGCTTTGGATATTATGACCGAATCCTCCGGGATGCCTCTCATCTAAGTAACTTTCCCCGTTGTGCCCAAAGGGGGTATGTCCCAAATCATGACCCATGGCAATCGCTTCTGTTAAGTCCTCATTTAAGGCCAAACTTCTTGCGATAGTTCTTGAAATTTGAGAGACCTCCAAGGTATGCGTCAGCCGCGTTCTGAAATGATCCCCCTCGGGAGACAGGAATACCTGAGTTTTATGCATGAGCCTTCGCAAAGCCTTTGAATGGATAATCCTATCTCTATCCCTCTGATACTCCGTCCTCATCCTGCACTTTTCCTCAGGAATCTCCCTTCCCTTAGTCATGGCAGATTTTGCAGCAAAATCTGACAAACTTTCCGATTCCCTCTTTTCTAAATCTTCTCTGAATAACATAAATACCTCCTAAAAATCGAGACCCATGGACAACACCGCTCCCAATTCTTCATCTACTTTTGTCAAATGGTCAACCACCTTTTCTTGAATGCTTTCACTTACAAACATGATGCTATCTAAGATATTTTCTATAATTTCATTTCTTTCGTTATCGTTCAGTTTCATGTAAAAATCTTTGGCACAGGAATAATAATCCTTTTTCCAATTGCTACTACAACGTTTGTAAAGTTCCAAATGAGCTTCCTCTTGTTCTGCAAACCCTCTCCCCATAGGATGGACCGCATCTGGCTCTCTGTAAACGATTCCTAACCTTTGCCTTTGGCTATCAGAGATTCCCATACACATTGCTTGCAGCAATTTCCCCTGGGATAATCCGATGCCCTCAGTGAGGTTTCTTGGGTTTAAGTGAATTTTAGCTTCCTCATCACAAGTTTCCAATCTTTTTGCTACAAACTTTCCGATTTTATATTTCTCCACTAAATTGCTCTTCCAAACCAAAGTCGTATCCAAAGGATCAAAATCGATTTGCGTTAACTTATCCTCAGCTAAAATTTGTACGTTCAGTTCAAAAGTGACATTTTCTTTGTTTCCTAAAGCCTCAGTCAAATCTCTAATGGCTACATTCGGGTCAAATCCGGCTAGAAACTCCGATTCATGTCTGGATATGGTTTTTAATTTTTCCGTTGAGGACCATTCATAACGAACGTAAAATCGCTGACCCATCTCATTGGTCCACACATAAGTATTGATGCTGTAATAGTTCATAAAACGATAACTCTTTACAGTACCCCTTCCTGAGAAAAGCCACAGCAACGCAAAAGTGCTCTCAGGATGATCGGCAATAAATTTCCAAAAAATTTCATAGTTAGTTAGATCTCTTGCTAATGCCGGTTTTAAACAATTGAGCAATTGGGGAAGTTTTTTTACATCATCCACAAAAAATATAGGCATGCTGCCGCATAACAGGTCGTAATATCCATTAGCACACATAAACCTACATCCTAGCCCCCTGAGATCTCTCAAGGAATCAGCATTACTCTTCATTTCAGTAAATCGGGAAAACCTAAAGTATACGGGTGTTATGTTATCTGTATTTTGAAAAAGCTTTGCTGCAGTGTATTCCTTCATCGACATATACAGGGTAAAATCTCCCACTACCCCTATGCCCTTTTCACACAATCGTCTCTTGGATATACCTTCTCCGTTAAACTTTGCCAGTTCTTCAATAAGTGCTATGTCAACCTTCATTATTTACCGCCCCTTCATTGAAATTCTAAGTTAGTATATGAAGAAAACGGCAAAGTCGTGAATATTACTTTCTTTTGGATTTTAGTTTACCCTTATTTTTCCCCTGTATGGCCAAAACCACCGGATCCTCTTTCCGTTTTGGAAAGTTCTTCCTCTCGACATACCTGAATCCATGAAATCCGTTCAAAACGTGAGATGATCATCTGCGCTATGCGGTCCCCATCCCTAATAGTGAACGGTTCCTCCCCCCAATTGATGAGAGGAATCTGAACTTCCCCACGATAGTCACTGTCAATCGTACCCACCCCATTGACCAAACCAATACCGTATTTCACAGCCAGTCCGCTTCTGGCTCGTATTTGCGCTTCATAACCCTTTTCCAATTCCAAAAATAAGCCTGTAGGAATCAATGCTCTTTTTCCCGGTTCCAACACTACAGCACTTCCCTTTAAAAAAGCTCTGACGTCCATGCCTGCAGATTCTTCCGTCTCGTAGTGTGGAACGTGCCCACTCTTAGTTATAATTTTTAGTTGCATTTTAATACCTTTTTTAAATTTACCTTCTCTGGACTCACTAAAACGCCAGAATATTGACTTAGATCTGTAATCATCTCCGCCATCTCGCTCATTTGATCCAGTGTAACATTGTCCACATTATTGATTATCTCTTCTAAAGTATAGGTTCGATCTACTACGAGAATATTTTTTCCATTGGTAAACATTCTGCTATTTACATTTTCCATGCTGAACGTATACGTACCCTTCAACTGTTCCTTCGCAATCTCCAATTCACTCTTCGTTACTCCAGAATCCTTTAGTAATTGTAATTCTTCCCCTATGGCACCCAATGCCTCCTCAACTTTTTGATGACTCACCCCTGCATAGATATTAAAGTATCCAGAGTGAATATAGGAGCTGGAAAAAGCATAGACGGAATAGGCCAGACCCTTTTGTTCACGAATGTTCTGAAAAAGTCTGGAGCTCATGCTACCCCCTAATATATTGGTTAAAAGAGACATGACATAATATCTATCGTCTGAGATCTTGATGGATGGTACGCCAATGCAAAGATGAGACTGCTCCACCTCTTTTGTCTTTACTTTATAGCTTGGAGCGTATTGAAGCTCTGCCTGCCACTGAGTCTCAGTCTTTTTCTTAAGTCCACCTAACTTTTTTTGAAAAAATGATTTTACAACTTTTTCATCAAAGTTTCCAGCTACAGAAATTACGATTCGGTCAGCCGTATACTGATCCTCAATATACTTACGAATTGTGTTTTGAGTGATGGACTGCAAGGAAGACTTTGTACCTATGATAGAATTTGCCAAAGGCATTCCCTTAAAGATAAGTTCTGAAATGATATCATGAGCCAAATCCTCAGGAGAGTCTTCAATCATCTTCATCTCTTCATAGATTACTTTCTTTTCTTTCTCCAGTTCCTTTTTATCAAACTTGGAGTTGAGAAACATATCACAAAGGATGTCACAGGCTTTTTCTACATTGGAAGAAAGGGTTTTCAAGTAGTAGCAAGTGGCTTCTTTCCCTGTAAAAGCATTGATCTGCCCACCGATTTTATCCACATCCTCTGCAATTTCCTTGGCAGTCCTCTTCTCCGTGCCTTTAAAGAGCATATGCTCGATTAAATGAGATATCCCTGCTGTCTTAGTGTTTTCGTTAACGGCTCCGGTCTTTACCCAGATACCGATTGAAACAGATTGGACATAGGGAATGATTTCTGATACCAACTCTAAACCATTATCCAATTTTTCTCTTTTTATCATAATATACCACTTTCTTATTTTATTTTTCTGATAGTAATTTTTAAAACTTTTCTATTGATATTAATTTAATACTTCTATTTTATAATTATTCATTTTTTATTTTTATATAGATTGAGCAATGGATAAGTAATGAAATATTTTAATCTTTAACCAATATATTATAATGCTAATTAAATCATTTGGCAAGTTTATAAAAAGGAACAATTTCTATGTTTTGACTTTTAATTTCTTCAATCAATGTGGGTAATGCTTTCACCGTTTCTTCTTTTGGATGCATGAGTACGATGGCACCGTTCAACGGCTTGTTTAAAATTCGTTCTATGATTACCCCTGCCGTAGAACCTGGTCTCCAATCAATGGTATCAGCACTCCATAATGCCATATCATATCCAAGCTCCTTGCAGACTTCTAGAGTCGTATCGTTGTAATCTCCTGATGGAGGGGCAAAAACGGTGGTCCTGATATTGATTGCGTTGATAATAGCCGCTTCAGTTTTCAAAATTTCTTCCTTTACCGTATCCCTGCTCACTTGAGTGCAGAGCTTATGTCCATAACCGTGACTTTGTATTTCATGACCTGCCAGATACATGGAACGCAACAATTCCGGATTTTTCTCTGCCCATTTTCCGCTGACAAAGAAGGTAATCTTAACTTCTTTATCCCTAAAAATTTCTAACATTCTGGGAATGACTTCTTCTCCCCAGTCCACGTTACAGCTCAAGGTCAGCTGATTGCATCCTTCTAAACCATTTCTGATTATTTTTCCCTTTTCTTCCTCTTTTATGTCTTCAGAAACTACATTCGTTTCCTGTCCAAAAAACATATCAATTATTACAGAAACTTGATAAGTGGTGAGAATCACCACAAGTGCCGCACCTAAACAAAATAAAATTTTTTTCCAGTTCATAAAATCACCCCTAAACAATGTATGTTTAGGGGTTTGTCTAATATTCCATCATTAAGGTTTAACCGTATCCTTAATTTCGCAAATCATGTAAAGTACTTTTGCAGCTTGGGCTCTGGTAGCACTCCCTTTGGGTGAAAAGGTTCCGTCAGGAAAACCTGATAGGATTCCTGCTTTCACCACCTGGTCTACAGATTCTTTTGCCCATTCACCAATGTTGGCCCCATCGGTAAAGTTGATGGTGACCCCAGTATCTGGCAAGGTAAACTGCTGACTCTTTGCAAAGTTAGAAAGCATAATCGCCATCTGTTCTCTGGAAATGTTCGCATTTGGAGCAAATGTGTTTTCGTCCATACCACTTACGATTCCATTGGCAAATCCCCAGTTCACATAGTGGTAATACCATTCACCCGCCTGCACATCTTTAAAGCCTGCCACCGGAGCTTGGGTCACATCTGTATCATTGGCGGATTTTGCCAGCATGGTTAAAAACTGAGCTCTCGTCACAGAACCTTCTGGCTGGTATAAATTATTTCCCATTCCGTTTACAATGCCTCTGGCTGCAAGCTTACCTATGAATTCATTTGCCCAATGGTTCTTGGTGTCGTCAAACTGTATGGAAGAGGCACCCACTTGAACAGGAATTTCTTTCACCTGGTTTTTATAAGAAACCGTAATTTTACCTGATTGTCCCCCTTGGTTTACAGCCTTAAAAACACCATTTTCATCAATAGTTCCGATATTTTCATCACACTTGAAGGTAAAGAGGCTATCCTTACCTGCCACAGGCACATATCCCCTATAAGGAGATACATTGATATCCGCCGTTTTTCCCGGATCTAAAAATAACTTAGATTCACTGAGATTGAAAGTAATGTTGTCGTAAATATCTATTTTGGTCAACGTGGTCTTTCCGTCTACCTCAGCCGAAATGGTGGCCACTCCTGTTGAACTGGCTGCTGTAAACAATCCTGCACTGTTTACGGTACCTTTTTCTCCTTCTACGGTATAGTTCACCGCACCTCGAAGTTGAGCGGGTTCATATTTATTATCTGTGGCAAAGGTAGAAAGTTGAACGTCGGCACCCGGCATAGCTACAGGATTGCTCACGTAAGTGTGAATATTCTCCATTTGACCATTGCCGTTGCCCTTGTACACGAAAAACAGCCCGTTTGTTACCGCTCTTTGCGAGCCCTCAGAAGGCGCATTCTTTACAGTGGCCTTAGACTCTTTCCCCGGAAGTCTGGAGGCAATCATGGTCGATCCCCCTCCATCCATATTCACCACTGTGGTGCAACCTAAAGACACTAGGTATTCCGCCGTTTCAGTAAGTCCCAGTCCTGCAGACCATCCCGGACGCCTACCGTCCAAGGCTAAAACCATAGTGGTTCCGTCGGGTTTGATACCGATACAAGTTCTGGGATTTACGTTGGTTCCCGGCGTGACATATTGGCCATTGTCGTACAGAACATAATAAACTCCTATGGCTTCCCTGCTGTCATTGAGGGCTGCCGACCCATTATTCTCTACGGTTATTTCTATTGTCGTTCCCGGTGCCAATTGTGCCAATTCTTTTGCATAGGGAGAATCCATTGCAGCGGACAGTACAATTTGATGATCTGCTATGGGGGTTCCCTTGGTATAGGTTTTGCCTCCCACTACCTTACCGGTAATCGTTCCACCTACTCTAGGCTGCGCATCCGAGGCGCTTGTTGTGTCAATTACGATTTCCACACAATTTTGGGTGGACTTGGTGGTGGAACCATACTGACGATTATACATATGTAAAGCCTTGCCTGCACCATGAGGAATATTAACGTATCCTATGGTCTTATGATAGGGCTGTTGAACATAGATGATCTCTTCTTTTGTTTCAATAGGCAACTCTGCCGTCTCACCATTCTCTTCTGTAGGTGGCACAGTCGTACTAACCGCTACCTGTGTGGTGGTAGGAACATTCATGGTACCCTTTACCGTGTAGGAAAGGTTTGTCTGAGCCAGCGACGCCTTGCCGTTTTTATCAAAGGTGATGGCATAATTGGGATCGTATCCGGAAGTTTTAATCAAGCCCTCGTGAATGGCAATACCTTTTGATGCACCGGATGCCGTATCGTACAGATCCCCGTTGATGCCGGTCACCACCTTGTAACCTTGTTCCTCTATGAATTTCATCATGCTTGTAAGCGTATATTTCCCCGTCACTTCGCCCTCAAAAACAAAAGGCTGTAACCCGGAGCTTTCAAAGTTAGAAGTACTAAAAAAACTTCTCTCCACTCCTAAGCTGTTATGTCCTCCAATCTGTTCGTAATAATGGGTTCCGTTAAAGATTTCCGATATGGTCTCGGAATAAATATTTCCGGGATAAGCAAATCCCGTCATAAAGGTACCTATGGAAAGCGTACCTGCTAAGGCAAATATACCCATCTTTTTTCTAAAGTTCTTCGTCATGATATAATTCCTCTCAAAGTGTAGTTTTGATTTTCAAACTTCATTATAAAATAAAATTATAATTTGAATTATAATTAGTAAGTTTGAATTAAAATTTTTATATGAAAATTAGTGCGTGGAAACCTTGACCAAAGCTTCCATGTACTAATATATCATCTTCAAAGAATGGATTCAAGTTACACTTAGGTTACGCTATCGCCATTAGTCCCTTCTAAGCTTTTGAAGTACTATTTTTTATTTTATTTCTTCGTCATTTTATCTCATGTCAATTTATCTTTTTATCTTTTATCAATATCAATATTTTTTGTCAATATCTTTTTTGACAAAAATCATAACTTATGCTATTCTTTTTATCAATTAAAAACGTTTAAAGTTTAATAGTAAAGGATTAAAAGCATGGATATTAAAGAGAGGTTAGTAAGTGCAATTGAGGCGAATACATCAGCCATTTTAGATGATTTATCTACCTTTGTTGCCATCGATAGCATTTCTGACAATCAGGAGAAAGTCAAGGAAGCCCTTTATTTTATCCTGGGAGTAGGGAAAAAGTTGGGATTTCACTCTTATTCCTGTCTAAACGACCAAATTGGAATTATTGAAATTTGTCCTTCGGAATCCTATGAAACCCTTGGAATCTTATCTCACGTAGATGTGGTGGCTCCGGGTGATCTAGCTCGTTGGAATACGGATCCTTTCCAGGCTGTCATTCAAGATGACAAGATTTATGGACGTGGCACCCTGGATGATAAAGGTGCAATCATCGCAAGTCTTTATGCCATGAAAGCCGTATGCGATCTAGGGATTCCTTTGGAAAAAAACATTCGTTTAATCTTAGGTACTCAGGAAGAAGTGGAATGGACAGATATGGAAGCCTATGTGAAAAACTTTCTACTCCCTGATTATGGTTTTACACCGGATGGAGAATTTCCCATTTGCAACATAGAAAAAGGCAGCATGGATATTCTGATGGAATTTCCCTTGGATGATGATGAGTGCCTGACAAAACAGAAAAGAAGCGGAAAATTTCTTGCAGAAGTTAAGGCCGGAACCGCCACTAACATCGTTCCGGGAGTTTGTTTCGCAACTGTTGTAAAATATCAAGACGGGACGCTCCTTAATGAAGAAAAGATTGAGGTTGTTGGAAAGTCCACTCATTCTTGTCAACCTGAAAATGGGGAAAATGCCCTGTTGATCATGGCTCAACACTTGGAAAAACTGTCCTTAGAAAACAACAAATTGCTT
Organism: uncultured Anaerovorax sp.; assembly: GCA_964582545.1. Classification (GTDB taxonomy): domain Bacteria; phylum Bacillota; class Clostridia; order Peptostreptococcales; family Anaerovoracaceae; genus JAVVUJ01. Next base: position 29,209 of record CAZOSB010000021.1, read on the forward strand.
TCGTTAGTGACCTTTATAAAAGAATATTTCAAGGATATTTATGGAAAGGAGCTAGGGTTATACAGCGAAAGTGAGTACTACAACGGAGAGTTCGTACATAGAAATGTCTTTACCCCCACCATGTTTTCAGTGAACGATCATAAAGTCCGTATCACCGTAAACGTCCGTTTTGCTTACGGTACAGATCCCCATGAGATCTTACAAACCTTTCAAAGATTAGTGAAATCTCAGAAAGGTCATATTGATAAAACCACCATTCTCCCTGCCGTATACGTTCCAAAGGATCGACCTTTTTTAAAGGTCTTCGCCCATGCTTATGAAGAAATTTCTCCTTATAAAAATCAATTTGTCCTTGCCTATGGAGGCTCCTACGCAAAGGCTATGCCCAACATCGTATCTTGGGGACCGATTTTTCCGGGAGAGGAGGATACTTGTCACGAGGAAAACGAATATATTTCTATTGTAAGTCTTTTAAATAATGCTAAAATATATGCATTAGCCATTTCAAAAATTGTTTTTTCAAAAGAATCATTTAAGTAAACAGTAAAGGAGTGAATGAACTATGGATACTTTTGGTCTTCTGAGCCTTATCCCTGTCTTTGTAATTATCATAGTTGCACTGATTACCAAAGATACCTTTATGTCCCTGTTTCTAGGGGTGGCATCCGGCTTTCTTATCGCTGCAAAGGGCAACCCACTTGATGCCTTTAACGGCTTTGTGGATGGTCTTTATACCGTATTGACAGACGAAAATACTGCTTGGGTACTCATGTTGTGTGGTCTATTTGGGTCTCTCGTTATGCTCATGCAAGAATCCGGTGGCGTATTAGGGTTTTCAAATCTAACCCACAAGGTTTTAAAAACCAGAAAAGCCTCTATGGTAGGTACTTGGATCTTAGGAATTATCGTATTTGTAGATGACTATTTAAATGCTCTTGCAGTAGGTGCTGCCGTTCGAGATATTACAGATCGGAATAGAGTTTCACGTGAGATGTTGGCTTATATCGTAAACTCCACAGGAGTTACCGTCTGTGCCTTAGTACCTATTTCAACTTGGGGAGCCTTTATGAGTGCTCAGATGGAAAAAGCAGAGATGACGGGGGGAATGTCCGCCATCAGCGCTTATGCCCAAACGGTACCTTTTATGATCTATGCGTGGATTGCAGTCATTTGCGTTCCCTTGTTTTGCCTAAAGATTTTACCTCTTTACGGACCTATGAAGAAAGCTGAAGAAAGAGCCATCACTACTGGTGAAGTTTTTTCTGAAAGCTCCAAGCATGTTTTGGTAGAAGTACCGAGTGAAGAAAAAAAATTCGCGGGAATTCCTTGTAGAGCTTTTAACTTTTTAATTCCTATGATAGTGGTAGCCATATTGACAATTATTACGGAAGATATTTTAATCGGTTTATTTGCCGCTATTGCACTATGTTTTGTCATGTATCTTCCACAAAGATTAATGTCGGTAAAAAAATACTTTGGAAATATTATGAGTGGTCTTGTAGATATGTTTCCTACTTTAATCATCATCATTTTATCTTATGTTTTAATCGAAGTAAACGGACAGCTCGGTCTTGTGGATTTCATCGTGGAGGTTGCGCTTAAAACCGTAAATCCTGCTTTACTTCCAGTGACCATCTTTGTGGTTATCGGGTTACTTTCCTTTGCATCCGGTAGCTTTTGGGGGTTGGCAATTATTGCATTCCCCATCGTTGGACCTTTAGCTGCCGCTTTAGGTGTCAGCAACTTCTTATGTGCAGGTGCCATAATTTCAGCCGTTGCTTTTGGTGGACATATTTGCATGTATTCCGACACGGTTATTTTAGCATCCGCTTCCACTCAGACTACCAACGCAGAATATTTTAGGACTTCAGCTCCCTTGGTAATGTTACCCTTCTGTCTTTCTGCTGTAGTATTTTTAATTTTAGGATTCATCATGTAAGGATGCCATAAGGGAAGGATGCCATAAGGGGCGACTCTTTGCAAGGTGCGTTCTTTGATATTCCGTCAATATCGTCAAGGACGATATTTCCTACATATTAAAAAAGCTGTAGAAAATTGCTTCACTACAGCTTTTTTTAACTTTTTATATTTGATTCTATCAATTTTCTATTGATGCTTAAACTTCTAACTTCTTAAATGCCTCAGGTACCTCTTTATATCCTTTGGATTTCACAAAACCAATGATCAGTCCTATGATTAACCAAACGATACCTACCATATAAGTAAGCTTATCAAATCCTGTGAATACGAAGAGTAAAATTGCAATTCCGCACCATGGGCAGATTACATATTTCACGATATTGCCAAACCCTTTGTTCTTCTTTTCTTTGATAAAGAAAAACAAGAATACAGCAAAGTTTAAAAGTAAGAAGGAGGATAAAGCTCCAAAGTTAACTAATCTAACCAATTGTGAAATGGATAAAACCAAAGGTACGATGCAGGAAAAAGCACCGATTACAATAGCACCCACATATGGAGTCTGATATTTAGAGTGAATCTTTGCAAACACTCTGGGAATTACTCCATCTCTACCCATTCCGTATAACATACGAGCGGTGGCTGTTTGCGCTGCCATGATGTTGGCAATACCGATAGCGATAATATTTACTACTAACAATACGATTTTGAAGATTTCTCCACCGGCTAAAGCTGCTGCATCAAAAAATCCTGATTCCATATCCGTATTCTGCCAATCAGGTAAAATAAGTGCTGCTACATAGGTCTGTAGTACGAAAACGCAAGCGATAGCAAGTAAAGCAATCAAAATTCCTTTTCCTACGGTCTTCTCGGGTTTCACCGTTTCTTCTGCCAAAGTACTCATGCCGTCAAATCCTAGGAATGACAGACAAGCGATGGAACATGCAGATGCGATAAATTTGGCATCTACTTTTCCGGGCTGATAAAACGGATCTAATGCAAGGTGTCCAAAACCACCTCCACCAAATACGTACTTCAATCCAAGTATGACGAATACCGCCAAGACTACGATTTCCATAACAAACATAATCCAGTCAACACCCTTGGTCATTTCCATACCCCTGACGTTTACGACTGTATTGATAAGTACAAATACCAAAATCCAAGCAAACCAAGGAATTGCAGGGATTACCTGTACACCCCAGGATGCAACCAATGCATATAATAAGGAAGGTACAAAGACATAATCCAACAGAATCAACCACCCTGCTACAAACCCTACATGAGGATTAATTCCTCTCTGCACGTATGCATATACCGATCCTGCAATTGGAAATCGGTTACTCATTCTCATGTAACTCAATGCGGTAAAACTAATTGCCACAAATCCTACTAAGTAAACTAACGGGGTCATACCGCCACTGGCTATTTGGATTTCTCCGAAGATAGCCATAGGAGCAATAATAACCATAAATAACATTCCATAAAGTACCAGGTCTCTTAAGCTTAGTGCTCTTTTCAGTTCTTGCTTATAGCCAAACTGTTCTATTCCACCGCCACTCATTTTTTTGTCGGTTTGACTCATTTTTTTCTCTCCTTTTTCTTTTGTTATGTCTCAATTATTGTCATTTTTTTAAGTGAATAAGTTTTACTTATCCTCTTTGCGCAATCAAAGGCTGAAACTGAGGAAGCTTTGGTGTGCCAAATCTTACAACTAATTCTACGGCACATGGTTTGCACGCCTGATTGATTTCCACATCGCTTTGTACAGACATATACAAGTAAGCATCTGTCTTGTCCCATCCGTAAGCATCCACCATTAAGCGCTGCAATTCCTGAGAGGCTAGCTTCAAAGCTTCAGGGTATTCGTGGGCACAAGCGTTGACATACCATTTATCTGCTGTTTCAGTGACCGGCCAATTCAATGGAAAATCTTTAATAAGGGAAGTCTTTACTAAAATTTCACCGGCAATTTCAATTCCGGTTCCACATAATTCTCCATCCCCCATGGTTGCATGAATATCTCCCATTTGCAACAGACCTCCTGGTACTCTTACAGGCAGATAAACCCTTGCACCCTTGGTAATCACTTTGCTATCCATGTTTCCTCCGTGGTTTCCGGGGAAACCATCAGGAACATCCTCTCCGTCAGGAGCCGTTCCGATAACACCGATCATGGGATTGATTGGAAACTTCACCTCATTAAACTGTGCCACACCATCTCGAACCTTGATCACCTTTGTGCGATCATCCATATCGTCACAAAGAGGTCCACAATTGGGGCAAGTACAAATGACGCCTTCTTCCGCAACTTGAATGTCCAGAATGTCCACCACCAACACATCCCCAGGTTCTGCTCCGTTAATATAAACGGGACCTGCTGCCGGATTTGCCACGGTGTAGTCCAAATTAAAGACTAGATCTTTTTCCGTTCTTATTGTATTCGAAAAACAATCCAAAGTTTTAAATAATAAAAGTTCATTGGGATCTGCGTTACAAAATACCGGATTGTCCTTTGAAAATTTATAGACGGATTTGTCAATAATCTTCATCTTATGCTGTCCTTCCTTTCTCCTTAATTTTCAACGAATTAAGGTTTAATTATAAGTTAAAAGTTAAAATATGTCAACAATGATTTTTATTGTTTTAAATTGTATTCAGAACACATTATACACCTTGCAAACCGTGTTTTTCAGATTTGTCCTCAAGGTCTTATAAAAACTGTATACGGAAATTATCTTAAAATTATCTTATTAGTATAATATTGACCTTCAAGGTTCCATACTATATGATAATAAGTAACGGAAACATTGCTTAAAATTAATGAAATATATTCAACTATTCTTAAATAATATCCCTATAAGGCACAGCATAAGGAGCAACTTAACTATGAAAAAGAAAATTTGTATTATCAACACGGGCGGAACCATCGGTATGAAGGCAACGGAAAAGGGCTATGCCCCTGAACCGGGTTATATGGAAGAAAAAATGAAAGAGTTATCTGAGCTTCAGGATGAAAGCATGCCCGAATACGACTTTATAGAGTACGATCCTATTTTGGATTCTACCAATATATCAGTCCATGTTTGGAATAAAATCGGTCTTGATATCGAACGGCTCTATGACCAATACCATGGATTTGTCATACTGCACGGTACGGACACCATGGCCTATACCGCCTCTGCCTTGGCATTTATGTTGGACGGTCTGGATAAGCCTGTCATCTTGACCGGTGCTCAAATTCCCATTTCTATGATCAGAAGTGATGGGCGAGATAACATTATCACCTCGGTACTTTTGGCAAGCCAGTACCAAATACCGGAGGTTTGCATTTACTTTGGTGGAATGCTCCTGAGAGGATGTCGAAGTACAAAGACTAGTGCAGACATGCTCATTGCTTTTGAATCTCCAAATTTAGAGCCCTTGGCAAAGGTAGGCGTTCAAATTCACATGAATGAAAAACTACTTTTATCCTGTGGAAATGAACTAAAGCTTTACCCCTTTGAGGAAAATCAAATCGCTGTGTTAAAGGTTTTTCCCGGAATACAAATTGATATCTTTAAAAACATCATGACCGAAAATTTAAAGGGAATCGTAATTGAGGCATTTGGAACCGGAAACATCCCTGACAATGATCATGCTATGGCTGAAATTTTAAAGCAAGCAAAGGAGTATGGCATAATTATTTTAGTATGCACGCAATGCTTAAAAGGTTCTGCCACCATCGGTCGCTATGAAACTAGCCAAGAGTTGGTCAATGCCGGTGCCATTAGCGGTTATGACATGACCGTGGAAGCGGCTGTTACAAAGCTTTATTACCTCTTCAGCAGGGGTTACAGCATAGAACGTATTTCCACATTGATGGAAAAAAGCTTACGTGGAGAATTAAGCTTTGGGGAATAAAGAACAGAAGCTGACGAGATTATATTATAAAAATTTTAATATATGGTTGAAATTCTAATATTTTTTATAGACTTTAAATATTTTATTTTTAATATGAAATATTTTATAAAATCGCAAACCTTGATTTGCGGTTTTATAATTTTTTGTCAATTTACTAATTTTATTAAATTTTAGATTATAAAATTTGAGATTTTATTGTTAAAAATAAGAATAATTATTTGTTTATACTTTAATAATGATTTTGATTTATATTTTAATAATGATTTTGATTTTTCATAAATGGTAAAAAATAGCCCTCAGATAAAATCTTAAAAATACAAAACAGAATAAAACAAATTTTGGCATAAAATTTGCTTTATTCTATGCACATCCGTTATTTCCAATATAAATCTTAAACAATACTTGATAAGGAGGACTGATAATGGAAGACAAAAACAATGCTTCAGATGAAAAAACAGAGAAAGGACTGAAACGAGGCATTAAGGGTTGGCAGGTTGGATTTATCGCTATGGGTGGTATTATCGGATCTGGCTACTTTTTAGGAACGGGATACGCTTACAGTGAAATGGGACCGGGAATTATCTTAGCCTATGCTTTAGTAGGATTTATCGTTTTCGGACTGATGATTGCTTATGCTGAGCTCTTGATGAATTTACCTCGAACCGGTTCTTTCGTGGCCTATTCAAAAGAATTTTTAGGAGAACCTGTGGCCACCGGAATCGGATGGTCATTTTGGGCTAATTGGGGCGCCTATGTTCCTGCAGAATGTTTGGCAGTTGGTATCATGTTAAATGTATTCGTACCCGGAAATATATTTTTATACTCCGTGGGAGCATTAACACTCTTAACACTGATTAACTTAACAGGAGTAGATATCTTTGCTAAAGTAGAATCTGCTTTGGCTATGACAAAAGTATTTGCTATTTTAGTATTTATTGTATTGGCAACAGGTATCGCATTCGGTCTTTGGGGTAATACAGAAGGTTTTGTAGGGTTTTCTCAAAACTTTGGAGATGCAGGAAAAACCTTTACAGAGCAACTCTTTCCCTATGGACCCGCCATTGTAATGATCTTGCTCGTTCAGGTTCTTGTGAATTTTCAAGGAACCGAAATTATCGGTGTGACCGCCGCTGAAACGGATGATCCTGAAAAAGCAATTCCAAAGGCCTGCAGAGCTGTAGTTTTTCGTGTAGCATTCCTATTTATCGTACCCATTGCACTATTAATCTTACTTCTACCTTACTCTAGTGCAGGGTTGGACGATTCTATCTTTTCCGTTGTCTTGAAATCATACGGATTAGGACCTGTGGCTTGGATATTTTCAGCGATTGTAATCGTTGCAGCCTTTAGTTGTGCAAACACCGGATTATATGCTACATCCCGTGTTGTTTACTCCCTAGCCATCGATGGACTTGCACCTAAATTCTTAATGAAGTTAAACAAGCGAAAAGCACCTCAAAATGCCATCATATTTACAGTAGTTCCAATGTGGGCAATCGTAATATTAGGCTATCTATTACCCGACTCAGCATTTTACGCAATGTTGTTAAGTATTGCAGGATTTACTGGTACGGTATGCTGGTTAGGGATTATGATGTCCCAATATAAATTTAGAATGAGATTAAAAAAAGCAGGATATGATACTGATCATTTAAAAGCACGTGTAAAACATATGTGGATTCCCATTGTTTCCATGATCGCGCAAGTTGTAGGATTATCTTTCTTGCTTGCTGACATGACACAATGGCCCGTATTTTTCCTATCCCTTGCATGTTTTGCTGTACCTGCTGCAATCAGAATATTTGCTAAGAAATCTGGCAAGGTTCGCACAGACATTCAACTTCCAGATGGAGAGTTATTATTTGAAGAAAAATATCCTTCAAAGGCAAATTAACTTACATAATTGCTTGCATATATAACATGTTAATATTATCATTTATTATTACTAAAATAATTTAAATAAGGAGAAAAAAATGATTACAGATTTAAAAAGCCCTTATAGGCTAATAAGCGACGAACAGTTAACCAAGTTGAGAGCTCGAGAGGATGAGACTTTTCACAAGAAAACTCAAAAAAGTAAGGAAGCCTTTGAAACTGCTCACGAAAACCTGTTAAATGGTGTTCCTATGCCTTGGATGGGCGACTGGGGAACCGATCACCCAATTTTTCTGGCAAAAGCAAAAGGAAACAGACTCACTGATATCGATGGAAATGAATACGTAGATTTCTGTCTTGGTGACACCGGAGCCATGTTTGGTCATTCTCCAGATGCAACCGTTGAAGCCATCAGAGAACAGGCGGATAAAGGAATTACCGCTATGATGCCTACTTTGGATTCCCTTGAAATCGGAAAAGAGATGGGAAAAAGGTTTGGACTTCCGTATTGGCAGGTAGCCATGACCGCTACTGAAGCAAACCGTTACGTCATCAGAAATTGCAGAGCTTTAACCGGTCGTCCTAAAATTCTTTCCATGAACGAAAGTTATCACGGAAGCTTAGATGAGACGCTCCCCCACATTGGTCCTGATGGAAATTTAAAATTAAGATCAGATTATGATATGAATCCAGGTTTACCAAAGGATCAATTAAGCAGAGTTATTGAATTCAATGATTTTGAAGCATTGGAAGAAGCTTTATCTCACAAAGACTGCGCAGCAATTTTATTAGAGCCTGTTATGACAAACTGCGGTATGGTGCTTCCTGCCCCCGGATACCTTGAAAAGGTAAGAGAACTTTGCACTGCCACAGGCACTTACATGATCATCGATGAAACTCATACCTTCTCTGAGGGATATGGCGGATATACCAAAGCTCACGGTCTAAAGCCTGATTTTGTAACCATCGGCAAATCCATCGCTGGCGGGGTTCCTATTTCTGCATATGGATTCACAAAAGAAGTAGCTGATAAGATCAATGCAACTTACGGGCAGAAAGGTGTTTCTGATCCCATGGGTATCGGCGGTACATTGTCCGCTAACGCCTTTGCCATTGCTGCTATGAGAGCACAGCTTACTCAAGTTGCAACGGAAGAAGCTTTTGAAAAAATGTTTGCTGGATTAGATCGATTGGCAAATGGTTTAGAAGCCGTATTGAAGAAGTTAAACATTCCTTGGAGCCTAACAAGAAGTGGTGCAAGATGTGAACTTCAATTCATGCCAACCCTTCCACAAACCGGTACAGAAGCAAAGAATCATTTCGATTGGCAGTTAATGTATTACACTCACATCTATCTGGCTAACAGAGGATTAATCATTACACCATTCCATAACATGATGTTGATTCCACCTGTAGCTACAAATGAAGATATCGATAGATTAATTCAAGGTTGGGATGATTGCCTGACAGAATTAGTGGAAGTATCAAAATAACACTAATTTGTATAAAACCTCCTAAATTCATAAATTTTAGGAGGTTTTTTTATGGTATAACGCCGTTACAGAGTAGCAACCCTTTCCAGAGACAGACCCGTCACTTTTGCTATGATCTCCGGTGACACTCCTTCCAATTTTAAGCTCTCCGTAGATAGGAAAGTCCCCACAGCTCCCGATTGCTCATCTCTTTAATGGATTTTCTCTGATATACAAACTTTTCTAACTCAAAGTAAGATATTTCTATAAGATCCGATAATTCTCTACTGGTCTTTACGTTTTTTAACCTGTATTTATTGTAGCACGATGGTTCTTCTTTTAAAAGAGAAAAATTTAATATTGCCGAAGTGATGGTTTTTCCCAATTCTGCATATTTACCTTTTTCAAAACTTTGAGATATAAGTAGTTTGGAGTTATAGTAAATGCTTCTGGGAATCATATTGTATTCATTATTATCTAAGAAATAAAAATGACGCCCCTTGGCGCCTGTTGTTGGTCTGAGTTTAGCATATTTAATAGGTAAATGTCAAGTCATTTGTAAAATAATGTAAATAGCATTAATAATTTTTAGTTAAATCTTTATTCTTTTAATTGTTTTCGAAGCTTATAATTTTAAAAGCCGGCTCCAAAAAGGAACCGACCAACAGTTAAATTTGCCAAGATTATACTTTAATTTGCAAATATAAATCATATTTTAGCGTCGAAAGCCCCTGCCCCGGTATCCCCCGTCTCGTGGTCCGCCGCCATAATATCTTCCCCCAGATAACGCCAGAGGTAGAAGGGAAAGGATTGAATAGGGATATTCGGCATATGGATAAGGATATGGGTATGGGTATGGGTATGGGTATGGATAAGAATATTCTGGATATGCATATGGATAATATGGGGGATCGTCTTGATATTTTTCAAAAATGGCTGAAAGAAGTAAAACTTTTACCATATCAGCAATGGTGGTCTCGTTGTATCCATATGGAAGTTGATTCATAATAGAACTGTTTCTAATCACCTGATAAGTAAGTGCATTCAGTTGTTCATCGTTAAGGTCATGGTTTTGTCCGAGCCCGTCAACTATATTGTATATATGAGGCATTAAAATCTTGTATACATCTGGGTACATTTTAGAAATTTTTATCTCGTAATCTGATGGATTATTAGTAGGTTGCTGTAAAAAATTGGTTGCCATTAAAGCTTACCTCCAAGAATTTTATTTTACCATATAGTATGATAACGCATAACAATCTGTTCAATCCAGAATTATAACTGCTTGCCCATGTTTACATCTCTTTCTTTTATGCGGTTATTTGGCATACCATTGCTTAAATGTTTCGTTAAATTCTATTCGAGTATGGAGATAGGTTGTGGATCCAATAGTATGGCTAACCTCAAACCCTAGATCCAATAATTGGTTAAAAGTATAATCTCCTTTGGCACTTCTAGAGAGCATTGGATTGTAAGCAACCGTCGTATATCCAGAACCTACTAATTGGACTTTTTGTCCTTTTGAGATAACCTGTGCTGTTGGTACTGCATTCTGCTCCCATGTACAATTACCGGCACCTGCTATTTTAGACCAGGTCTTAATAATTGATGAATAGGTAGGGTATGAACCTTGGGATTCATGGCAGATAAATCCAAATTCAATTTTACTTGGTCCTTTTGTTACGGTCCTGTAATATTCTCTAACCATTGAGTCGGGAGCAATATTTTCAAAGGCTTCCTCGGCTATTTCAACAGCTTCCGTCTCCGTGAATCCCCTAATAACTAAGTGTTGTGCATACAAACCTCCTTCAGAAAAAATTTTAGACTCAAATTCTGACACATCAATCCAGTTGGTGGATTCCATAACGATAGGTTTCATCGAACTGGTGACAAACGAAACGAGAATGATGGAAAACAAACAGACCAATCCTACCGTCATAAAAAATTTTCTTTTATGTACTTTCACTTAATTACCCACCCTTTTGTTTCCATACCGTTCATTTCTAACACCCCTTCCTCTTAGCTAATACCATGTGATTCCTGTATTACATGGATTCCTTATAATATTTTAGCGAAACAATCACTTCTTTTCCATTTACAATTAATCTTGCTTTAATGGTTGAAGCAAGTTTCAGAATTTCATCATCCGTAACCCCTAACTGTTTACGGGTTTCAGCCGGAATAAGACCCACATCCCATCCGAAACCATAACCGTTAAACTCCTTAGACTCATCTATAACCACGGGTTGATTAATCTGTAACTCCGATATTCCTGTTTGCGTTAATTGAGCAAGCTCATCACTTATGATAGGATATAAAACAAACTCTATGGAATCTTTGTACTTAGGGTAGATTAATATACTTATGGTTATGGTATTTTCTAATTCATTTATTTTGCAGTCCTCGTATAGTAGATCAAACCATTCATTCTGATCTCTATCTATAAATTGGTTACTGTAAAAAAAATCATACCCTTCTAAATTTTCTGCGGTAATATCTTTTCTAGTAATTCTTTCACCCTCTAAAGGGTTTATGGAAGTATATTCAATAACAATCCAGATTGCTGCGATTGATAACAAGACTATTATTAAATAAAGTAATATTTTTTTATTTTGCATAAAACCTCCGTCCGATATCAGTTAAAAATTTTAAAGATAAAAAAGTGGAAATGACGGAATCAAAGATTCCTATTTCCATATGTTGCCCGCAAGGGGCGACTCTTCGCAAGGTACATTCTTTGATATTCTAGAAATATCGCCTCCGACGATATTTCCTACATATTAAAAAATCAAAAGAATACATTTCAATAATTAGCCATAAACGGGTGCGGAATTATATTTATTACAACTTCTCTGAGCTTTATTATATCACTCAAACAAATATACGTCTATCTAAAACCCTATTTTCCAACACAAAAGCCGCAAGATATTCCCTTGCGGCTTTTCATAAAGTTTTATTTTTATTCAGCAATGTTTAATGTTGTTTCATGCCCTGATTTTTTACAATCATATTATGCAGAGTGGAAGCATGCTCCCCCTCATCTTCTGCAAATTTTTTAAAAACCTTTTTTACTTCATCATCATCGATCATTTTGGAATAACTTTCATAATCTCTGACCAATTCCATGGAATTTTCCCAAGCCCTTAAAAGCCTATCATGGGTAGTAATTTGAATTTTATGAGTATTCTCCATGTAAACCTCCTTAATTTCTAATATTTGCTATTAGTATAAACACTCTAAACTTTTTTATACTTTTAAATATATTAATTATCAGAAATTGGAGAAAAAATTAAAATTCAATTTTTAATTTCATAGAAAAAAGTGCAGTCAAAGCTGCACTTTTTACCTTCCCAAACGGGGAAGCCGAGAATACCTCAGGCTTACATTACGGAATCTCAATCAAAAGATATGCGGAGCATATCGCCCGCTCCGTACCGTAAGCAGGAGG
>CAZOSB010000022.1:0-41434 GCA_964582545.1 uncultured Anaerovorax sp.
TATTTTCAAAGACTTTCAAGCTTTTTATCTCTTTCAACTGTCAAAGACAGGATTTTCTTCACTTAAATCCATATCTTTTTTCTTTTAAGTTTCAAGCTTTCTTATTTTCTCTCGGGGGGTTGCACTTACTTTTTCAATTAACTTACGTAAAAATAAAACACTTAAAAGTTAAGTTTTTGTTTATATTGTAAAATATAAAATTGCACATATAAAATATAATTTTGCAATTTAGATAAAATAAATAGTAAATGCAATATAAAAATTTGCAATCATCTTTCTACTTTTGATTTGTTTATGAAGAGAGGGATTCCTTCTATAATGGAGTAGGAGGTGAAATTTTGGAAGATAAACACATTATAAGATTGAAAAAATTAGGTTTAAACATCGCTTATCATAGAAAAATGAGCGGTCTTACTCAAATGGAGCTATCTGAAAAGGTGGAGATTAGCAGAACTCATATGAGTAACATCGAGGCACCCAATATGCCTACTTCCATATCTCTAGAAACACTCTTTGACATAGCGGACGCCCTTGAAATCCCACCGGATAAATTGTTCGAATTTAAATAAAAAAAGCTAACTAATGGAGAGTGACCCCTTGCGGGCGACATATGAAAATGACGGAATCAAAGATTCCGTCATTTTCATATGTTTTTATTCAGAATATTTGTTTATTCATCCAAGGCAGTAGATGCAATTTCAAATTCCGTTTGGCTTGGCTTTATCTGCTTTTCTTTTGGCGGAAAGGTCTTGTCAAATTCCTCAAACGCTTCCTTATCAATTTCATAGGCACTATTAAAATACAGCTCTCCACTGATGCCCTCCAGTGCACCTTCGTAAAGGGGTAGAGCCATAATTCCCTTATAGAATTTTCCATCTGGCATTGAAATATCATATTTTTTACTACCAACAAATCCGTAAGGTTCATAATGATAAGCATAACCCCCGATGAGGATTGCTTTATGCCCCATTTTTCGTGCTTTTTCAATGGAATGCTCAATCAGTGCTTTTCCAAGCCCCTTGCGGTGAAGTTCAGGTGATATGCTGACGGGTCCGAAAGTGATGACTTTATGTCTTTGACCGTCTTCTGACACTATCGTAGAATAGTTATAAAATATACTGCCTACAATCTCACCGTCAAGCTCGATTACAAAAGTCAACTCAGGTATAAAATCAGTTGATTCCCGTAGTACGTGTGCGATAAAATGTTCGTCGCAGCCGGGGCAATGTAAATTCCAAAATGCTTCTCGTGTAATCTCTTCAACTCTGCGATAATCCTTGGGTTCCTCTAATCGAATGTTGATATTCATGATTCCTCCTCTAAACAAAAGTCGCTAATTATTTATAGATAATTTTTAAACAAATCCATTCTTTTAAACAAATCCATCCAAACGAATATCGGTATCTTCACTTGGGAGTGTTTTAATTATTTGAAATTCATAGGCTAATGCCAGTTTTGGCACTTCAAGCCTTAGCTTTGGCAAAAACCTATCATAGCAACCCTTTCCATAACCTAGCCGATTGCCTGAAATGTCAAATGCCACGCCTGGCACGATGATCAAATCAATTTTGGTAGGGGCTGACAACAATTCTGGATTTGGTTCCCAAATGCCTAAAGGGGACTGCACCAAAAACGAATAAATGTCCTTAACATTTTCGCAGTGAGGGATGGTATAGGGGTGTATTTCAAAATTTTCATCCGTATAAGGCAATACGACGTTTTTGTTCAGCGCCATAGCCGCCTTGATCAAGGGCAAAGTGGGAGCTTCCTTGCGATAATCCATGTAAAGCATGATGGTTTCAGCCTCATGAAAGGCCTCTAAGCTTACAAATCGTTCCTTTGCATCCATGGCAAATTGAGCAATGTACTCATCATTTAACCGTGATCGCAAAAAAAGCATTTCCTTGCGTATTTCATCTTTAGTTTTCATTTTGTATTCACCTCAAATTGATATAAGTTTCATCTTTTATTTTTATTGTTAGTAAATTTCTTAATATTATCTTCTAGATTAATTCATTTATTGATGTTATTTTAAAGTTTAATTTTATTATAATTTTATTTATGATATTGTTGCAATAGTTATTTTCTAAAATTTATAAATATCATATTGACAAACTTAAATATAAGCTCTATGATTAAATCAATCGATTTTTTTAGATATGAGGTATACCTATGGATAATTCCCATTTAAAGAATGCTAAAGTGTTCAAAGCATTTTGCGATGAAACACGTTTGATGGTTTTGGAGATGCTGCAAAGTGGAGAAAAGTGCGCCTGTATTCTGCTAGAAAAAGTGGATGTGGGTCAGTCCACCTTGTCTCATCATATGAAAATTTTAGTGGAAAGTGGGGTGGTGGCAGCGCGAAAAGAGGGAAAGTGGACACACTATTCCATTGACGAAAAAGGAGCCGCTGCAGCCCATGCACTGCTTCAGCAGGTTACCGCAGTCGTTCCCTGCGAATCGGACGAAGAGTATTCTTGTGATTAATCCTATATTCTTCGCTCCCTACCGTTTACATGATTGCAGATAGAGAATGATGATGGAGTTTAAGATGACCGACAATAATGACTCAATCAAGAAAGTTTATATTGAAGTTACCTCCAAATGCAACCTGAATTGCAGAATGTGTTCCAGAAGCACCTGGTTCGATGAAGAATCAGGAGACATGGAGCTCCACAATTTTGAGAAACTCATGGAGGATATACGTTGCATTCCAACCATAGAGACTATTTTCTTTGGAGGGATTGCAGAGCCTTTCAGCCACAAGCACATCCTGCCTATGCTAAATACCGCCAAGTCCACAGGCAAAAGGGTGGAGCTGATTACCAATGGGGTTTATCTGACAAAAGAAGTCATTGCCCAAATGCTAGAGATGCAAATTGATAAAGTGTGGGTCTCCGTAGACGGTGGCAGCCCCGACAGCTACGAAAACATCAGGGATGGATCCGAGTATAAAGTGGTATCGGATAACCTGCGTAGGTTTTCGCAGTCCATCTACACTTCGGGTGCTCCTACGAAATTAGGGCTTACCTTTGTGGCCATGAAAAGCAACATTGGAGAATTGTTAAACGTCATCAATATGGCGAATCAAATTAAAGCGGAGGACTTAAAAATTTCCAACGTAATCCCCTATAGTCGGGAGATGGAAAAAGAAACCCTGTATTATGGAACCCTTTCCATGAATCGCTTTAATGAAAGTAAACGAGGGTCAGATAGATTCTACAAAACGAAGATTGATATGCCAATCATGGATTTTTATAATGAGGCAGTAATCCCCATTATTCCTCAGATGTTAAAGGGTCATAATACTGTAAAACTGGGGGAACATGAGATTGAGAAGAAAAATGCATACTGTAAATTTGTGGAAGAGAACAGTCTCTTTGTAAAGTGGGACGGTGAGGTGTGCCCTTGCATGTCTCTTTTGCATAATCATACTGCGTACTTAAGCGGAACAGAGCGGAAAATCAAGTTTTGTTCCTTTGGCAGTGTGGCAAAAAATTCGCTATGGGAGATTTGGAGCAGTGAAAATTATTCGGATTTTAGAAAGAGAATTAAGGATTTTGCCTTTTCTCCCTGCACTGTTTGTGGTCATTGCAGCTATGTAGATACCAATGAGGAAGACTGCTTTGGCAATGGTTTCCCCACATGTGGGGGATGTCTATGGGCGGAAGGCTTTGCCCAATGTCCGTAGTGCAATGGGTTTAACTAAGCGTCCTAATTATATAAAAATAGAAAGTAGAAAGTAGGTGTTTTGATTATGAGTGAAAAAGCAAGTTCGGAGCAAAGTTCCGGTATTGGTTTTTTTGAGAAGTATTTAACTCTGTGGGTAATCCTGTGTATGGTAGTTGGAGTACTTTTGGGTAAGTTCGTTCCTGCCATTCCAGACTTCTTAGGGCGATTTGAATATGCCAATGTGTCCATTCCCATCGCCATTCTCATATGGTTGATGATTTATCCCATGATGATGAAGGTGGATTTTAAAAGTATTAAAGATGTGGGTCAAAATCCCAAGGGTCTCTTTGTAACCTGGGTAACCAACTGGCTCATCAAACCTTTTACCATGTTTGGTATCGCCTATGTTTTCTTTTATTTCCTGTTTGACAATTTGATTCCACCGGAATTAGCCAAGGACTATCTGGCTGGGGCCGTATTGCTGGGTGCTGCACCCTGTACAGCCATGGTGTTTGTATGGTCCCATCTGACAAAAGGAAACCCTGCATATACGGTGGTTCAAGTGGCCACCAACGATATCATCATCTTATTTGCATTTACACCCATCGTGGCGTTTCTGTTGGGAATTGGGGGCGTTTCAGTACCCTATGATACCTTGATCCTTTCTGTGGTGCTCTTTGTGGTAATCCCCTTATCGGGGGGTGTTCTCACCAGAAGTTTGCTCACAAAATCTAAAGGCTTGGAGTATTTTGAAAATGTCTTTATCTCCAAGTTTAGCAACATAACCATCATCGGACTGCTTCTGACCTTGATTATCATATTTTCCTTCCAAGGAAAGGTGATTCTTGCAAATCCGTTGCACATTCTTTTGATTGCAGTGCCTTTGATTATACAAACATGCTTTATATTTATGCTTGCATATTTTGCTTGTAAGCTTTTAAAATTACCTCATAATATCGCGGCCCCCGCAGGGATGATCGGAGCGTCCAACTTCTTTGAGCTGGCAGTAGCGGTGGCCATCGCCTTGTTTGGAACCCAAAGTCCGGTGGCGCTAGCCACCATCGTAGGTGTCTTGGTGGAAGTGCCTGTGATGCTTTTACTTGTGAAGTTTGCAAATAATACGAAAGGATTATTTTTATGTTGCCAAAAGTAGCGTTTATCTGTGTTCATAACTCTTGTAGGAGTCAAATAGCCGAGGCGTTGGGAAAGCACTTGGCAAGTGATGTATTTGAAAGTTATTCTGCCGGAACAGAGACAAAGCCAAAGATTAATCAGGATGCTGTAAGGCTGATGAAACAGCTGTATGATATTGATATGGAGAAAACCCAGCACTCTAAGTTGTTGGATGAAATTCCAAACGTGGAGTATGTCATCACCATGGGTTGCAATGTGGAGTGTCCATATTTGCCGTGTGATTACAGAGAAGATTGGGGTTTGGATGACCCTACGGGAAAAAGTGACGAGGAATTTATAAAAATCATTCAAACGATCGAAAGTAAAATCTATTTTTTAAAAACACTTGTAAGTGAAGGACAAAATAAAGTATAATAAGATATCTATAGATTGAATAATCTGAGAAATTTGAAAACAGGGGGTCTGTATGAGAAAGTTATTAATTGTGGTGGTGCTAGTGGTCATGACCTTGGCGATGACACTCAATGCCTATGCTACCAATACCGGATGCGGAAAAATGAGAAATCAGGGCAATAACTGTAGCTCAGTAGGTACTCAATTTTCGGGCGGCTGTGCCAACAGGGTGACTTATTGTGAAAATGTAAACAATGGCGCAAGCACCTATGACGGAACCTGTGTCAATCAGGAGAATTGTCCAAACTACACATCTTGTCCAAGAAACGGTAACTAGTCGATAAAGGGAGGTCTGGCAAATATGTCTCGTAATAAAGTGATTTTGCTTATTCTTTTATTCATAGGGATATATTTTGCCATACCCACTTCAGAAATAGGTATGATTATAAAGGAAAACATGATTCGGGTAAGTGCATATCTGCTGCTCTTCGCCTTTTTTTATGCAGTCATTTCCCTCAATATTTTAAAGTCTGCCATGCGGAAGCTGGCGACAGAAGTAAACGATGCGCATGTGGCTAAGGTTGTAAAACTGCTCAGACTTACATTTGATGTGAAGAGAATGTTTGGAGTGACGACGCTGCAATCTATATACAATCAAGTCAACAGCTCAAAAGCCGTATCAGCAAACCTAAAAGAAGACTTATATGAGGCCATGAAAAGGAAGCGGGTCAGCGTACCCTTGCCCATCGGAAATGGTGGAAAAAAGAATAGGAAATAAAAGCCCCGAAAACCTTTTTTGAAAGCTTTCGGGGTTTCTTTAATTCTTCTTTATCAATAGTCCAAAATAGTAATGTTACCATCCATGGAATCGGCTAAAATGAAGTAATCCACTTCGTTTTCATCCCTGCACTGCACTAGATAGAACAACTTGTGAAAGTACTCTATTTCGTCTACACTGATGTTCGGAGTATGCAGGATTTTCATCTTTCCCACAAAGATTTTTAAAACGTAATCATGACCTATCTGAGTCAATTTTTCCAACTCTACCTGAGGTGGAATGGATGTTACCTCATCGATTTCAAGCTCCATGAACTTTGGTTTTCCTTGACCGATGGCAGGTCGCCCTTCCACCATATCCACATTACACATCATCTGACGATCATACTTCTCAAGCAGACCTTTTAATTTTATATTGTAAATAATCTTTGCAAATGGATAATAGAGTCGATCAATTTTAATGATATTCAAATCCTTATCTCTATCCCTGAGGATATCCAAAACCTGATCTGCGGAAAAGGTATCCTCCATGGTTTTAATTAGCATGATAAGCTGAACCCTCGGGTCTTCATGTAATCGGAAGACAAAATGTGATTGGAGGCAGCTTTGCCCTCTGCCGCCAACATCTTGCAGTTTGCGGTTTCCAGCTTTGTAGAAATCTTAGCATTTTTACCTGAAGCTCGATCCATCATTGCAATCATTTCCGGAGTGGTCTTGTCGCCGAAGTGACTGAAGACAAACATGGCAATAAAGGAAACGATGGCACCTGTAAAGAAGGCAGCATCTCCACTTCCCATGGCAGTCATAACGAAGTTGGTTCCTCCGCCCAACACCATGGAAGCACAAGCACCAGTAGCGTTGGCTTTTTTCCACCAGATGGCACAGAAGTAACTGGCCATAAAGGAGCAGGCCATAACTCCAAAGGCGAAGATAACCAGTTTAAACACCCCCGGAGGATTTGCAATGGCAATGGTGATCCCCACGATTCCTACAGCGAAGATCATAATTCTAGACATCATAACCACCTGCTTATCCGTAGCATCTGGTTTGAGCCATCTCTTGTATAGGTCGATGGAAAGTACCGTTCCTGTGAGTAATAACAGTGCAGCTACGGTACTCATGATGGCAGACATGATGGCTGTTAAAACTACCGCTGCAATAACGCCGGGGAACATCATAAAGGCTAATTCTGGAATAACCATTTCTGGGTCACCGATATTTGGAAGCAAGATGATTCCACAGATTCCCAAGATGTATGGTGAGAAGATAAACAATTGGTTCCAAACGGTAGCATAGATTAAAGTAGTTTTAGCGGATTTTGGACCTTCCATAGCCATATGTTTGATGACTACGTGAGGTAGCCCCACATAACCGATGAGATAAATCAATACGGCGCTGGCGATAACTCCCCAAGCCCCTTGATATTGCAGATCTTTACCCCAAACGCTTAAATATGTAGGATCTATGGCCGCCAATTTTAAGTTAAGGGCTGTAAGTCCTCCAATTTTAGAAACAGAAAGGATCAGCACCCCAATTACAGCAGTTACCATGATGATCCCTTGAATTACATCAGTCCAAGCTACTGCAAAGTATCCGCCTACAAACGTATAGAATAGGATAACTCCTACCCCTGCAATTAGGGACCACGCTAAGGGGAAACCAAACAGTAAAGAAATCGTCTTTCCGGCTGCAAGGAACTGTGCAAGAATATAACCGCTCAAACCGAAGATACAGATGACGGAAGCGATTACCTTTACAGATTTAGATCCATTATATCGTTTCTCCAAATACTCTATGGGAGAGATACAATCCAAGAGCTGGGAGAGTCTTCTCATTCTTCGACCCATAACAGCGATGTTGACGATACCGCCTCCTGCATCACCCACGGCATAGAATAGAGCGAACCAACCGATGGAATAGGCTAAGGAAGGGCCCCCCATAAACATGTATCCGCTCATAGCGGTGGTCTGCAGGGTGAGGGCAGTGATAAAAGGTCCCATGGACCTTCCGCCTAACAGATAGTCCTCAGAGCTTTTAGCTTTCTTTTGCCAATAGAGACCAATACCGATCATGGCCACAAAGTAACAGGCCAATACAACTACTTCTACTCTCATTAGATATGCCTACCTCCCCCCTCAAATTCGCTATCATCTGTAATAGCATCTTGCTTGGCCATAAAATAGTAGATGATAATAGCAACTGTCATAAAGATCACCGGCCAACTCAGAAACGCCAAAAATGAGATTACAGGCATTCCAAAAATAGTCATAAGCTTTCTCCTTTCTGAAAAAAATATAAAATAAAATAACTTACTTTTAAATTTTAAGATAATTCTGTATTTTTATCAACAAACCTAAAGATATTTAGAAGGACTTTATAGATATTTAAACAAACTTTAAACTAAGTTAAAAAAGAATTTAAATTTGAATTATTAAAAACAAAAATTTACTTGAGAGAATTTATTTCATTAGCAAAGTCTTCTCGATAACGAAGAATCTTTTCTTTGGTTCTTAGGTCTTCTTTTAACAACAATCCAAGACAGAAAAAAACCATAAGGTTGACGAAGAGGGCAATCATACAACTATAGCAGGAATCCAAGTGTAGAAAAGCGTTTAACAGAATTAAACATAATATACCGAAGATCATACCGTACAAAGCGGCGGTGGAATTAGATCTTTTCCAGAACAATGCCCCAAAAGTGGGAACGATAATCTGTGAAATACCTCCCAATGCCAATACTCCCGTTTCCATAATAATAGAGGGATTGTTTAGTAGAAAAGTGTAAGCCAGAGCAGAAATGATTACCACTGCCAATTTGGCAATCTGCAGAAGCTTCAGGTCTGAAGCTTTTGGATTGATATATTTTCGGTGAACATCGATGGTATAAATGGCAGCCAAGGCATGAATCTGAGAATTTGCGGTGGATAAAGCCGCCGCAGCAATGCCGCAAAAAAGTAAACCGCACAGGAACATTTGTCCCTGAGAAAGAATCAAGGATGGAATGAGTTTGTCTGGAGAGTCCATATTTGGAGCTAAGAGTATCCCTGCACTACCCGCCAACATGGGACCCAAGCATTGTATGGCCATCAGAGCCAAAAGGAAGGGCATGATGTTAAAGGTTTCTTTTTTCCCCACCGCATAAGACCTGATCCACATTTGTGGTCCCATGAGAGCACCCACGGGGACGGCAATAAACAGGCAGATCCAAAAAAGAGGCCCAGCATCACCTTGGGGACCCGGCAGCACAATGTTTAGGGGATTTTGGGCCTGAATCTCTTGAAAGACGTAGGGCATACCTCCTGCCAAATTCACCAGATAAAACCCTATAAAAATCATGGAAACAAATAGACAAACTCCATAGAAAACATCTGCAAGGGCCACGGCTCTCAGTCCCCCCGCCCACAAATATATGATGATGATGGCATAAAAAAGCAAGCCGCAAATCCTCCAAGGAATGGCGCCTTGAGTAGCCACCTCTATCAAGTAAGCGCCACCTGACAGTTGAATCTGTAGGTAAGGAAAGGTAAAGACGACCAGGACAGCGGTGATGACAATATTTAAGATTTTAGAACCATAGATGTCGTTAAAAAAATCTGTGGGCGTGATGTATTTATATTTCTTGCCGTAAAACCAAATTCGTTTTCCTATAAAATAGAAGCCTATTCCAAACAGGGCATCCCAAGCAATGGCGGTTAAGTATATGGGTCCTTTTTCATAAAAATAGGTGGCGGCTCCCAAAAAGGCAAAGATGCTCATCCAAGTGGAATAGACTGTAAAAAATGTCAATATTGTAGACATCTTGCGACTCTGGAGAAAAAAATCTTCCGCAGTGGGAAAAGACTTCTTTCTGGCCATTTCCGCTAGAATCAAGGGTACCAATGTAAAGGCGAAAACTGTGAGTAAAACTGGGCTTGATGCGTTCATCTTTAATTCCTCTTGTTATATTTTAAATCTTAAATGTTATTTCCTTTGAAACTTCTTTGAAACATGTTGATTGTATCATAAATATATTTTAAAATATACTGAAACTTAAAATTACAAAAGTTGCAATAAAAAGCAGAGGGGAGAAATCATGTACCTGTCCGTTTTACTTTTTGCCTTTGTCATCATGTCCTTGCTCATGTCTATTACCTACTTCATCTTATTTTCAAAAAACCAAGAGCGATTTATACAGTTCTGGGGCATGGCATGGTTCGCCTATTCTCTCAGTTTGATATTTCTGATTTTATCCTTGGATTTTGACTTATTTAAACTATCTGAAATTAGAAAAATCTTCGATATGTACCATATCCTGTTTTTACTCTTTGGTGCCTACGCCTTTATTCACTTTCAGATGCCCAGCTACTGGTACCGTTTTTCCTTCTACCTGTTTATATGGGTCATCATAGGGATCTACTATCAGTTTGATCCTTTTTCCGTTTATACCCCAGTGGCACTGTTTCAGATTGCCGCCACCATCACGCTCTGTCACGTGATCTACACTTACTGGCAAATACCGGGGTTAAATAAGGCCTTGGTCATTTCAGTCTTTGCATTTTGGGGTATCGGCAAGTCGGTGTTGTCCATATTCGAACTGTTTTACCATCAAACCTCAGCGCTGTATTTATTGGAAATCGTATTTACCAATGTGCTGAGCTTTTGCATTTTTATGGTATATATACAAAGGATTCAAATGAACTCGGCATCCGGGGAGAAGCTATATCGCACGATTGCAGAAAATGCCACAGACGTAATCTTTTATTATTCACTGTTGCCCAAACCGGCCTTCACCTACATCACCCCGTCAGTGGAAGCCTTAACGGGGTATTCTCCTAAAGAATTCTATAAAAATCCCGAATTTTATTTGAATATTGTGGATGCCGCCTACTTTGAAGAAATTGCGGAAATCTTTCAAGGAAGGGGCGAAAGCGCCAACACAAAAATTCTTAGGGTTCTTACCAAGGAAGGTGTGCCCAAGTGGTGCCAGTTTAGCAACAAAATTATTCTTGAAGAGGAAAGACCTAAGGCAATAGAGAGCTTTGTAAGGGATATTTCACTCATGAAAGAGGCAGAAGAGCAGCTTCTAAAAGCCAAAAATTCCAGAGATTTATTGTTGTCTTACATATCTCACGAGTTAAAAACCCCGGTATCTTCAATTTTAGGCTATGTAAACGGAATCTTAGATGGTATAATCATAGAGGAAAAAGACCAAAAGGCGGCGTTACAAATCATCTCATCTAAGACCTTAACCTTAGAGAGATTGATCGATGACCTATTTCTTTTATCCAAGCTGGAGACCAAACATTTTTCCTTTAAATTTGCAGAAATTTCTGCAGAGGAGCTTTGCCGAGAGTTGCTATACAGTGTAACTCTGGACGTCAACAGTGCAGAAATGGAGCTGACTTTTGAGGCGGATTGGGATCAGTTGAGTAAAGACTACGTAATTGCAGATCCGGAGCGCATAAAGCAGGTTCTCACGAATATTGTCTTTAATGCCATTAAATTTTCTAAGCAAGGGGATACCATTCATATCCATTTTGAGGTGTTGAAGGAGCAGAACGTACTGCGCATTACCGTTTCTGATCAAGGTGCAGGTATTTCCAAGGAAAACCTCCCCTATATCTTTGACCGTTTCTTTAAGTATTCGGCAGATTCTGCCCCTGAGGAGACCGGTAATGGTTTGGGATTGACGCTTTCAAAGCAAATCATAGAATCCCATGGAGGGCGCATAGGGGCAGAGAGTGTGTTGGGTCAGGGTAGTGTATTTCAATTTGAATTGCCGATTTTTGATGCATAAGTCCGTTATTGTCCATAAATACTTATTACGGTACGGGGGTGCCTATGGCCGGTGAAAAAATTTTAATCGTTGATGATGAAAGACCCATCAACAAAATTATTGGCTCCTATCTGGAGAAGGAAGGATTTCAGTATTTTTCCGCATACAATGGAATGGAAGCGCTGCATCTCATTAAAGAAAAAAAACCGGATTTGATCATATTAGATATGATGCTACCGGATATAGATGGTGTGGCTGTATGTTTGGAAATTCGGAAAAGTGAAGATATTCCCATTTTATTTCTCAGCTGTAAGGGAGAGGAAATCGATAAGATTGTAGCTTTGTCAGTAGGCGGAGATGACTACATTACAAAACCATTTTTACCCGGTGAGTTGATTGCCCGAGTGAAGGCCAACTTGAGAAGACATAGGAATCAGCCGGTTCAACGTGAAGAAGAATCGGTTGATTCGGAAAGTCTACATTTTCCGGGTTTAGATATAGACTTTGTGGAAAGGGAGGTTTTGGTGGACGGAAGCCCCGTGGCGTTGCTTCATAAGGAGTTTGAAATATTAAAGTTACTTGCTACGAACCCAAAGCGAATCTTTAGCGCGGAGCAAATTTTTGAATTGGTCTGGAAAAGCTCTTGTCTGGACGGTGATGCAAAGACGGTGATGGTTTACATCAGCACCTTGCGTAAAAAGATAGAGACCAATCCCAGCAATCCCAAATATATTGCCAGTGTTCGTGGGTTAGGTTATAAATTAAATTATCGAAATTTTTAATATTCTTACCTATCTCTCATTTTAGAGTATTTCTTCAGATAGTTGAAACGCATGAGATAACAGTCCAAAGGATTGATTGGATCAGGTTTTTTAAAGAGAGTAGCCCCCAGAAAAGCTTTACAGTTTTTTCTGACGATTACGGAGATAGCCTCTGCATCCCCCCGTGTATTGGCGATACACACTGCACCTTGACCGGGGATAAATGCTGCTCCTGTATCCTTGGGTAGAACTGCATTTATTTTCGTTCCTACGATTTGTGCAAAGTCATCGATATAAGGTCTTAAAACCGGAACCAACGCAGAAACACGAACCACCTCCGGATCTTGATTCCAAACAATTTGTTTATGCGTTTCATATTCGCTCTGTATTTGATGAAGTTTTTGTTGACTAATTTCTGGACTGTGATCCTCATAGGCCTTTAAATCACCGAATTTATTGCGTTTTTTCTCAATATACCTCATGCTGGCAATTTCCAAGGTTTGAGCAACAGCAAAGGCTTCCTCATAATCTGTTCCATAACAAAGGGCACCGTGATTTTTCATAATAACGGCTTTTCCCGGTGAGAGCTTCACCGCTTTTATAACATTCTTACATAATTTGGCACTGCCGGGCAGAGCATAATCGGCACAGATTACTTCATCATACAGACCCTCATAATTCTCATCCAGGCGTATGATATCAAAACCGATGGAGGAAAGAACAGAAGCATTTTCTTGATGGGTATGAATGATGAAATTCACATCCCTTCGAAGTTTATAAAGTTCCCCATGCAAAGCTTTTTCCGAAGATGGAACCTTGCCTTTTTCCCCCTGAAGGGTTTTCAGGTTCACGGTTACCATATCTTCTTCCTTTAAGGTGTGATATTCTTTGCCACTTGGGGTAATTACGAATAAATCCTGATTGACCCTACAGCTTACATTGCCCCAAGTACGAGCAATCAAGCCGGTTTCTGCTAATTGTTTGCCAGCTTCGGTTACTTGTTGTCTTGCTTTTGCTATCTCCATTTGCTCCATCTTTCTACTTTAAAATTCGAATATTTCATAATTATGTTCTAAAATATCGATTACTAACATCTTATTTCTAAGTTGTTCTCCTTTTCCCAAAAGGACTTTCACGGTTTGAGCCGCTTCCAAAGAAGCCACTAAAGCGGGGGTAAAGGAAGGATTTCCAAGCTCTGTTTCCATGCCCTTGTTGCTGCTGTCGGAGTAAAGCTTTTGAAGCAAGCGATCACCGGGCATAATGACAGCCACTTGACCATACCAACCTGCAATGGCACCGTGCACCAAAGGAATCTTTAGAACCTCGCATGCTTCTTCTAAAAGTTTTCGAGTATCTAAATTGTCCAGAGCATCTACGACGATATGATGCCCTTCAATGATACTATCACAGTTTTCTCCAGTTACAAACTCATGGATTGGTTTTAGGGTAACCAAAGAGTTTACGGTAGCCATTCTCTCTTTAGCCGCCAACGCTTTGCTTTTCCCAATCAGTCCTTCGGTG
Source organism: uncultured Anaerovorax sp. (assembly GCA_964582545.1). Classification (GTDB taxonomy): domain Bacteria; phylum Bacillota; class Clostridia; order Peptostreptococcales; family Anaerovoracaceae; genus JAVVUJ01. Next base: position 14,014 of record CAZOSB010000022.1, read on the forward strand.
GAAAGGATTTGCCGGTTTAGGTTTGTCTCGTCAAAGACATCCCCATCTACGGCGGTAATCGTGCCGATACCTAACCTGCCTAACAGCTCGATTACGTATCCACCCAATCCTCCACAGCCTATGACGCAGACTTTGAAATCCTTCAGCTCGTTGTTTTCCTGAGGGCTCAAAGTATTCATATTTCTCTCGTATCTTTTTTCCATTTTCTTGTGATCCTCTTGTTTTTGCCCTTTGATTATTTGGAGGGTTTTAACCGCTGAATTAATCAATGTAGGTGTAGATTTCTTCTATAGTTTTTTTCCCGGGACTCTTTGGGTTATCCTCAGGAATTCCTAAGGACATGAGTGCCCCCATAAAGTATCCCTCTTTTTCGAACCCTATCTCTTTCTTTAATAGCTCCTGAATTTCTCGGGCAGCATAGTTAGCGCTGGTGAGCCAGCAAGTTCCATAACCTAAATCGATAGCCTTCAAGGTGAAGTTCTCCAGTGCAGCACCTAAGCTCTGCATTCCGGGGCTTCTCAAATAAACCAAATCATCAGTGCTCTCCTTTGGATATTCCGCAAAGGTCATCTCATGGTATCCTGAGGGGAAATAAGTGGCGGTATAAACCACAACCAGAACCGGTGCCTTTAAAAAAAACAAAGTTAGATTTTTGACAAATTTTCGAAATCGATAGCCTCTTTCCGTATCCTTCTTATCCATTTCTAGAGCTATTTCTTCATTTTTAGTTTGAATGACATCTGATATTTTATGCATAAGAGCTTTGTTTTTAATGCATACAAAATGCCAATTTTGAATATTCTTTCCTGATGGAGCAGTGCCGGCGGCCTGAACAATTTCTCTAATATGGACCTCCGGAATGTCCCCGTCCTTATAATGGCGTATGCTTTGCCGCCTGTTAAGTGCCTCCTGCAGTTCCATAATACCTCCGCAAATTTAACGTAAAATGCCATGAATTATTTTGCATTTCTAATATAATAATGATATTATATTCTGTAGAGAACTAAAGGTCAATATGAGAATCAATCATACCTTTGACGTTTTGAGAATACCGGATCAGAAAGGAAAGCGATAGGATGAATAGCAGGAATAAAACTGGGAGGTTGGTGACTACCGGATTAATGATGGCGGGTATTACCGTGATGACTATGATTTTGCCCATCCCCATTCCTGGGGCGGGAGGATATATTCATCTGGGAGATACTGTAATCTTTCTCTCTGTTTTGATTTTAGGGTGGAAACATGGAACGATAGCAGCTTCTTTCGGTTCGGCTATTGCAGATTTGCTTTTAGGGGCGGCTGTATGGGCTCCTTGGACCTTTGTTGTAAAAGCGGCAATGGCTTTAACCATGGGCTTGATAATAGAATTCTATTCTAGAAGAAGGCTTGAGGGCTCTTCCCCAAGGGGTTCTATGACTGTCAATGCATTAGCTATGGTTGCGGGGGGTATACTTATGACCATGGGCTATTACTTGGCAGAGGGTGTCATTTATGGCAATTTTATTGCACCCGTGCTTTCGGTTCCGTGGAATGTGGGACAGTTTACCGTAGGAACTGTTTTAGCAACGGCCATCAGCGGCGTCCTATATAGGTCACCTGCGGCGGTAAACTTTCAATATAAGCCGATAATAAAAGAAAAAAAGTAGGCGCGAAAGGAGCATAATGATTATATGCGAGCATTAATTTTAAGTATTTCAACGGGGCAAGGGCACCATGCCACAGGGCAGGCAATAGAAAAGACTTTTCGGGAAATGGGCATCACTTGTGAGACCCTGGATGCCTATGAATACATTAAACCCCTTTTGTCCGATTTGGTGTCAAAGGGTTATTTGCTTTCCACCGCATATGTTCCGGCACTATCGTCTAAGCTTTACAACCTGATGGTGAAAAAAAACAATCCTATGGAGGAATATTCCGTTCCCAAGATATTAAATAAAATGATGACCAAGGAACTGAGGGAATACATCGATGACTATAAGGCAGATGTGATTATTTGCACACACGTTTTGTCCGCATCTATGGTTAACATCATGGTTGAAAAGAAATGGATTGAGGCCATAACGGTAGGTGTAGTAACGGACTTTACGGTGCATCCGTTGTGGGAGGAATGCAGAAAGTTAGATTACTATGTGACACCCAGTGAGTTGTTGGAATTTCAGTTGAATAAAAAGGGAATCGGTGCGGATAGGATGTTGCCCTTTGGTATTCCCATAAAACCAAATTTTTCCTTGCGGGGGGATCGAAAACAGGCCCGTAAGGTCTTGGGTTTAGATGAGAATAAAGCTACATTGCTAATTATGAGTGGAAGCATGGGATATGGCAAGATAGATGTTTCTATAAAAAAATTAGATGATTTAAAATTAGATTTTCAAGCCATGGTCATATGCGGAAACAATAAGCGCATGTATAAGAAGGTCAACGCATTAAAACCAAAGAAAAGGTTTGATGTTTATGGTTATGTGGATAACGTGGATCTTATGATGGATGCTTCTGATTGCATTATTACGAAACCGGGAGGAATCACTTCGTCAGAGGCTTTGGCCAAGGCTTTGCCTATGATAATGATCAATCCCATACCCGGGCATGAGATGAGAAACGCAGAATTTATGTTGAACAACGGAATCGCCTTATATGCCACAAAGACTTTTCCTCTCGATGAGGCGGTATTTTCCCTGTTCAAGCATCCGGAAAGAGTAGAAGATTTGCGTGCTACCCTTGAAATTGTAGGTAAACGAAATTCAGCACAAAGGCTTTGCGAATTTTTGGTATATAAGTATGAACGGAATAAAGCTCATGCGTAATTGAAAATCATTTCTACTGTTTCGCCATATGGTCTCCGATCATATGGCGAAACAGTAGAAAATATTAGTTGTAAATATTTTTTTCCACCAAATATTGTGCCACTTCCAATTCATCTTTGATCAAGAGAGCAATAGCGGGGTTATCCTTTAAAGATTTTTTTTCAGAATCACGGCTGATTTCTTTTGCTAACGCTAAAGTGAGGGAGGCTGATCCAAACTCAGATTTGATTTTACCTATGGTTTTAAGAAATTTTTCTACAAGAGACAATCCATGGCTTGGCAAGATTTTATCAAACAGTACACCTGAGGTAGTTGTGGCGGTATTGGTATTATTTTCTCTATTTGCTGAAACATGTCCTTCCACTGCATCTTTTAGACCTTTTGTGAAGGTTTCTCTTTCATAGATGATTCCTGAATCCATATCAAAAATTTTCGCTGCACGGTCAAGTAGCTGAATGTCTTCTACTAGAAAATCATCTTTTGAGAAAGTGTAATAGTCTCCATGATACTTATGAAAAGATTTCATTGCTTCCAAATAACCTAACCTTATGATTTTTTCAATATTGTCCCTTTTAAATAACATGAAGTTTCCTAAATCCCATTTGCTGCCTATTTCCGTAATCCGTAAGTGTTTTTCCTTGCCGTTGGAAGGATTAAGACCTAAGGAGTGCAGATTGATAGAAATAATGTCACTTGCACCATTGTCTATGGCCATGCCGATGGGTACGTTATCCGCATATCCACCGTCCATATACTTTTTTCCATCTATTTCAAACAGCTGTATGACCGGGAAGCAGGAAGCGCTGGCACAGATAAAGTCCGTCAACCGACCTTGTGGTATTTGCTTCTTTGTGAGATACAAGGGTTTGAGTATGCATTCTTTTAAGGAAGTCAGATTCAATTGTTGAGGTAGGTCGGGGAGTTCTACGGTAACTACTCCAAAGTCTGTTGAAGAAGTTCGAAGGGTTTCTTCATTTAAATAATTGTCTAAAATACCTTGCAAACAAGAAAGCGTACCACCTTTTTTAGTTATCAATTCCAAAAGATTTTCTAAGTCAGATTGTGATTCCAATTCAAAGACATCAGAAGTGTTTAATTCTCGCCATAAAGATATAGTTTTTTCAAAATCGCCTTGCACAATCATGGCTCCATTAATAGCTCCGATAGAAGTGCCATACACCATGTCGAATGTGAAATCTAACTCCCTCAGAGCTTGCCAAGCACCAATTTCATAAGCGCCTCTGGATCCGCCGCCTCCTAGGACCAAAGCTGTCCGCCTCTCGAACTTCTTCTTCATAGTCAACCTTCCATACCCTCCCTTTGCCATGGGATTTTCCATAATAGGATAATGTTATCGTGAAGTCGGTTTGATTTCAATAGTAATTTACCAATTTATAAAATTATATTTAACAAATATTTAAAATAAAACATGCTAAAATAAATAAAATATAAATAAAAAACTTGTTGAACATATGTTTGAATGATGATAAAATAAGAACATAAGTTTAAATGTGTGCAAATATTAACATAATAAATATTGGAAAACCAGGATCAGCATATGACCAAACAGAACATTTATGAAAAATTGAAAATTTTAGCGGACAGTGCCAAGTATGACGTGTCTTGTTCTTCCAGTGGTGTGGGGAGGAAGAGCAACGGAAAGAGGGGAAGCGCCGCTGAAGAGGGAATCTGCCATACTTGGTCGGCAGATGGGCGATGCGTTTCTTTGCTAAAAATTTTATTTACCAATCGATGTGTTTACGACTGTGAATATTGCGTAAATAGGAGGACCTCCTCGGTGGAAAGGGCCAGCTTTGAACCGGAAGAATTAGCCACTTTGACCATGGAGTTCTATCGGCGCAACTATATAGAAGGGCTTTTTTTAAGCTCCGCTGTGGAAGTTTCACCAGATTATACGGCAGAAAGAATTTTAAAAAGTCTATTGCTTTTACGCAATGAACATAATTTTGGGGGATACATCCATGCAAAAATTATCCCCGGGGTTTCTCAAGAACTGCTACATGAAATCGGGTTGGTAGCAGATCGACTGAGCGTCAATGTGGAGCTTCCCTCGGAGGAAAGCTTGAAGCTATTGGCTCCCCAGAAGAAGAAGGCTGGAATCTTCACTCCCATGAAGCAGATTACAAACACCTTAGCGGAACGAGGTGCTTTAAAGGGACCGGGAACTATGTATAAAGGGCAGGATATTCGCTTTGAGGACACGTCTTCCGCCTTAAAAAAGGTTCAGGAGCTCCAAGGGGTGAGTCCGATTTTGGATGACAAGGGGTACCCATTGGTAAATAGCAATGGAACCTTGATGGTGAAGGAGACTCGACAGCTCTACAAGGTCAAGTTTGCTCCAGCGGGTCAGACTACTCAGATGATCATCGGTGCCAGCCCCGAAACAGATCAGCAGATTATGAAGGTATCCGAGGGATTGTATCGCACCTTTAAGATGAAAAGAGTCTACTATTCCGCATATATACCCGTTTCCGGTTCGGAACTCCTGCCTGGCAGGATGACACTACCGCCTTTGACCAGAGAGCACAGGATCTATCAGGCAGATTGGCTTCTTCGATTTTACGGGTTCACGGCGGATGAAATATTGGATGATAAAAATCCATTCTTAGATTTGGATTTAGATCCCAAGATTTCTTGGGCACTGAGAAATATTGAACGGTTCCCGGTGGAGATCAACAAGGCGTCTTTAGATGAATTATTGAGAATTCCAGGGGTAGGTGCCGTATCAGCGTTGAGAATAGTTCGACAAAGAAGGCTAGCGTCTGTAAAGTTTGAAGATCTAAAGAAGATTGGCGTGGTGCTGAAAAGGGCTCGATACTTTATTACTTGTTCAGGTAAGTATTACGGGGGAGAGGATTTGATTCCACAGTACATTAAGAATCAGGTATTGGAAGAAGAAAAAATTAAAAAAAGTTTATTGCAGATTAACGATGAAGTTCAAATATCCATGTTTGATGCAATGGGACAGAACGTATTGACGGGGAAGGAAAAGGATGATCGATTATATTTACGATGATACCTTCGAGGGCTTGCTGACCTGCATTCATTACAATTATTATCAAGAGAAGGCTTCCGGTATTTATTCTGGACAAACGTATCAGCCTAATTTTTTTCATGGACATAAAGAAATCGCTACAGATGAAGAGAAAGCTATAATTGTGTACGATGCAATTGAATCCAAAATCTCTTCCTCTGATCTCAGGAGGGTATACCGAACTTTTTTATCCTCCGTGCAGGAAAAAGAAAATATGATATTGGATTATATCAAGTTGGGATTTAAGGTGGGTCATTCAGTTAATGCCCTGCATGGCAATTCCATCGTGTTTCAAGTGCAGCAGGCGGATCGGAAGGTGACTGCGGAGGTACATCGGCTTTTGGGGCTCATTCGTTTTAATCTGTTGACTTCCCACGAAGAAGAAATCCTCTACGCCAATATAGAGCCGGATCACGATGTTTGCGAGCTTCTGGCACCCCACTTTACCGATCGGTTCTACTATGACCCTTTTATTATCCATGATACGGGACGAAAAAAGGCGCTGATCGCCAATGCGGGGGACTGGTATCTCTCGCAGTTTACCCATAAGGATTTGGAAGGATACAGCAAGGATCTGTCGGATTTCCCCAGCCTTTGGAAGAGCTATTTTGAAAACATTGCAATAAAGGAGCGCATTAATCCAAAATGTCAAAAGCGTTGCATGCCTGTTCGATATTGGAAAAACTTGACGGAAATGCAGCTGAATAGATGAGTTATTCCCTAGGAAATTAGATTAAAACAAATTGCCGCTACCCTTATCCAACTATTTTCTTAACGGTTGTTATAATTTTTTCTATGTCGGCAAGGGCACCCTTTCCCAAATCGCCGCAGGCAAGCAAAGATTCTTTCGGTTCAATAAATTGGTAGCCATATTCTTGTAGTGTTCTAATATTTTTTTGAGTAATAGGATTTTCATACATGGCCGTATTCATTGCCGGGCAAATGATAATGGGCTTGTTTTTGATGGCCATAACTACAGTGGTAAGCATATCATCTGCAATCCCAGCAGCTAATTTACCGATAATATTGGCGGTTGCAGGAGCGATTACAAAACAATCAGCTCTTTGAGCAAGAGAGATGTGCCGAACATCAGGGTAGTAGCCATCATCAAACATATCGGTATATACCTTGTTTTTTGTTAAGGTCTGGAACGTTAAAGGGGCGATGAACTCGGTTGCTGAGGCGGTCATTATGGTGTGAACGTTCATATTGCTTTTCACAAGTCCATTGGCAATATCGGCCGCTTTATATGCCGAAATACTACCCGTAACGCCTAAAATGATTTCTCTCATGCCGGTTCTCCTTTCACATTCATTGTTGCAGATACAATCGCGGCGGCTATTTCCTCTTTCGTGGTAAAACGATTATAGTTTTTGTCTTTGTCAATTAAATAGCCGACATGACCGTTTTCATTGATTTCCTGTAAATCGTTGGCAAGGACAAAGTGGCATTTATTTTTTACTAACAGTGCATATGCGGTATCTATCAGTGTTTCGTGTGAGACATTATCCAAAAGTTTGAATCCAACTACAATAGAATTAGGGGATAAATTCTGAAATGAAGAGATGATTTTTGGCGTTCGTTCCATTAACAGCAACATATCATCAATGTCAGAACTTATTTTTCCGTTACCCCCTATGATGGATTCCGCATTACCTAATAGTTCGAGAACCATGGCTGTACCATTTTTATCCGTCAAATCATTTAACTTGTATTGCTGGGAAATCATTGACTTCGTTAAGTTTGAAGCCGAAGTAACCGATTTTACTCTATAATCACTGACCGCCATACAATGTACGATGATATCGATACTTTCTCGATCAAATATGCTCTGAATACCCCTTTCAAGACTTAAAACACTGTCCACGTATAGATTGTTAACTTTTTCAGATTGTGGAAGCACCGCAGTCTTGCTACATAAATAATATATTTTATCTACATTAGGCAAAGCTGCAAAAGCCATAGCAATTAAATTACCAAGCTTGCCTGTAGAAGTGTTCGATATACTTCTTACATTATCAATCTTTTCTGTAGTTCCCCCTGATGTAATCAAAACTTTCATTTTTTCACCTACTCAATATATAAAAAATTACTGTACTTTTCCTATTTAGTAGTTCACTATCTAATAGTTCGCCATTCAAAAGAAAAGCAAAAACAAATAAGTTAAAACATTATATCAAAACACACCTACAAATTCAACCAAACATTTTTAAGCGCCAAACATTTATAAGTAAACATTTTTAACATTTTTAAGCTTTGCACAGCTTACCTTATAACTGATTTTACAGAGATAAGGTGTCAGAAAAGTATCAAGAAAACACAGCCTAAAAAGCAGAAAAAATAAACATTGACTGAATTTTAAAAATACTGTAGAATACATGTAATTAAAAAAGGCAGATAAGAAGGATGCCCTTGGGCCGCCGGAAGTTCGCCACTAAGAAAATACCTTAATAGCAAGGTGTTTACTTAGTGGTTTTTTTAATTATTTAGTAAAGGCCATTTTTATGGTTAAACTAAGAAAGTTTGAAGGAGGGAGTTAGGAAACAAGAATGAAAAGATCAAAGAGATTTGAAAAACTTGAGAAGATGCCCATTAACAAAGATGGTTTTTCCTATGAATGGGAAGATGTAGGGCTCATTACCATGGAATCTAAGAATGACCCAAAACCATCCATTAAAATTGAAAATGGTGCGATTGTTGAAATGGATGGTAAAAAGAAAGAGGATTTTGATTCATTGGATATATTTATTTCTAAATATGGAATCAATATAGAAAATGCAGAAAAGACCATGGCTATGAATTCTCTTGACATCGCCAGAATGTTAGTGGATATTCATGTATCCAGAGAAGAAGTCGTTAAAGTTTGTACATCCTGCACGCCAGCCAAGATTGTTGACGTGGTCAATCATTTGAATGTGGTAGAAATGATGATGGCTCAGATGAAAATGCGTGCCAGAAAAACCCCTGCAAACCAGGCTCATGCTACCAATTTGGACGATAATCCAGTCTTAATCGCAGCCGATGCGGCAGAGGAAGCCTTGAGGGGCTTCGCAGAGGTAGAAACCACTTGTGCTTTAGCTAGATATGCACCCTTTAACGCCATCGCCCTGATGTTAGGTGCGCAGACGGGAAGACCGGGAGTCTTAAACCAATGCTCCATGGAAGAAGCTACAGAACTGGAACTAGGTATGAGAGGGTTTACCTCCTATGCGGAAACTCTTTCTGTATACGGTACGGAAACCGTATTGGTGGATGGTGGAGATACAGCTTATTCCAAAGCATTTTTAGCTTCTGCGTACGCTTCCAGAGGAATCAAAATCAGATTTACTTCCGGAACGGGTTCGGAGGTTCTTATGGGAAATGCAGAACAGAAGAGTATGCTGTACTTGGAAACCAAATGCCTCTATCTGACAAAAGCCTGCGGTGTTCAGGGAATACAGAACGGATCCATCAATGCGATTCCGTTGGTGGCTGCGTTACCCAATGGATTCAGGGCTATGGCGGCGGAGTGCCTGATTGCATCCATGCTAAATATTGAAGTGGCATCCGGAAATGACACCGCCTTCACACACTCTGATTTCAGAAGAGGGGTCAAGTTAGCCATGCAGCTAATGCCCGGTACTGACTATGTAACCTCAGGATTTGGCGGCATACCAAACTTAGACAACGTATTTGCCGGATCTAACGAGGATTGCGACGACTACGATGACTACTATACTTTACAGAGAGACATGAAAGTGGACGGAGGAATCAAACCTGTAAAAGAGGAAGAGGCCATTGCGGTGAGAAATAAAGCAGCAAAGATTCTCCAGACCGTATTCGCCGGATTGGGTCTTCCTGAAATAACAGATGAAGAGGTTGAGGCAGCCACTTATGCCTATTGTTATACGGATATGCCTGCTAGAAATAAGCCTGAAGATATGAAAGCTGCTTCAGACATGATGGAAAAAGGCGTTACGGGCTTCGACATCGTAAAAATACTCTATGAAAATGGATTTGAAGATGTGGCCGTAAATGTCATGAATATGTTGAAGCAACGTGTTATCGGTGACTATCTCCACACCTCTGCCATCATCGACGAAAACTTTAATGTTCACAGTGCTATAAACGATAGGAATGACTACATGGGTCCAGGCACAGGTTACAGGATGAGTGAGGAAAGATGGGCAGAAATCAAAGAGAAATTCAGCGCCTTGAAGCCTCAGGAAATATAGAAAGGAGGGAAGTGATCGTGAGCAGTATGACTATTAAAGAAATAGGTGTTGCCAAAAGAGGAGAAAATTCCGATGAAGTGATCATCGCCCTTTCACCTGCCTTTGGAGACAGACTATCTACTACCATAACAGGATTAGAATTAAAGAGTGTATTGAAGGAAATCTGTGCAGGCATAGAGGAAGAAGGCTTAAAGTATCGGATGATAAAAGTCCATAACTCCACAGATTTGGCCATCATGGCCAGCCAGGCTTCCAAACTTTCCGGTTCGGGAATTGCAATTGCCCTGCAATCCAGAGGCACCACCGTGATCCACCAAAAGGATTTAGTGCCATTGGATAATTTGGAGCTATTTCCCCAGTCTCCTTTATACGATGAAAGGATTTACAGGAAAATCGGTAAGAATGCGGCGAAATATGCAAAAGGTGAAAATCCCGAACCTGTGGAAATCTTAAATGACTACATGGTACCTTCAAAGTTCTTGGTTAAGTCTACCTTGCTTCATTTTAAAGAGGGTGAATGCATGGATAAGAGCAAAAAAGCCACGGATATTGAAATACTACTGTAAAGAGAAAGCAACTAGGAATGACTATAAAGACTATCATTATTTATTAATTATCAAAAGGAGGTAATAAAATGTCAGAAAAAAATGACGTCACTCTAAATGGAGATTCAGGTGCATTGAAAAAGGTCTTAAAGCCAATTCATCTATGGGCTATCGCTGTAGGACTGGTTATTTCAGGAGATTATTACGGATTCAGCTATGGATTTGCAACTGGTGGACCTGTATCGTTTTTAGTTTCCTTTATTCCCGTTACAATATTTTATGTAACATTTGTATTTTGCTACGTAGAGCTTGCAACAAGCATTCCCCATGCAGGAGGACCATCCGCTTATGCGAGAAAGGCAATGGGTACTTATGCAGGATTTATTACAGGGTTCAGTGTATTGGTAGCCTTTATGATTTCTCCCTGTGCTGTAGCCATTACTACAGGCGCACTCATTCATTACTTATTCCCGTTCATTCCTGCTCTGTGGGCTACGGTAGGCTTTTTCTGCCTATTTGTTATCATCAACTTATTTGGTGTTGAATCATCATCTAAGATAGAATTGGTGGTAACCATCGTATCCTTGGTGGGACTGGTCGTATACGCCGCAGTAGCTGCACCTCATTTTGAATCTGCGAATTTCTTTACTGACCCAGCATTTACCAATGGCTTTGCAGGTGTTGCAGGAGCGATGACCTTTGCAATGTGGTTCTATTTTGCCATAGATGGAGCTGCCATGAGTGCAGAAGAAATGGAAAACCCCAGAAAAGATATTCCAAAAGGATATCTGTTGGCAATTTTAACCTTATTCTTTACATCTCTCATCGCCATCATTTTACCTGCGGGTATTGCAGATTACAAGGAAGTGGCCCAGGTGGACTTTCCTCTGGCAAAATCCTTGGAGTTAGCGTTAGGTGCGGATAGCATATGGCCTACAATCATCGCAGTGGTTGCGCTTTTCAGTATGGTGGCAAGCTTCCTGGGTATCGTAATCGGTTATTCTCGACAAGCATATGCAATGGGAAGAACGGGATATCTTCCACCGATTTTCAAGAAGATCAATAAACGAGGTTGCCCTCATATGGCGCTTTTGATTCCCGGTGCCGTTGCATTGGTAATGGCTATGTCCGGAGCAACAGCAGTAATGATTACCATTTCCGTCTTTGCGGCAATTATCATGTATATCATGGTAGTAATCAGCACCATCGTCCTCAGACAAAAGGAGCCTAATTTAAGCAGACCATTTAAAGTGATTTATCCTTTGGTTCCCGTTGTTTCGTTGATTTTCGTATTGCTGCTTTTCTGTTGCGTGCTTATTTACAACTTAAATATCCTCATGTGGGTATTGGTGGTTTATGCTATTGCCTCTGTTTACTATTTTGCATACGGAAGGAAAAACATCCGTCCTTATGATGAAGAGTTTAACTTAGATTAATTTTGGGAGGTATGCTGTGAATCAAAGACTAAACGCACAAACGGATTATCCCTTGTACGAAAAGAGACCTGAGCTCATTAAAACCAGTACAGGAAAATCCGTGGACGATATCAACATCGACAATATTTTATCCGGAGCTATCAATCCCGGGGATTGTAGAATCAGTTCAGAGACCTTAGAGTATCAGGCACAAATTGAAGAGTCTGTAGGGAATCCTCAAATTGCTGCTAATTTTCGGAGGGCTGCGGAGATGACGAGAATTCCAGATAACAGAATATTGGAAATCTACAATTGTATGAGACCTCACGTGTCTACAAAACAAGAGCTACTGGATATTGCACAAGAGCTGGAAACTAAATATGAGGCCCATATCAATGCTGATCTTTTAAGAGAGACCGCAGAGGTATATGAAGCCAGAAAAATGTTCAGAGAAGAATAAATTCTTAGCCTTGCCTATTTCTTTAGGCAAGGCTATAATTAGTTAATACACAATTCAGCCGAGTGCATTTGAGCGAGGTGACATATGACTGAGTATATAGCCGGTGTAGACATCGGAAACGCCACTACAGAAACAGCCTTAGGAAGGTTGGAGGAAGATAGAATTGTGGATTGCGTCAGCGGAATCTATAAGACTACTGGGGTAAAAGGGACAAAGCAAAACTTGGTGGGGATTATCAACTCCTTGGAGGATGCCTTGAAAAGAAGAAACCTTTCCATGGATCAGCTATCCTTGATTCGAATTAATGAAGCAACACCAGTCATCGGTGACTTTGCTATGGAAACAATTACAGAAACCATAATAACGGAATCTACCCTAATCGGACATAATCCCGATACGCCGGGCGGAGTAGGAATCGGTGTGGGAATTACAGTAGATATTTCTCAGTTGGTTGATCTACATGAACAGAGTAACCAAAGGTTTAAGGATCCCGTGGTTTTGGTAGTTTCAGATGAATATGAATATGATCGAGTCGCAGAGATCATCAACGGTGCGATAGCGTTTAATATAGAGGTTGTTGGCGCCATTCTCAGAAAAGATGATGGAGTGCTGGTGAGCAATCGCTTGAATAAGAACATCCCCATCCTAGATGAGGTGGAATATATTGAAAAAGTGCCACTAGGGATGAAATGTGCGGTAGAAGTAGCTCCTCAGGGATCCGGTGTAGATCTCCTATCCAATCCCTATGGGATAGCTACGGTGTTTGAACTGAACTCGGAGGAGACAAAACAGGTCGTCTACGTAGCAAAAGCCCTCATCGGAAATAGATCTGCCGTTGTAATCAAAACCCCCAAAGGAGATATTAAGGAAAGAAAAATTCCTGCCGGTCAATTGATTATCCATGGACAGAAGCGAAACTATAAGGTGGAGATCGGTTCAGGAGCTGATGAGATTATGTCTGTAGTCAATAAAGCAGGCATCATCAAAGATGTTGAGGGGGAGAAAGGAACCAATGTAGGTGGTATGATTGAGAAGGTTCGAAACGAAATGGCCAAAATTATAGAAGATCACGCAGATGAGATCTCAATTAAAGATCTATTTGCTATTAATACCATCGTACCCAGAGAGGTTTCCGGAAATCTTGCCAGGGAGTTTTCTATGGAGCAAGCGGTGGGTCTTGCTGCTATGGTAAAAACCAGAAGGTTACATATGGAAAAATTGGCGGAATTGCTCTCCGACAAGTTAAATATCCGGGTGGAAATCGGCGGCGTAGAAGGGGAAATGGCCATTAAAGGGGCATTAACCACTCCAGGAACCGGAAAGCCGCTGGTGGTGGTGGATATCGGGGCAGGTTCCACGGATGCCTGCGTTGTGGACAAAGACGGAGGGACCAAAGCGGTTCATTTGGCTGGTGCCGGAAACATGGTTACCATGATTATAGATGCGGAGTTGGGGTTAAACAGCTTCAATACGGCAGAAGAAATAAAAAAATATCCTTTAGCCAAGGTGGAATCTCTCTTTCACTTGCGGCATGAGGATGGCAGTGTGGAATTTTTCAAAGAACCTTTGGATAGTGGCGTTTTTGCCAGGGTGGTACTGGTGACACCCTTTGGGTATAAACCTATAAAAACCACGAAATCGTTAGAACAGATTAAACAAACACGAAAAAGTGCTAAGGAGAAGGTGTTAGTAAGAAATATTATACGGGCATTAGAAAATATATCCATAACCGGAAATGTCAACGAGTTTGAGCACGTGGTATTGGTGGGAGGTTCCTCCTTGGATTTTGAACTGGGAAACATGGTGACAGATGCTTTATCCTACCATGGAATTACGGCGGGAAAGGCAAATATTAGAGGCACGGAAGGTCCCAGAAACGCAGTGGCTACAGGTCTGTTATATAGCAGGGAGAGTTGATATGGAAAGAAACTCCCCCAAAATATATATATATGTTACAGAGCAAGCCGCCCCTTTCTGTAAACCTATGCAATTAGGGATGGAAGAGGAAGGGATTGAATCCAACATAGTATCCATAGACCAAAAGCTGGGAATACAGGAGCTTCAAGATATATGTTTGGAACAATGTGTATCTGGTCCTATGGGAATTGCCATTGTATTCAGGGAAGACATTAAAATCTATGTAAAAGGGTTGGCTGCAAAGCCACTTTTTACGTATGATTTACCCTTAGAAGTTTGGGGTGAAAAAAAACTGTTTCTAATTGGAAAAAATGCGGCTAGATTTGTAAAAAGAAAACCCTTTTTAGAAGTGGATAAACCGATGAAAGCGGAGGAAGGTGAAGCCTATGAAACTATACAGTAAAGGGATTGTCAACGGTGACATACAAACTCAATACGGCATGAAAGCAGAGGAAGAATTCATTAAAAAGGGCGTGTCTACATTGTCCTTTCCACTTCGATGGGAGGAGGCCCCGGAAGGAACCCAAAGCTTTGCTCTGACATTTGAGGGTCACATCCTTCAACAAGCGGTACTTAAAGGAAAATATGGACAGTAACTTGAAAGAAAAGGCTTTGAATCAAGCAAAAAAAGAAATAGAGGATTTTTATAAGGCCTGGAATAAGAAGCATTTCCCCAAGGGTCTAAAAAATGCGAAAGTCACTATCTATGATGATATGATAGTGATTTTAGGTTATGAATTTTTAACATATATAGAAGAATCTATTTTAGATGATGAGTACAGTCGACAAGCTGTTTTCCATACTCGCAAGAAATTATGTCATAAATTTTTTCCTATTTTAAGCAAGAACATTGAATTGATTACCAATAGAACGGTGGAGCAATATTACGTAGACTTTTCTTTAGAGAATAATTCCACCTGCATGATGATATTTTTGAATAAGGAGTAGAGGACTAATGAGATCAAAGCGGTTTGAGATCAGTGATAAAAGACCCATCAATAAAGACGGATTCTCTGAAGAATGGCCGGAAGTAGGTTTGATTTCCATGAATTCACCCTATGATCCGGAGCCTTCCCTTACCTTAAAGGATGGGAAGATAGTGGAGATGGATGGAAAGTCCTTAGAGGAATTTGATGCCATAGATCAATTTATTGCCACTTACGGAATTGATAAAGAAAACGCTAGTGAGTCTATGGCTATGGATACTTTAAAGATTGCAGAAATGCTTGTGGATATCAATGTGAGCAGACCGGAAGTCATTCGGATTGCCAGATCCATCACACCGGCCAAGCTTACCAAGGTTATGAATCATTTGAATGTGGTGGAGATCATGATGGGACAGATGAAGATGAGGGCCAGAAAAACACCGGCCAATCAGGCCCACGTGACCAACCTTTCGGATAACCCTGTCCTGATGGCAGCAGATGCGGCAGAGGCCGCTTTGCGAGGTTTTTCAGAGCTGGAAACTACCACGGCTCTTTCTCGTTTTGGAAAGCTAAATGCCATAGCCCTTCTGGTAGGAGGATTGTCAATCAAGCCGGGGGTGTTAACACAATGCGCATTGGAAGAGTCCATGGAAATTAAAATCGGATTGGAAGGTCTTACCTCCTATGCTGAGACAGTATCCGTATATGGGACGGAGCGAGTTATGGACGACGGAGATGACACCCCTTGGTCTAAAGCTTTGCTGGCATCCATCTATGCGTCTAGAGGCATCAAGATGCGTTTTACCTCCGGCACAGGATCTGAGGTACTCATGGGGCATACAGAGAGAAAATCCATGCTGTACTTAGAGGCCAGATGCCTGTATCTCACCAGAGCCTGCGGTGTTCAAGGAACTCAAAATGGAGCGGTGAGCTGTATCGGTATACCCGGTGCAGTTCCGGCAGGATTTAGAACCATCGCCTGTGAAAATTTAATGGCCTCCATGTTGGGGTTAGAGGTGGCATCCGGAAACGATCAAACCTTTACTCACTCAGACATGAGAAGAGCTTCCAAGCTTTTTATGCAGCTGTTGCCCGGCACAGATTTTATCACGTCGGGTTATAGTGCCACCCCAAATTTAGACGATATGTTTGCAGGATCCAATACGGATTGCGAAGATTACGACGATTGGTATATCATGCAGAGGGATATGGGAATAGATGGAGGAATCATTCCCGTGAGAGAGCAAGCCGTTATTATGGCTCGCAACAAGGCGGCCAGAGCTATGCAGGCATTATGTATGGTCTTGGGATTTCCTACGGTGACGGACAGAGAGGTAGAAGCGGCTACATACGCTTATTCCAGCAACGATATGCCAAAACGTGACATGGTGGAAGACTTAAAAATTGTGGAACAGCTAAACAAACAGAACGTAACAGGAGTGGATATCGCAGCCATCCTTTATAAAGAAGGATTTGAAGATTTAGGGGAAAATATCTTGGAAATGCAGAAGTTAAGAATATCGGGGGATTATTTACACACCAGTGCCATCATCGATGAAAAGATGCAGATCATTAGCGCATTAAATGATGCCAACGATTATGGAGGACCTGACACAGGGTATAGAATTCCTGCGAAGCGGTGGGATCAGCTTAAGAAGAAAGAAAGCGCTTTAACCCCAAAGGATTTTTAGGAAGGGAGCAAATATTTTAAATGATATATAGCAACAAAGCTAATGAGCAGATAGAAGGGGAAGGGACAGGCTTAGAAATTGTGGAGCTCGATAATGCCTTGCCTGGTGTAGATGTAAAGGAAGTGGTGGTGGCTTTGTCTCCCGCCTTTGGCATTCAGCAGAAAGAAACCATCGTGGGGTTACCCTTGTCTACCGTCATCCGTGAGATTTCAGCGGGGTTGGAAGAAGAAGGGATGAGGGCCCGTTACGTAAAATATTATAACACCTCAGACCTTTCGGCATTTGCCAGTGATGCGGCAAAATTGAGCGGCTCCGGAATCAGCATCGGAATTCAATCCAAGGGAACCACTACAATCCATCAAAAGGATTTGGCACCTTTGGACAATTTAGAGCTTTTCCCTCAGGCACCGTTATACAATGCGGATGTTTACAGACAAATTGGAAAAAATGCCGCCCATTATGGAAAGGGTCAGGTTCCCAACCCTATCCCCACCATGAACGACCAGATGGTTTTAGCAAAATATCAAATTAAGGCAGCTTTATTGCATATCAAAGAGACTGAATTGGTTATCAATAAAAAACCGGCAGTCAACATCGCTATCTATATTCAGGGAGAAAGGGTCTAACTATGAGTACAAAGATGAAAAATGCTCCTAATATTCACTCTCCGCTAAACTTTGAAAAGGATTTTCCTCTATCCGAAAGGAAGCCTGAAATTTTGTTTACCCCTACGGGAAAGGCCATAGAAGAGATTACCATGGAAAATTTATTGGCGGGTAAAATCACTGAAGAGGACTGTAGAATCAGTGAGACTACCTTGGAATATCAGGCGCAGATTAGTGAGTCAGCGGGTAATCCTCAGATGGCGCTTAATTTCAGACGGGCGGCGGAGCTTACTCGTTTTTCTGACGAGGAGGTTCTGACCATCTATGAAGCCATCCGTCCCTACCGATCCACCAAGGAAGAACTGGAGCAAATTGCAGATGACCTGGAGAGGAAGGGAGCTCACATCAATAGCCACTTTATTAAAGAAGCCATCGCTATCTATGAAAAGAGAAAAAAGCTTAAGGGAGATAAGTAGTTGAAACGCTCTAAAAGATATGAGGCTCTTGAAAAAAAGCCGATTAATGAAGATACATTCTTTGCGCAAGAAGACGAGTATGGGCTCACTGCCATGCATTCCAAGTACGATCCTACACCTGAGATTTTAATCAAAGAGGATAAAATTGTCAGGATGGATGGTAAATCCGTGGAGGAATTTGATTCTATAGAGTATTTTATTGCCAATTATGGAATTGATATTGCAAATGCACCTTATGCAATGGCTCTTGAGGATAGGGAAATTGCCAGAATGATCGTAGACATTCATGTGCCTCGGGAAGAGGTGATTAAAGTTACCACAGCCATCACCCCGGCAAAGATGCTACAGGTGGTAAATAAACTGAACTCAGTGGAAATTATGATGGGGCAAATGAAAATGCGCGCCAGAAAAACACCTGCAAATCAAGCGCACGTCACAAATCTGACGGACAATCCGGCATTACTGGCAGCGGATGCAGCAGAGGCGGCTATGAGAGGTTTTTCAGAAATTGAGACCACCTGTGCCGTTTCCAGATTTGCGCCGATCAATGCTATTGCTATCTTAATCGGAAGCCAAGCGGGAAGGGCTGGTGTGCTGACTCAATGCGCAATGGAGGAGTCCTTGGAGCTGAAGATGGGTTTGAGGGGTTTGACCAGCTATGCGGAGACGGTTTCCCTCTACGGTACTGAAGAATCCATGGATGATGGGGATGACACGCCTTGGTCAAAAGCGTTCTTAGCTTCTGCTTATGCTTCTAGAGGAATTAAAATGCGAACTACTTCGGGAACGGGATCGGAGGTTCTCATGGGGCATAGTCATAAAAAATCCATGCTTTACTTAGAAATTTTATGCGTTTACTTAGCACGTGCTTGCGGTTCCCAAGGGGTTCAAAACGGGTCTATCAGTTGCATAGGCATTACTACCGCCGTACCAGAGGGGTTCAGAGCGATTGCTGCCGAAAATTTAGTGGTTTCACTTCTTAATATGGAATTGGCTTCCGGCAATGATCAAACTTTCACCCACTCTGATATGAGGAGAACGACAAAGCTTCTCATGCAGATGATGCCTGGAACGGATTTTATAACCTCAGGTTACAGTGCCACGCCCAACTTTGATGACGTCTTCGCAGGATCCAATACGGACTGTGACGACTATGATGATTACTATATGATTCAGCGGGATATGCAGATCGATGGGGGGATCGTTCCCATCTCAGAAGCTGAAGCTATACGGGTTAGAATGCGAGCGGCGAAGGCATGTCAGGCTGTGTTTACAGAATTGGACTTGCCGGAAATTACTGAAGAAGAAATTTTGGCAGCCGTCTACGCTTACTCTCATGAAGAAATGCCTCAAAGGAATTTACCGGAAGATTTGAACAGCGCGGGGAAAATTATGAACAATAACATTTGCGCCATAGATCTTATTTTGGCTCTGAACAAGAGAAGCTTTTGTGAGATTGCTAATCGTATCTTTGCATTAATGCAGCAGCGAGTATCCGGTGACTACTTACAGACCAGCAGTATCTTCGATGAGAATTTCAAAATTATCAGCGCTTTGAATGATAGGAATAATTATACGGGACCTGGTACTGGATATCGACTGGAAGGGGATCGATGGGAAAAACTTAAGGTAAAGAGTAACGCCATTAAACCTGCGGACATTCTTAAGAAAAAAGAAAAAAGAGAAGATGTATTTCAACGAAATAATGAAATGGTGAATAGGCAAGGGAGTTTAAACCTTTCAGAAATGCAAGATATTGTTATTGCAGTATCTCCGGCTTTTGGAACGGACGACAGCGCAAATAAGATTCAGAGACAACATACCAATATGGTGAAAAAAATAATGGAGGGTGTGACCTCAAGTGGATTATGCTGCAATCTCATCAGAGTAAACAACACCACGGATTTAAATAAAATTGCCATGGTGGCGTCGCAGTACAGCAAAACAGGTATCGGCATTGGAGTTGAGTCCAAGGGAGGCGTATGCATTCAGAAAAAAGATATGGAGAATGACGGAGGATTGGAATATTATTTTAATTTACCTTTATCCGCCACTCAGGAATATAAGAAAATTGGACAAAATGCCGTCTCTTATGCCAGAAACCTATCGCCCCAAAAGATTATCAGGAAAAAGGGGAAAAATGCCATTACAAATTACCAAGTAAAAATGATTTGCTTAAGCACCGTAGATTCTGAAAAATATCAGGCAGGAAAAGCCCCAAACCATGTGGATCTACTGTCAAAAACCTATTGATTCTCTTCTGGTATCTCCTCTTTATCAACGTGCATCAATCCGATGGCTTCACTGACTGGCAGTGCGATGCACATACCTCTACCGTCAGACTTTAAACCTGCTTTTTTTACGATTTCGCTGATGATTTTCTGAGTTTGCTTATGGTTTACTATATTTAAAACCACTTCTTTTTCCGGCTGAATCGTGATTGAAAAAAACTTTTCAATATCATGTGCTCCGGTGCCTCTGGCGTAGAAAACCGTACCTCCTCTGGCACCGGCACTTCGGGCGGCGCTGATAACATCATCGGCATAACCTCTGTTTACAATTGTTAAAACTAAATCATAATCTCTCTCGGTGTTCATTTTTGTTCCTCCTTTGTCTCTAATGCAAATCCGGACATATACTTCAATGCCAGAGGACCACTGACTCCCGCAATGGGGAGGGTGAAAGCTATGCCGTTTCCCGGTTGATCCATATTATATTTTATCTGGAGTTTTTCTAAAACAGATATGGCCATTTCTTCTAATAATACACTGATTACAATATCCTTCTCAGAGGAAGTAATTCCTAAATAATCTGCAAATCCTGTGCCGGATGCCCCATGTCCCGGAGACACCATATTAAAAGTCACATTGCATTTACGCAATAAATTACTGACATCTTCGCCATAACCTCTATCTACAATTACAATCAGCAATTTAATTTTCTTTACCGAACTCATTTCATTTTGCCCTCCTTGTGCACTCCGTTGCTATTAATATCCAATTTGCTTTTTAAGTGATTTCGTCTTCTAGGGTTTCGAAATCAATGTAGGAATTGTCGGTAGAAATATCATCATAAATTTGTTCTTCTCTAATTTGACTTGCCCATTCAATGTTTTCTACGAATTCTGTGTCATCTATCCATGTCAAACTGCTCATTACATCACTGGAGGAATCCATATGCAGATCCCATACTTTTAACTCTACTGCAGATTCCAATTCTTCAGCAATGTCTTCCATGGCTTCGAATTCATCTTCTTCCGTATGGCGAACCTTGACTCTATAGATGATTCCCACGGCCTGTATGGTGATGAGCGGCGTCATGGCTACCATGGCAACAATGCCGAAGGCATCCGCCAACATATTCCCCCCCACCGAATCGCAAGCACCCATGGCAAAGGGGAGGATGAATGTGGCTGTCATGGGCCCGGAGGCTACACCACCGGAGTCAAAGGCTATAGCGGTAAAAATCTTAGGTGTAAAAAAGGTCATTATTAAAGCTACGGCATATCCGATTATCAAAAAATACCATATGTTGACCCCAAAGAGGACACGAATCATGGCAAGACCAACAGAGATGGCCACCCCTATAGATAAGCTCCAAAGCATGGTTTCCTTGGAAATGGCACCCCCTGTCATATCTTCCACTTGGTCGTTTAAAACATGCACTGCAGGCTCTGCTGCTACCACGAAAAATCCCATCATCATCCCTATAGGGATTAAGATAGCGTTATATTTTAGTAACCCGATGTATTGCCCGATGAAGTTGCCGGCAGGCATAAACCCCACGTTTACCCCGGTGAGAAAAAGCACCAATCCTAGGTATGTGTATATAATTCCTACGGCCATTTTAATTATATGCGTCTTAGGTAATTTCAAAGCAAAGATCTGAAAAAGAACAAATGACACAATGATAGGACTGAGCGCTAAGGCAACATCTTTAAAAAACATGGGAAAGCTTTGTTGCAGCAATACATAAATATCTTTAAGATGATTTATGTCTAGAGGTTCAACGGCTGAATGCACACTGGGGCTACCCTCATAGAATATGCCCAGTAACATGACGGCGAATATAGGACCGATAGAGCAAAGGGCAATCAAACCAAAGCTGTCATCGTGGGAGCTTTGCCCACCGCCTACTGAGCAGACTCCTACACCTAAAGCCAAAATAAAAGGGACTGCGATAGGGCCTGTAGTTACGCCCCCGGAATCAAAGGCTACAGCCAAGTAATCCTCAGGAACAAAAGTGGCGAATATAAACATAAACAGGTAAAGACCAATGAGCATATGCGCTAATTTCCACTGAAACAATATTCGGAGTAAAGATATTATGAGAAAAAATCCAACTCCGAGAGCAACGCAGAACACTAAAGTAACCTTAGGAACGGCAGAAACCTGCCCAGCTAATACCTGTAAATCCGGCTCCGCAATGGTGATCATCACGCCCATAATCAGGCTAACCACTATGAGTAATCCCAACTTCTTGGATTTGGTTAGCTGACCTCCGATTTGTTCCCCCATGGGCATCATGGCCATATCTGCACCCAGAGTAAAGAGCCCCATACCTAATACGAGGAGAACGGCACCAGTCAAGAAAAGGCTGCGCACACCAAAGGGCATAGGAGCCATAGTAAAGTTTAGGATTAATACGATAATGGTAATGGGTAATACAGCAGAAAAGGCTTCTTTCGTACGAAAAAATAATTTATCTTCCAAAGCTTCCTCCAATATACCAATATAACAATATAAAAGTCTAAGGGAAATATTTACTAGGGGGCAAGGGTTTGAAGTTAAATCATTTACTTTAAAAATCGTTTAATTTACTTTTATATTTTAGCATAAAGTGATATAATAATACAAGTGTTTTCAGCAATGCATTATGTAAAATTACAGTGCTTTAAACGAACGTTTGCAATACTTACTCACAAGGAACCTTTAGGAGGAGAATGATGAATATATTAGTATCCAATGATGACGGAATCGGTGCGGAGGGAATCAAGCGATTGGTGGAAGCGCTTTCTCAAGTGGCTAACGTCTATGTAAGTGCTCCACACACCCAGAGGAGTGCCAGCGGGCACAGCATCACCATAGGCACCCCTTTGAGAATGAGGGAGGTAGAGTTTCCCTATGCCACCATGGCCTTTGAAATTACAGGCACCCCGGCGGATTGTGTAAAACTGGGGACCAAGCTTTTCCGCGAACGAGGGATTCATTTGGATATGGTTTTCTCCGGAATCAATCACGGGGGCAACTTGGGAACGGATACTCTTTATTCAGGAACGGTTTCCGCTGCCATCGAAGGGTGCATTTGCGGCTTGCCAGCAGTGGCGGTATCCATCAATGATCATTTCCCCACCCACTTTGAGTTGGCCTGCCGGCTGGCGGTGAAGGCTTGTGAAAAATCCTTTGGTAAGATGGACGCCAAGACCGTTTTAAACATCAATGTGCCCAATCTACCCGCAGAGGAAGTCAAGGGTGTCAAGATAACCAAATTAGGTGCCAGGGAATACGATGAGTGGTTTGAACCTAAAAAAGATGAAGAAGGTCAGCCGGTTTTCTATTATTCGGGTACACCCATCGTCTATAAAGACCTGCCTGATGACATTGACGTCATATCCATGCAGGAAGGTTATGCATCCATTACTCCGCTACACTACGATCTCACCAGCTATAAGCTTGTGGAAGATGTTAAAACTTGGGGGTTGATTTAATATAACAAAGTAGAGTTTGCATTAAGTATAAATAAACGAAATAAAGCTTAACTTAGCCAACCAAAACCAAACTAAATAAAATTAAATTTTAATTGCAATTTATCATTTGCTACTATTTTGGTACAGTAATATACTATGAGAAGGAGAAAAAAAGGTGAAAAAAATACGTATTGACAGGGAGGATGTTGTTTTTGTAGGTATAGATTTTCAGGAAAAGTTAATGCCTGCAATGAAAAACAGTGAGGAACTGGAACAGCAGACCGTGAAATTGATCAAGGGTCTTAAAGTTCTGGGAGTACCCATGATATTTACACAGCAATATACCAAAGGGTTGGGAATGACTTCCCCATCCTTTCAGGAGGCATTTGGGGAAACTGCCGGAGAGGGAGACCATCAATCAGAATTTACTTACATTGAAAAGTCTTCCTTTAGTGCCATGGGTGAACCAGAGTTTGAACGTGTGCTAAAGGAGAGCAAAAGAAATACTGTAATTATCGCAGGAATTGAAGCCCATGTATGCGTGCAACTTACTGTGCTTGATTTGTTAGAAAATGGGTATAATGTTTTTGTAGTCAATGATTGCATATCCTCCAGGAGCAATACGGACAAGAAATATGCCCAGAGAAGAATGGGAGATTCAGGAGCCATAGGCACCACTTATGAGTCTGTGCTGTTTGAATTGTGTGGAGGCGCAAAGGATGCAAGCTTTAAACAGATCTCAGCGATCGTGAAATAAAGCGATTGGTGAGATATAAATTTAAACATCAGAACGGCTTTCGTTAAATAAAGACTAAAAATATAAATTTGAAAGGCTGAAAATCAACGATGCTAATGTTTGAAAATGAAATTACTTTGGAATCAAAGCCTTTATTGGACAAATATCTGAACAGCTTTGAGTATAAGACCTCCGGTCTGTCCTTTAGTTCCCTTTACATGTGGCGGGAAATCAATCAAATTAGTTGGAAGGAAATTGGGGACTACCTTTGTATTGCAGGGGTTAGTAATCTAGAAGAGGGTGTATTCGATCCATTTCTTTTTCCGGTACTAACAAAAACCGGTACGTATGATCCAGAAAGTCTAGCCAGAACTGTCTCGGAAGCGAGGGAAATCTTTGAAAGCAAGGGAGAGAAGTTTGCTATCATGTTATTGCCTTTTCATATGATCGATATCTTTGAGCAGGCTTTTCCTAAGCAATTGAGGTTTATCCCCGACAGGCCCAATTTTGATTACGTTTATAGCACAGAGGATTTGATTGAGCTAAAAGGTAGGGATTATCACAGCAAGAAAAATCACTTGAATTATTTTAAAAATCATTATTTATATGAATACGTTGCTTTAACCTCTCAGATGGCAGACGAGGCTATGGCATTTATTAAAGCTTTTAACGAGAGGAAGAACCTGCAGGACAGTCACGAAAAGGAACTCCTTCTCATGGAAGAGGAAGCTATGAAGGACGTTTTCAAGAACATAGAAAAGGTCGGTTATTTAGCGGGTGCCATTAAGATCGATGGGAATATTGAAGCCATAAGCATCGGTGGTACTTTGGGACGCAAAACCATTACAGTTCACGTGGAGAAGGCAAATACGGAGTACAGAGGTCTTTACCAGGCGATTAACAATGAGTACTGTAAAAATGTAGCATCACACATAAAGCTGATCAATCGTGAAGAAGACATGGGTTTACCGGGGTTGCGTAAAGCAAAACTCTCATATAAACCGGTAAAGCTCATTGAAAAGCACACAGCCGTTTTTAAAATTTGATTGAATATTCTGACTATAATGAAATTTTTATAAGTTAAATATTTAACTTTTGGCATATCTATTGCAATATGTTTAATGTTATGATAAAATTAAAATATTCAAATTGTGTGAAACAATGTGTAAATTCGGAAGCGGTTAGCTATGATTTAGGAGGTAACTTATGAGAGAAGTTGTTATTGTAAGTGCGGTTAGAACTCCCATCGGATCTTTTGGCGGAAGCTTGAAAGATCAGAAGGCTGTTACATTAGGTGCTGTAGCAGCAAAGGAGGCTATAAAAAGAGCAGGAATCGATCCTGCGATTATCGATGAAGTAATACTGGGAAATGTGCTTCAGGGTGGACTTGGACAAAATGTAGCGAGACAAGTAGCCATGGCGGCTGGTGTTCCAAAGGAAGTTCCCGGCATGACATTAAACAAGGTTTGCGGTTCTGGGCTGAGAACAGTAGGAATGGCGGCTTCCATGATCAAAGCAGGGGATGCGGAATGCATTCTTGCAGGAGGAACAGAAAGCATGTCTCAATCAGGGTATTTAATGCCGAATGCCAGATGGGGAGCCAGAATGGGCGATGCAAAAATGATCGATATCATGGTAAATGACGGGCTTACAGATGCATATAACAACTATCACATGGGAATTACCGCTGAAAATATCGTTGAACAGTGGGGTCTTACACGAGAAGAGCTGGATCAGTTTGCGGTAGCTTCCCAAAATAAAGCTGAAGCAGCTGTGAAAGCAGGAAAATTTAAGGATGAAATCGTACCTGTAGAAATCCCTCAGAAAAAGGGAGAGCCAAAGATATTTGATACGGATGAATATCCAAAGTTTGGCACAACCATGGAGAGCGTAGGGAAATTGAGACCTGCCTTTAAAAAGGACGGTGCAGTTACCGCTGCAAATGCGTCAGGTATCAACGACAGCGCCGCGGCTTTCATTGTAATGTCAAAGGAAAAAGCTGATGAGTTAGGATTAAAATATCTGTGCAAGGTAGTATCCTATGCATCTGCAGGAGTAGATCCTACCATCATGGGCATTGGTCCTGTACCTGCTTGCAACAAAGCTTTAGAATTAGCCGGATTAAAAGTGGATGATATGGATTTGATTGAAGCAAACGAAGCATTTGCGGCACAATCTGTAGCTGTGGGCAAGGACTTAGGATTTGATCTGAGCAAGCTAAATGTAAACGGTGGAGCTATTGCATTAGGACATCCGATCGGTGCATCCGGTGCTAGAATTCTGGTAACCTTAATTCATGAGATGGTGAAGAGAGATTCCAAGTACGGACTTGCAACACTTTGCATAGGTGGTGGTATGGGAACTTCTCTGATTGTTGAGAGATAGTTAAAAAGACACAACAATAACTGAACGGCAAAAAGGGAAGGGCTTTAGCAAAATAGTTGCTAAACAGCCTCTTCCCTTTTTAGATGAGAAAAAAGCACTCCAACACTGGAATGCTTTTTTGCTCCGTCAAATAATTTCCCTGCTTTTAATAATATGTAAGTATTCACAATAGGAATTAGATAAATTAATTTTAAAATTTTTTTCATAAAATGTCAAGAGTTCTTTGAAAAAAAATTTATTTTTATACGGGGTAAATATTTGCATTAACTTTTAAATACCTTTAGTTAAGTCTTTAAACGTCTTTAAAGGTAGGAAAAAATGATTGCATATTTCCTAAACTTCTATATCATAATAGATAAAGAGAGTCGCAGTGATGACGGCTCACTAATTTGTTTAAATTAGTAAAACACCACTTTAGGCGGCGAAACCATCAGTGGTGTTTTTATTTGGTGTCCGCGAGAGGAATTATGCATATGCCCGAGGCATCTGCCGTCCTGCGCCATCTGCGT
>CAZOSB010000023.1:0-38691 GCA_964582545.1 uncultured Anaerovorax sp.
GTGTTTGGCCTTCAAACTATGTCAGCTTAGGACAGAGAGAAGGACTTTACAAGAACGTAGCAAGCGCTACTAACGTTGACAGACAAAACGCTGCTCAAATGATTGCAAACTCACTTACAGTTGACTTTGTATCTGTAGCTGCTGATGGAAAAACTGATGCGGTTAAAGGCAACATGCTTACAAGCGGACACAATGCTGTTGAAGCAAAAGGCGTAATCACAGGTAGTGAAGAGTCTTTAATCAACCTTAAGCCATATATCGGTAAGAGCGTAACATATTACAAGCAAAAAGATAAGCCATACGCAATTGTTGCGATTGCTTCCGAAGATTCTTCAGGAGTAACTGGTAAATTCAAAGAAGATGTAACTTTAACAGTTGCTACTGATGGAAGCTTTACACTTACAGCTCCTAAATTAGTAGAAGATAACACTGATGTTGAGTTCACAGTTAAGGGTTCTGTAGAAACATTATTCTTAAACGGTGAAGAAATCACTGCTACTACTACTATCTCTTCAAAGCAAGCAATCACTGTAAACGGTGATGTAAGCGGAAAATCCATTTCAAACTTAAGCTCTTTTGCTTACTGGTCACACGTTGGAAGCAACGGTGGAGACAAGAAAGTATCCAAATCTGACATCAAGCAGATTGACGATGCAAGATTGTTAGGATATGACTTTGTAACTTTAAAGAATGGCGACATCGATAAAAACAGCTTTGCATTAATCGGCGTATCTGCTCTTGACAAGATTGCAGAAGATAATATCGTCTATGTTTATGCTAACAAAGGTGGAGACATCACAAGAGTAGAAGTTGGAACTGAAGTCGTTAAGGGTGATGTAACTTCTGTGAAATCTAGCGGTAAGAAATTCACTGTTAATGGCAAAACTTACGAGTTAGCGGACAAAACCGATGGAAGTGACGTTCCTGCTGCAGGAGACACTGTAGTATTCAACCTTGATGCAGAAGGAAAAATCTACTCTATCGATATCACTTCTGGTGCGACTAACACTTATGGCGTACACATGGGTTATGACCCACTATACGACAGAGTAAAACTTTATGATTCAGAAGAAGATGATGCCGTTTGGTATGACTTCACTAAGGATGTTGACAAGACAATCATGCAAAATGCTACTTTAGTAGCGTTCGGTGTAGATGCAAAAGGTAAGATTGATGTAGCTACAAAAGGTTCCTTCAATGGAGTATCTGCTGCAAACACCACTTTAACCGGATTAGTTCTGAACGATGGTGGTACTACTCACAGAGTATCTGCTAATGCTGCAGTATTTGCATCAAAGGGAACTCCTGCAAACGGAGATCAAATCGACTTTGTTACTACCATTGACAACGTAGACACTTCTAAGAACTTAGGGGAAATCTACTACATGATGGACAAAGATGGTATCGTAGTAGCTATGATCGTTAAGGAAGCTAACGCTTCTAAGACATCTAAGGATTCTTATGCAGTAATTACAGATTGGAACAGCGTAAAGAATGCTGATGGAGATTCTGTACAACAGTTGCTTGGATTCATCGATGGTGCGAAATTAGATAAATTGACTAAAGATAAGAACACCTTCTCAGGTAACACTGCGATTGCTGGACTTTACAAATTATCTCTTGATGCTAATGGTGTAATCAAGACTGCAGCTGCAGCTAATGGTGTATTAGAAGATGGTATTTCAATGGTAACCGGTACAGTAGCTGCTGTTAAGAGCAATGGTACTCAGTTACAAATCGGATCTACTTGGAACTATGTTGCTAAAGATGCAGTAGTATATCAGGCAGTAATGAAGAATGGTGAAGTTGATTCTTACAGAACAGCTGACACTGGTTCTATCTACACCAACTACACTGTATACCTTTACAACACAATCAAAGATGAAGATTCTTCAGGATTTGATACAGTTATCTTCGTAACAGATAAGTAGTCATTTAGATAAAGATTCCTAGTCCTCTCAAGGACTTACAAAAAGACGTCGGTAACCCCGGCGTCTTTTTGCTACTATTTTATTATGTAGGAAATATTGCTTGCGATATTTCTGGAATATCAAAAAAGGTTACCGCTTAAATTAGCGGGCAACGCCCGCACTAACGTGGCGAAGCCACCTTTTTTATCTAATAGGAAATATCGATGGAAAAAAAGAAATGAAAAACCATCCTAAGAAAGAAGATGGGAGTGTGAAATGGAAATATGAGCATAGGAAAAAACAGAAGTGAAAAACTTCTGAAAAAATTATGAAAAGAAAGAGTTATTCATTTAAAAAGTAATCCATATCCAGTAAGTCGTTATCGCGCATACGTTCTATTTCCCTTGTAGTATAGCCATCGGGAGGACTCTGCGCATATTTTTCCCGAAGCTTTGCAACATATTCTTCTTTTGTGACGACTTTGCCGTCATAATTGTAAGTGACTGCCATTTTTAATAATCCTCCATTTTTTAAAATTATTATAGCACATAGGGAGGAGAATGTGAGGGATGACAAGGGAAATAGGTATCAATGAATTCCATGTAGTGACCACAGGAGCATTTAAGAGGATCATAGCCAAAAGTGATTTCAAGACGGAAAATCCACCGTTGAAGAAGTCTTCTATGCTGGCGAAGGTGATGGGAAACAATGCGAACTAAAGACGGACGCAAGGCAAAAGGTTGAGCATAAAGACCATAGTAACGGAGCATATGAAATCCTTTTTCGGGAATATGAATAATTAGTTTTTGGATGAATGCATGAGCCGTAACTGTCTCAAAGATCGGTTTGTTATCCTCGTGTCGTTGATACCAAAAGGTTACAAGGTTACCATCATAGTCAGTGATTCTAGACTGAGCCATGGCAGGTCTACCGATATATCTAGTAATGTAATTGGCAACAGAGGAAGGGGAATTGAAATGAGTAGCAGGAGCATGAACATAAAAACCATCGGGATAAAGACGATAAAGTTTGTCAGTAAATTTCTTGAAATCAAGTGAAGAAAACAGGGTAGGATTAAGGGAATGCTTCAAGTTAAAAAGAAGTGCAGTCATCCACTTTTTGCGGAGCATGATAAAAGGAAAAAAAGAAACCTTTTTACAGTCCGTGATATTGCCACAGGCAACTTCAGTGACAAGCATATGAATATGGGGATTCCATTTCAGGTCACGACCGAATGTGTGAAGACCACAAACCATACCATGAGTAAATTGTTCCTTTTTATTTAAGGAATGTGACCAGTCAGAGATGACCTGAGCAGAAGTTCGAAAAAGAACATCAAGAAGGGAGCGATCTTTACGGAAGTAGAGCCTGAGTTCTTTGGGTATGGTAAAGACCATATGACGATGGGGGCAATTAATCATTTTTTCCGCAATAGAATCTGCACGATTAGCTTGATAAGCCGTTCCGCAAGTATTGCAGAACCTTGAATGGCAACGGAATGGCACAAACTTGTAACACCCACAATGAGGGCATTGGTACATAGCGTAGCCTCCGGAAGGTTCACCACAATTTAATGCTTTTTCTACTTCTTGAATTACCACCAGTCTAACATTAGGATTGTTTGCCAAGAAAGAATGCCAATGGTCTTTGAGAATTTGTTTGATTGTAAATTTTGCACTCATAAGACTATCCTCTATAGATAGTTTATATTTTTTTATCTTAAATGAAAAGTTTTTCATAAACAATAAAAATCATCATTGAGAGAGTATATCCCTTATGATGATTTTTCATATTGTCTTATTAAAATGTTCCATGGTAGTTGCAATTTGCTTTTTAAGAATTACTAATCACAATGTTTTTGGGATTCCATAGCTAACTTTTAATACTATAGATTCATTTTTATACCGCTAAAAAAGCAATTCTCTTAACTTTCATTTCGGTGGTAAAGGTTAAAACAATTTCCAATTCCTCTAGATTATAGTTGTTCTCCAATTCGATGATACCCATAGAGGAACCATCGTATACTTCTAAGGCATAAGATTCGCCGTTAAAAGTGGCAGAAACACCTTCGGGGTTATCGCATTCCACTATCAGCCGATATCGTCCCTCTAACTTTTGCACCGCTTTAAAAGAGATATTTTGCCCAGCAGGAACTTCTATAGGCTCCTTTGGAGAGGATAAGGTATTTGTCCAACTCAGCTTCATATTGTCCGGTATTAGGTCGGAGTTCACGTCTACGGGGAAATCCGTGTCAAACACCTTATTGATATAGACGTTGAGAATATATTTGTCGTTGTAATTATTAGCTTCTTCCATGATTAAATATTTACTGATAAAGGTATCGTTCTTCGGGGTCAGGTACGCCACATCCCAATAGGTTTCGTTACGTTGCTTCATTCCATCGTAAAGATCTAGAATCTTTGTAACATAAAATGCGGTATAATTGATTTTTTCCAAGGCCGAACGCCCATTGACTCCCAATGGATCCAGATTTGCTTCCAATGTATCAAACAGTATGGCGCAAGTCTTAGGGCTGGCTTTATTGTATTCAAACCCATCCAAAGCTGCTTGAAAAGCCTGTTCGTCCTGATTGGTAGCAAAATAGTAATCCATTAAATATTTGAAGTTAATATTTGACTCTTTCGTTTTAAGATGTTGGGCGTATGCGTCTGCCTTTTTTAAAACAACAGCATCTTCTTGGGTAGGTGCATTTAAAAGATAAGAAGTAATATAGTCATTCGTATCAAATTGATCTATTTGAATGAAATTATCAAGGTCTTCAAAGGTAAAGTCTCCGGAGATAAGTTTCTTGCTGGCATAAAGGTTTAAGGAAATGCTCACCACAAATACCAACGAGAAAAGAGCCACTGACCAAGGTAAAATTTTATCCTGCCAAGGAGTACCAGAGCTAGGGGAGGCTGTCTTCCCATTGCCGGATTGGGACTTGCTGTCAGCACCTTTGGATTTTACTTCGGCTTTCACAGGAACCGTTTCATGATAAGTACCAAAAAGTACAGTTAAAATACCCAAGATACCAAAAGCCACAATGAGAAACCCACCCGAAGACCATATGGCATCCGTGGTAGCTTGTCCAAACATTTGTAGCAAACAAGCGCCGGCTACGGGTATTGCAAAGAGGTTGACTCCCTTTCGTCTACATCTGTACAGCGCCAGAATGCCGGCGGCTAAAATTCCAACGAAGAATAAGAACCCCGGTATTCCTAAGTCACAGAGGGATTGGACATAATGATTATGAGCATACTTTGTTTCATAGTAATAGTTTTGAACGGAAACTACTGCAGTCTCAAAGCCACCCAATCCTTTTCCGAAAATAGGGCTCTTGCCAAAGATTTTTAAACCATCCTTAAAAAACACCGTACGTTGAATGGCATTTTCATTAGCTCCTAAGTTTTGGATACGGTTGGCGATAAAACCTGGTAACAATTTGTACTTCAGATTAATTTCGCCTGATTTTGGACCGGAATAGCTACTGGATGTAATGTTTACATCCTCCGTAGTCGCGAGATAGTTGATTCTTATGATTTTAGAATCCTCAGGCACTTGGAAGGAAACAGTACCTGAATTTCCATTCGCAGTTTTTGATGCCGATACAGGACCTATATAGAGAGTTTCAGCAGTTCTTTTTACTAGGTTCATATCGTTCTGAGATTCTATTTTTATATAAAGCGAAGGAGTGGAGCTCTCAACCTGCAGCTCATAGGTACCGCCGGGTACGTAAATGGCACGCATAAGCATCTCGCCACCTTTGATAGATGCGGGACCGGAGAAATTTAAAGCCAAAGCCACGTAACCTATTGCCAATAAAACAAATCCACCGATGATAATCGCAGGCTTTTTATTCTGCCCTTTTATGGTCTTTTCGCCATGGGATTCATTGCCAGTAGAAGATATGCCGGAAATCATAGGTGTCAGCTTGTTGTGCGCCACATACAATAAGACTACATTTAGAACAAGGGCTAGCAAGGGCAACCAGGAAGTGACACCTTCTGCGCCCAATCCCTTCATAGCGACAAACGCCATAGCCAGTGAAAACACTGCCGTCTCCGCCATGATGCAGAAAAGCTTTAAACGTAAATCTTTACTTGTCAATATAATCATTAAAAGACAAGATAAGAAGAAGATAAACAAAGAACCCATACTGAAGGCCAACAGGTAAGAAAGGGCGTTGACCGCCAACAAAGCAACGCAGATTAAATCGGACGATTTACTTTTTCCTTTGGGCAGAGTGATTAAGAGAAATAAAGACAGCAGTACACCCAAGGACATGACTCCGCTGTAAAGGTTAGGATCTATGAGCATACTCTTAATTCGGATTCCAGCCTCATACCCACCTGCCAACTCGATATTGGGGATATATTTGCCAAACATTAACTTAATGATTCCTGAAAAGATGCCAGAGGATGCAGCGTCCACAGAAATAAAACCGATGGTTGCAGTAGCAGAAGCAAAGACCCCAATCAGACTTCGGGTCCACTCTAAGGTAGACTTGCCGGAACGAATGATGATTAAAAATATAAAAAATCCAACAAGAATTTTAGAAAATTCAATAATTGCAAATTTACCTGAAATAGCGTAAAACGCCGATATGCCACACCAAACCACATAAAGGTAGGAAACTATGAGGATGGGACTTCTATACGCACTTAGGCGCCCTTTGGTCTTTGGCAAAAGCATTAGAACAAAGATCCCCAAGGATGCCAGCAGCGCCACCCACTTTTCAATGGAATCATCCATACTCCCCATGATTAATATGAGAAAGAACAGCCCTACAGCCGCCCATATACTTTTCCCGTTTTGCCTAATAAAACTATTTTCGCTCATGATTCATTCCCTTTCATTCCTTCGTATATTTAATATTTTAAACTAATTTCTCTTCATTTACGATTCCTTTAAACAAAGTCATAAATAAGATTTTAATGTCAAAAAAGATGTTCCAGTTTTCTATATAATAAATATCATGTTTAATTCTTTTAGGGATGGAGGTGTCTCCACGATATCCGTTGACCTGCGCCCAACCGGTAATGCCTGGTCGTACCTGATGTTTTACCATATATAAAGGGACTTCTTGCCGAAACTGTTCCACAAAATGTGGTCTCTCTGGACGGGGACCCACTAGGCTCATATTTCCCTTTACTACATTAAATAGCTGAGGTAATTCATCGATGGAAAATTTTCTAATGAAGGAGCCAAACTTGGTTTTTCTGGGGTCATCCGCTGTAGTCCATGTAGTTGCCGCACCGTCGTTAACCTTCATGGAACGAAACTTATACATGAGAAAAGGTTTCTTTCCCAAGCCAATCCGTTCCTGAGTGAAAATAATAGGACCCGGCGATGTAAATAGTATCCCCAAAACGGCAAAAAGCATTATCGGAGAGGTGAGTAAGATAAGTAAGAGTGCACCAATCAGATCCATGCAGCGTTTACAAAGGGCATTGACAAAGTTGTCCAAGGGAATGCGGCGGATATTAATCAGTGGAATCCCATCGATTTCATCCAT
Source organism: uncultured Anaerovorax sp. (assembly GCA_964582545.1). GTDB lineage: Bacteria > Bacillota > Clostridia > Peptostreptococcales > Anaerovoracaceae > JAVVUJ01. The sequence continues at coordinate 7,429 of CAZOSB010000023.1, forward strand.
ATAGGGTTTTGCCGGCATATACTGGAAATAAAAAGGGATAACGGATAACTTTATTCCATTTTTTTCACATATTTCTATCACGTGAGGAAGTAAGTAGTATTCGTCTGCTTCCAATGCGGCTACCACTTCATCAGCCCCTTTAGACTCTAGGATTTCAGCCAGCTGTGCCATAGGACCAAAGCAGGGAAAGCTTTGGCACTGGGGTGAGGCGGAAAGTGTAGTGTCCGTGGAGGCTACGTAGCCAGAAATATTGTACCCCAAGGATTTATCCCCGGAAACAGAGGTGGCGTACTCCAAGGCGGAGGAGCCGCTACCCACCAAGATTACATGTTTGATATTATGACCTTTTTCCCGATAAAGCCGAAGCACCTTTCTCAAAGAAAATCTCTTTGCTGCAATGAGTCCTGTGTTTGACAAGAAAAAAATGACTAAAACCCATCTGGATATATCAATCCACTTAAAGAGAAAGAGTATGGTAAACAAAAGCAGGGAACCGATCAAATTGGCCTTAAATAAAAGGGTAAATTCCATAGCAAAGCTTTTGTTTCGGAAAGATCCAAAGAGCCCCATGACCCCATAGATAAGAAGAAAAGCAGGAATGACAAAGATGGACATCTGTAAGTAAGCGTTTAACCCGATGTGAGTCTGACCATCATCCATCAGACCGAAACGTATTCCATATGATAACAGCATTGCCATAAATATCAGGGCGCCGTCGGATAGTATATTGATATTATTAAGTAAATTTTGATTTTCTTTAATCATAAGTAACCATATTTCTATATATAATGCAGGTAATTTTGTATATTTAATGATAGCATTATAGCATAGGAGCAATGTAATTTGCAAGAATTCCATGATTTGTAAAACTTAAAAAAAATCTGTTTAATCACTTCTTATATCACATAAAATTATTGCGATTTTTTTTTTAACAGTATATACTTTATCTATAGATTTCATTTGGAAAACATGAAAAATTATTTAATTCATCAAGTTAACGAGGTTGAGAATGAAGATTCTATTTATAGCATCCACCTTTGGTCATTTAAAGAACTTTCATATCCCCTATATTAAAGAATTGATGCTCCTAGGGCATGAAGTTCATATTGGTGGAAAGGGGAACTATTTTGATGTAACGCAAATGAGCGATTACATAGAGCAACAAGTCATGGGAAGTTTACCCTTGCCTAAATATAAAATATTCGGAGTACCATTTGTAAAAAATACCCTTTCTAAAGAAAATTTTAAGGCTATTAAAGAATTGACTCGTGTCATCCAAGAAGAAAAATATGACAAAATTATCTTGCATACCACCTTGGCGTCTTATGTTACCAGGAGAGCCCTTGTCAGAAGTGGATTGCTGAAATATGGCAAGATGCTAAACAAATATGAATGGAAGGAAGGTCGGGGGAATGAAGATATCAAACCTCAGGTTATCAATATCGTTCATGGGTACTTGTTTGATGAAAAGACTCCTACTTGGAAGCGGTGGGCACTACTTTTAGCAGAAAAAGTGAATACTAAGGTAACCAACGTGGTAGTCACCATGAATGAAGAGGATTTACAAATAGCAAAAACTAAACATTTATATAAGGACAAGCTCTATAAAATTCCAGGCATGGGCATAGATTTACAGCGATTTTCACCTATTTCCAAAGCAGATGAAAAGGTGAGGGCAGAAGCTCGAGAGAAGTTATGGCTGAAGGACGAAGATTTCGTAATGGTTTATGCTGCGGAGTTTTCTAAAAGAAAAAATCAGAGAATGCTTATCAAGGCCATGGAATCCTTGCCTTCCTCAGTAAAATTGATATTAGCGGGGGAGGGTGAACTTCTGGGGCAATGCAAACAAATGGTAAATTTACAACGATTTTTGGGAGATACGAAAAAAAAACGTATATCGGTGTTAGACGATAAGACTTATCGATTCAAAGGAAACCGAATTCTTCTCCCGGGGCATGTGGTCAGGATTGAAGATTATTACAAAATTGCCGATCTTTGTATTTCTTCCAGTCGGAGTGAAGGATTACCATTTAATATTATGGAAGCAATGGCCGCCGGATTGCCCATAGTGGCATCCCGTGTGAAAGGACATACTGATTTAATTCAGCCAGGGATCAACGGTTATCTGTATGAATCTGACAATGTAGAGGAGTTCTGTGTTTTAGTCAAAAAACTTATGGCCGACGTTGAATTGCGTAAACAGATGGGCGAAAATAATAGAGTTGAAGCGGAACGTTATAGCATAGAGCGGGTAAAACCGGAGGTTATGGAGATCTATTTAAAATGAGAATTATGGTTAAGAGATTTTTAGAAAAAAATATAGGTCTATCATCATACAACTTAAAATTGTTCTGCTAGCAGCAGGGATTAAAACTAAAGTAAGTATACACCTGTTGGGTTACCTAGCAAAGGAAGAGGTAGTCAGATTGTGAATAGGAAATAATACCTTGCATAGTTTAACGGTGTTTGCGAGTAAAAGAGTTTTTCTTGGGGGGGGGATAGGTATGCAGGGGAAAATGGTGAGAGCGATAATTGCGAATGAAGGGAACGATACATGCTAAAAAACTTAAAAAATTTTATAATCGATATTGCAAAAAACAGAAATGTACTTTGGGCTTTAGCTAAAAACGACTTTAAAGCCCGATTTATTAATTCCTTTTTAGGAATCATTTGGGCATTTTTACAGCCCTTAACCACCTTGTTGGTTTTTTGGTTTGTATTTGAAGTAGGCTTTAAATCTGCACCCATCAACAGTGTACCCTTTGTGGTTTGGTTTGCACCGGCCTTTCTCATCTGGTCCTACTTCTCTGAAGCACTCATGGCTTCCACAGGTAGCTTAAAAGAATACAGTTACTTAGTAAAAAAAGTAAATTTCAGAGTAAGCATGATCCCTCTGGTGAAGGTTATTTCCTCTTCGTATGTGCATATTGGGTTTATCGGATTTATCTTTTTCCTGCTATCTATTTATGACATTGGTTTTTCCATTTACAATATACAGGTGATTTACTACTTTCTGTGCACGGTTATTCTATTGGTAGGGTTGGGCTGGCTGCTATCGGCTATTTCCGTATTTGTATCCGACACCATCAACGTGGTCACAGTATTTATCCAAATCGGATTTTGGATGACACCTATTTTTTGGTCGCCGGACACCATGTCACCTTTGGTGCAAAGTGTTTTAAAGCTGAATCCCATGTTTTATATTTGTAGGGGCTATCGGGATAGCTTTATCGATTACGTGTGGTTTTGGAACAGAGGATACACAAATCTTTATTTCTTTGTGACTACGTCCATATTGTTTGTTTTGGGTGCATTGATTTTTAAGAGGTTGCGACCACATTTTGCAGATGTGTTATAACAAATAGTAGGTGAATTTATGAAAAAAATAGTAATAAATGGACTGCAATATAAACAGCAAAGCTCTGGAATTGGTGTTTTGTCATACCAGCTGTTTGGAAACTTAATCAAATATCTTCATAAGGATATTCCGGTAGAAGTTCTACTGTTAAACGACAGCCCGGACTTTTCATTTGATAATGGGCATACAAAAATTATTCGATCTAAGTACCAAAAAAAACAGAACATCAAGAGAAACCTCTTTCAATCTCTGGTGATGGGTCAACGCCATTGCAAAGATAGTATTCTATTGACAACGGATTCAAAGATACCATTTTTTTTACCAAAAAGCTGCAGTGTGGTGTCGGTTATCACAGACATGGCATTATTTAGAATGCCCGGGGTTTATAAATCATCTAGAGTCTTTTACTGGAAATTACAATATGGATACTTAAAAAAGAAGACAGTAAAATATATTGCGATTTCAGAATTCACTAAAAAAGAATTGATGCGTACCTTGAATATTCCTGAAGAAAAAATAGAAGTTATCTATTGTTCCACTAAAGAAGATTTTCAAAATCAAAACAACCAAGAAAAATTAAAATTTGTAAAAGATAAATATCAATTACCGGAAAACTATTTTTTATTTGTTGGAAATTTTAATCCCAGGAAGAACATCGAAAGAATGATTAAAGCTTTTGATTTATATAAAAAAGAGGAGAAACAAGGTGATCACAAACTGGTTATTGTAGGGGAAACTGGTTGGAAATTCAAACAACAAGAAACCCTTCAAAATACCAAACATAGAAACCACATTCTATTTATAGGTTATGTAGATGATGAAGACATGTCTACTGTCTATACTATGGCAGAAGCATTTCTTTTCCCGACTCTCTATGAAGGCTTTGGAATCCCTGTTGTAGAGGCTCAGAAATGTAGAGTTCCCGTCATTACATCTAACCTTTCTGCATTGCCTGAGGTAAGTGGAGAAGGGGCTATCTATGTAGATCCTTACGACATAGAAGCCATAAAAGAGGCCATGATAGAAGTGCATTTTAAGAAAGAGGAATTGATTGAAAAAGGGATTCAAAATTCACGAAGATTTAGTTGGAGTGATTCGGCGAAAAAGCTTGAAACAATTATTTCAAGTATAATCAACCCTAGTAATTAATTGCATTAGAACCTATAACTATCATAAATTTTCAGCAAACCTTTCACGGATTTATCCCAGGAATATTTCTCAACCTGATTTTGAGCTTTAGACATTTTTTCATGGCGGAGGCTGTCGTTTGTTAGCATTTCATAGATTCCATTTGCGATGCACGTTACATCCAGTGGATTAATATAATAGGCAGCATCCCCTCCTGCTTCGGGCATGGAGGAGGTGTCAGAACAAACTACCGGTGTACCCAAGCTTAGTGCTTCCAAAATAGGGATACCAAAGCCTTCATATAAAGATGGATAGACGAACAATGAAGCATGTTTATATAAAGCAGACTTATCCTCAAGGCTGATAAAACCGGTAAAGATTATGTTTTTATTTAAACCTAACTGGTTTACAGTTTTAAAAATCTCTTCATAAAGCCAACCTTTGCCTCCAGCGATTACCAAATAATAGGGAAAGTTGTGCTCTTTTTTCAATAAGGCAAACGCCTTCAGCAATCGCTCCAAGTTCTTTCTAGGTTCAAGATTACCTACATATAAAATATAATTCCCACCGATAGCAAACTTTTCTGTCACGCTTTCAAAGGATTGATGTGTATTTATCACATCAAAAGCAGGATAGATAATTTCAACCCGACCGTCTAAGTGTTTGTATTCCCTTATCAAATCTCGCTTCGTGCTTTCAGAAATGGTTATAATTCTGTCACTACGCTCAACGGAGGAAAGGATATTGGAGCTGATGTAAGATAAATTATTCGCACTTAATGTTTCTGGATAGTACAAAAATGATAAGTCGTGTATGGTGTTAAGAATTTTTCCTTTGACCCCAGGAGGTACAACGTAGTTAAAAAAATGAGATAATTCAGATTCTGGAAAAAACTTATTGTAACCTATGGGGAACCTGCGCCACATCCTTCTATAAACACCGAAAGGCATTAATGGATTGACATGAATTTGAAAATTTAACCCACCTATGGAGCTTTTATCACCGTGTGAATTCTGCAACCTATCCTTACTTTTATTTCGATGCAAAAAGTCGAAGATGTCCCCTGAGAATTGCACAGATTCATCAGAGTTTAATCTTCGCACAAGCTCATAGGTATAAACGCCTATTCCGGAGCGTTGACCGCCACATGGCTGTAGGTTGAGCGATACTTTTAATTTTGATAATCCCTTATTTTCCATTTTATTTCCTCGGCAAAACATATAAATTCATATAATATGGCAAATTCCAGCTATAAAATGTTCCCTATTATGTTGAAAACATAAAAACATTGTAGTATAATGTTTCTACTTTATCAATATAAATTTAATCTTAAGGTGTAATGGATTACATAAAAGGAGCAGAACCAATGAAGAAAGCACTTATTACAGGTATCACAGGCCAAGATGGATCTTATTTAGCAGAACTGCTATTGGAAAAAGGCTACGAAGTCCATGGTATTATGCGCAGAAAAAGTGGTGTGGATTATGGTAATGTTGACCATATTAAAGATAAGATTAATTTTATTTATGCTGATATGACGGACTTGGCATCTATTATCAATGCTATGAAAACGGCACAACCGGAGGAAGTATATAATCTAGCGGCTCAGTCCTTCGTGGCCACAAGTTTCGAACAACCCTTAGCCACCTTGGAAATAGATGGAGCAGGAGTAGCCAATATTCTGGAAGCGATTCGAACGATAAAACCAGAAGCAAAGTTTTACCAAGCATCTACCAGTGAAATGTTTGGATTGGTACAAGAGGTGCCACAAACAGAAGGTACCCAGTTTTACCCCAGAAGCCCTTATGGCGTTGCCAAACTCTATGGTCATTGGATCACTAAAAATTATAGAGAAAGCTATAATATGTTTGCTTGTTCGGGTATCTTGTTTAATCACGAGTCTGAAAGAAGAGGCAAAGAATTTGTTACGCGGAAAATTACCGATGCAGTTGCAAAGATTAAATGTGGTAAGCAAGAATATTTAGAATTAGGGAACATGGATGCCAAGCGGGATTGGGGTCATGCAAAGGATTATGTGAAGGCCATGTGGCTTATGTTGCAACAGGATAAGCCGGACGACTTTGTCATTGCCACTAACGAGACCCGCACTGTTAGAGAGTTTGTAGAAATCGCTTTTAAGCATGTAGATATGGAAATAGAATGGCAAGGTAAAGGCGTGGACGAAATCGGTAAGGATAGAGCGACAGGAAAGGTGGTTGTAAAAATTAATCCTAAATTTTTTAGACCATCAGAGGTGGAGTTGCTCATAGGAAATCCTACGAAGGCTGAGACTATGTTAGGATGGCAAAGGGAAATCTCCTTTGCTGAATTAGTCGAGAGAATGGTTAAGAATGATATGTCTTTATCGATTTAATTACATAAAAAAGGAACAGGAGCTCCACGATGGACAAAAAATCAAAAATTTATGTAGCAGGACACAAGGGTTTGGTGGGTTCTGCCTTTATACGAAAGCTAAGGGTGGAAGGTTATGAGAATATCATTACTCGAACTCATGCTGAACTGGATTTAACCAATCAGAAAGATGTGGAAGACTTTTTTTCTGAGGAAAGACCCGATTATATATTTCTCTCTGCAGCTAAGGTTGGGGGGATTTATGCTAACAGCATTTACCCTGCTGAATTTTACTATATCAATTCCCAAATTCAAAATAACCTAATCCATTTGGCATATAAATACAGAGTTAGAAAACTTTTGTTTTTAGGAAGTTCCTGTATTTATCCAAAACTATGTCCCCAGCCAATGAAAGAAGAGTACCTACTTTCGGGGGAATTAGAACCTACCAATGAGGCATATGCTCTGGCAAAGATTTCTGGATTGAGAATGTGTCAATACTACAATCAGCAATATGGTACTAATTTTATCAGTGTAATGCCAACGAATTTATATGGACCCAATGATAATTACGACTTGGAAAATTCTCATGTGCTGCCTGCAATGATGAGAAAATTTCATGAGGCCAAAGAAAATAATTTGCCATCCGTGGAAATTTGGGGTACAGGTTCTCCAACTAGAGAGTTTCTTCATGTGGATGATATGGTGGATGCCTGTATTTTTCTTATGAATCAATATGATGCAAAAGATGGTAATGACAACTTAAATACACATGTGAACATAGGCAGTGGCGAAGAGATTACCATTAAAAATCTAGCTCTTGTGATGAAGGAAGTTGTAGGCTTTCAAGGAGAGCTAGTATTTAATACGGAAAAGCCTGATGGAACACCGAGGAAATTGTTGGATGTAACAAAACTTCACGAATTGGGGTGGAACCATAAAGTCACACTTGAAGACGGCATAAGGGACACTTATAATTGGTACAAGGAAGCTTATAATAAATGAAAGATAAAACTGCAATAAAGGTTGAAAATTTAACAAAGATTTATTCTATTTTTGACGATAAAAAGGATCGATTGAAAGAAGCATTAAGTCTGACTCGGAAGAAATATCATCATGATTTTTATGCCTTAAAAGATGTAAGTTTTGAAATTCAAAAGGGAGAAACCTTTGGAATTATCGGTGTAAATGGAAGTGGGAAATCCACACTTTTGAAAATTTTGACCAAAGTTTTAAATCAAAGCTCTGGAACTGTGGAAGTGGAAGGCAAGGTTTCGGCGTTACTCGAGCTGGGGGCAGGATTCAACTCCGAAATGACAGGCATTGAAAATATATACTTAAATGGAACTATTTTAGGCTATACAAAAAAAGAAATGGATGAAAGAGTACAGAGTATTTTAGAATTTGCAGATATTGGAGAATTTGTTCATCAACCTGTAAAAATGTACTCTAGCGGTATGTATGTCAGATTAGCTTTCGCAGTAGCGATCAATGTAGATCCCGACATTTTAATCATAGATGAAGCTTTGGCTGTAGGAGACATATTTTTCAGGCAGAAGTGTTATGCAAAACTGGAAGAGTTTAAACAAAGAGGGAAAACCATTGTACTGGTCACTCATGGGATGAATGAAGTGGAACAGTTTTGTGATAGAGCAATTATGCTGGAGCATGGAAAAGTAATTGCAATTGGCAATAGCCAGGAAGTAGTTAAGAAATATTATTTAGCAGTGCAAGGCGTACAACTTAAGGATAAGTATTCAAGTGTAAATAATTCGACAGATAATATAAAAACAAACGATTTGCTTTCTTTCAATGATTGGTCAATTAAGGAAAATGTTTTTTTTGATTTAAATTTATCTAAAGAAATATCAAATGGCAAAGCTAGGTTCTTAAAAATTGGGTTGTTTGATGTAAATGGCATGGTGGTAAGGACTTTTGAACAAGGTCAGGAAGCATATTTTTATTATGAAATAGAAATGATAGAGGACATTCAAGTACCTCTTTGGGGGACCATTTTATTTGATGGAAGAAATACCATTGTACATGGAAAAGATAACTTGCAGATGTATACAGATACGCCACTTAAGGTAGAAAAAGGAGCAGTGCTTCATATTTTACAAACAATGCAACTTGACATTCAGCAAGGCGAATATACATTTGAAGTAGGCTTTGCAACTATGGAAGAGAAACACTACCTAAATAGAAGCAACGTATCATGGCAAGAGTTAGATTCTAAATTAGAAAAGATATGCATTAGAAATGCAGTGGGTAGCTTTGTTATTGGGTCACAAAAAATACCTAATCCTACGCAATTAATTAATCATGGTGTATGTGACTTACAAAATAAAATGCAAATAATTGTTGTTTAAAATAGAGGTCTACATAAAGGAGAAATATGACACAATCTGAAGATCTTAAATTAAATGAATTCTTATATCTTGCTACAACCAGATGTAATTATCGTTGTAGTCATTGTAATTCAAATTTTTTTACTGGTTGTGAAAATGAAATGAGTAGTTCTGATTTGATTAAATGCTATGAAAATTCGGACTTACTTAAAACCGTTAATATTTCGGTTGCAGGTGGTGAGCCTTTTATAAAAGAAGATATAGAAGAATTTATTTTCTTTTTAGATAAGAGTAAAATACCATGTGTAATAACAACAAATGGTTACTTTGTGGATAAAATTGAAAGGCTTACAAGTAAAATTGTAAATAAAGATAATTTTAGCTTTTCTGTATCAATAGACGGTCTCAAGGATACTCACAATAAGATCAGGGGAAATAAAGAGGCATATGACAGAGCTGTTGCCTCGGCAGAGATTATTTCAAAGACCGGGATAGGCGTCCATATTAATATGGTAGTTCAGAAGGAAAATGTATCATCTCTATCACTAATGCAAACTACTTTCTCTAAGAAGAGTTTACCTATAGCATTTATACCCAAGATTAACTTTAACGGAGAGGAATTTGATTTTTCTGATGAAGAAATTAGAACAATATTGAGTCACGGTGTCCACCCAAGAGATAGAAAATATTTGCTTAGTAAAGGTGAATTTAAAATTAAAAATTGCCACGCAGGCATATCTTCTTGGCTTTTAGATAGCAATGGGGATGTATATGCTTGCTGTGGTGCATATTACACTGATGAAAAAGATAACTTTTTATTTGGGAATATTAAAAAAAACAATTTTGATTTATTATTTAGAAGTAAAAAGAAGTTAGAAGTTTATAATAATGTAAAGCATTGTGGTGGATGTCTGTCTCCTTGTGACGCAGAGCGTGAGGTTAATTCTTTCGGTCTTTCGGTGGATATTACTAAGGAAGAGCTGAAACCTTTGCTATCACAAATTCTGCCAATCTCTCATATGGATGAATTGTCAACTTGCGGAGGTGGATGGCATTCCTTAGAGCAATATGAAGATTTTAATTTGAGATGGATGAAGCATACGCAGGCAAAAGTTTACATCAATCCACAAAGTAATAGTTGCAATAAAATTAGGATTAAATACATTGATTACTTTCCAAAAGATAAAATGAATTTAACTATAAAAGTTAATAATATAATAATACATAAAATTTTATGTGAAAAAAAATTAAATATTATAGATATTCAATTTGATTTTGAATTACCTAAAAATAAAATAGCAGAAGTGCTTTTCGAAATAGAGCAGCTATGGAGACCCTGTGATGTAGGGCAGTCATTAGATGATAGACAATTAGGTTTAGCAATTTGTGAAGTGGCTTGCTTGGCTTAGGAAGAGGAAATATGCCTAAAAAATGCTGGTGTGGAAATAATCAATTAGAAAAATACTCTGAAGATTATGATAAGTGCAATGCTTGCCATACCTTAGTGTGCAATAAACAAGTGTCAGAGCAAATTTATGATGTAAAAAATGAAGAACAAGATCTCTATGGGAAAAATTATTGGCAGAAGTCGATGGCAGAGATGTCAGGGTTAAACAGTTTAGATGAGATAGTAGACTTGTATTTAAGGGAAAGAGCTGTATACTGGCTAAAATATTTACTACAATACTCTTTACCTAAGGGTAAATTTGCTGAAATCGGCTGTGGATTAGGTCAGTTTTCTTTTTTATTAAAGTCTATTGGCTTTGATCAGACAGCCTTTGAACTTAGTCCTGAAGTTTGTGATTATATCATGAAACATTTGAAAATTAATGTGGTATGCGGAGAGTTTAAAGAAAGTAAAGGGACTTATCAAACCATATGCGCCTTTGACTTAATTGAGCACATTTTAGATCCAATAGAATTTATGAAGGATGTGAGAACTAAGCTAGAATCCGGCGGGATATTATGTTTCCAAACTCCTTGTTATGATGAAACATTGGATTTTGAACAAATGCTGCTGCTCAAACCTCGGTTTCAGCAGCTGCTGAAACCAGATCAGCATCCCTTTATTTTTAGTAAAAAATCAATTACTAGATTATTAAGCCAAACTGACTTTTTAAATATTCAATTCGAGCCTCCCATATTTGGAGAAGATTATGATATGTTTTTGTTTGCTTCCGATGAACCCTTTCAAAAGAATAGTAAGAATGATATAATAGAGTATCTAAAAAACAATAGTAATCCTGATATTCTTTTGGTAAAAGCCCTATTGAATGTCTATGAAGAGAAAGAAGAAGTACATTTTAAATGGCAGGAAAGCGAAAGAGATAGAGCAGATCGACTTAAAGTAATTGAAGCGTTTAGTAAAAAGTTGGAGGAAAGCGAGAAGGACAATGCTGACCGACTTAGTACAATTGAGAACTTAGGTAAAAAGTTGGAAGAAAGCGAAAAGGATAGGGCTGATAGACTTAGTATAATTGAGGAATTAGGTAAAAAGTTAGAGGAAAGCGAGAAAGATAGGACTGAAAGACTTTATATAATTGAGCATTTAAATAGAGCCCTTAAGGATTGTGAAAATGAGTTAAAAGAGAAAAAAAATACTTTAAGTCAATTAGAATCTGATTTTAAAGATATAAAAAAATTGATTATTCAAATAAAAAATTTAATTTTTAGTAAGGATGAGTAATATGAAAATTGCAATTGATGTCACTCCTGTAAGGTTAGATGGATCTACTGGTGGTGCTACAAATTTATGTATTGAGTTAATAAAAGGATTTGCAGTAAAAAAACGGATTGAGTTGTTACTGCTATGTGCAGATTGGAATGTAGATTATTTTTCCAAATTCCAATCAAAAAGTGTAGAAATAATCCAAGTGATTGGAGAAAAAAAAATAATAGAAAAAAGTAAAAGTCTTTTAAAATTAAAAAAGTTATTAACAAAAGTAAGCTCCACAAATAATGGTAAAAATTCAAACTCGATTTTGAAAGACAACAATGTACACCTTCTTTTTGCTCCATTTAGTGCACCAACATATCATGAAGATAGTATTCCCATTGTATCAATCATTCATGATATTCAGCACGAATATTATCCACAGTTTTTTTCTCACGAAGAATATGTTCATAGAAAAAAGTTTTATGAAGATATTTGTAATAAGGTTCAAGTTATTGCATGTGTTTCTAATTTTACAAAAAATACATTTTGTCAAAAATATCAATTTGAACAAAAAAGAGCATTTACTGTATATAATTCAATTCAAAATAGGTTTAATGAAGTAATTAATAAAAATGAATTATTGAGGTGGAATTTAAAACATGAAGGATATATCATTTACCCTGCTAATTTCTGGGAACATAAAAATCATAAAATGCTTTTACAAGCCTTTTCAATGTATAATAAATTAAATTGTGATAGTGAATACAAGTTGGTATTAACAGGAAATCCATTAGAGAAGTTAGATTATTTTAATAATATAATAAGTGGTTTGGAAATTTCGGATAAAGTAATAATAACAGGTTACCTCAATGATGAGGAATTACATACGCTTCTAGCCTTTTCAAAAGGATTTATTTTTCCTAGTTTATTTGAAGGATTTGGAATACCAATAGCAGAAGCTATGCAATTAGAGAAACTAATTGCATGCAGCAACACTACGAGTTTACCGGAAGTTGGGTGTGAAGGCATTTTTTACTTTGACCCAAGAAAGATAGATGAAATAGTAAATGGAATTAAATATATTATCAATGAAAAAATGACAGATAACATAAGTCAAAATTATAATTTAAAACTTCAAGAATATAAACCTGAAGTAATGATTGATTCATATTTTAACATTTTTCAAAAAGTTATAAATCAAGAAATAGAATAATTAATTGAGGTAAAAAATGAAAGTTTCCATTATTACTCCATCATATAATCAAGGTAAATTTATTAGAGACACCATCAATAGTGTATTAGATCAGCGCGTGGAATTCGAATACATTATTATGGATGGAGGAAGTACAGATGAAACCATATCAGTATTAAAAGAATATGAGGGAAAGCTCTATTGGGAAAGCAAAAAAGATGGTGGACAAGCTGATGCGGTAAATCAAGGTATAAAAAAGGCTACTGGAGATATTATAGGATGGCTCAACTCAGATGATATATATTATAAAAATACTTTAAACACTATAATTGAGTTTTTTACAGATAATCCCACTGTAAATGTGGTTTATGGAAATGCCCATCATATTGATGAACAAGGAAAGTTTATTGAAGAATATTACACAGAGGATTTCAATTATGAAAGGTTGAAGGATATTTGTTATATATGCCAACCATCACTATTTTTTAGAAAAAGCGTAGTGGACAAGTATGGATATTTAAATGATAAACTACAATATTGCATGGATTATGATTATTGGTTAAGATTAGCAAAGGGTGAGAAGTTTTATAGAATAAATCAATTGTTTGCCGGATCAAGGTTATATCCTGAAAACAAAACACTAGGATCAAGGTGTAAGGTTCATATGGAAATAGTGGAAATGCTTAGCTCTCATTTTAAACGTGTACCTACAAGATGGATTTATGCATTAGCACATACAATTTGCGAAGAAAAAGGAATTGATAGAGAGGCTAGCAGTAGTAGTAATAAGCAATTTATTTCATGTCTTATTAATGAAAGCGCAAAACTATTCTTTAAATATTATGGATATATTCCAATATCGGAGATTAAACAAGCAATTAAATGGTATTTTGGAAGAAAGGGTTAGAGATGAAAATTGGATTTGATATAAGTCAAACTGCAGAAAATAAAGCAGGTTGTGGCTTTTTTGCCGATCAACTTATAAAAATGTTAGCGGAAATTGACGATAATAATGAATACATATTATATCCTTGCTTTTATAATTATTGCCATCCTGATTATAAAAAAGCGACACAACTTAATAAAAATAATTTTAGTTATAAAATTGTAAAAGGTTTAGGCAATGTAAACAACAAATCGATGGGAGATATAGATATTATACATTCCAATAACTTTACATATCCTGAGAATGTTTCTGCCCTAAAGGTCGTTACCATTTATGATGTAGGTTTTTTGGATTATCCTGAATTTACTACAGAGGCAAACCGAATCGTATGTTACAATGGCACATTTGATTCGCTTTTATTTGCTGATAAAATCTTAACGATTTCAAATTATAGCAAAAATCGTCTACTATATTATTTTCCTACAATAAAAGAAGAAAAAATTCAGGTAATTAAACTAGGTGCCCGGGAAGATTTACATAAAGAAATAATAGACTTTAGTATATTAAAAAAATTCAATATTGAAAGTGGTGCTTATTACTTAAGTGTTGGAACAATAGAGCCAAGGAAAAACTATGAAACTTTATTAAAGGCATTTAAAAAGTATGTCTCTCAAACAAAAGAACCTAAAAAACTCTGCATTGCAGGGGGATATGGTTGGTTAGAAGAAGACTTTATCTCTAAAATAGAGGAGCTAGAGCTACAGTCATATGTTACTGTAACGGGATATGTTACAGAACAGCAATTGTCCAATTTGTACAGAGAATGTTATGGATTCATATACCCTACGTGGTATGAGGGGTTTGGGCTGCCTGTTCTTGAGGCAATGAGCTTTAAAAAGCCTATTATTTCTAGTAATGTAACGAGTATCCCCGAGATTGTTGGGGAAGCTGGAATACTCATAGATCCTAATAGTTCATCACAACTTACTCAAGCTATAACATTGCTGGATAAAGATAACGTATTATATAAAGAGTTATGTATAGCAGGATATGAGAGGTCAAAAGGGTTTACTTGGGAAGAATGTGCAAAGCAAGTATTAAAGATTTATGAAAATTTATATAATATGAGAGAAGAGGTAATCCCATGGAAACAAATAGTTTAAAGCAATGCACAAAATGCTGTGGATGTTTTGAGGCAGGTCATTTCTTTTCGCCGATACCTAGCCAAATTGAAATTGAGGGATATGTACATGATACACAAAATTTTAATTTGTATGGGATAAATTTAAATGATGATGTTCAATTAGAGTACCTTAAAGATGTAATAAAATATTATGAGCATTTACCATTTGATGATTATAAAAAAAATGATCTTAGATATCAATTTATTAATGGATCTTATACATATTCAGATGCGATTTTTTTATTTGGTTTAATTAATAAAATTAAACCAAATAGAATTATTGAAATTGGTAGTGGTTGGTCTTCATGTGTTACTTTGGATACCAATGAATTATTCTTTGATAATAAAATTAACCTTACTTTTATTGAGCCATACCCGGAGCTTTTGATTAGTTTACTTAAAAAGAATGATATAAACAAAATAAGAATAGTATCTAAAAAATTACAAGAAGTTCCGGTTAGTACCTTTAAGGATTTGACAGAAGGGGATATTTTATTTGTAGACTCTACACATGTATCAAAATTAGGAAGTGATGTAAACCAGATGATCTTTAATATATTACCTAATTTAAATGCAGGTGTTTATATACACTTTCACGATATATATTATCCATTTGAATATCCAAAGGAATGGTTAACAGAGGGTAGATTTTGGACAGAAGGTTATATTTTAAGAGCTTTCTTACAATACAATAACAACTTTGAAATTGTATGTTGGAATTCTTATTTAGATCAGAAATATGCAGATATTATTTCTAAGAGTATGCCATTATGTTTAAAAAATGGTGGTGGTAGTATTTGGATTAGGAAAATTAAATAATTAATAAATGAGGGATTGAAAGTGAACAAATGGAAAGAGTTTTTACAAATAAATATTGATTTAATATTAGTGAATTTATTTTTTACTTTTACAATTTTTATATTTGCACCAATAGATAGCTTTATGACGAACATAAATGAATTCTCATTTGGTCTATCAAATGTGATATTAGGATTTCTAATTTTTTTCATAGTTTCATTTATAGCGCTGTCTGTAATAGGACTTATTTTTAAAGGAAATATAAGAAAAAAATATACCTATTTTATATTTGGATTGGCACTTGCTTTTTATATCCAAGGAAATTTTATGAATTTCAATCTTAATGTACTTGATGGCAGAGAGATTAATTGGCAGGATTACAGGGTATGGACCATTGTTAATATATTAATTTGGATTGTTCTTATGGCTTTACCGTTTATCCTAGCCAGTATAAAGAAGTTCCCTATTAAGAAAATAATTAAAATTTTTTCATTATTGATTATTTTGGTTCAGATGGTTACTATTATTATCCTATTAATTGCATCACCTAAAAATCCTAATGTTAACTTCTATTTATCCGATGAGGGAAAATTCAGCTTGTCAACTAATGACAATGTTGTAGTATTTATATTAGATGCTTTTGATTCATTATTTTTTGATGAAATAATGAACGATTCTTTAGAATTTAGAGAAAAATTTAAAGATTTTACTTATTTTAGAAATATGATATCGACATTTCCTAGTACTAAACCGTCCATACCCCTAATTTTAACTGGCATTAGTTATGACAATACTGTTGAATATAACAATTATATTCAACAAGCATTTACTAATTCAGAGTTATGGAATCAAATTGAAAAGAATAATTATGACAGTAGGGTTTTTGCTTCACCCAACTTTATTATAAAAGACTATAATAAAATTAAAAATTTAAAATTGGAAACTCATAATAATAAAAGTTTGATGAAATCTTTTAATTCTCTATTTAAGATGACAATTGGAAAATACGTGCCCTATACTTTAAAACAATACTTTCTGTCTTATGAGAATACTAATACAATTGAATTAAATATGGAAAAAGAAGAAATATTTCCTTCTTATGAAAATGTTAAGTTTTATAATGATTTAATGGAAACAGGTATTACAACATTCTCAGAAAGTAATGCGATAAGATTTTATCATATATATGCAACGCATCAACCATATCATATGAATGAAAAAATTGAAATTATTCCAGAAGGTACAGATGTTATTCAACAAGCAAAAGGATGTCTTAATATTGTTAATAAATATATTGACTTTTTAAAAAAAGAAGATATATATGATAAAACAATGGTTGTAATTCTAGCTGATCATGCAAGTTATGGAAATGGAAGGAATCCATTATTATTGGTAAAAGATAAAGAGAAAAGCCAAGAGGAAATGAAAATATCTAATGCACCAATTATGCAAGAGGATATGGTTCAAACCATTGCACTGAGAATAAATCAAAATTCATCAAACTCAGAGAAAACCATCTTTGATTATAATGAAAACGAAAAGAGAGAGCGTAGAGTACGATATTATACATGGGATGACTCTTGGAACAAGGCGTATTTGCCTAATATGACTGAGTATATCGTGTTAGGTTCGCCTGATAAAGGTTTTAGTTATCATGAAACGGGGATTTTTTATACTAATCAAGGAATAAAAAGTGCCCAATATGTTGATTACAATATTGGAGATCAATTAAAATTTGGGAAGAACGGTAGAGGAAATAAATTTATAAATTCAAGTACAGAGCAATTTGAAACTGTAGATACCACATGGATTTTAGATGGGAATGTGACTTTTCTAATGAATTTAAACGGATTTAAAAGCAATGATCTAATATTAAAAATTGAATTATCTAATATTTATTATAATGAAACAGACGGTATTGAAGTTGCTATTAATGGTAAAAATTTTGCTTTCAACAAAAAAGAGAAAGATTTAATATTTTATATAAAATCTTCAGATATAAAAGAAAATAGATTAAATTTTTCTATCTATAGTGCTTGGGATAAGAGAGTAAATCTAAAAGAATTAGGTTTATCAAAAATATCCGGTGACTTTTCTTTTGGAATAAAAAGTATATCTATATTGGATGATATAATTGATCTTTCTACTAAGGATTTTAGAATAGATTTTGTTTTAGGCGGTAATAGTGAGAATTTTATTACT
Source organism: uncultured Anaerovorax sp. (assembly GCA_964582545.1). GTDB lineage: Bacteria > Bacillota > Clostridia > Peptostreptococcales > Anaerovoracaceae > JAVVUJ01. The sequence continues at coordinate 25,532 of CAZOSB010000023.1, forward strand.
GACGGTTGGAGTGTTCAAGAAGCAGAACACCGCTGGACGACAACTTCGGCAGGGGTAAAAGTTAATTTACCTAATGAAAAAAATATAGTAATGGAACTTGATTATTTTAAAAGTAATGTTGAATCTAAGGATTCAATTAATTTAAATGGAGTAAAGATTGATGAGAGCCAATTGACAAGAACCGAAAATGGTACTATTGTGAGGGCTCTATTAAAAAGCGAACAATTAAACAGCGGAGCACAAACTTTGGAATTAATAACCAGCTTACCTACTCCCCCAAGTGAGCGTGACCCACGCTATTTAGGACTCGCATTTAAAAAGATTCTTTTTTATTATGAGAATGAAAGGTGATAATTGTGTAACATAGTAACAGAAAGTTAATAAAAACCTGTATTTACAAACCAAATTGCAAATATCAACCGGGTTTCTATATGAATTATGGAGGGATGTTCTTATATTTTGTTAGTGAAAGAAATTCGATACTTCAATGCACTAATTTTAGGGAGTTAATCAATATATTATAGATCCAAATGCCGATGCCACAAATAATAATGATTTTTGAAATTTAAAATGAACATCATGGTAGATAAAGATTTAGCAAAACTATTTTTAAAAACTGTTTAAAAATAGAATGAATTAAAAGACGTTTCTTTAAAGTTGAATCCAATGTCTAAAATTAGGGGCTACTGAATGATGTCTAAACAAATGGGAAAAGGAAGCAAGCGCTTTTGTGAAAAGGAAGATAGATGGAAAAAAAACTTTATATTATCCCAGCAATAATTGTATTATTAACAAGTACTATTATGCTTTTTTGGATTTTAGGTATTAACATTCAAGTTGGGCTTTCAGGAGAAGCCTTAAGCCAAGAAAAACCTAAAATAGAGATAAAATCTCTATTAATGGGAGAGTTTCAAGAAAATTATGCAAAATATTTTTCGGAAAATTATTCATTAAGAAGTGTTTTTATAAAAACATATAACCAAATGCTCTATACTTTTAAAGAAAATAAAAACGGAATAATAATAGGTAATAACAATTATTTAATTGCTGATGAATATGTAGCCCCTTATCTTAGCCCAATTGACCAAAATGTAAAAGAGATAGTTTCAAATTATGCTCGGCAAATTAAACATATACAAGATAACCTTGAGGCAAATAACAAGGCTTTTATATACATCATTTCACCAAGTAAAGCAGAGGTATATAGCGAGGTAATCCCTAACAAGTACATTACAAAATACAAAAATGGTAAAAATTTACATAATTTTAGAGAGTATTTATATCAAGAACTAAAAAAAAATAAAGTTAATGTATTTGATACTTATAAGTTAGCTGATGAAATAAAAAATACAAGTGAATATGGTAGCTTTTCAAAAACCGGAATCCATTGGAATAGTTATTTAAGCGCATTAGCGTCTAAGCAAATAATAGAAAAAATTAATCAGAAGTATGATAAAAAAATACCAATAATTAAAATTATAGTTACAAAACAAAATCAACCACAATATGCAGAAATGGATTTATATAATTTATATAATATGTGGAAGGGAAAACAAGACTTGTTTTATCCATGGGTTTCTACAAATATAGAACATACAGAAAATAAGCTAAATGCGTTTATAATGGGAGGATCATTTTCTGCTGAGATTATGAAGTCATGGACGAACTATGATAGCAATAACCAAGAAGAATATGTTTTTAATAGCTTATTAAGATATTTCTATTTTCGAAACGCAATAAAAATAGATAAATATGGTATTCAAACTCATGATAAAATTTACAAAGAAGATTTAGACAATATTCTTAAAGAAAATGATATTATCATAATTGAAAGTAATGCTTCATATTTACCAGAATCACATATTATATTTGCCGAATATTTGTATAATCATAATATATTTAAAAATTTAGATGTAAATGATAAATTTACAATTGATTTTACTAAAGTTGGAAATTCTTCAAAATTTATATTATATGGATTTCATGGTCAAGAAGATAAACATCGATGGGCATCTGAAAATGCTGAGATATTTTTTTATAGCAATAATAAAAATAAATTAATAGTAAATATCAAAGCATATTCACTAAATAAAAAAACCACAAAAGTTTTTGTAAATGATCAGTATTTATGTAATATAGAATTTAATAAAAATGGTGAAATTAAGCCATTTATTATTAATACTGAATTTCTATCGGAAAACAGGCAGAAGATAAGATTCGAAACAACGGATGCACAATCACCAAAGGAGCTAGGACTTAGTGAAGATGATAGAAGGCTATCACTTTATATTGAAAGAATTGAAATAGCTCCCTTACAAAAGTAAGAAAGGATTTATATGGTTTTTTCGTCAATTATATTTATATTTATGTTTCTACCACTAACCTTAATATTATATAACCTATTGCCACAAAACTTAAAAAATAGTTTACTATGCTTAGCGTCATTTTTATTTTATGCATGGGGAGGACTTGCTTTTGCCATTCTAATACTTATTTCAGCTACTATTAACTATTATATAGGAATTAAAATAGATTTAACCAAAGGTACTTTAAAAAAGACATATTTAATTATTGGGATTGTATATAATTTAATATTACTTGGATTTTTTAAATATTTTAATTTCATAGCAGACAATATTGTAATGGTTTTTGAATCCTTTGGATTAGATTTTAGCTTAACCCACCCACTAATACCCCTTCCAATTGGCATTTCATTTTTTACTTTTCAAATACTTTCATATATTATTGATGTATATAGAGGAAAGGTAAGAGTACAAAAAAACTTTATTAATTTGGCACTATATATTATGTTGTTCCCCCAATTAATTGCTGGACCAATCGTAAGGTACTTAGACATAGAAGCACAAATTAATAAAAGAAGCATTTCCCTCCCCCTTTTTAAAAAGGGATTGGAACGTTTTGTAATAGGATTATCAAAAAAAGTAATTATTGCAAATACTATGGGACAACTAGCAGACTATGCATTTAATAATGCTGAAACCCTGAGCACCCCCATTGCATGGATTGGTATTGTTGCATATTCATTACAAATATACTACGATTTCTCAGCTTACTCAGATATGGCAATAGGACTTGGACAAATGTTTGGGTTTAACTTCCTTGAGAATTTTAATTATCCTTATATTTCAAAGTCAGTAAAAGAATTTTGGAGAAGATGGCATATATCGCTATCCTCATGGTTTAGGGATTATTTATATATTCCCTTGGGGGGGAGTAGAAATGGAACCTTTGCTACATATAGAAATTTAATAATTGTATTTTTCCTGACGGGACTTTGGCATGGTGCTTCGTGGAACTTTGTAATTTGGGGGCTTTGGCATGGGATTTTCCTAATTGCAGAAAGAGTGGGTTTGTTCCATGTGATTGAAAAGCTTCCAAAATGGTTAGCGCATTTATATACTTTAAATATAGTAATGTTTGGATGGGTGTTTTTTAGGGCGGATAACCTTACTGCAGCATTAGGCTACATAAGGCAAATGATAATCCCTAATTTATATATTGATCCAGACTTTTATATATTTATTAATAGCAGAATAATAATAACATTAATAATTGCAATAATATTTTCAGCACCCCTATATAGTAAGATTGGACAATGTATTTTAAAAAATAAAAAAATTCAGCATAATAATAAATTATTAAGTCTAGTTTATTTTGCTAAGGATATAACAATTCTAATTTTTTTTATTATTTCAATTTGTTTTTTAACTGGGGCAGAATTTAATCCATTTATTTATTTTAGATTTTAATATATAATAAAGATTATTACTTATAAAATAAAATGTTTACTAAGGTTAAGTATTTCAGGGGATGCGCCAACATATTTGGTATCCAAGGGTGTCAAAGAAAGATTAAAAAATTTAGCAATAAAATTAATATATTCATAGAATGTAAAAAATACAAGATGTAGAGGTACTTTGGACTGGGGATTATTGAAGTGCATATGGGGCAACGTTACAAATGGATGATCGTGTAATGTTAAAGCTAAGCTATTAATTTATAAAATTATAAAACTATATTTAGAAAACAAATGTTATTAAAGAGAAAGGACATAATGCACTACATAGACCTAATAATAGCCACCCCTTTAGGCTACATAATGAACTTTTGCTATACCTTAGTAAAAAGCTATGGTTGGGCTATTATTTTGTTTACCTTAATCGTGAAATTGCTGACGCTTCCCATTGCTGTCAAGGTTCAGAAGAACTCTATTAAAATGGTAAAAATGAAACCTTTGATAGATGAGTTGAAGAGGAAGTACCCCCATAAGCAGGACAAAGAGCAGTTCATGGAAGAGCAGATTAAGCTGTTTGACCGTGAGAAGTATAGCCCTGCTATGGGGTGTTTTCCTATGCTTATACAAATCCCTGTAATCATAGGATTAATATCGGTCATTTATAATCCCTTAAAGCATTTATTGAAATTTAACCAAGAAACAATTGACATTTTATATGCTAAGACTATGGAATTACTACAACTAAATGAGTTGAACTTTACGGCAGATGCTTTGGTGATGGAAACTATAAAGAACCCTGCATTTACTAATGAATACTCCGGTATCGTCAACGAAAATGTTATTAATCAGATATTAAACTTTCAAACCTTTTTTTTAGGAATGAATTTATCAATAACACCTACTTTTAATAGTGTGTTAATAGCAATACCGCTTATTTCTGCTGCCAGCGCATTCGTATTGTGCGTTTTGCAAAACAAAGAAAATGTACTACAGATAGAGCAGGGAAAGCTAAACCAATGGGGTATGACAGTTTTTTTAACTTTATTTTCACTTTACTTTGCCTTTATAGTTCCAGCAGGAGTAGGCTTGTATTGGATTTTCAGCAATATCTTTGCTATAATGCAATTATATTTGCTAAACCAAATTTATGATCCAAAGAAATATATAGATTATGAGCATTTAAATAAATCAAAAGAAATGAATTTGCAGTTAAATAAGATTAAGAAAGCGGAAAAAGAAGAACTAAAAAAATTTAAGCCGCGAGAAAAGTCGGACTACAAGAAATTTCTCAATATGGAGGACAAGGAGTTAGTTTTCTATTCTGAGAAAAGTGGATTTTATAAGTATTTTCAAAATGTGATTGAAGAAGTGATTAAAAGATCCGATATTACCATACATTACATCACCAGCGATCCCAACGATGCGATTTTTGCTAGGAAGGAACCTCAGATAATCCCTTATTATATCGGTGAACATAAGCTGATCCCTTTGATGATGAGGATGGATGCAGATGTGGTGGTAATGACCATGCCAGATTTGGAGCAATTCCACATAAAGCGTTCAAAAGTTAGGAAAGATGTAGAATATGTGTTTATGCCTCACTGGATGACCAGTGTCTCCATGGTAGTTCGAGAAGGCGCCGTAGATTATTTTGATACCATTTTTTGTGTAGGGCAACATTGGATAGATGAAATAAGGGCTACAGAGGAAGTATATAAGCTTAGGAAGAAAAACCTTGTTAACTATGGATATGGAATTATTGAAAATTTGGTTAAAATGTACGATGAAGCCAATACCCAGCAAGAAGTATCTTTTAACGCACCTCAAATTTTAATTGCGCCATCGTGGCAAGAAGATAACATTATGGATACTTGCTTAGATAGCCTATTGTTTGAACTAATCAATAAAGATTACCGCATTGTGGTGAGGCCTCACCCTGAGTACATCAAGAGAAACCCTAATCGCATCAGTGATTTTAAAAAGAAATATAACGAAAACTTTAGTGATAATTTTATCTTAGAAGAAGATTTCTCTTCAAATGCTACGGTGTTTAAATCAGATTTAATTATAACGGATTGGTCTACGATAGCACATGAATTTTCTTATGCAACAAAAAGACCCTCTTTATTCATAAATACACCAATGAAAATAATGAACCCTAACTATGATAAAATAAAGATTGAACCTTTAGATATCACTTTGAGAAACTTAATTGGAAAATCTGTTGACATTAAAGAAATAGGTAAAATTAATAAATACATTGATGAAATGCTAATTGACAAAGTTCAATATAAGGAAACAATTGAAACAATAGTTGATAAATATGTTTTTAATTTTGGAAAAAGTGGATTTGTCGGAGCAGAATACCTAATGGATAGGATTAACTGCAAACCAAAGGAAAGTGAAAAATAAATGGATAAAAAATATTGGATGGAATACTACCAAAAAGATTTAGCGCCTCATACCCCTTCAAAGTTTGCCATAGACATAATTGACAATTTAGATAAGGGCAAAGAGTTATTAGAGTTAGGTTGCGGAAATGGTAGAGACAGTATCTTTTTTAAGCACAATGGCTTGCAGGTAACGGCTATCGATCAAGCTGAAAACGTAATCGAACAGCTTAACAAAAACTTTCCTGCGATAAATTTTACTGTTGATGACTTTGTAAACTCAGATATAATGAAGAATAAAAAGTTTGATTATATTTATAGTCGCTTTACAATGCACTCCATTACTGCAATGGAGCAGGATACCGTGTTAAAACAAGTCTTTCATGCATTAAGAGAAGGCGGCTTCTTTTTTATTGAAGTAAGAAGTACTAAAGACAATATCTTTGGGCTTGGACAATGTGTAGGCCCAAATGAATATATATATGACGACCACTACAGGAGATTTATAGACAAACGGGAAATAGATAAATATTTGACGAATTTAGGTTTTAAGCTTATAATAAGTGAAGAAGGAACAGGTTTTGCTCCATTTAATAATGAAGACCCAATAGTATTGAGAATCATTGCTCACAAAGATTAAAGAAGTTAAACAAGCTAAAGACTTAAAGAATCAATTTTGAAAGGAAATCATATGATTAGAACCTTGAATGCTATTATTTTATTGGTATTTTTTACCGTTAATTTTACCTTGCTGTTTTCTGGGACAAGCCATGCATATTTGGATCCCGGAACCTCTACTTATGTGATCCAAATCATTGCAGGCGCATTTATATCAGCCGGTGCTGCCATCGGGATATACCGACATAAAATTATGATGTTTATAAAAAAGAAACAAAAGAATAAGTAATAATCTTTGCTTAATAATTCTAAAGGATGTGAAATTTATGCATTTAATACTTTTATCAGGGGGGTCCGGTAAGCGACTGTGGCCTTTATCGAATGATGTTAGATCAAAGCAATTTATTAAGATATTAAAAGACGAAGAGGGAAAGCCAGAGTCCATGGTTCAAAGAGTTTATCGTCAGCTAAAGGAAGTCGGTGGATGGGACTCTATTACCGTAGCAGCGGGGGAGAGCCAGAAGGATCAGCTGGAGCTTCAATTGGGGAAGGATGTAAATTTAGTCATTGAACCAGAACGGAGAGATACGTTTCCGGCCATTGCATTGGCTTGTTCCTACTTGCTTGAATGTGTAGGGGTAAAGGAAAACGAGACCATCGCAGTGTTGCCCGTGGATCCTTTTGTGGAATTAGATTATTTTCAGTGTGTATCGAAAATAGACGATGTAATTAATTCGAGTAGATTCAAGGATAGTTTGGTACTTTTGGGTGCAAAACCTGTTATTGCTACAGACAAGTACGGCTACATCATTCCTAAAATGGAGTCTGATGATTCGGGAACTTTAGCGGTTCTTAGATTTAAAGAGAAACCTACTATTGAAGAATCAGAGAAATTAATTGAGGAAGGTGCATTGTGGAATTGTGGTGTCTTTGGTTTACAGTTAGGTTATATTTTAAATATCCTGAGGAATAAATACAAAATATCAGACTTGTCATTTAAAGCGATGCAACAAACCTTTAAAAGCTTACATAAAACAAGTTTTGATTATGAAGTCGTTGAAAAGGCAGAAAATATTAAAGTGATTCCTTACGAAGGTCAATGGAAAGATATTGGAACATTCTTAATTTTGACTGAAGAAATGGCGACTCAATCAGAAGGTAACGTTATCTTAGATGATACTTGCGACAATAATACCCATGTAATCAATGAGTTAGGTGTACCCTTGGTAGTCCTTGGAATGAAAGATGCCGTGGTGGTTGCAACTAATGATGGTATTCTTGTCTCTGACAAAAAAGAAACCCACAGGATTAAAGAGGTAACCGCCAGCATAGGCAATCGACCAATGTATGAGAGAAAGCGTTGGGGCAAATATAAGGTGATCGAGCATACCGTATATCAGGATGGCACAGAAGCTTTAACTAAAAAATTGATCATAGAAGAAGACAAACAAATCAGCTACCAATTTCATAATTACAGAAAAGAGGTATGGACTATCTTGTCTGGCACCGGAATCCTGATTTTGGAAGACCAACAGAGGACAGTGAATCCAGGTGACACCATAGTCATCGAGGAAAAGCAAAAGCACGGGATAAGGGCAATCACCAACATGGAGATTATCGAAGTGCAGATGGGACAGCCATTAGCAGAGGATGATATAGTTCGAATAGATTTAAATTGGTGATGAATTGTTTAAACTTTTACCTAATATGAGATAACCTAGGCGTTTAGTATTACACAATAAGGAGATAACCATGCCAATCAACATCAGAAAATCTAAGAACTTAGGAAAAGGCTTTAGGGTCACTGCAAGCAAGAGTGGCCCTAGCCTTAGCTTTGGTATAAAAGGTGCTAGGGTTTCCGTCAATAAGGATGGTGTGCGGGGAAGTGTTGGGATTCCCGGCACAGGAGTATCCTATAGCAAGCGAAAATCTTTTCCAAAAGGCAGCCGAATTAAATCCATAGCCAGAGTAGTGGCAATAATTGGATTCGTTGTTCTTGTCTTATATTTTATCTATACCATGTTTATTTCATAAGGAAACCAATCTAAACATTGATTCAAAAAACTTTATAAAATCAATTCAGCAATCAATCTTTCTAATATTCCGCATGGTGTGAAATAATCAAATAGGTCAACAATCAAGCATTGCATTACATACACGGGGAAGGTATAATTGCACTATCTAAAAATGAATTGCCGTGGCCATTAAAAATGATTATCAAAAACTGAATACCGCAAAAATGAACAGGCTAGGGGTTAGAGGTAAGTATGGAAAATTATAAGGAAATCAGATGGAAGCAGAGATTTCAAAATTTTGAGAGAGCTCTCTTAGTGTTGGATAAGCACGCTGAAGTACCGCTCACGAATGAGCTAGAGAGAGCTAGGTTGATTCAATTGTTTGAAACGGCTTTTGAATTATCTTGGAATGTCATGAAAGACTATTTAGAGTCGGAAGGTTATGATGTGAAAACGCCTAGAGAGTCTATAAAACTGGCTCTTCAAATTGATTTAATAAAAGATGGAGAAGTTTGGTTAGAAGTCTTGGGTAATAGGAATCTTACATCACATACCTATAGTGAAGAATTAGCAAATGATATGGTCCTCCAAATAAGGGTAAATTATATTCCCAGGTTATCATTTTTATATAATCAATTAAAGAAATATAATCTGAAAAAAGAAGGTGACTAACATGTATGGATTATCCCATGAGCAAGTAGGGCAAATTAGGAAGATACTATCTGAAAATGATTCGGTAGAGGGTGGATTTGTTTTTGGCAGTCGTGCCATGGGCAATTACAAGCCATCGTCTGATGTAGACATTGCGATTGTTGGGAAATCTATTGAACCTCAACTTATATTTCGTTTGAGAAGTTATCTAAATGAAGAGGTTAATATACCATATTTTTTCGACTTGATACATTTTGATAAAATAAATAATCCGGATTTGATTGAGCATATTCAAAAATATGGTAAAAGACTTTTTTAGAATAAGAAATATCAAAATTAAGCAAATATTGATTTAAAAATTTAATAAAACTTTAATAAATTGTTCATTGACTATCATATATAATTGATGTTAAAATGAAAACTGACCTTTGGGTCGGAAAAATTTTGACGAAACAAATAAATTTTATATGGGCGAAAGCATTTTGGAAAAAGCAAGCATAAATATGACAATAATGATCAAACAGCAAGGCGAAATGGAAAAACAGAAAGGACATAAAAATGGCTAATTTTTTAATGAAAAAAAGATGGAAACAAACCGTCTGCATGGGGTTAGCCCTAATGCTGATGACGGTTACATCCCCCATAGCACTGGCGGCAGAGCCTACCACAGAACAGACGACTACAAAGGCGGCTGTAACCACGGATGGGGCGGTGACTTCCCAAGCAGCCGTAGTTAGCAATGGCGCGGTTACCTCCACACAAGCAATTACGGCAAATGAAAATCCTGATACTGCCATTGTATCTGCCACTATGCCATCAATCATTCCTAACATGGAATTTTCTAAGGATGTCATTACGTTAACTTTGGCAGATGCAAAAAAGAAAATGACCACGGATAGCCCCACTAAAACCTTGATTGATTTGCATAAGCAACAGGATTTAGCTACTTCCATTGGTCATTTAGAAAACGTACAAAGCTATAATGATGCAATTAATTCTGGAGCTGGTCAAGCTGGAAGCAAAGGAATGAGGGAACTAGAGAGATATTTAAGGGACTATGCAAAAGAACAAGCTGACCCTAACTATGAAGCAGAAATGAATAAGCTGAGCTATGATACCTTGGAAAAATATTATCAATTAAAGCAAGCAGAAGAGTTAGAAAAAATTGCGTCGGAAAATTTAGAACTAAAGCGTAAGCTTTTAGATAATGCAAAGCTGAAATTTAAGGTGGGAACCGTATCTAATATGGATGTGCTTCAAGCTGAAAGTGCTTTAAATACTGCCAAAGATGAACTGTTCACGGCTCAGAATAACCTCAGAAATGCTAAAATGGGATTTAATACCTTTATGGGATACAAACTCATGCAGAGTGTAAAACTGACCGACAACTTGACGCAAGTAAGTCTTCCGTCGAAGACATTGGACCAGTCTATAAAAGAAGCCTTACAAAATAGAAATGAAATCAAAATGGCTGAATATGGTTTGAATGTGGGAAACTTAAGCTTTGCAATTTATAAGAAGTATCCTCAAAACTCAGCCAAGTATCTCAATGCATCCTTAAAAGTAGCAGAGGGCGAAAAAGGCATCAAGGATGCCACAGGTCTCATTGAAATGGATGTAAGAAGCAAGTATATGGATATGAAACAAAAGCATGAGGCAATCACTTCAGGTCTAAAGTTGGTAGAAAATGCAAAAGAAGGCGTCCGTTTGGCACAGCTACAGTTCGATGTGGGGATGACTACGCTCACTTCGGTGAATGATGCTCAGATTGCGCTGAACAGGGCTCAGGTAGGACTTGCACAAAATCTTCTCAGCTACAATTTGGCTGTGGTTCAGTATGAGTATGCCAGCGGTGTAGGTATGTCTCGTGCGCAGATTAACTAACAGAGGCTGAAATTAAAAGAGATATGATTTGTAACAATAATAAAGTTAATTATAATGAAACAAAGAGGGAGTCCTTATTTATTGATGTAAGGAGTCCCTTTGAATATGCACAGGATCATATTCCCAATGCCATCAACATTCCCCTCTTAACGGATGAAGAACGATGCTTGGTTGGCACTACTTATGTTCAGGAGAGCAAAACTGAGGCAAAAAGAATTGCGGCCAGAATGGTTGCTCCTAAGCTGCCGCTGATGTTGGATCAGATTTTAGAACTTAAGGAGAAAACTCAAGGGGAAAATATAGTTTGTTACTGTGAAAGAGGTGGGTATCGAAGCACCTTCTTTTCTGCTATCTTTAATTCTGTAGATATCTTTATCAAGCAGCTTGATGGTGGATACAAAGGGTACAGAAGTTTTGTTGCGGAGACCTTACCCACCTACAATCAGGAAATCAACTACATTGTTCTCCATGGTGCTACGGGAACGGGAAAGACAGATATCCTTCATAGCTTAAAGAATTTGGGGCATGATATTTTAGATTTAGAAGGGGCGGCAAACCATAGGGGTTCCCATTTGGGAAGCATTGGTCTGAGTTCCTGTCACAGCCAGAAAAGGTTTGAATCAAATATTTTTAATCAATTAGATTGTCGAAAATCAAACACGGTCTTTATAGAAGCAGAAAGCAAGCGAATTGGAAAAACCATTATTCCAGAATATATTTTCGAAAAGATGGCCAGAGGTACGCATATTCATGTCGACTCTGCGATAACTTATCGGCTAAATGTATTAAGGAAAGACTATATGTCGGCCGAAACTTGGCAAGAGGATGCATTAAAGGTAGTTCCGTTTATAACAAAACGAATTGGAAATAGCAATGCTCAGGCACTAAGTGATTGGATTTCTGAGGGAGACTTTGACTCTGCCGCTACTTTTCTTATGGAGCACTACTATGACCCTATGTATCACCATAAGGGTAAGCAAATAGAGTATTATGCTACTGTGGAAAACAGGGGATCTGCAGAGCAAGCTGCTCAGGAAATTATTAAGGCCACCCAAGAACTGGGCAGCCTTTACTTGTCAACGAAAGCGTAATCTCCGTTATCACCGATTCATCAACAAGGGTAATCGTCTTTGATTTTAGCAATCTTCTTTGCCAGAGCTTTTTTATGATCCAAATTGGCTAATCGCCCGATGACGATTCTTTGCGCCTGTGGTGATCCCGCCCCGTGAAGTGACTCCGTTCGATATCCAACAGCACCAGTTCCCAAGGTGAGGTTTTCAATAAGTCGCATAATTCTCATTCTATGTTCCGTAGGAACGTCGTCAACACCTTTCAAATACTTCTCAACATAATGACCGATTTCAGGACTTCGCAAATCCCTCTCAGAAGGTTGTGTAACCATAAGGCCACCTGCCAAATCCTCGGCCAAAGGACAGATCACATAGGGGAATCTGGTTACATTTTGTTTGCATACATTTGCCAGCAGCAAATCAATTAAATAAGCTCCCGAAGGTGTGGGAACGCCTTCATATGAGCAGGCCAAAGCAGTGGAATACAGCGTCTCATTGAGGTGAGTCATCTCAACTAGCTTGTCCTTGATATGGCCGGCTTTAGGCACACCGTTATAATCTGCGGCCAAAGCAGCAGCGCCGATTAACACGTCACCCACACCCACCTTACAAGCGTAGCTGGGGCGATGGTGCCCACTGAATCGCTCTACCAAAGGACTGACAAATTCCGTTTCTCCATTTAAGAAAATCCGATCATTTGGCACAAAAACGTGGTCAAAGATGATTAACGCTTCATGTCCGCCAAACTGACTGTTTCCCACATCTATTTCAGAGC
>CAZOSB010000024.1:0-38311 GCA_964582545.1 uncultured Anaerovorax sp.
AATTGTCCTTTGGCAGCTTCACCAGGTTTGGTTTGGGTCCTGCGCAATGAGAATCTGTGAACCTCGTCAGGTCCGGAAGGAAGCAGCGATAAGCGGAGCCCCTCATGTGCCGCAGAAAAATCTTTACCGGTGCCTGGGAAGCTGCCAAGGGACAATTTTATTAAAAACACATCTTTTATAGGACGTAATATGAGGGGACGAAACGAATGTATAGAGCGCTTTACAGAACCTATAGGCCTGAAACCTTTGATGCAATTCTGGGGCAGGAGCATATCGTAAAAATCTTAAAAAATCAAATCAAGCAAGGTACTGTAGGTCATGCGTATCTTTTTTGTGGGACAAGGGGCACCGGGAAAACTTCCACTGCTCGTATTTTGGCCAAGGGGCTCAACTGCACAGCGGATCAAGATCGTCCGTGCGGACAATGTTCCAGTTGTATAGATATCAGAGACGGCATCTTCATGGATGTGATTGAAATTGATGCAGCATCAAATAATGGCGTTGACAATATTAGAGAGCTTCGTGAAAGTGTAAAATATCCACCTGTCTCAGGGAAAACGAAGGTATACATAATCGATGAGGTTCATATGCTTTCTTCTGGTGCTTTTAACGCGTTGCTTAAGACTTTGGAAGAGCCTCCCGAAAAGGTAATCTTTGTTTTGGCAACTACAGAACCTCAAAAGCTGCCGGCAACTATCTTATCCAGATGTCTAAAGTTAGATTTCAAAAGGGTATCCGAGAGGGTTTTAAAGGATTCGATACAAAGAATCTGTGCAGAGATGGGTGTTGAAATTACATCAGGAGCCACAGGTGTCATTGCTGCTAACGCAGATGGTTCCGTCAGAGATTGCCTAAGCCTTTTAGATCAGTGCCTAGCAGCAGGAGATCGATCCATCAGCAGAGAAGATGTTCTGGAAATATTAGGTACCTCTGGAGAAGAAGTGTTTATAGAAATTACGGATTTTATTATACAAAAAGATCTTGTGAACGCTTTTGTACTGCTGAACAAGGTTTTAGAAGATGGAAAGGATGTTCGTCAATTCATACGGGATTGGATTTCCCATTTTAGAAATTTATTGATGACAAAGTTTATCAAGAATCCTGAAGATGTGATTCAAATGTCTATAGAAAATGTGGAAAGAATCCGAGAGCAGGCTCATGCTGTGGATTTGGAGGAAATCAACCATAACATAATAGAATTATCCAAGACATCTGCTGATGCTAAGTGGTCCACACAGCCCAGAATCCTTTTGGAACTTTGTATGGTAAGGCTGACAGAGGGAAGCGGAAATGCAAGCGTGGTGCATGCCTCTCCCATACAGCATTGCCCCAAGGTGCTGCAAGAGAAACCGTCCGTGGAACCTGCTGTAGAGAAGAAACCTGTCGAAAAGCCAACAGTCAAAGAGGCTGGACAGTTACAGAGGAAAGACTACAGCGAAATTTGGCACCGAGTTTTTGAACAGGGCGAAACAGAAAAAGCAAGCTATAATCTTATCCGGACAGGTACGGTACTCTTAGACATTACGGAGAACAATTTTATCGTCTCTGCTAAGTATGATATGATCTTGCAATACTTACAAAACAATAAAAAAGAACTGGAAGAAATCATGGAGAGACTCATGGGATATCCATTGAAAATGGAGTGTAAAGTGGGTGAGCACGAAATGGAAAATGAGGCGGGTCCTCAGGTAGAGGATCTTGCCGGAATCATCGGAAGCAAATTAGGATTGAATATTGAAATAGAATAAAGAGGAGGAAAAACAATGGGTAAAGGAATGAAGGCCGGGAAAAAACCGAATGTGTCCAATAAGATGGGCGGAAATATGCAAAAACAAATGCAGCAGGTGCAAGCTATGCAAAAGAAAATGGAAGAAGTACAGGCAGAGCTTGATGAAAAAGAAATTGAGGCTACAGCTGGTGGTGGTGCTGTCAGTGTAACTGTCAACGGTAAAAAAGAAGTGATAAAGATTCTTATCAAGCCGGAAGTAGTTGATCCAGATGATGTGGAAATGTTGCAGGACTTAATTCAAGTAGCTGTAAATGAAGCCCTTAGACAGATGGAAGAACTTTCACAGAACGAAATGTCAAAGCTGACAGGTGGACTTTCTCTTCCCGGTCTTATGTAATAGGCGCTAAAGGAAACGTGAATGAGACAATACGCAAAACCCTTAAATAAATTGATCAATGAGTTATCCAAGCTGCCCGGAATCGGTGGGAAAAGTGCACAACGATTGGCTTTTCACATTCTTTCTTTAGAGCAACAGGAGGCTGCTTCTTTGGCACAATCCATTTTAGAGGCTAAGGAAAAGATGAAATACTGCTCCTGTTGCGGCAATCTTACCGATGAGGATCCCTGCAATATTTGTACGGATGTAGGAAGGGATCAAAATGTAATCTGTGTGGTTGAGAGCCCCAGAGATGTGTTTGCCATAGAAAGAATGAAGGATTTTAACGGGCTCTATCATGTGCTCCATGGGGCAATTTCCCCTATGGATGGCATAGGTCCGGAAGATATCAACTTAAAGCAACTCATCCTGAGACTACAGGGAAACTCCAATATTAAGGAAGTGATTTTGGCAACGAACCCGAATATTGAGGGAGAAGCCACTGCGATGTATACTTCCAGACTTATCAAACCATCAGGAATCAAGGTGTCCAGAATTGCCCACGGGGTACCCGTGGGAGGGGATCTTGAATACACGGATGAAGTAACACTCTCTAAAGCTATGGAGGGCAGAAGAGAGCTTTAACCTTAAAACAGACAGCAACCTCTGCCGCCTCTGGCAACCGTGTTGTTAAAACCCACGGCCGTTTCTAACATAGGTCGATTTGCACAGCCGCAGTTTTCGTCGAATTCTGCTCCTGCCACATCCTCGTCTCGGCATCTATCGACGTTAGACCTTCCGTTTATCCCGCAAGTGATTAAATCTTCTGCCGCTTCCACAAACCCGTCACAGTGGGTGATGGCTTCTTTGGCATTCACTTCGAACAAACTTCTTTTCACCACCTCGATTTGAACAGTAGGCACGATTGCGACGTTTGAAATCAGGGATACTCCTGTTCCTCCTGAGTTCACAATTAAAGATGGATTTACCAAATTAATTTCAGCACCAAACTGGAAAAAAACATTCGGTGCAATACCGTTGCTAGAGCAAGGGATTGATACATTGTCTACTGCAAAGTTGGAAATAGCGGTAGGCGGTAATATGGTGTTTGGGGTATTGTCAGCGTTAAAAATCTTTGCTTTAAAGCAGCAAGTTTTGCCATTTGCACTGACTACGCCCTCTAGAAAATAAGTAGCCCTCATCATCCATGGTCCGCTATGGGTAAGTAAAAAGAAGTTTTTTGTAGGTAGCCCTTCTCGGAGGCATTTGGTTTTTTGCAGCTGGCTGTCAATATCCGCTATGCTAATTGAGTATTGACCATTGGAATAGGAGATTCCGGTAGCTGGGATACCATCGAAGGAAGCATGCATAGGGGTTACGTTTCCTGCAGGGTGTGTATTAAAATAGCTGACCTCTGCATGGGATTTTTCGACGTGAAAGGTGGGAGGTTGATCGATAATTATGTGGTTGCAACCGAGATCGATATTTCGTTGATTGCAGTTACATGAGTTGTTTGGCATACCGCCATAAGTAGATATCTCAATCGCAAAGTTTCCTAAATCTTCATCGCATGTATTTAAATGAAAGATAATGGGTGCGGAAGACCCCTTTCTATAAGAGTAAACTTTATCCATATACACTAACGCTTGATTCTGACTGTGAAATTTTAAACGACCAGAATCAATAGAAGTGCCACATAAACTGTCTGCATGATTTTTCATTTTATTAACCTCTCTTTTATGATTCATTACTAGCTGGTTTGCCAGTTATGTATGCGTTGATAATCTTTAAAATTCTTATACTATTCCGCAATTAAAAACATATCATATTTTTAATTGCGGAATAGTATTACAAGTATGATACAAAGTCTATTCTATATTTACATAATATGCAGCAATCAAAAACATGATACAGTTCAATATTTCGTATGGAAAACGTGTGTTCATACCACATATTGAAAAGTGTAATATAATTTTAATAAATTTAACAAAAAATAAAATTGATTTATTAAATTAAACCCATTTTTTCGATTAAATTTGTTGCATAGTGGAGTGAAGTGGAGTATAGTGGATTACACAACAACATTATGGAGGTCTATATCATGCTGATGGGTGAGTATAAAAACTCAATAGATGTAAAAAGTAGAATTATTATCCCAGCAAAGTTTAGAGAAGCCCTTATACCAAGGTGCATTCTCACAAAGGGGCTGGATAATTGCTTATACATTTACCCTATGTCAGAATGGTCTAAATTTCAGGACAAACTTGCTACTTTACCCGTTTCCGACACAAAGGCAAGAGCCTTTGTTCGATACTTTTATGCCAGTGCAGTGGAATGCGAAATTGATAAACAGGGTAGGATGACAATTCCGCCAAGCTTAAAGGATTACGCAAAGATCGATAAGGAGCTCGTCACTTTAGGGGTCTTAAACAAGGTGGAGATTTGGAGCAAACAAGAGTGGGAAAATGCTGAGAATGGTGAAAAGTTAGAACCGGGAGAATTTGCATTGCAAATGGAAAACTATGGAATTTAGGAGTCTCGTACATGGAATTTAAACACACACCTGTTTTGGCCAAGGAATGCATCGAAGGTCTTAATATTAAGGAAAGCGGTACTTACGTTGATGGCACACTGGGTGGAGGAGGACATGCTTCATTAATCTGTTCAAAGTTAAACAAAGATGGAAATTTTCTGGGCATAGATCGAGATTTGGAAGCTATTGATGTTGCAACGAAACGATTGAAGCCTTATGATTGTAATATTCATGTCGCACATAGTAATTATTCTGAAATTGTACACCTATTGGAAGAAAGCAAACTTGGGAGCGCAGATGGCATTCTTTTGGACTTAGGCGTATCCTCTTTTCAGCTGGACAACCCCGACAGGGGATTCTCCTATATGAAGGATGCACCCTTAGATATGAGAATGAATAGTTTGGATGAAGAAACAGCAGAAGACATCGTAAATACCTACAGTGAAGAGGAATTAACTGGAGTAATTCGAAAATATGGGGAAGAGAAGTGGGCCTCGAGGATCAGTAAGTTTATGGTGAGTGCCAGAAAGGACAAGCCTATTACCAGTACGGGTCAGTTGGTGGAAATTATCAAAGCTGCTATACCGGCATCAGCCAGAAGGGAAGGTCCTCATCCGGCAAAGAGGACATTTCAGGCTTTGCGAATAGAGGTAAATAATGAACTGAAAATGTTGGATAATGCGGTCAGAGAGGCGATAAAAGCACTTAACCCTCAGGGCAGGCTTTGTATCATTACATTTCATTCCTTAGAAGATAGAATTGTAAAAGATATCTTCAATGAAGCGGCAAATCCTTGCATTTGCCCTAAGGAATTTCCCATCTGCACTTGTGGGAGGAAAAGCCAGATTATAAAGATTAGCAAAAAGCCCCTTACACCATCGGAGGCAGAGCTGTTGACAAATCCAAGGGCTAGGAGTGCAAAACTTAGAATTATTGAAAAGAGGTAAAAAAGATGGTTATGAAAGAAAAATTGAAAATTATTTCATTGATTTTTATAGGGGGTATTCTTTGCATAGCGTTAATTTTATCTACTGCATATTCAGCTGCTATAAAATATAAGATTAATATGATTCAGAAAGAAAACAATATGATTATTGGTGAAATAGAAAATCTGACAGTAAAAATCAATAATGGTAAAAACATTCAATTGATTGAAAAGAGAGCGGAATTAGAGTTAGGAATGATTTACCCCATGCCCGATCAGTTCGTTTATGTCAGCAGAAATCCTGAAAAGTTACACGATTTTGCATTAGTACTGAAGGAACGTGCATATAATTAGCTTTAAGAAAATATACATAAAGAAGTCCATTCGTTTGAAAAACAAAATTATTCTTAGGAGAGATGTCTATGTCCCCAATTACCAATAGAAGCAAAAAAAGAATGATTTTTGCATTCTTTGTCATTACAGCCCTGTGTGCGGTCATGACCTTTAGGGTAGGCTGGATTCAGGTGGTAGCCAGTGAGAAATACTCTGAAATGGCCATCGAAATACAGACTCGCGATGTGCCCATACCTCCCAAAAGAGGAATCATATACGATAGAAATGGCAATGAGTTGGCTGTCAGCGCAGTGACCTATTCCATTTGGGCAAGGCCGGCAAGTGTAAAAGGAAAGAAAGCCGAAGAAGCTGAAAAACGGATTGATAATGCAGTTAATAAGTTATCTGAACTGTTAAATTTGGATCCTATTGCTGTAAGGGATGCGGTTACACAAAATAAAGCCTTAGTGAAGGTTGCAAAGTACATAGAAAAAGAAAAAGCTGATGAAATACGAGAAGCAGCGATACCGGGAATTGAAATTGCCGAAGATGTAAAACGGTATTATCCTTTGGGTGCCTTTGCTTCTCATTTGCTTGGAAGTGTTACGGATGATAATAGAGGCCTTGCAGGAATTGAAATGCGATATAACAATTACCTCAGCGGGACACCGGGAAGATGGATTAAAAATACAGACCGCGATGGAGAAGGTTTGGCATATGGTACTGAGAAGTATTACAAGGCCGAAAATGGTCTAAACATCGTACTCACAATAGACGAAGTAATCCAACATTATGTGGAAAAAGCCATACAAAACGTTCAAGTGAATACGCAAGCTGATATGGTAGAATGTATCGTTATGGATCCTAAAACCGGTGATATTTTGGCGATGGCATCTACCCCTGAGTACGACCCCAATAATTCCAGAACACCCCTTGATCCGGTGAAAGCGGAATATGTAAACTCTCTTTCAGATACTGAAAAATTGGATTATTGGAATAAGATGTGGAGAAATCCAATGATCAGTGATGTTTATGAACCTGGATCAACCTTTAAACTGTTGACTACCGCAATTGCTTTGGAAGAAGGCGTTACCTCATTAAACGATCATTTTGTGTGCACTGGAAGCACAAAGATTGCAAATGAAACTTTACGATGTTGGAGATATTACAATCCACATGGCAATCAAACATTGACAGAAGCTGTAGGAAATTCTTGTAATCCTGTCTTTATAGCTTTAGCCCAGAGAATTGGCATGGATAAATACTTTGAGTATTTGGATTTGTTTGGCATGACAGAAAGAACGGGAATCGACTATCCTGGGGAAGGTTATGCGATATTGCAGAAAAAGGATACTGCAGGTCCTGTGGGTCTAGCTACCATGTCCTATGGGCAAGGCATTGCGGTTACCCCTATTCAGTTGATCACCGCTATTTCCGCACTAGGAAATGAGGGCAATCTCATGCAGCCGAGGCTTGTCAAAGAACTGACGGATGAAGACGGAAACGTAGTAGAGAAGTTTGATACTAAGATTGTTAGAAAGATCATATCCAAGCAAACTGCAGATGAAATGTGCCTGATTATGGAAGCAGTAGTAGATGAAGGCGGAAGCCAGGGAAGTCGAATAGACGGGTACAGAATCGGTGGGAAAACGGGTACGGCCAACAAAGCAAAGGGTGGTAAGTACAGTGAAGAAACCTGTTCTTCCTTTATTGGAATGGCACCAATGGATAACCCTCAGATTACGGTGCTCGTTGTAGTGGATAACCCCAAGGGGGTGAAGTTTGGCAGTATGACGGCTTTGCCTGGGGGAAAAGTCATAATCGAAGAGACTTTAAGGTACTTAAATGTGCAGCCCACCTATACTCAGGAACAGATGCAGCTGATACAAAAAGATAAAGTGGTGGTGCCGTCGCTGACAGGGCTCAGTATTGAAGATGCCGTAAAAATTATTAATCAAGCGGGTATGAGATATACGATTATGCCGGATGTTGCAGAAGCTCAAGGATTTAACGTAGTAGATCAATTTCCTAAACCGGGAGAAAAAATACAAAAGGACTCTGTGATTTGCCTTTACAGAGAATAAGTATTTCTTAAAGGGAGGGAACTAGTTTTGAAACTGAAAGATCTTTTGTTTGGCACCGATGTTCAATGTCCATCTGAATTAGACGATGTTAATATTACCGGAATCGCTTTTAATTCAGAAGAGGTTATGAAGGGTGATGTTTTTGTAAGCATTAAAGGACAACATGATAAAAGTAAATTCTATGCTTTGGACGCTGCTTTTAAAGGTGCTAAGGTAATCATTACAGAAGAAGACTTTTCCTTAGAAGTCATGCCGGTTTTAAGAACATCAGACGGAAAAAAACTATTGTCGCAAATTTCACACATCTTTTATGAGAATCAAAATGCGTTTGGTGGGGTCATCGTAGGAGTTACCGGAACCAATGGAAAAACTACCACCTGCTATATGATCAAAAATATTTTGGAGGTCGCAGGAAGGGCCTGTGGAAATATAGGAACTATTGAATACAGCTTTGCAGGAAAAACCTATCAAGCCATAAATACAACTCCGGATTTTTGTTATTTGGAAAAATTATTATTAGAAATGGAAAGGTGCGGAGTCAGGAACTGTGTGATGGAGGTGTCTTCGCAGGCCATTGAATTGGGGAGAGTTGATGGGATGCGATTTTCTTATGGCATCTTTACAAACCTTACAGAAGATCATTTAGACTTTCACAAAGATATGTCCCAATACTATCAGGCCAAAAAAAAGTTGTTTTTTATGACAGATATAGCAAATATTATAAACATAGACGATGTCTATGGAAAAAGGCTGTCAGAAGAATTAAAATCTAAGACTTCGGTTAAACTTCGCAGTTATTCCTTAAAAGGCAATACGGCAGATTACACATGCAATGTTCTTCAGCAAAGCTTTTCCGGAACCACCATTGAGGTATGCCGCAGAAATGAAGTTTTAGGTCAATTGACCGTTCAAATCCCCGGTACTTATATGTTGGAGAATGCCATGGCAGCCATAGCCGTAGCCTGTGAAAGCAGAGTTTCTTTTGAAAAAATTAAGGAAGGGATTGAAACTTTAAGTGCGGTTCCCGGCAGATTTGAAATTATAGAAAATCCTAAAAAACAATATACTGTCATTGTAGACTTTGCGCATACTCCGGATGCGGTGGAAAAAATTCTATCTACCGTTTTAGAAATCAAAAGAGGCAGAGTTCTCTGTCTTTTTGGCTGTGGTGGAGATCGGGAGAGAGAAAAGCGAAAGAAAATGGGAAATATTGTAGGTAGACTTGCAGACTATGCAATTATAACCAGTGATAATCCCCGAACTGAAGAGCAAAGTGCAATTTCGGAAGAAATTGAGGAGGGTATGTATGAGACTGGATGCGAATATCAAGTCATAGATGACAGGCTTGAAGCCATTAGATTTATTTTGGATAAAGCAAGAGCTGATGACGTTGTGTTAGTGCTCGGCAAAGGTCACGAGAAATACCAAATAATTGGAGAGAAAAAGTTCTTTTTTGATGACAAGGAGACCGTATTAAAATTGATAGAAGGATAAGGTAATGAAAAAATTAACAATAGGCGAAATTGTAAAAGCGACACATGGTAATAAAATATCAGGAGATAATGATAAGTACGTAGAAAGTATTTGCATTGATTCCCGAAAAGTAAAAAATGAAGATTTATTTTTTGCGTTGATCGGAGAAAGCAAAGATGGGCATATCTTCCTGAACGAGGTTATCGATAAAGGTTGCAGATGCATCATAGCTTCCGACCTTCAATCGGTAAACCAAAAGAAAATTCGAGAAAAAGAAATAGGATTGATTTTAGTCGATGATACTACAAAAGCGCTACAAGAACTTGCAAAATATCATATATCAAGCAAGAGATTTTTAAAAGTTGCTGTAACGGGGAGCACCGGCAAAACTACCACAAAGGAAATGCTTTATAGCATATTTAAGGAGAAATATAAAGTATTTAAAACGCCTGGAAACTATAATAACCATATAGGCTTACCACTGTCTCTTCTATCCATGGAGGATGATGTGGAAGTAGGAATCTTTGAAATGGGCATGAGCCAGTTCGGCGAAATTGATCTTTTGGCAGAGTTGGTTAGACCTGATATTGGCATCATAACCAATATTGGAACCTCACATATCGAAAACTTAGGAAGTCAAGAAGGAATCTTGAGAGCAAAGATGGAGTTGACCAATTACTTTGAAAAAGACTCAACCCTAATTGTCAATGTGGACAACGAAATGCTTAACTCTGTAAAAACTAAAGGTGATTATCAACTAATAAAAACAGGAACCACAGGAAAGAGTGACTTCATTATTTCAAATATTGAGGATTTCGGGGAAGCGGGAATAAAATTTTCTATAGAACATAAGGAACAGTTGGAAACTTACCATTTAAATATTCCAGGGAGGCACAATGCCTTTAATGGAACTTTGGCCATTGCAGCAGCAGTGCAAAGCGGTATGACCTTGAAAGAGGCCAAAGTTGGGTTTCAAAAGACTGAATTGGTTGAAAAGCGGCTATCTATCAAGGGAAAGAATGGTATTAAGATTATCGATGATACTTATAATGCCAGTCCAGAATCCATGAAAGCGGCTTTAGATGTTCTTTTGGCCACCGGGGGCGTGAGAAAAATAGCCATTCTAGGAGACATGCTTGAGTTGGGACCTGGGTCAGCGGAGTATCATTTAAGCATAGGTGAATATATTGCTCAAAGACCTATTGACATTCTTATCTGCGTTGGAAAGGAATCAGCAAACATCGCGACTGGCGCTAAAGGAAAAATGGGGGAAAGAAATATTATATGGGAGCAAAATAAAGAAACTGTATATGAAAAAATCATTTCACTGATTTCCATGGGAGATGTAATTTTAGTAAAGGGTTCCAGAGGCATGGAGATGGATAAAATAGTTAAAAAAATTATGGAGAAAGAATAGATGAATGATCAAGTTATGATTCCTATGGGTATTTCGTTAATCGTATCCTTTGCATTAGTTGCAATAGGCATGTATTTATTTTTGCCAATTTTGAAAAAAATCAAAGCAGGGCAGAGTATACGAGAGGAAGGTCCAGAATCCCATCAGGTTAAATCGGGGACTCCAACCATGGGGGGCATTGTGATTATTGCTGCAGTATTGGTTACCTGCCTTACCTCGGGAATCATTTCAAGAGACTTATTGATTCTTTTGTTCTCCTTTATAGCCTTTGGTGTTTTAGGATTTCTCGATGACTTTGTAAAAGTATCCTTAAAAAGGAATTTGGGACTGACGGCAAAACAAAAATTGCTTTTGCAGATCATCATTGCCGCATGGATTGCCATCTATCAAAGTCAGGTTTCTGTATATGGCTCGAAAATCTATATTCCATTTGTGGACACCTACTGGGACTTTGGGTATTTTTATATCCCGTTTGTAGCTTTTGTGGTGGTGGCTATGGTAAACAGTGTAAATCTTACAGATGGATTGGACGGCTTGGCATCAGGAACCTCTGCAATAGTGGCTGCATTTTTGGCTCTGTTGGCAGGAGCCTTTGGCGCTACTGCTCCCACAATTTTTTGCAGTGCGATAGCAGGGGCTTGCATGGGTTTCCTACTTTACAACAGGTATCCGGCCAAGGTTTTTATGGGAGATACGGGTTCGTTGGCTTTGGGTGGAGGATTGGCTGCTGCTGCCATACTTATGAATGTAGAGTTGATTATTCCCATAGCTGGAGGAGTCTTTGTAGCAGAGGCTTTATCCGTCATTCTTCAGGTTATCAGCTTTAAGACTACAGGGAAAAGAATTTTTAAAATGTCACCTTTGCATCATCATTTTGAATTAAGTGGATGGAAAGAAACGAAAATTGTAGTTGTATTTTGGAGTGTTACGGTAGTTTTGTGCATTGTCAGTATGATAATAGTAAAATAGAACGTATTAGAATTAATAAAAGAATTAGAAAAACATAAGATAGTAAGATATGAAAGATAGAAGCGGGTAAAAGATATGGAATTAAAGAATAAGAATATTTTAATCGTGGGGTTAGGAAAATCGGGAATCGGTGCAATGATGGTGCTGAAAACTTTAGGTGCCAGAATATCCGTAACGGACAAGAATGATAAAGACTTTTTCCAAGAGGATTTATTGACTTTTATGGATGCCAATAGGGTTCGGTTTTATCCCGTTCATGCTCCCGAAAATCTGCAGCTATTTCATCTGATTGTAGTAAGTCCAGGGGTACCCTTGGAGCTTCCTTTTTTACAAAAAGCCAAAGAATTAAATATTGAAATCATCGGTGAATTAGAACTTGCCTATCGAGTGGGATGTGGAAGGTACGTGGCAATCACAGGTACCAATGGAAAGACTACCACCACTTCTCTAGTTGGCAAAATATTTTCTGACAGTGGAAGGTCTACATATGTAGTCGGAAATATCGGCATATCTGTAGCCTCCGTAGCAATGGAAACGAAGCCGGAGGATTGGCTGATAACAGAAACCAGCAGCTTTCAGTTGGAGACCATCGAATCTTTTAAACCTGAAATTTCTGCTGTTTTAAACGTTACACCGGATCATCTGGATAGACATAAATCTTTTGAAAATTACTTGGAAGCAAAATCTCGAATATTTAAAAACCAAACTCAAGAGAATTTTTTGATTTTAAACAAGGATGACCCAAACTTTGAAAAATTGGCAAGAATCAGTATGGCGCAAGTGATACCTTTCAGCAGAAATAGTAGTCCTATACCGGGAGCCTTCGTTAAAAATGATAAACTGATAATTGCGGATTTGCAAGGAAAAGAACATGAAATATGCAAACTTCAAGATCTACAAATTCTAGGAGGGCACAATGTTGAAAATGCATTAGCTGCCGCAGCAATTAGTTTCTTTGCAGGGATTGACCCAAAATCTATAGGAGACTCTATTACAAAATTTATGGGGGTGGAGCATAGATTGGAAAAAGTTGGTCAGCATAATGGAGTTTGGTTTATCAATGATTCTAAGGGTACGAATACGGATGCGGCCATCAAAGCTTTGGATGCAATGGAAAAAGAGGTAATTCTCATTGCCGGGGGATACGATAAAGGTGCGGACTTTACAGATTTTATTAAGGCTTTTGACAATAAGGTGGAACACCTAATTTTACTGGGGAAAACCGCTGAGAAAATTAAAAAAACTGCTAGTGCGTTGGGTTTTAATAATATTACCTTATGCCAAGATATGAAAGAATGCGTAGAGACATCTATTAAAGTGGCTAAACCTGGGTATACCGTATTGTTATCTCCTGCGTGTGCCAGTTGGGATATGTATTCTAACTTTGAGCAAAGAGGGAGACATTTTAAAGAATGTGTAGAAAATTTAAGGAGATAAACTTGGAGTTGTTATGGCTAAAATAAAGAAAAAAGCAAGAAAAATAAAATCAGGTGACTTTGTCCTTACTTTTTTGGTATTGGGTTTGGTTGTGTTTGGAATTGTAATGGTGTTTAGCGCCAGCTATTATAATGCTATCAGTGACTACGGTGACCCATACTATTATTTAAAGCGAAACTTGGTGTGGGCCGGAATTGGATTATCTCTTATGATCTTTACCACCTTCACAAGCTATAGGTTATACTATCGACTTGCTCCGTTTATTATGGGCACCAGTATCGTTTTGCTGCTGCTTCTCTTTACGCCTTTGGGAATTACGACGAATCATGCTACCAGGTGGATTGGCGTGGGTGAGATGACAATCATGCCGGGAGAAGTGGCCAAAATTGCATCGATCATATTTGTGGCTTGGTTTTTAAGTCAGGATACAACACGTATTAAGTCTTTTTCAAAAGGGGTCTTTCCACTCTTGGTGTTGACGGGTGTGTTGTTTGGTCTCATCTACCTACAGCCTAACCTTTCGACGGCGATTACCGTTACCGGTATTATCATCGGAATGATGTTTATTGCGGGGATGCATCTCAAGTACTTTGTCGGCATCATCGGGTTAGGGGTAGCCGGTGTGGCTGCTATGATCTTTGCAACGGAAGGATTTCACTTAACTCGAGTCGTCAGTTTTTTAGATCCTTTCAAAGATCCTCTGGGAGCGGGATATCAGGTGATTCAATCGTTACTTGCATTAGGTTCAGGGGGATTGTTTGGTTTAGGTCTGGGAAAAAGTATTCAAAAGACATTATACTTACCGGAACCTCAAAATGATTTCATATTTGCTATCATTGGAGAAGAATTGGGATTTATCGGATGTATTGCTCTAATCATATGTTACCTGGTGTTGATTTGGAGAGGTATGCATATCGCTATGAATGCTCCGGATATGTTTGGGACTCTGCTAGCAGGTGGGATTACCATCATGCTTGCAATCCAAGTAATACTTAACATTGCAGTAGTTACATCCTCTATGCCACCTACGGGAATCACTCTTCCCTTTATCAGCTACGGAGGAAATGCGTTGATGTTATTTATGGGATCCATGGGGATTCTGCTGAACGTTTCGAAGCACTCAGCAAGGTAAACAAGGAGGAAAAATGAGAATAATTATGACCGGGGGTGGGACCGGAGGACATATTTATCCGGCCATTGCCATAGCGGATAAGATAAAAAGAAGGCATAAGGATGCAGAGATTCTCTTTGTTGGAACAGAAAAAGGGATGGAACGGGAAATAGTGCCGCAAAACGGATATGAGATAGTGTTTATAACTATCAGTGGATTTGACCGACGAAATCCTTTAAAAAATATAAAAACCTTAAAAGAACTTTATCAAAGCGATAAGCAATCCAGAAAAATTATAGAAAATTTTAAACCTGATGTGGTTATCGGAACGGGTGGATAC
Organism: uncultured Anaerovorax sp.; assembly: GCA_964582545.1. GTDB lineage: Bacteria > Bacillota > Clostridia > Peptostreptococcales > Anaerovoracaceae > JAVVUJ01. The sequence goes on from CAZOSB010000024.1 coordinate 14,728, forward strand.
GTATGTGGTCCTGTGGTGAGAGCTGCGCATAAAATGGGGATTCCAACCTATATTCACGAGCAAAATGCTTGTCCGGGCATGACCAATAAGCTTTTGGAAAAATATGTACAACGCATATTTGTAAGCTTTGCCGAGGCCAAGAGCTATTTTAAAAACCAAGATAAGATACTGGTTACCGGTAATCCGGTACGCAAAAGCTTTATGCTCACCGGTGTCACTGATTTTAGAGAAAAGTTCAATATTGGTAAAAATGATTTCGCCATACTATGTTTTGGTGGAAGCAGAGGTGCCGGAATGATCAATAAGGTCATGATTAAACTGATCGATCAGATGCAAAATCTAAACAACATAAAAATATTCTTTATTACAGGGAAAATTTATTACGATAATATCCTACAATCTCTATCGGATTTAGGAGTATCTTTTGAAGATAAGATAACAATTATGCCTTATGCGGAAAATATGCACGAATATATGCATGCCTGCGATTTGATTATCAGCCGCTCGGGTGCGTTGACGGTATCGGAGATCACCGCCTGTGGAAAGGCATCGATCCTGATACCTTCCCCGAATGTTACAGGGAATCATCAATACTTTAATGCCAAGGTGGTTGCTGACAAAGGAGGCGCCGTGCTCATAGAGGAAAAGGAGCTCCAAACGGAAGCGCTGTATTCCGTGATTATGAGGCTCATGAATAATAAGCAAGCGTTAAATCAGATGTCGGAGGTCAGTGCTAAAATAGGAAGATTTGATGCGGCGGATGTAATCTATGATAATTTGAACTTGCGATAGTCACACCTTAAAGAAAAGTTCATATACTGATAAGAGTTTTCATATTGAAAAATCTTTTATATGAATCCAAAATAGACTTTCTTTGGAGGTGCACATTTGTGGAAAGTTACCATATAACAGGTGGCAATAGACTTGAAGGTGAATTAGAAGTAAACGGAGCAAAAAATGCAGTTTTACCCATATTAGCAGCTTGTTTAGCTACTGGAAAAAGCTGTAGAATAACCAATTGTCCTAATTTATCTGACGTGAAAAATATGCTGACTATATTAAAAGAAATAGGATGCAAGATAGAATATGACCAAAAGTCGGTAGTGGTAAACTCAGAACATATACATACCTTTAAAATTTCAGAAAAACTGATGAGAGAAATGCGTTCTTCTGTTTTCCTCATGGGTCCTATGATTGCTAGATTTGGAAAGATAACCATGAGCTACCCCGGTGGATGTGAAATTGGGTTGAGACCCATCGATATCCACATCTCAGCGTTAAAGCAGCTTGGAGTTACGGTAAACGAAAAGGAAGGAAACATAGAGTGCATCGGGCATAAGCTACAAGGAACCACCATTGCTCTGGATTTTCCAAGTGTAGGTGCCACAGAAAACGCTATGCTTACCGCCATCGGTGCAGAGGGTGAGACGAGGATTGTCAATGCCGCCAGAGAACCGGAGATCGTCGACTTACAAAACTTTTTAAACGGCTGTGGGGCAAAGATAAAAGGCGCCGGCAGCGGGCAAATCGTCATAAAAGGAAATCCTCGTTTGCAGAAAACGGGGTTGGATGAAACGGAATATTCTGTAATGACCGACCGCATTGAGGCTGGAACTTTTTTGGTTGCAAGTGCTATTACCGGCGGAGAAATTATACTGAAAAATATAATGCCTGAAAATATGACTATGATTTTGTCAAAGTTGGTGGAGTCTGGTTGCAAGGTTTCCGCAGAGAAGGATAGAATATTCTTAAAGGGTCCTAAAAAGTTAAAAGCTATCAACTATATCAATACGCAGCCTCACCCAGGGTTTCCTACAGATATGCAATCACAGATGCTGTCTATGCTCACCCTGGCAAAAGGCACTAGTATTATTACCGAAACCATATTTGAAAATAGATATAAAAACATAGACCAACTGCGCAAGATGGGTGCTCAAATTATCATCGATGGCAGAAATGCAATTATAAAGGGCGTGGCGGAGCTTTCCGGAACGATTGTGCAAGCCAAAGATCTTCGAGGAGGCGCTGCGTTGGTCATCGCAGGATTGGGAGCCAATGGAAACACCGTAGTAGAGAATATTGCCTACATTGACCGAGGATATGAAAATTTTGAGCAGAGGTTATCCCTGCTGGGGGCACAGATTGTCAGAGTAAAATAATACTGAGGTTACCAATGAAAAAAGAAACTGAAAACTATACTGAGGAACATCCGAAAAGGAAGAAGAAAAAAAGAAGAAAAAAAAGATATTTATTGCGACTATTTTTGTTAATCGTATTGTTAACGGCGCTTTATTTCTTTTTGTCCTCTTCTTTTTTTGATATAGAAACATTTGTAGTTGAAAATAATAATTACTACACTCCTCAACAAATTATTGCCTTATCTAAGTCGGAGACCGGCGAAAATATCTTTGCTTTTTCCATTTCGGATATTAGAAGGAACTTATTGAAAGATCCGTATATAAAAAGTGTTAAAATCAAAAGAAAGTTGCCTTCCACCATCACCTTAGATGTATTGGAAAGAAAAGAGTTTGCAGCAATTCCCAATGGAGAAGAATTTATTATCATCGACAAAGAAGGCATGGTTCTTAAAAAATCCAACGTAGATCTTTCTATAACACTTATTACCGGATTGACCTTAACGGAGCATAAACCTGGGAAACCTCTGGTTGTAGAGGAGAATGCTTTATTTTCAGATACCTTAAGTTTGCTTGTGGCAGTGGATAGCAAAGAAATGTTTTTCAAAAAAATTGATATTTCAAGCGTAATTATTAAAGCTTATATCTATGATTATTTATTATGTGAAGGAACGCCGGAAAATATAAAAAATAATTTAGACTCTTTGCAAGAGGTTCTATATGAGTTATACTCAAAGGGTATTGAAAGAGGAGTGCTGAAAATAGGAAATGGTGATGCCATACCCTACAGCCCTCTTATAGAATAATTATTCGGATTGAAAAGGTGAGGAGCATGGGAAAAGGCAATCGTTTTATAGGATTTTTTATTGTGGGGATAGTGTCCCTTTTGATTGGGTTGATTATCTCCATCCAGATCAGTACGGTACAGGGATCCGACTTGGGTGGTTTGGTTCCAGTTTCAAAAGCGAAGGCATATGAAGAAAAGCTGAAAAGTGTTATTGCTGAAAAGGAATCGCTTACCAAAGAACTGATTTCATACGAAGAGCGAATGGCTCAAATTGAACAAAAAAAATCTGATGAAGATTTCTTTCTTAAAGGAATTATAACGGATTTAGAAAAATATAAGATTGCTTCAGGAATAGTGGATGTTCATGGTCCAGGAGTCATCGTTACGATTGACGATCCTTTGCCCATCGATGGAACATCCAGTGACTTCAGTATGATTATGGCAAATTATGAGCTCCTCTTAAACTTAGTGAATAAATTGAAGGATGCGGGGTCGGAAGCGATCTCTATCAATGAGCAAAGAATTATTGCTAGCACAGAGATTAGCCTGGCTGGTAATCACGTGAATATCAACACGGTGCCTACAGCTCCCCCCTATACTGTCAAAGCCATAGGAAATCCCGAGACGATTTATGCAACGATTACGATCCGTTACGGTATCGTGGATGAAATGAAGGATAAAAACAAGTATGGACTTCAGGTAAATATTAAGAAAGAGCAGGACTTGGTGGTACCCAGATATAATGGGATTATCCAATTTCAATATGCCCAAACGGTAAAAACCGAGGAATAAGGCGGGTGAACTAATTGAGATTAAGAATTATGGGTATCTTTGCGTTGAGTTTAGTGGTAGGCTGTTCTCTAGTGTTTGTGGTACGGGGCACAAATGGACTACCTTTATATATCTCGCCAAAAGCAATATCGGATTTAAAGGTAAATATCGAAGCTGAAAGCAAGGATGTGGAAACTTTAAAGGAAAGAGTGCTGGATGCTGAGGTTAAGTTGGGAGAATATGAGGTACTTTTTAAAAGCGACAACGATGAACTACAGGGAAAGTTACTGGAAGAATTGGAGTACTATAAGCTGTCCAGCGGCGAAACGGATGTGAAGGGTCCGGGGGTTACCATCTTTGTGGATGATGGAACTAGGGAGTTAAATGAAGGGGAAAATATCAACATGTTATTGGTACATGATCAAGATGTGCTTACTATTTTAAATGAGCTTAAGAAGGCAGGAGCAGAAGCGATTTCTGTAAACGGCCAGCGCATTGTAAATACCTCTTCCATATCTTGCTCAGGATATACTATTCGGATTAATGGAATTTTTTTTGCCAGACCTTTTGAAATTAAAGCAATTGGGAATGCAAAGACTATGGCAGAGGCGCTTACTGGTCCTGATGGATATGCGACAATACTTAAATTGTGGGGTGTGATGTGTCAGGTGAAACCCGAGGAAGAAATCCTAATACCGAAGTTTAAAGGAAATCAAAATTATAAAAATGCTTTGAAAGTAAAGGAGGGAGAATGACATGCTCATTGCCATTATTGCGGGTCTCGTAGGAGGATTGGCTATAGGTTTTGCCTTTGATATCACCTACCCTACAGAATATTCTTTTTATATCACTATGGCGATCTTAGCGGCTTTAGACTCCCTTTTGGGTGCTGCGCGTTCCCATTTGGTCGGCAAGTACGATAACGTGGTGTTTATCAGCGGATTCTTCGTAAATGGCATTTTAGCGGGGTTGCTAACGTTTTTAGGAGACAAGTTGGGGGTTCCGCTCTACTATGCGGCTATATTGGTCTTTGGAGGCAGACTATTTCAAAACCTTGCCGTCATACGGCGCTTGTTAATCGATAAATATTTTCCGAAAAAAAATATTAATATTAAAGATTAATAGGTGCAAAGGAAATATCTATGTGATATAATAAAGCCCATAGGTCTTTATTATATACTTGACTGCCGTGTGATTTTTCGGCTTGTCCTCGAAACCCACATGGCTAATTATATCAAAAATGTGTTATATTTTTGATATAATATGCAAGCTTCTATAATGATGAAGATTAAGAAGTGGACAAGCTTAAAAACTTTAATTTGTAAAACAGTGCGATAATTTCGATTTCATCGAAATAAAAGTAGGCTAAGCCAAAGTACTTGTACAAACCAAAGGGGAATTTGGCTAAAAATAAAATGAAAATAAGTGACAGGAGGTTACTGGAATATGTTGCAATTCGAGGTAAATGAAGAAAACGCGGCGCAGATAAAGGTAATTGGTATAGGCGGAGGTGGCTGTAATGCTGTAAACAGGATGATTGCCGCAGGTCTAAAGGGAATTACTTTTATGGCTGTAAATACGGACAAGCAGGCGCTGGCGGGCTCTAAAGCGGAGACCAAGTTCCAGATTGGGGAGAAGCTTACTCGTGGTTTGGGGGCAGGTGGAAATCCCGAAGTAGGTCAGAAGTCTGCAGAAGAAAATTTGGATGACCTAGTAAAGTTTTTGCAGGGGTCTGACATGGTATTCGTGACTGCGGGCATGGGAGGAGGAACCGGAACTGGTGCTGCACCAATCATCGCCAAAGCGGCAAAGGATCTGGGAATCCTTACGGTTGGTGTTGTAACGAAACCTTTTACCTTTGAAGGCAAAAAACGTCGAGAACATGCTGAATTAGGGATTAAGTTCTTGAAAAAATATGTGGACTCTTTAGTAGTAGTCCCCAATGATAAATTGCTTCAGGTTGCAGAGAAAAATACATCCATGGTGGAGGCATTTGGAATGGCCGATGAAGTATTGAAGCAAGGAGTACAGGGTATCTCAGACTTAATTGCGGAGGCAGGGCTCATTAACCTAGACTTTGCGGATGTGAAGACGGTTATGAGTGATCGAGGTATCGCTCACATGGGCGTTGGAAGGGGCTCAGGAGAAAACAGAGTTTCAGACGCGGTAAAAACTGCCATTGAAAGCCCATTGCTTGAAACATCAATCAATGGAGCGAAAGCTATTTTACTTAATATTATGGGTGGATATGATTTGGGAATGTTGGAAGTTAACGATGCGGCAGACCAGATTGAAAAAGCGGCAGATAAAGAGGCCATCGTCATCTTCGGTGCATCGGTGAAAGAAGAGCTACAAGAAGAGATCATTATCACCGTAATTGCCACAGGATTCGAGGAAAGACCTTCAGATATTCTCAATCCAAAGAGAGATCCGGTTCAAGCTATTTCAGAATCAGATGCGGCTTCTGCTCACTCTGAAGAATCTGAAGAAGCGATTCAAACACCGGAAGCAGAGTTGGAATCAAAATTGACCGGTGCCTTTGATATTCCATCTTTCTTAAATAAAGATAGAAGAGGGTTTTAGTAAAACATTAAAAAATGAGCCGGTTATAAGTGCCGGCTTTTATCATAACCTAATGATTTATATATTAGTAAGGACGAAGCGAATATGATATCTTCCTGGGAGAATCCTACATACAAGAGATTAAAGCGGCTAGGGGTAAAGAAACACAGGGATCGGGAGGCAGAATATGTAATCGAGGGTCCCAATCTAGTGAGGGAAGCCATTAAAACAGGTCAGAGCATTCCCGTTGCGTTTTTCCCTGAAGCCCTTCTATCCGGGAGCAATCAAGAATTGACGGAGCTAAAAGAGCAGCTGTTAAAGTATGGAACCTCCATCGAAGGTCTAAAGGATGAGTTGTTTGAGAATGTAGCTTATACAGAAACACCCCAAGGAATCTTAGCCATAGTAAAGAAAAACACATGGGATAAGGATGATTTCTTTAAAAGAGTTCAAACTGGTAGTGGTAATTTCATAGTGCTGGACAGGCTTCAGGATCCGGGGAATATAGGAACTATCCTTAGAACGGCAGACAGTGCATCTTATGAGGGCGCAATTATTGTAAGGGGTACAGGAGATGTGTACTCTCCAAAGGTGGTAAGGGCGGCTACAGGCTCCCTGTTCAGACTACCCTTGCTTTTTGTAAAGGATGCAGAAGAAGCGATTCTGGCGTTAAAGAGTCATGATAAGAGGCTTATTTGCGCCGATCCAAGGGGTTCAATTGATTATTATGACTGTAACTTAAAAAACGATGTGGCCATCGTTATAGGAAATGAAGGGAATGGCATTTCCCCCGAATTTCTGAATGTCAACGATGCAATGGTTAAGATTCCTATGAACCCCCAGGTGGAGTCATTAAACGCTTCCATTGCTGCTGCCATTTTAATTTACGAAACCATCAGAAAATAATATAAATTTACAGAAATGGAGACGGTATGGGTAACAATCAACTTACAGAAATTTTACAGAGTGCGAAAGAGCAATTGGAAAAAGTATCCACTTTGGTGGAAGCCGAAGAGCTTCGAATAAAATATTTGGGAAAAAAAGGGCTCTTGACAGATCTTTTGAGATCCATGTCCGGCATGGAAGCAGAAGCGAGAAAAGAATTTGGAAAGGTTGCAAATTCGGTGAGAGCCGAAATAGAACAATTTTTAGGGGATAAATTTTTATTCTTAAAAGAAACCGAAAAATTAGGAAAGTTTAAAACTGAGAAGATAGATGTTACGGAACCAGGTGTGAAAGTTACTTTAGGGTCAAAACATCTAATTACCATTACCATAGATGAAATTTCTAAAATTTTTATGAGCATGGGTTACAGCGTGGCCGAAGGACCTGAGGTGGAAACGGTATTCCATAACTTTGATGCCTTAAATGCAGGACCAAATCATCCAGCCAGAGACTATTCGGATACCTTTTATATCTCAGAAAAAACTTTGCTGAGAACACAGACCTCTCCGGTACAGATTAGAACCTTGCAGCGGGAAAAACCTCCTATCAAGGTGATTTCACCGGGACGATGTTTTAGGTGTGATACTCCCGATGCCACTCACTCACCTATGTTTCATCAGGTAGAAGGTCTTTTGGTGGATGAGGGCGTGACCATGGCAGATTTGAAGGGCACCTTGGATAGTTTTGCAAAACAAATCTTCGGTTCCAAGACAAAAACGAAATTTCGACCACACCACTTCCCCTTTACGGAACCCAGTGCGGAGATGGACGTTTCCTGCTTTAAATGTGGTGGCAGTGGATGTCGAGTTTGTAAGGGCAGCGGCTGGATAGAGATTTTGGGCTGCGGAATGGTGCATCCTAATGTTCTGAAGGTAGGTGACGTCGATAACGAAAAATTCACCGGGTTTGCCTTTGGAATGGGCGTGGAGAGAATTGCCATGCTAAAGTATGAAGTCGATGACATTCGATTGTTTTATGAAAACGATATGCGGTTCATTCAACAGTTCAAATAGGAGGAGAATAAGAGATGCTGGTACCAATGCAATGGCTTAAACAATATATAGAAGTAGAGTCAGATATGGAGATGTTTTCCGATAAAATGATTATGTCGGGGTCTAATATTGAAACCGTGACTCGTTTCGGCGAAGAGATAGAAAATGTGGTAGTGGGTAAAATTCTATCCATCGAAAGACATCCGGATGCGGATAAATTGGTGGTAACAAAAGTACAGATCGGAGATCAGGAAAGCGTTCAAATCGTGACGGGGGCTACCAACCTTTTCGAGGGGGCGTATATACCTGTAGCCCTTCACAACAGCAAATTGCCGGGAGGGAAATCGATCAAAAAAGGAAAACTGAGGGGAATTGAGTCCAATGGTATGCTGTGCTCTGCGTCTGAGTTGGGCTTTTCAGACAAGGTGATTCCTCTGAACCACCGAGATGGTATTTGGATTTTAGAAGAGGAATTCCCCCTAGGGCAGGATATCGTCACAGCTCTAGGGTTAAAAGAAGCTGTGGTGGATTTTGAGATAACGCCAAATAGACCGGATTGTTTGTCTATGTTAGGTATGGCAAGAGAAACGGCCGCCACCTTGGGAGGTAAGATGCAGTATCCCCAGACCCACTGCAATGTGGAAGAGGGTCTGGCTTCAGAGTTTATACAAATTAAAATTCATAAGCCTGAGCTCTGCAAACGTTACGTAGCTAGGGTTGTTAAGGATGTGAAGGTAGAACCATCTCCTTGGTGGTTGCAACAGAGATTGATATTTGCTGGTATGAGACCTATCAACAACATCGTTGATATCACCAACTATGTGATGCTGGAATACGGACAGCCCTTGCATGCCTTTGATATACGGGATTTAGAGGATCAGTTAATTCAAGTGGATACCGCCAAGGAAGGCGAAATCTTTATCACTCTGGACGGATCGGAAAGAAAGTTGACGGAAAATATGCTTCTTATCAAGGATGGTAAGCGAGCTGTGGCCATTGCTGGGGTCATGGGTGGACTAAACTCCGAGATAAAAGACGATACTCAGACCATATTGATTGAATCAGCTAATTTTAATGGAGATAGCATTAGAGCAACTTCTAAGAAACTAGTCTTGAGAACAGAGGCTTCCTCTAGATTTGAAAAGGGTATCGACCCTAACCTTTGTTCTGCGGCGGCAGACAGAGTTTGCCACCTCATTGAGGCTATAGGAGCGGGTAAGGTTATCGGTGGAAACGTAGATGAATACCCGGGGCAGGTCGAAGAAAAGGTCGTTGCGGTTAGAGTCCAAAGGGTAAACTCCGTTCTAGGGATCCAATTGAAAGCCCAAGAGATGCAAGATATCTTTGAGCGGCTTGAAATGAGGGTGGAGAGTGATGGTCAGGTTCTAATTGTGACACCTCCTACCGTTAGACAGGATTTATTAAAAGAAATAGATTTTATTGAGGAAATTGCAAGAATTTACGGATATGATAGAATGCCGATTACCTTGCCTAAGGGTCACAATGAAGCCAAAAAATCCTTTGATCGCACGTTGAAGGACTTGATGAGGGATTCCTTAACCAGCATGGGTGCCAATGAGGTACAGACCTATTCCTTTGTAAGCCCTAAGGGTGTGAGCCAAATAAAGGCGGAAAATGATGCTAACCTGATGAATTTTGTAAAAATCATCAATCCTTTGGGGGAAGAAAATAGTGTGATGAGAACTACACTAATTCCCAATATGTTGGAAACATTAGGAAGAAATTACTCAAGGAATATTGAAAAGGTTAGGGCTTTTGAAATAGGAAATACCTTCGTGAATATAGCATCCGAACAAATTGAAGGATTACCGACAGAAAAGGATTCTCTTGTGATTGCTTCCTATGGACAGGAAGAAAGCTTCTTTACTCTCAAGGGTATGATTGAGGAACTCTTCAGTAAGTTGGGTATTTCTCAATTGAGCTTTGTCCAAGAGGAACAAATCAATACGTACCATCCAGGAAGATGTGCAAGAGTACTTTCCAACGGTACAGAACTGGGAGTTATGGGGGAAATTCATCCGGACGTGAGTGAAAACTTTGAAATCGGATGTAAGTGTTACTGTGCAGAATTTTCTGTTAAGAGTATTATTGCAGTCAGCAACGTGATGAAATATTATAAACCTTTACCTAAATATCCTGCTATGGTGCGAGACATTGCACTTTTGGTAGAAGAAGAAATCAAAGCGGATCAATTAAAACAAATTATAGTAAATTCAGCGGGAGAGATATTGGAAAGCGTTACTCTGTTTGATGTCTACAGGGGGAAGAACATCCCTGTGAATCAAAAGAGTATTGCCTATTCCTTAGTCTACAGGGCATCCGATCGAACTTTGACAGATGAGGAAGTTGCAAAAGTGCACAGTTCTGTTCTAGAAAATTTGGAGAAACAGGCATGTGCAAGATTGCGCGCTATATAGAACAATCTAAGTAGGAAGGGAGAAGTAATGGGAAGTAATAAAGTAACTGTCAGAATTTATGGTCAAGAGTACACGATTGCCGGAGAAAAACCAAGAGAACACATACTTAAGGTGGCGGAGTTGGTAAATGAAAAAATGAATGAAATCGCAAAGATTTTACCATTAGGATCTGTTTCGACCATATCTGTTTTGTCAGCAGTGAATATTGCGGATGAATATTTTTCAATGATACAGGAAATATCAGACCTAAAGGCACAAAATGCTGAATTGGAAAGAGATACTGAGCATTACATCAAGCTTTGGGACGAGGCAAAAAAAAGTTTTCTTCAGTATAAAGATGAAGCACAGTCTGTATTGGAACAAAAGGAAGAGATGCAGAAGGCGTTGAAGGAAAAGGTTGATGAAATAGACACCTTAAAAAAGGAAAACATGACTACTGAGGAAAAATATAAAGAATCTTCTTACGTAGAGTTTAAAGAGTTGGAAGCGAAGTACAAAGATATAGAAAGCAGCTTTTTTGACCTACAAATGGAAAACATACAACTGAAAGGTGAAATTGATAGATATAAAAAACTATTAGATTAATGAAACATGAATCAAAGAGTTTACAAAGTTTTAGAATATGATAAAATCATTCAAAAGTTAAAGGATATGGCCTCTTCTGAGATTACGAGGAATTATATTGAGGGACTTATTCCGTCAATACGGTTCCATGAAATCCAGGATATGCAATCTGAAACTTCTGAAGCCTTACAGGTTATCCTGAAAAAGGGTACTCCTCCCATGGGCAGCTTTTATGATATAAAAAATTCCGTGTCCTTGGCTGACAAAGGTGGGACCCTTACCATGAAGCAGCTTTTGGAAATTCTCTATAACATTCAGGTCGCAGGGAATTGTGTTACCTTCTTAAGGGAGGATCTTCAAGAATTACCGAGGATTCAAGAACTTGTAAACCTGATCAGTATGCAGAAAGCACTGGAAGAGAATATCAGTAGATCCATTCTTTCTGAGGATCAGATGGCTGATAATGCCAGCCCTCAATTGAAGGATATTCGAAGAAGCATATTGCAACAAAATGAAGCTGTCAAAGGAAAGATGAATCAAATTCTTAATTCCTCCGAAAATAAATCCATGCTGCAGGATGCGATTATTACATTGAGGCAGGGTCGATACGTGTTGCCGGTGAAGCAGGAGCATAGGACCAAGTTTCCTGGTATCGTTCACGACCAATCCGCGACAGGAGCTACTTTATTCATAGAACCACAAGCCATCGTCAACTTAAACAATCAACTGAGGGAGTTGGAATTAGCTGAGAAGATTGAAGTAGAGAGAATTCTATCTCAACTTTCGGCAGAAGTATCCGATTCTGCGCTGGATCTGATCAATGATCAGGAGCTTTTGCTTCGGTTGGATTTTATCTTTGCAAAGGGAAAGTTGTCTTTCCGACAAAAAGGAGTGGAACCACAGCTCAATCAAGATGGGAATTTGAAAATTCTCAGGGGTCGTCATCCATTGTTGGATCACGAAAAGGTAGTTCCAATCCAGATTCGTATCGGTGAGGATTATCGATGCCTCATTATTACAGGTCCCAACACAGGAGGGAAAACCGTAACTCTCAAGACTGTGGGTCTCTTGGTGTTGATGACACAAGCTGGTTTGCATGTTCCCGCATCAGATGGAACGATCATGCCTGTTTTCCAAAAGGTTTTTGCCGATATAGGGGATGAACAGAGCATAGAGCAGAGTCTATCAACCTTTTCCTCTCATATGAAAAATATCGTTAATCTGTTAGAGGATTCCGCATCCGACACTTTGGTGCTGCTGGACGAGTTGGGGGCGGGAACGGACCCCACAGAGGGGGCTGCATTGGCCATTGCCATACTGGACAACCTATATGAAACAGGAGCTTTGACCATTGCTACTACTCATTATACAGAGCTGAAAAAGTATGCCATCAGTACTTCCGGAGTGCAAAATGCATCCATGGAGTTTAATGTGGAAACTCTCAGTCCCACTTACAAGCTCACCATAGGTACGCCGGGAAAGTCCAATGCCTTTGAAATTTCGCAGAAGCTTGGTTTACGACAGGAGATCATTGAGAAGGCCAAGGAGCTTTTGGACAAGGATGATATTAAATTTGAAGATGTCATCGGTTCCATTGAACAAAACAAGATTCTGGCAGAAAAAGAGCGGGATGAAGCTATAGATTTAAGAATACAAATAAAAAAACAAAAAGAAGAATTGGCAAAAGAAATAGAAAAGTTTGAGCAAAAAAAAGACACGATATTAGCCAAGGCCAGAGTGGAGGCTAAAGAGATGATTGCTGAAGCAAAAGTACTGTTTGCAGACTTACAACAACAAATAAAAGAACTGGAGTCTTCCACAAAACCTGAAGCCAGGAATAAAACCATAGAGAAAATAAGACGGGACGTGAAAAAAGCCAGTGAAAGGTATAAAGAACCGGAGTTTAATCCCATCAATCCGGAGCCCATCGCTGTGAAAGATCTTAAAATAGGTCAAAGGGTCAAGGTGGTCAGCTTGCAGCAAAACGGCGAGGTGATTTCTTTGCCGGATGACAGGGAAGAGGTCTTGGTTCAGGTGGGAAGCCTGAAGATCAATTCACATATTGGAAACCTGATGAAGATTCAAGATGGTTCCTCAAAGGTGAAAGAAAAAAGCTCTTACAGAAAGTTTGGGGGATTGATGAAATCCAAGACGGAAAGCATTCAGTCCAGCATCAATGTAAGAGGTGAAAACCTAGATAGTGCCAAAATGGATGTGGATAAGTATCTGGATGATGCGTTTATGGCGGGATTAAGTGAAGTGACCATTATACATGGTAGGGGAGAAGGGATTCTTAGGGAAGGGATTCATACCATGCTAAAGAGCCATAAACACGTTAAGTCCTTCAAGGCAGGAGCTTACAATGAGGGTGGAGATGGAGTAACACTAGTGCGTTTAAAATAATAGGAAAGGAAGTTTGCCATGTACATCGTAAGTGCTTGTTTGACTGGCGAAAATTGTAGATATGACGGCGGGAATAACCGGATACCTGGGGTAGAGACGTTTTTAGAAGAGAATATTGTGGTTTCAATATGCCCTGAAATTTTGGGAGGATTGGAAACCCCTAGGAGCCCTGCAGAAATTGTGGGAGATAAAGTGATTAACAAGGATGGTGAGGATGTTACAGAGCAATTTTTGCAAGGTGCTACGCGTGCCATTACTGAGATAGAAAAGATGGAAGAACTCTATGGTGGATCGATAAAAGGCGCAATCCTAAAATCTAAAAGTCCCTCTTGTGGATGTGGATGCATTTATGATGGTAGCTTTTCCAAGAGTTTGATTTCAGGGGATGGACTTTTTACAAAATTACTGAAAGACAGAAATATCCCTGTTTTTACTGAAATGGAAATGGAGAAGATAATAACTGGAGGAATAGATGAAAAACTTTAAAGATCAAATTGCTGAACTATTACAGCATCATATTTCAGAACTTTCTTATGAGGAAATAAAAGGAATGGTAGAGGTACCAGCAGAAGCCCAAATGGGTGACTTTGCTTTTCCGTGCTTTAAATTAGCAAAATCTTTGAGAAAGGCACCCAATCTTATCGCTCAGGAATTGGCAGAAAAACTAAAGGGTGAAGTTTGTTTTGACAAAGTCGAAAACGTCAACGCCTATGTGAATATCTTCTTAGGTAGGCAAATGTTCCTGAAGGAAGTGATGGAAGAAGTCTTTGACCGAAAGGATTCCTATGGAAGTTCTTCTATTGGGCAAAATAAAAAGGTAATCGTAGAATTTTCTTCGCCCAATATTGCAAAACCATTTCATATTGGACATATTAGAAGTACGGTTATTGGAAACGCCATCAACAATATCTATTCTTTTTTAGGGTACGATGTGGTTCGAATCAATCATTTGGGAGATTATGGAACCCAGTTTGGGAAGATGATTGTAGCCTACAGGAGGTGGGGAAACGAGAAGGATGTGACCGAATCCCCCATTAAAACTCTGCTGTCCTATTACGTTAAGTTTCATGAAGAAGCGGATCAGGATGCCTCTTTGGAGGATGAAGCCCGAGCGGTATTCACCAAGTTGGAAAATGGTGAACCTGAGGAAGTTCGGCTGTGGCAATGGTTCAGGGATGAAAGCTTAAAGGAATTTAATCGTGTCTATAAGATGCTAGGGATTTCCTTTGACTCTTATGCGGGAGAAAGCTTTTACTCAGATAAGATGGGTGAAATTGTAGAAACATTAAAGGAAAAAAAGCTTTTGAAGGAATCAGAAGGAGCACAAATCGTAGATTTAGAACCTTATGGATTGGCACCTGCCCTCATTATGAAAAAAGATGGATCCACTTTATATATCACTCGAGATATTGCTGCGGCTGTTTACAGAAAGAAACATTACGATTTTTATAAGAATATCTATGTGGTGGCATCACAGCAAAATCTACACTTTCAACAATGGATTAAAATTATAGCGTTAATGGGTCATGAATGGTCGGAAGATTGTATCCACATTCCCTTTGGATTGGTCAGCTTAGAGGAAGGCACCATGTCCACCAGAGAGGGAAGGGTAGTTTTCCTAGAGGATGTTTTAAACAGAGCCATTAACCAGACTAAGGAAATCATAATAGAAAAGAAGGTCAACACCGATAATATTGAAGAGGCGGCAGCGCAAATTGGTATCGGAGCCGTGATTTTTCAAGAATTATCCAATAACAGGATTAAGGATTACGTATTCTCATGGGATAAGGTTTTGAACTTTGAGGGTGAAACGGGACCTTATGTGCAGTATACCTATGCGCGTGCCGGCAGTATTTTGAGAAAGGCGGAAATGGAGGTTACACCTCAGGTTTCCTATGAGTACATTTCAGGCGATATTCCCTTTCACTTATGTAAGTTAATATATAGATTCCCTGATATCGTATTGGAAGCGGCAGAACGTTATGAACCCTCCATCGTCACCAGACACATTGTGGATATTGCACAAGCCTTTAATAAATTTTATAATGATGAACATATTTTAGTGGAAAATTTAGAAGAAAAAAAGGCAAAAATACTTCTTGTTTCCGCTGCCAAGAATACAATTAAAAATGGACTGTCACTCTTAGGAATAGACACCCCAGAAAAAATGTAAAGAAAGTTGGTAATGACATGAGATATGAAGGAAGTATCTATAGACCTCCCAGTGAGGCATACAGTTTGATTATACAGGTCACAATCGGTTGTGCCCACAATAAATGTACCTTTTGCAGCATGTTTAAGGATAAAAAATTTCGTATCAGAAAAATAGAAGAAGTATTGGATGATTTGAACAGCGCAAGGAGGCATTATCGCCATGTGGAGAAGATATTTCTTGCAGATGGGGATGCCTTGGTATTAAAAAATAAAGATTTAATCGTGATTCTGGAACATATTAAAAAAGTATTTCCAGAATGCCAGAGAGTGTCCATCTATGGCTCACCTCAGGATGTATTGAGGAAAAGTCATCAGGAATTGGTGGAACTAAAGGAAAATGGGATAGGAATTATTTATATCGGTGCAGAATCCGGAAGTGATAAAGTACTGAAAAATATAGTGAAGGGTGCAACTAGAGCAGAGCTAATTCAATCTGTTCAGATGATTGAGACTTCAGGAATCATGGCCTCAGTAACCTTTATTTCAGGTTTGGGCGGGGATCAAGATTGGCAAGAACACGCCATAGAATCCGGCACCATGATCAGCCAAATGGAGCCGTCCTATGTGGGATTACTCACTCTTTTGGTGGAACCAAATGCGGAGCTTTATGAGGACATCAGGTCGGGCAAATTTATTCAGCTTTCTCCGGTGAATGTTTTAAAGGAGACTCAACTGATGCTGGAAAATATCAACGTCAGCAAAAAATGTGTATTTAGGAGCAATCACGCGTCCAATTATGTATCCTTAAAAGGGGATTTACCTATGGACAGGGAAAAATTGATTAATCAACTTAAGGTCGCCATTGAAAAGGGAGATTCTTTGAAGGATGACAGATTCCGAATGTTATAATGTAAAAGCTTTATGGCAGTGATATAATAAGCAAGAGGAATGAAATGAAGATACTACTGACAACTTTAAATTCAAAATATGTGCACTCAAATTTAGCGATTAAATATTTATACGCTGTGGCGGAGAAAGCCAGAGGATCCATTAAAATACAGGAATTTACTATCAACAATGATGATAAATACATTTTTACCGAGTTGGTGAGAGGTGAGTATGATGTGGTCTGTTTTTCTTGCTATGTTTGGAATATTGACAGGATCAGAAACCTTTCTAACAATTTGAAAAAGGCGAACCCTCAGGTGAGAATCGTGTTGGGGGGACCAGAAGTAAGCTATGATTCCATCGCATTTATGAAAGAAAATTCCTATGTGGATTTTATTGTAGTGGGAGAAGGAGAACTATCATTCTCCAAGCTTATGGAAAATTTCGTAAACGATGAGCAGGATTTCCATACTATCCCTGGGCTTACCTATCGTCAGATGGGAAAGATTTTCGTAAATCCGGTAGCCAGACCTATCAAGTTCGAGAACATCCCATTTCCCTATGAATTTGTGGCCAGTGAAAGAGACAAGGTCGTATACTACGAATCTGCTAGGGGATGTCCATACCAATGTAGCTACTGCCTGTCTTCTGTAGATAAGAGTATGAGAGTTCTCCCTGTCCACAGGGTAAAAAGAGATTTAACTTATTTTATCTACAAAAAAGTTATGCAGGTTAAGTTTGTGGATAGAACGTTTAACTGGGATAAAAAAAGGGCGAAGGAGATATTTGCTTTTTTAATAGCTACAGATAACGGGTATACCAATTTTCATTTTGAAATATGTGGGGATTTAATTGACGATGAATTTTTAAATGTAATTAAAAATGCCAGAAAAGGCTTATTTCAATTTGAAATCGGAATTCAATCTATCAATGAGCGTACGTTGATCGCTTGTAATCGCCATTCTGATATTTTGGTTTTATTTCACAATATTAAAAAATTGAGAGACTTAGGAAACATTCATATTCATGTGGATCTAATAGCAGGATTGCCATACGAAGATTATACGTCGTTTTCCAACTCTTTTAATTCCGCATATGAATTAAAACCTGATCACCTTCAATTAGGATTTTTAAAGCTCTTAAAGGGAAGTCCTATCAGAAATCAAGTGGAGCAATACGGTTATGAATTTAATGAGCTTGCACCCTATGATGTAATCTCTAATAAATTTATTACTGCCTTTCAGTTGTCAAAGCTAAAGATGATTGAAAAGATATTGGATCTTTACTATAACAGAGGGGGGTTCAACAGCTCTCTTCGATTTGCAATGGAAGTTTTGAATTTAAATCCTTTTGAGTTTTATGAAGAGTACGCTTATTATTTTTTTATAAAAGGATACCAACATAATTCTCATAAAAAAGAAGATTTATATAGATTCTTTTATCACTTTGTAGTTTGGAAGGGAAATCAAATGAATTTGGAGCTTGAAGAAATAATTCATGAAGTTTTGGATCAGGATATGGCTATGACTTTAAATCCGGATGCAATTAAGAAGTTTAAAAGAAAGGGTTGGGAGATCCGTTAGGAGAAAGCAAGATGTTTGGAACAAATAAAAAGGGTGTAAGCTTTGAAGTGACAGAAAGAAAACCACGAGAATATGATCTTAAAGTGAGAAAGGATCGAATCGGACAATATTTTGAGAAATATTTAGAGGGTTTTGTTTTTGACAATTTTACGGATGCTTATATAGCTAAGGAAGGTAAAATTAACTTTATGAAAGGGGTGCCAATTCCCCTTAGAAAAGAAGATGTAGAAAACTTCAAAGGGGGCGAAGGGCTGAAGTTAGCCATCATCGTTGAGAACATGGTGTGGATTATGGGTATCGATCCCAAGTTTAAGCATCGGGATTCTTACATGCAGTACATAAATACCTATTATTTTAAAAAAGCTACTATGAATATTGTTAAAGTTGGCAGAAATGCAGCTGAAAAGGAAGATTTTGATGCGGCGGCCATTCATTTCAGAGCGGCCCTTTGTATCTCTCCTCAGGATATCCACGCCATGTATAGTTATGCCAGGGCATGTAGAGCGATCTACCAGAAAGACGATCATCAGGAGGAGGAATATGTAGGCAACTTTAAGGCTGAATCTATTGAATTCTTTGAGCTTCTTTTAGATTTTCATCCAAAGTTTGCAGAGGCATACTACTATTTAGGATATGCCTATTTAAACATGGGTCTCTATATTAAAACAGCAATTGTTTGGGAGAAATATATAAATATAAGCAAACATGGGAAGGATAAAAAGGAGATTCGGCAGAGACTGGCACAATTAGAGGAACCGATCAAAATAGAAAAAGGTTATAATGACATTCTCAAGGGTAAGTATGTAGAAGGCATTTCAAGCTTGGAGCCGTTTAAAGATAGTCGATTCAAGGATTGGTGGCCGTTATATTATTACCTGGGAGTAGGATATGCAAATACCGATCAAATGGAGCATGCTTTTGAAGCTTTCCTCAAGGTTTTGACCTTCAATCCTTCCCACATTGAGACTATGGACGAGTTGGCAACCCTTTATCGAAAAAAGGGAGATGGTGAACAAGAAAAGAAATACAGCAAAAAGGCAAAATTACTTAGAGAAGGTGGATATAAGGAGTAATCATGTAATGCTCCCGTATTTCTATCTTACAATGAAAACGAGAGGGAACAGCATACATGAGTGATAATGAAATAAAGAAAAAAGAAAAGGAAACTATGGATTCTCCAACTCTTCCCAAGAAAATCGCATATATTATCTTAAGAGTTGCAGTAGTGTTAGTGCTAATAAATCAAATAATGGATAAAAATTGGAACAATGTTTTTATGTGTGTTCTAACATTAATTCTATTTTTAATTCCAGCGTTTTTAGATAGAAAATTTCATATAAAGTTACCAAATACCTTAGAAATTATTATATTGTTGTTCATTTTTTCTGCAGAGATCTTAGGTGAAATTAAACAATATTATATTATGTTTGAAAAATGGGATGACATGCTTCACACAATGAATGGTTTTTTGTGTGCTGCTATAGGATTTGCACTGATCGATATACTCAATAAAAATGAACGAATCAAATTTACTATGACGCCTGTGTTCATAGGTACTGTTGCTTTTTGTTTTTCCATGACCATAGGAGTTCTATGGGAGTTCTTTGAGTTCTTTATGGATGTGTATACTAAAAGCGACATGCAAAAGGATACGATTCTGACAGAAATCTCTTCTATCTTATTTAATCCGGAAGGTGCAAATCAAGCAGTAACGATTCCCATAGAAAGTGTGGTTGTCAATGATCAGCCTTGGAATTTTGGAGGGTACATCGATATTGGATTGTTTGATACAATGAATGACCTCTGGGTGAACTGTGTGGGTGCCATAGGGTTTTCCATTTTAGGGCTTTTATATATAAAAGGTCGAAGTATAGGCAAATTCGCAGCTAAATTTATACCTAAAGTAAAATTTTCAAAAAAAACTAATAAATAAAGCAAAAATTGGATATAATTATGTTGACACGGGTTAAGTATCTGTTGTATAATAAATCTTGTCGTCAGCAATGACAATGGCGTTCCAAGGTAGCTCAATGGTGGAGCACTCGGCTGTTAACCGATAGGTTGTGGGTTCGAGCCCCACCCTTGGAGCCAAAAGAATTACAGGGAATCACACTCCCTGAAGCTAAATGATTTGCCGGGATGGCGGAATTGGCAGACGCACAGGACTTAAAATCCTGCGATCTTTATCGATCGTACCGGTTCGACCCCGGTTCCCGGCACCACATTTTTTTAAGGATTCGGTCGAGTATCCTTATACAAAATTTAATAACGACGCGGAGTGGAGCAGTTGGAAGCTCGTTGGGCTCATAACCCAAAGGTCACAGGTTCAAATCCTGTCTCCGCAACCAAAATTATCAAAAGCTGTCAAATGAAAATTTGACAGCTTTTGATCTATAATAGAATTACTTATATAACACCTTGGAGGGAAAATGAAAAATAGAGTTTATATTGCTAAAATCGGTTTTGCGATTGCAACGGTAGGTTGGTTTGCACTGGCTTGGGATAACTTTTCTAAGGGCGATATTGGTCTTGCAGGGCAATATGCTGTATTAACTGTACTTTCTATCATAAGTTCAGTAGCTGTGTATTTAAAGCATAAAAAAATAACCTTTTTGCTGTGTAGTAAGGTACAATGTTACTGATATATTTGTTTTTGTTTTTCTTATGCGTAACATAGCTGTGCAAAGAGAAAAACTGAGAGTGTTACATAAAAGGAGAGTATTTATATGTTTGGTTTTTTTAAAAAGAACTCCAATCCTAAAAACTATGATGAAAAAAAACAACTTGATATACAAGAGATATTCAAACAGAATTTAGAATACATAAGCCAAACCGAAGTTAATCCTAACACCATTGAGAGTCAGTTTGTAAAAAGCGAAACTAGATATTTTTTTAAGATCGGAATGGCGGACTTTCCAAGTGGAAAGGTTATTGTAGCGGATCCCCTCTGCTACCTTGTTTCAGGGAAGATGTGTCCACAACTTGAGATAAATATTCCTTTAGGTAGTTATCCCATGGAGGTTTCAATCTGCAGAAATCCTGATGTTGGTTTGAGAATGTGTACTGTTAGATTGAAAATTCAAGAAACAAAAGCAGAAAAATATATCTGTGCCCAACCTACGGAAGATACCGCCATTGCAAAATGCTCTGATGGTGTATTAAGTGGATTTCCGGTTGAAGCGGGAATGGTTACGATTTGCGATGCACTTGTTGCCAGCGAATATCGAGCTTTTTTGGATAATTGGCATAGAGAAAATCAGGGCAAAAACCATTACGATGATTATTTTGCTGATTTTTTTTCAGAAAGTGCAGAAACATTGCCGGAATATCAACGTGAGGGTGGAGATTTTATTGAATGGACGAATCCTGACACCAAACACAAAATGGTTATGGTAGCTTCGGGTTTTGGAGATGGTCTATATCAATGTTTTTTTGGATATGATAGCGAAAATGAAATTTGTGAACTTATTATCCCAATGGTTAATCCGGATTTTTTTGATTTTTAATCTAAAATAAGTCGTTTATTACAATAAAATGGGTTTTGAGCATTGATTGTTCCAACAAAATCCAACAAAATAAGGAGGAAGCCTATGAACTGGGAGCCGTGGACAGGTTGCTACAAAGCAAGTGATGGTTGCACAAATTGCTATTTTTATGGGCCATATGCGAAACGCTATGGTCAAAACACCATACAAAAAACAGATCAATTCCATTGGCCTATAAGGAAAAATGCAAAAGGTGAATACAACATTAAGGGAAATAAAATTCTGGCGGCCTGCTTTGCAACTGATTTTTTTCTTCCGGAAGCAGATGAATGGCGCAAAGAGGTTTGGTCGATCATCAAGGAAAGAACAGATATAGATTTTTTGATTTTGACAAAGCGGATTGACCGTTTTCTTGTATCGCTTCCGTCAGATTGGGATACCGGATATGATAATGTGAATATTGGATGTACGGTTGAAAATCAAGAATTAGCTGATTTTAGGCTACCTTTATTTTTATCCTACCCCATAAAGCGACGTTTTATTGCCTGTGCACCGATTTTAGAAGCCATCGATTTGACGCCGTATCTTCATGGAGTAGACCATGTTACAGTTGGCGGTGAAACAGGGCGGGAAGCTCGTGAATGTGATTACGATTGGGTACTTAATATCCGTGAACAATGCGTAAAAGCAAATGTAACCTTTTGGTTCAAAAATACAGGTTCACTTTTTAAACGTGACGGCATAGTACAAAAAATAAATCCATTTAAGCAAACTAGCATGGCGAAAGAGCTTGGTATAAATATTTTAGATGGAAAGAGATTGTTTTGATAGGAACGCAGTATTGTAAAATATAATTGCAGAAACTAATTGATATTTTGGAGGTAAATATATATGAAAAAAATATCGAAAAGATTTTTAATAATCTCAGGGATTTTAGTTTTAATGATAGTCATTTTTGGAGCCATAATGATAGCTCCCTTCTTATCCATGAAACCCACCCCAACCGGTAAGATTGACCACACAGAAATATTTGCTGTCAAAAATAAACTAAATAGCTTATATTTTATAGAATCAGATGATGGGGATATTTTAGTGGATGCCGGCTCTGACATAACTGCAATTAGAAAAACTTTACAGGATTTTAACATTGACCCACTCAATGTTAAATATGTACTATTAACCCACTCTGACGGTGACCACGTAGCGTCTCTTGGTCTATTTCCTAATGCAACAATATATATGAGCCAGAAGGAATTGCAAATGATAAATGGAACGACAAAACGCAGTGGAAATCATTATAATACTCTTCCAGAGGAAATTGAGAGGGAGAACTTTGTTTTGTTAACAGATGAACAGGAGTTAATCATTGGTCAGCATAAAATAATTTGTTTAGACGCTACAGGTCACACTCCCGGATCAATGGCATTTTTGTTCGATGGAAGTTATTTATTCACGGGAGATGCTTTCAAAGTAAGTAAGAATTCTTTAGATGTCCATCCTTTTTCTATGGATAGTGATGCTAGCAAGAAATCAATCCAACAGCTAAATGATATTATTAAGGATATCAAACTTGTATTAACGGCACATTATGGCTGGCAAAAATCGGAGGACTTAATACTCACTAATGAGCAACCCCTATAGCATCGCGTTTTCAAACAGTGCCCAGGGATAATTTGCTAACCTTGTAGTTCGCATTGCAATTAATAGTTTTACAGCAAACAGGATGAGTTTCATCTAGTAAGCTTTCTTGATGTAAAAACCCCTTTCTTTAGATTTAAGAAAAGGGGTTTCTTCAAAATGTCAGTCCTAAGGTGTAAATCAGCGTAAGTACTTAATGCAGGGGCGCATTGTGCAGGTAGATGAAATAAGAGACAATA
>CAZOSB010000025.1:0-36165 GCA_964582545.1 uncultured Anaerovorax sp.
AACCAATGCTTAGAAGAGGTATGAGACCAGGACAGGGACTGATCGAAACTATTTAGGCATAATTTAATATGCTGGAAGAAAAGAATTCCTAGCGATATTTCCAGCACTAATAAAAAAGGTGACTTCGCCACGTTAGTGCGGGTGTAGCCCGCAATTTTAATCGGTAACCTTTTTTGATATTCCAGAAATATCGCAAGCGATATTTCCTACATAATAAAAAATGAGGGTGAATCTTTAAATTCATCCTCATTTTTATTGAATTTATTTCTATTAAGCATTATGAACTTTTTTTCCTGTTATCTCCAACAAATGATCGATTACTTCTACTAAATGCCCTATCTCAGGTTTCGTGAGCTGTTCATCAGCACCTAGTTCTTTTCCTTTTATGTACATTTGTTCATTAATTAATGAGGAAAAAATAATTAAAGGAATTCTCTTTAATTGATTATCTGTTTTTACCAACTTAGTCAATCTATGTCCATCCATTTGAGGCATTTCAATATCTGTAATGATACAAGAAACCTTTTCCGTCACATCTTCTTCTTCTCTAATTGACTCTAAATAATTCCAAGCTTCTTGTCCATTGTTAAATTGAATGACGTTGGTAAACCCTGCTTTATGCAAAGACTCTCTAATCATCTTTGAAAGTAAAATTGAATCTTCCGCCATTAAGATTGGGATATCAGTATTGGCTCTATTTCCCAATTTATCAATTTCTGAAATTTGGATTCCAGCCTCCGGAGAAATATCTGATACAATTTTTTCAAAATCTAAAATAGTAATAAGTCGATCTCCACATTCAGCAATACCGGTTACAACACCATCTACACCTCCATAAATCGTCTTATCCGGTTTCTGTATAGCTGACCATGAAATTCTATCGATGCCTACCACTGTGTGAACTCTAAATGCCACAAGCATTTTGTTAAAATTAGTTACGATAAATAAATTTTTTTCTGCCTGCTCGCAGTTGGATAAGTTTAAATATTGGGGTAGGTTAATAACCGTAATAACCGCGCCTCTAGGCTTAAAAACCCCTTCCACTGAAGGATGTGAGTTGGGCATGGGTTTTACCGGGCTTGGCATCATAATTTCTATGACTTTAGCCACATTGATTCCAAAAAGGTTTCCGTCAATGGTAAATTCCATAATTTCAATTTCATTTGTCCCTGTTTCTAATAAAATTTCCTTTTTATCCTTTTTAGCCACTTCAAACCTCCATACTTACCTTCCATCATTCCTTGTTGAGCATGTTATTTACCATCTCGTCCAATTGAATGATTCTTTTCAAAAGCATATTATTTCTTTTGTTTGTATCAAAAATATTTGTTTCCAAAGGATTTTCCAACCTCACGGTTTTACCGGTGGGTCTAAAAACCTCATTAACCCTTTCTTTATATGGCATAGGGAGCTTTTGAGTCATAATATTATTTT
Organism: uncultured Anaerovorax sp.; assembly: GCA_964582545.1. GTDB lineage: Bacteria > Bacillota > Clostridia > Peptostreptococcales > Anaerovoracaceae > JAVVUJ01. The sequence continues at coordinate 1,435 of CAZOSB010000025.1, forward strand.
CCTTATCAAGTTCATCGATAAGGTCCATGGACTTTTGTCGCATATTTAGAATAAGGGACAAGGACTCCTCATCCTTTCTCTTTATAGCATTTTCCATATCCTTAGTCAAATTTAAAATTTGATTTAGTAGATTAAATTTTTTCTGCAAATTGTCTAAAATTTTACCCATTGCAGTAATACTATCCATTTAATCTCACCCTCCTAATTGCATGGAACCGGCAGAATGTGACAAATTTGTCTGTTTGCACTTTTTATCTGCCTCTTTAAAGCTATCTCTTAGTTCTATCATAAAAGGTAGTACTTCGTCAATAGGTTCTTCTTTTCTTCCGGCTTTTGCTCTAGAAAGTTCAAAGTTCATAAATTCATAGAGTTGTGATAAATTCCCACTGATGTAGTATTTTCGATTCAGTGTTGTGGACAAATAAGTGATAATTTCTCTGGCTCTACCTATTTCTTGGTCAAAAAGTTCCAACTCATTTTGTTTCAAGCAAACTTTTGCCCTATTCAAGCGCTTTATGACTTCCTCATAGAGAAGGTTTAACATTTCCCCTTTAGTCATGGTATTAACCGATTGATCTTTATATTGCTGATAGCCGTTGCTGCCGTACATCATATCTAATCCATCCTTTTATTTTAATTGTCTCGTTTTAATTTATTGTAACATTATAAAGGAAAATTATACGGTTTATTTACTGTCCTCCCATTTGACCGGAAAGCCAGCTGCTTTGCGAGTTCATTTGAGAAATATATTTTTCCAAAGCAGTAAACTGTCTAAAATATCGGTCCTCTTCTTTCTTCAAAGTTCTGGTAAGGTTATCCAAATCTTTTTCTATCATTTCCAACTGTTTAAACAGTAAAGTATCCTTGTTATACGAAGCACCTTCTACGCCTGCCAGCCTAACTAGAGAGCCCTTCTCACCGGTGGTAGCTGCATACTTATCCGTCATAGACTTCATCCTAGTCATGATACCACCGCTATAGATATCATCACCTTCTTTAGGTGCGGTAAAAGCTCGCATCACATCATCAGGACGTTCCTCCAATGCTTGTTTTAACTTTTCTTCATCGATGACAATTTTTCCGTTGTCTTTCCAATCAGTGGACGTGGAGATTCCCATATCTTTTAGAGAACCCACACCTGGCACATCCATAGCAAATATAAAACGTAGTTCATTGGCCAAAGCGCTGACAGTAGGATCCGCAAAAAGCTGTCCTTCCATCGCTTTTGCATTCCAGTCCTTAATTTGGGTCTCAGTCATTTCATCCGCTTGCTCTTTGGTCAATGGCGGATATTTCCTATTGGGTTTTGTGGAAAGCTCTTTGTTCACAGCAGCAAGCATCTCATTGTAGTCTTTAACCATCTCCTTGATGCCTTCCATCATTTTATCCGTATTCATCTTTGAAGTAAAGGTCACTGCTTCACCACCTGTAGCTTGAGTACTATCAAAGAGAGAATTCAGCGTAAAATTTAAACCATCCATGGAAAAAGAATTGCTGCTTCTTTCAATTTCAATAGCTCCATGACCGAAATCTACTTTCATTTTAGCATCATTCCCCTGAGTGACGGTGTATTGTCTGGGGTCACCGGCAGTCGTACTTCCAAAGAGCGCAGCCGCTAAGTTTCCACCACCAGCCACATCTTCTATTTCCACCTTGCTGTGGGCACCAGTTTCCGTTGCTGTAACACTGAAGGTATCCGTTGTGGATAAATACTTTACACTAACTCCCACGTTGGCCCGATTAATTTGATCCACAATATCTTTTACTGCAAGGTTAGATGAGAAGGAAAGCTCTGTTCCATTGATTTTTATTTTGAAATTTCCATCGATTGGTATATCCAATGCAGTGCTTAGATTGGCTTGTGACAAAGGATTTGCCAATTGAATTCGGTTGGAGGAATTTGGCTCTATATTCATAGCACCTTTAAATCCCATAATCCCTGCATCCGCACTCTTAAAGGTCAAAGTAGAATTTGGATCTGAAGTTTTAAAAGTCAAAGATCCAATTTCGCTAGATCCAGTAGTTCCGATTGTAATCTTACCAGCCCCAAATTTAGCATCTAATTCAGATTGCATGAAGCTCTTTAAAGAATCCATATCAGTATAAGCAATGTTTGTTTTATCTTCAGGGAATTTAATGGTTTTGTCTACTCCATTAAAAGTAAATGTCATGGATTTCCCCGCCATAGTGTCTGCAAATTTCATCTGCGCTACTACTTTGGTTGAATCGTATACTCCTTGTATTGGTTTTGATGGATCCTCTGAAGTCGCCTCTTTTAGATCAATACCCAATGCCGCAATTGATTTTCCACTGCCTCCAATGATCGATACGGCTTTCCTATCGGCGGGATCTACAGCTTTTAGATCCAGAGTAGTTATAGTGTTTGATTCATCGTCCAGCTTAGAACCAACTTCCATGGTTATTAATTGATCTAAGGTTTTGTAGGTGCCATCACTTGCTCTAATGTTTGTTTTTACGTTACTCAATGCAACATTAAAAGCAGCAGCGATATCCCCAGGGTCGCTGCCCGTAAAGTCCTTAGGAATCTCCACATTATATCGAACTCCATTATAAGTTAGATTAATGGTCTCCCCTGCCAGGTTATTAATGGTTTTACCGTCTGCGGTTAAATTTATTTCTCCCGTTGAAAATTCAGCTTTAGAAGCATTACCTGAAGTCATGAAGTAAGCTGAAGATGCCAAAGAGGAAACACTTTCGATCTTTAGATTCGCTAAAATGTCTGAGCTGCCGGTTACAGATACCGCTTTGGAATTGCTGCCTTGAGATGTAATCGTATTGCTGGAGAAAAAAGATTGACTTAATAAATTCGTCGGGGATGCAAAGGACATATATTTACTGGAAAGAGAAATAAGCTTACTGCTAATTGATCGGTAAGCATCCATCTTCCATCCTACTGTTTGCTTGCTTTGCAAATTCTTTGATATTTTTGATCTGGTCCTAACCGTCATACCTTTGACCAACTCATCCGTATCAAGTCCGCTGGCTAATCCACCCATTCCTTTCCTAGTTCCCACTGATGAATAATTATTAATACTATCTAACATCTCGACATCCTCCTTTTTTTAATGTATGTCATTTTCAAAAATTCATGTACAGGTAAATTCTAGTAATTTATATGAACTTCGATTTATTCTCTTAATAAAATTTAATTTTAACAGAAAAACTAAAACATTCTAAAAATATTTTTCTATACATATATATCGTCATATGATAAAATAAATTAAGGATTATATCTATATTTTAGTTGGGAGGCGACACTTTGTCAAAGATAATTACTGTGACCAATCAAAAGGGCGGAGTTGGCAAAACTACCACTTCAAATGCTTTAATTAGCGGTCTTTCTAAAATGGGATATAAAGTTTTGGGCATTGATTTGGATCCTCAGGGAAATTTAGGATTTAGCTTAGGTCTGGATATTGAAAACGGCGTTACAATCTATGATGTATTTAAAGGCAATGTTTCTGCAAAGGATGCGATTCGATCTACTTCATCAGGGGATGTGATTTCTTCAAACATCCTTTTGAGTACTGCTGAATTAGAGTTTAATAAGCCTGGCCGAGAGTTTCTATTAAAGGATTCTATTAAAGAAATCAAGGACAAGTATGATTACATCATCATTGATACTCCTCCTGCTCTGAACATTTTAACTGTAAACGCTTACGTAACCGCCAATTACTTAATTATCCCCATGGTTCCCGAAATATTGAGCCTATTAGGAGTAAGCCAGCTTAAGGAAACCATCGATAGTGTTACGAGATTTTATAATCCAAGTCTGTACGTACTGGGGATATTGCTGAATAAATACAACAAGCGTGTAAACTTGACCCGAGAGGTAGAGGAGATGGCAAATGCCATTGCAAAGCAGCTGGGAACCAAGGTAATCGATGTAAAAATCAGAAATAGCATTTCTCTTGCAGAAGCTCCGGCTCATGGAGAAGGCATATTTGCATATGCCCCCAGATCCAACGCTGCTGCAGATTTTAATAATTTATTGGTAAGAATTTGTAAGGATAGGCTCTAATGCTGACATAGATATAGTTGGAGGTGAATCATGGCAAAGAAGAGTAGCAAAACCTCTCATGTTTTAAGTTTATTAACCAGTACTGGAGCAGTGGAAGAAGATAAAGTCAACGTTGTTTCAGAATTAGTAGACACAGTGCTTACAGACTCAGAAAAACTTTCTGAAACCATAAGAGCACAACTGGAAAAAATTGCTGAGGAAGAAGAAAAATCTGTTTCAGAGGTGAATGTAAGTACCTTTGATCTGGAATACTTCGATGAAGGGGAGGATTTAAAAATGTATAATTATGTAAATATTGTGGAGGATATCGTAAAGGTAAAGGTCCTTGACACCATGAAGGCATTGGGTGTCTGCACCTGTGATAAATGCACTAGCGATGTCATTGCACAAGCATTAAATCACCTACCTCCCAGATATGTGGTCACAGAAAAGGGAGGATTATTCTCTAAGCTTGCATCTTATGAAAGCCAATACGCTACGGATGTGACAAAGGCTCTTACTGAAGGGTGTATGGTTGTGAAGGATAACCCTCGACATAGCTAAAACTTTAGCTATGTCTTAGAGTAAAAATTCAGAGAATATAAAAAATATGACTTGACTGTATTATAATTCTAGCTAGATTACAGAACAAAATCATATTTTTTTTATTGCATAATAAAAATATGATTTTAATTAAATAATTTTATCAGGTTGCCCGAAGGCTTTGATTTTACACAAACCTGATTGAGCATCCATGGATAAGGTTCTAGCAAAATTAAATCCAACTTCTTCTTTTACTATCTTTATATTTTCAGCTCTTAATATGTTTTTCACAGCTAAAATATTTCGGTCACCAATGTTTCCTAATGCCCCATCGCCAGGAATGTCGAACATCTTTGCACCTCCTGCAATTTTAGCAATTAATCGCATCTTATTGCTCCCCATTGATTCCATTTTTTTTATAGTCTCTCGAATACCTGTATCCGCATACTTAAATAGTTTATCTGCACCGGATGCAGGAGCCGCAGGAAGCATAATATGAATCATTCCCGCTAGCTTTAAGGCGGAATCATATAGGCAGATACCGATGCAAGACCCTAACGCATATGTAATGAGGGTACCGGTATCCTTAATAATTTTCATATCGGATATACCCACTGTAACTGTTGTATTCACGCTACACTCCTAGTTTCTCAAGCAATACCTTTAATGATTTCACATCCGGAACTAAAATTAAATCGCTGGATATCTCCTTGCCGTCCACAAAAAAGCTTCCATCTATAATCATAATTTTATCGGCTTCATATCCGTATTCTACCATAGGAACGCTCAAAATGCCTCCTATCATATTAACGGTTAAAGCTGGAACAGAAATGTGAATAGTTAAATCTGTTAATTTGGCAATGGAATTGATGTAGGAACCCATGATGATATTACCTATTTCATTTAGGGCAGAAACATCCATTTCACTTAACTCTTCATATGAATTTACGCTTTTACCTAAAACTTGTCCTAAGGTAATATTAACTAAATCAAGCCTTTGGACAAACAGCATAAGCCCCTCCACATCTCCTGTCAGCTTGACTAAAATACCTACGGCAATGGACTCCGGTCCGCCAAGTAAATAGATAGCATCCTCATAGTCGTATATGCTGACCGTTGGAACATCCATCTTTACCTTCATGCCGAGAACGCTAGAAAGGGCTGTTGCAGCATTGCCTGCTCCTATGCTCCCAATTTCTTTTAAAATGTCAAACTCCATTGATGTCAAATTACTGTATCCTTGCATAATGTTCATTGCTCCTTCGTCGTTATGTGATTTCATGGGGCAAAACTGCACCCATTTGGATTTCGCCTTTATCGATATAAAAGTGTTGACCGGTAATCGGTATATCCACCTTTAAAATGGTGGTGCCTATGGTTATCTTTACTCCGGGATGTAATATCCCAATACAGATAATTCTACAAGCCTCTATGTTTTCAGCGTCTTTAATTTTTTTCAATTGATTTTTTAAATCATTAATTTTTCCTGCTAATTCAGCTTTTCCAGCCATAAATTTTTTTAATAACTCGTTCTTATTATTTCCAGCATCACTTGATTTGTCTGCTCTGCATAAAGATTCAATTTCAATTCGCAAACGATTAGATACTTCTTCTAAATTATTAATTTCTCTTTCTAAACGCTCTTTAGATGAAACGTCTAATTGATTCTCATTTTTACTATTCTTATTTTCACTTTCTAATTTCTCCATTTCGAACCAATTAGGTGCCAATGTGACATTTACACTCAAATTATTTTCTGTGCCAATAGTTTTTGCTATAATTTTTTCACCAGCCAAGTATTCCCCACCTATTAATGCAGCTTTTTCTCCTCTTAAAACTATGTTTCTCCCAGCTTTTATATAACCATTGACAATCACGTCGCAACATAAATCACGACCTACAATCACGGAAGCATTTTGAATGAATTTTGTAGTTAGGTTACCTTCAGCTCGCAATACAGTTTTACGCATACCGTTGACGCCACCCTTAATAAGAATATTGCCACCGGCGGATAGAGATGCACCTTCAACCATACCATTTATCTCTATATCTTTATTGGCAACAACCGTAAAACCTTCTAATACATTGCCCTTGATTAAAACGCTACCATTAAATTGAATATTGCCGGTATGAACCCCTACATCATCAGAAATGACAAAAATCTCTTCCACTGAAATGATGTTACTCTTAAATAGCGCCCCACCGTCTACAGCAGAAAAGATCTGAAGCTTGTCTTCCGATAAATAAGTATTTGTCCCATTTCCAATTGGAACTACAGATCCCGGTTTGGCTTCTACAGCAGCGCCATATACGTTGATGCCCGGCGTTCCTTGCGTGGGGGGAATCACCGTACACAAAAGCTGATCTTTAACTACATTCTCAATCAAATTCAGTTCTCTAAAATCCACGGTTCCATCAGGTCTTAGCTTAGGGCGATGATCCTTTACCGTTTCGAATCCAAATTGCAACTTTCCATCATCACCTTTAACAGGTCGTAACCCCACAGCAACTTTCAGCTCCTGCCTAAAATTTTGCTGAAAGCAATATTTCCCAATCTCTTGATTTTGAATTCCATATCGAATCTCTTTTTTTTCTAACTCATCCAAAATATTGCTCACCTCAAGGGTCTGACCATCTTGATAGTTAAGCACTCTTACATATGCCGTCATTTTATCTGGTGCTACATAGATGTTTAACTGAGGTGGAGGAATTTCTATGCTTTCATCACTTTCCTCATGTATCTCTTCGTTAAAGTCTTTCTTCAACTGTTCTAACATAATTAAGCCCCTTCACTACTCCATCTTATCTTAAACCATTGATCGTTTGTTCTACTTCGTCGGAAGTTTGAACCATTCTCAAAGTCATTTGAAAGGCCCTCTGGGCTTCAATCACTCTGGTCATTTCTCTGGCTAAATCTACGTTTGAAGATTCCAGTGCATACCGCTCTACTCTTGCATTGTCGTTGACAAAAGGTGCTCCATTTCTGGGTGTGGGCAGAAACATATTGTCTTCAACCAAAGAAAACCCTTCTTTACCGGGAAAATCGAAGACTGCGATAGGAAGCTCTGCTTGACTGTCAGTGACGGTAATGGGCTGATAGTTTCTGTCTAATACAAAATATCCATGTGGAGCTACCAATCGCATGGTTCCATCTTCCATAAGCGCCAAATTAAAGCTACCTTTTCGTGTATAATATATTTGTTGATTGACTGGGTTTTGCAGTGCGAAGAATCCATCGCCGCTAATGGCAAAATCGATTTCACTTTCCGTGGGACGCAAAGCACCTTGTTCAAAGTCGATATCTGTTTTTTCTAAACGTACACCCGAACCTTGCTTCAACCTAGTAAGTTCCCCCGAAGGTCTGTTCATGTTATCATAAAGCAAATCTACAAATCCTGCAGTTTGATTTTTATATCCTTCTGTATTGACATTAGCCATATTATTGGCCACGATATCCAATTTTTTCTGGTTGGTAGTTGCCCCTGATGCAGCAACATAAAAAGATACTTCCATAATCTGGTTTCCTTTCTTTATATTAAAACGATAGGGTTATACTCTCCCTATCTCTGTGGTTGCCTTCGCTAATAATTGGTCGTACATTTTCAGCACTTGGCTAGCACTTTGTAAAGCCCTTTGACTGCTCATCATGGACATCATTTCCTTGATGGATTCTACATTGGATCGCTCCAATGTCCTGACCATAATCTGACCCTTATTTAAATCTGTTATATTGGCAGGATTTGTATTTTGGAACATTCCCTCCCCTACTTTAACCAATGAATTGTTATCTGTAAAGTTGGTAACAGCCAATTGATTTATTTCAGTGCCATCCTCTGTATAAATCCTTCCCAAATTATCTACCTTTATCTTATCTGTATTTAAGGCAATAGGTCCATCGGTTCCTATAACCCTACCTATGTGCTGCAATGCCAAGTATCCACCATCATCAATGGTGAATGATCCATTTCTGGTGTAAACCACATCGCCATTAGCTTTCTGAATGGCAAAATATCCTTCCCCTACTACAGCGAAATCTAAGTTTCTACCTGTATCCTCTAGGATTCCTTGCTTGTGATTGGTGACTGTACTAACCACAGTCCTAATCTTGCCGGGCTTCACCTGAGTGTTCAGCAGTGTTCGATTTTTGTCAAGATTCCCGGTGCGATATTGTAATTCCTCAGCAAAGGTTGTAGATACCAAGGTATCACTCTTAAATCCGGGAGTAGATGCATTAGCCATGTTATTACTGGTAACATTCAAGTTCCTGTTTTGCGTCAGCATTCCCGATGTAAGCATATAGTACCCTTTGAACATTGCGGTTAAACCTCCTTAATTTATATTATACTGCCTCTTTATTTTCCATATAAGTTCTCAGCTTTCGCAAAGCTGACGAGTGGATTTGGGAAACCCGTGGTTCGCTGATTTCAAGGACTTTCGCTATCTCCCTCATACTCAGTTCTTTCCTATAATATAAGGAAATGACTTTCTGTTCGTTTTCTTTTAATGAAAGAATTGCTTGCTTCAAGGTTTCTTTCATCTCTGCTGACTCCATCCCTAAACCTGGAAGCATCTGTTCGTCATCCTCTGTAAGGCTGCTTATTTGAATATTGGACTGCATGCTTTCCAATAGTGAGTCCAAGGACAAGACATTATATAGATTGGTCTCCCCTAAAAGCTTTAAATACTTCTCTAAATCCATGCCTAAATGATCTGCAATTTCCTTTTCTGTAGGATATCTACCATATTTAGCAAACAGCTCTGTAGTGGCATTATCAATGGATTTTCCAGCTTTTCTAACATTTCTTGGGACCCAATCTTGTTTTCTTGCGATATCTATTATTGTACCACGAATTCGCAATGATGCATAGCTTTCAAATTTTACATTTTTTGATGGGTCAAATTTTTCTACAGCCCCCATTAACGCAATGATTCCCTCGTTAATCATATCATCGATTTCTGCAAAACTCACATAGACTCCACGCATTTGCATGGCTACAGTTTTCACCATATGACTATAGCGCAGAACAATTTCTTGTTTTATCTGTATGTCCTTTGTGATTAAATATTCATTTAGCAGTTCTTCATTTGTTTTTTCTTGAAACAACTTCATTTCCTTTCCGCTTAAGGTAATACAATATTACCAATTGCTTGTATTTGAACATTAGTAGCTATTTCGTTGAATGACAGTACATAAATATTGGGATAAAACTGCTCTATCAGTCTATAAAAATACATTCTGATAACATGGCTTGTTAATATTATCGGTGTCTGAGAAAGTTCCGTAAATTTACGCATTTCTGATGCCATCTGTGTTATAATCCCTTGAATAACATCGGGGCTCATTGCCAAATAAACTCCTTGCTCACTTCTAGTTAAGCTCGACAAGATGTTTTTCTCTAGGTCAGCATCAAGGGTAATCACCTTTAATTGACCATTTTCGCAGAACTTTCTAGTTATTGTTCTCTTTAGTGCAATCCTTACATTCTCTGTGATTACATCCACATCCGTTGTATTTGCCGAGGTATCGATGATACTCTCCAAAATCGTCAACATATCTTTTATGGGTACGCCCTCTTTAAGCAGATTGTATATGACCTTCTGGAAGTTATTATAGGAGATTGTATTGGGTAACGCCTCGTCCACTAAATCCGGAGAAGCTTTTTTCACGTTTTCCACCAACTGCACGATTTCCGCTCTTGTAAGAAGTTCATGTGCATGGTGTTTTATTGTTTCCGATAAATGGGTCAGCATGACGGATAAGGGGTCGATAACAGTATAACCATACACCTCCGCCAAATCCTTTTTATCCTGAGTAATCCATTTGCTTGGGATGCCGTATGCGGGTTCTATGGTATCAATACCATCTATGTCCCCCTCAGGATTGGGAGGTTGAAGGGCTAAATAATAATCCACCAGGACTTCACCTTTGGCAATTTCTTCGCCTTTCATCTTAATGATATATTCGTTAGCATTTAAACTTGCACTGTCCCTAAGTCTGACAGATGGTATGACAAAACCCATATCCTGTGCAAATTGCCTTCTGTATATAACAATTCGATTGATTAGGTTTCCACCACTTCCTTCGTCTACCAGAGGAATCAAGCTGTAACCGAATTCCATCTCTATAGGTTCTACATTTAAAAGTGAATATATATTATTTATGTCCTTAAAATATGCGTTTTCATCAAATTCTTCCGGGACATATTCTTGTGGCTCTGCCTGACTGATCATCTCTTCTCTTGTCTTTTTCTTCATTAACCTAAATCCACAAAACATTAAAACCGAAGATAAGACTATAGGTTGAATCCAAGGAGCCCCGGGAATAAAAATCATCATTAGCATGATAAATCCTGAGATCATCAATACTTTTGGTTGTGATAAAAATTGTTTGCTTACATCTTCATTTAAGCTGCTATCGGATACGGCCCGAGTTACAATCATACCTGTAGCTGTAGAAATGAGCAACGCAGGTATCTGAGAAACCAGTCCATCTCCAATTGTAGCAATAGAGTAAATCTGTAATACTTCACCAAAGGGCATATTGCCCTGGAAAATACCAATAATAGTGCCTGCAATAAAATTGATCAAGGTGATGACGATGGCCATTATGGCATCTCCCTTGACAATTTTAGTAGCTCCATCCATTGCGCCGTAAAAGTCTGCTTCCTTTTGGATCTTATATCTTCTATCTTTTGCTTCTAACTCTGTTATCAGTCCGGAGCTTAAGTCTGCATCTATTGCCATTTGCTTACCAGGCATAGCATCCAACGTAAATCTGGCAGCTACTTCGGCGACACGTTCCGCTCCTTTTGTGATTACAATAAATTGAACCAATACTATTATCAAAAATATAATAACCCCAACTACGATATTTCCTTGTAGTACGAAGGTTCCAAAGGTCTTGATTACCTGCCCTGCCTCCCCCTGATTGGTGAGAATCAGACGGGTAGACGAAATGTTCAAAGCTAACCTGAACAGAGTGGTAATCAGTAACAACGATGGGAAGATGGAAAATTGTAAGGCTTCACTGATATACATGGTTATCAGTAAGATAATCAAAGATACCGTAATGCTTAAAATCAACATCATATCCAATGCAAAAGGCGGCAATGGTATAATCAAGAGCAATACAATTATTATTACAAAAATTGCAACAAAATTACTTAGAAGTTTTTTCATTTATCTTCTATCTTCCTTCTAATACCATTTTTAACTTAGCAAATTGGCCGTCTATGGATCTGGCAACAAATTGGTACTGTAGTTGGGCTCTTGCCAATTCCACATTTTCCACATCTATATTTACATTGTTTCCATTTAAAAACACGTTCTCATCATTGGTTTGTCGAACTCTTATTCCTGTATTTAAAATAGCTTCTTTCATTTGGACTGACCTTGGATTCTTTCCCAAACGCAATTTTGAGAGATTTTTTTGAAGTTCTTCCTCAAAAGTAACATATTTTGCTTTATAACCCGGGGTTTCAGAATTGGAAATATTTTCAGAGATCACCCTTTGCTTTTCCCAAAGATAGTCCATACTCTTATTTGCTAAGGTCATGGATGTTGTATCTAACCAACCCAAGTAATCACATCCTTTCTTTTTAAAATACATATATAGGTAATATTATACCCGTTTGCTTAAAAATAAACAAGAACTTATTTTTTAAATTAAAAAACGTGGGAATAACAGAATATCAAAAAAGACAAAAAGACATTCGTTCTGAAAACAAATGCCTTTACTAAATATATTACAATTAAGATTTATTTTCTAGGATGGATTAATCCCTTTAATGCCATTAAGTCAACTTGGTGAGGCGCTACTGCTTCCTTGTTAATTCTTTCTGCTTCCACCAATTCCTTTCGAAGTATTTTAACCTCCTTTGGTGCATCGATGGCAATCTTAACCTTATCACCCATCACCTCCACGATGGTCACTTCAATAGAATCACCCAAAAGCAAGGTCTCACCAGACTTTCTGGTTAAGATTAACATGCCCCACCTTCACTTTCCGCTTCTGTTGCACTCACTTCAGTGCATGAAAGGGGATACCTCATGGAGTATTCTTCTCCATCAAAGATTACCTGCTTCCCAATACGTTTTCGGGGATTTATAACTACCGGGCACTTCAAGTTAATGGTTGACTTACCCATATCCTCGTGAACTACCGCAATTGCATAAAAAACTAAAGGTTCTTCCGGTGTACTCTCTAGCTCTTTTAAATCTTCACCCGTCAGCATCAAGGGTTCATATTCAGGATATACACAGAATGGATTAATCAGCACAAATCCTAAGACGGGTTCATCCACGGACTGCAAGCAAACCATGTCTTCATTTCTTTCATCAAAAGACAACAAAAAGAATTTCTTGTTGTTTTCAAACCCAAATAAGCCGGATGGAAAGGTAATTTGTTCGTCTTCAGCAACACTTATTTCTCCAAAGTATTTTGTATTGATATCCATTTGTACCTCTTTTCTAACTATGCCTTAGCATCCACTGGTTGATAGTTGGGATTTGAACTAGGTGGCACATAAATAGGATCCCCTACATATTTAATAATTAACTCTGGATAATTTTTGATGGTAAACTCAATATTGCCAGGTATGAATTCAAAATCCGCTCTATTGGTTTTCCAATCGAAGTTCAATTTATCCATTTCATAGTTGATGCTCATTTCTGGAGGCGTCCAACTGATCTCCACTGGTCTATCAGGTGAAAACCCAATGGTAAACTGTTTATCATTGGCCGCTAAACGATTTTCAGCTATCTGAGAAAGGGGATCTTGATTCAAGTGAATGTTTAGCAACATATTCCCTTCACTGGCAAATCGAGCAGTGGCCTCATAGGCCGCCTGTTTGCCCAACTGAGCCGCTTGTTCCACACTTCGTCTTGGTGAGGGCGAAATGGAATTACGTGCCTCGAAAGAGTCAACATTTAACTGAATGGGTCTACTTTGAATAGTAAGCCCTCCCTTGTTCCTAGAGACCTCTACCTCTGCCATCATTTCCTTCCTTTGGGTAGTGGCAGGATTGATTTTATATTCTATGGCGATAGGTACAGTTTGAATTTCTATCAATGGTTTCAACGATTACACCTCCCGTGTTAAAGTCAAAGCTCTTACTAAAATTAATAATTTTCATTTATTTCATAAAGTCCATGAAAGATACAGATAGTATATTTGAACCCATTTTTAAGGCTGCTCTGTATGTAGCATCCTGCATTTGAAAATCAGTAATGGCTTTTTCTAAGGGGATCAATTCTGTATTTGCAAGTTTATTATTTAATACATCCTCTGCATTGGTCAATCTAGTAACAGTATAATCTATAAACTTGCTATTAGTACCTAACGTAGTAACTCCAACAAGAATATTATTCCTCTGGATATCTAGACGTTTTGAAAGGTCCATAAAAGCGTTATCATCTACCGTTGGCTGCTCTAATATCCTAGCCATTTCACCTATGATCTCTATTACATTATTGGATTTACCATCAGCATCTTGACCAAACCCTAAGTATTTTATACCTGGGGTAGATGCATTAAAAGCAGTACCTTCATCTATAAGAATCTTACCGGTTGCAGGGTCAGTATCCACTTTCAGCCCAAACCCTAAATCTACAAATATTTTTTCGTCCGCCATAGCCTTTAGCTTAGCCTGATCCGCGGGATCCGTACTATTTACGGCAATCCCCCTAAAGGTAACGGTTCCGTCAGCTTCCAATGCAAAAGGTACTTCTTTGGTGCTTCCTCCACCAAAAACAAACTGATCACCAAATCTAGCATTAGCTTCTTTAATCATGGTTTCTTGAATAATTCTCAATTCCCCAGCAACAATCTTTCTTTCATCTAAACTCTTACTTGAGATACCGTTTGTGAGAACAGAAGCATCTGTAGCGGATTTGGAGAACATCAGAACACTGCTTGACACTGTCTCCAACTTATCCTTAACACTTTCTGCATTTGCCAAGTAATTTTCGTTCTTTGAATACTGTCTTCTAAATTGCCCAGACTTAACAGACTCTGAAGGGTTTTCAGCACCTGTCAAAAACTTTCTTCTAGTCATTACCTTCATCTCTGCATTGTTTAAATTAGATAAAATTTTATTTAAATTAGAATTATATTGTCGCATCATCATGCCTTGTGTAACTCTCATGATCCATTCTCCTTTCTAAATTATCGACCTACTACTCCCATTCTGTTGATGATGGTCTCTAGAGCTTCATCTAATGTAGTCATCAACCTAGCAGCTGCATTATACGATTTTTGATATTTCATCAGGTTTACACCCTCTTCATCCAAGGAAACTGCTGAAAGACCTGATCTGAGGTCGTCTACCCCATTAAGTACCGTCATATAATTGTCAAAAACCTTCTGGGTCGAATTCTGGTCTAAATCCAAAATGTTCCCCGCTTGGCTAATGGCTTCTTGGAACGTACCCTTAAACAAGGTTACTCCTGCCGGAGTTTTAAATTCCAAGGGTTTATCAAATAAAGAAATCATGTATAAAACATTGTCAGCTGCCCCTGAATTATCACCGGGCAAGTTTGATTTCGTATTGGTTATATAATATTCTGAATTCACCCAACCTTTAGCAAGGTCAAAGCCATTTGCAGTGATTGGATCGTTTCCATACCTATCTGAAAATAGCGGCTTCCATTCATTTCCCGGAGGGTATAATGCCCCCGGAGGTGTATTGGCTGGGTCTCCCGGTACAAAGGTGGGATCTAACGCCGTATATTTTAGATTCGTGGCAGATTCAGGTTGAGATGGATCAAATGCTGGATTAACCGATGCATTTGCAGGATTAAAAAAGCTATTTGCGGTATTAAATGCCGTAGCAATTTCATTCGCAATGGTATCTAAAACCTTTTCGTAGTATCCGATCCCTCTATTGGTATTCGGTGGTGTATCAAACTCTCCAGATGAGTTTAACATATCTAGAGAACCCTTCATAATTCCACCTACGAACTTATCTGTCAAATCTTGTGTAGTTCCATTTATATTATTTACCCCAATTAAGGTTTTTCCTGTTGCATCTTTGCTATACTCTAACTCAGCAGCCTTATCTCCACTCACCAAGGTGGTGATGGAACCTGTGTCCCCCATAAGCTTAATGGTAAGATCACTTACAAAAACCCCAGGAGAAATCTCCTGACGATTTTCATGGGATACATCTATCTTCATATAGGAAGACAACTCATCGATCAGCAAGTTCCTCTGGTCAGTTAGCTCCAGTGCAGGATTGCCATGAGATTGATCTTCCTTAATACTCTTATTTAAATTTGCAATATTTTTTAATATGCTATTTATCTCAGGAATCGTAACGCTTTCCATTTGAAAATCTGATTGTTCCCTAATCTGAGATACTTGAGTGGAGTATTGATTGAACAATTTGGTCATTGTTTTGGCAGATGATTTGACGATTCCATCAAAATCAGCACTCCCTGTATTTTGGGAAAGGGACTGTAACTGCTTAACTAAGTCTTCGACAGATACTTTT
Organism: uncultured Anaerovorax sp.; assembly: GCA_964582545.1. Lineage (GTDB taxonomy): Bacteria > Bacillota > Clostridia > Peptostreptococcales > Anaerovoracaceae > JAVVUJ01. The sequence goes on from CAZOSB010000025.1 coordinate 17,491, forward strand.
AATCCATCGGTCATAGTTTCGTCAAAGATTCCCGTTAGGTCTTTTAAAACTGTTAGACGGGCATCAACTTCCCCCAATTTACTGGCTTCTCTTCTAAACCTTACGTCTAAGAACGGGTCCCTCATTTGAGCTACACCACCCATGATAACACCGTTACCAACTAAATTAGCCTGCTTTGAGGAATACCTATCTGAATAGCCACCTGATGCAGAACTGTATAAGTCCAAGCGTTGTCGAGTATAACCCGGGGTATTAATATTTGTAATATTTTGGCCTGTTACATCCAGTGCTTTTTGGCTGGCACTCAGACCTCTCATAGCCGTTGTAAAACCGAAGAACGTTGAGCGAACCATTATCGCACCTCTCTTTCTTTATAATAAAAAAGCCTATATTTTCTGAGGCTTAAATAACTCTACAGACGTACCTTTTACATTTCCGTCTTTCTCGTATGAAACGGATGGGCTTTCTTTATGCTGAAGCTTATTGATGAGAATATCTAAACTATGCAAATGCAAGTCTATATATTTTTTAGTACTACTAGTAGCGGCCTTAAGCTCATCTAGCTTAACCGAAAGACCATTAAAGATGTTTTGAAGCTCCAATTGATCTTCACCGACTGCAATTTCAATAAGTTCTCGAAAAGTTTTCCCTTCAAGTTGATTCTCGGAAAGCAATCTATCTCTTTTTTGATCCAAAACTTTTAGTTTCATCAAAAAAACCTGCTCATCCTTCATCTGTTGTTCCAAAGCTACCAAATCATTGGCAGCAATGGCGTCAAGTTTCATGTTTTCAAAATCGATAAGCTGATCAAATAAAGCGGCATGCTCATTTAACAATGCTTTCAATTCCTTAAAATTGCTCATGGTTAACCCTCTCCGCCACCTGCCATAATCTTTCTGGCAATATCTGCAGGATTGATATCATACTCTCCCAAAGCCACCTGGCGAGAAAGATCAGATAATTTATATTCTGATGAGCCTTTCTGCACTTCTGCTGAAATCTGAGCTTTTAGGGCGTTAATAAATTGGCTGTCATCTAAGACTGGTTTTTCAGTCTGACTGATAGAAATGCTATCAAACTTTTCTTTCTTGTTATCCAATTTATTAGTTTGAGTATCTTTAATCTTTTTCAATTCCCCTGTTTGTAAGGGTGAGAGTCCTGCACTTCTTGGTGTTACTTTAATCATTATGTCCACCTCTCATTGATATTTAAATTTACTTACTAACTTACAATCTTTATATCGTCCGATTTTCTTAAAATATTAGCAAAAATAAAAATATATTTTATTTTTTGTTAATATTTTAATTATGGTTGACAAAATTATAGGCAGTGGCTTTTACATTCTATACATAATGTAACTTTATTACTGCCTTTTTATACATATCAATCAATTTTAGACTATTTTTTTTATGCTGACCAACCTATTTCTGCCACATCTCCTTCTGAAAGAAAATCTGTATAAGCAGCGGATTTTCCATTTAAAGTCAATACCAATTCACCCTGAGGATTTTTGGTGTCAATCTCTACAAAGGTTAGCAAGTTCAAAAACTGGGCAGGCTCTTTTTTCGTGCTCTCCACCCTACAAGCTTTGCCATTTACCGTGACCTGAAAGAAATCCTTCTCTTCCTGCAAGCGTACGTCTTCTACCTCTTCTTCTTGGGTAAAAATTAATTTTATATCATCCATATTTTGAATTAGATAGGTAAGCTCCGTTTCAATTCCATTTACTAGGACTTTGGAGGGCGCTTCATTGAGTGAAAACTCTTTTAAGTATTTGCTAATCCCATGCATTAAAGATGTTTCCGCCCCAATGCCGTTTTCTGCGTATACCACTTCTACCTTGTCACCTTGTCTTACAGGAGTATCGATAGAGGCATTGTGACCATTGATAAATAACTTGCCAGGAGCCCCAGCTGTACCACGATCGGTATTTTTGTGTCCATTGATGTAATAAGTGAGGGAGGGCGGTACGATGCTGATGAGTCTAGAGGGCTTTATACCCGCCAATAGCAACGCATCCAACATCTTGATGGTGCCATGGCTGAATAACATAATCTTTCGTTCGTTTACAGTAATAGAAAAAAAGTCGCAACCCCTGTAGAGAGTGGAAACCGTTCCAATTCCCAAGGGAGTAACAAAAGCAGGTCCTAATAAAACTTCGCTGGATAATTTCACATACTTATATCCTTGCGTGCCACCAAGTGCCACTCTCTCTTCAGAAAGTCCAATTTTCTTTGCAACCATCTGACAAAATCCAGGAAGTTGGCTCCCTCCACCTACTAAAAAGATAGCTACGGGCACTGTTTGATTTATTTCTATAATCCTTTCACAGATAGAATTGCACAGAAGGTTTACTGCGGGTTTTATAACTTCAATCACTTCTGAAGTGTTAACGGCTTGTGTATTTCCTAAAATATCCCGAAAGGTTATCTTTTCCTTTTCATTGCTTAAAGATTGTTTTATATCTTCCGCTGTTTGAAAATCAGTAAGATAATGTTTCATAATAGCCTCTGAGATTTCGTCTCCTGCGACGGTTACCATATCATAGGCAACAATACTGCCGTTTCTTGATATGGCGATGTCCGAAGTGCCAGCGCCGATATCCACCAATGCAACATTGAGCAGTCTTACATCCGGTGGCACGATAATATTTATGGCAGCTATGGGCTCTAATGTAAGGTTGTCCACATCAAGACCACTCCTGCTGGTAACGGCATAAAGACTTCGTACCACGCTATATGGCAGAAACGCTGCGATGATGTCCACTTTTGCAGTTGTTCCTCTGTGACCCTCCAGATTGCTGACAGGATAATCATCTAAATAATAAGCGGCAACGCTGTAACCTACGCAGTAAAAGGCTTCCTTTTCATCACCGTAAGGATCTGCTTGTCCATAATTTTCCTGAGCTTTCCCAATAGCCGAAGACTCCATAAATCTAACCAGTTCCTCGGTAATCTCCCCACCTTCAGAAAGTGAATGCTCATAGGTGGATTCCACCGTTTTCAATGCCCGACCGGCAGCAGCGATAGATACTTTTGTAAACGTAGTTTCTAAGCGCTCTTCTAGCTTTTCCTTCACATTTCGCACCACTCGACCGACCAAATCAATATCCTCGATTTGACCGTCACGCATAGCCCTTTTACCGTGAAAGGCTTGCTCAAAATCTACAACGTGAAAGATACCGTCTTTTACAGTGCCGACTACACCCACCACGGAGCGCGTTCCTATATCTAGTGCAAAAATCATAGATTCTTCATTCATACTATATCTCCTATGATTTACAACGAATTCAAATAATTTTTCAAAACTCCTGAAATCTGTTCGCATGAGGCCTGCTTGATTACCGCCCCCAAATTATACGCTTCCATAGGCATGCCATAAACAACGCAAGACGCCTGATCCTGACCGATAGTATAGGCACCTGCCTGCCGCATTTTTAACATGTTCGCCGCTCCATCTCTGCCCATTCCGGTCATGATGATACCCACACCATTCTTCCCTACGTTCTTTGCCATAGATTCAAATAAAACGTCTACAGATGGACAATGTCCACTTACCTTTTCTCCCGATTGACATTGAACGGAATATTCAAGTCCCGTCTTCATCACTCGCATATGTGCATCTCCCGGGGCGATTAAAACTAATCCTCTTTTAATCTTATCACCGTTTTTTGCTTCTCGAACTTCCATTGCACAGATCTTATCCAGTCTGTCCGCATACATTTTTGTAAACCCAGGTGGCATATGCTGAACCACTACAATTCCGGGAGTATGGGCAGGTAAATCCTTCAGCACTGTAAGGGTGGCCTCGGTGCCCCCGGTAGATGCACCAATCGCAATAATTATGGAATCTGTTTTATTATCATGTTTTAAAACATTTGCATTTGGTATGGTTGGCACCTTGACTGCACCTGTTGCAGTCGATCTGACCCTGGCCGCGGATGCCACCACTACTTTATTGCTCAGATCTCTGATGAAATTATCCATAGAATTGCCCATCTGCATATCGGGCTTTCTCACAAAATCTACAGCACCTACAGATAATGCTTCAAAAACGCTGATATTTACAGCGCTCACCAAAACCACCGGTACAGGATGCTTTGGCATAAGCCTTTTCAATAGCTCAATGCCATTCATCTTAGGCATTTCTACATCTAAAGTAACCACATTGGGGTTCAACTTTGGAATTTTATCCATAGCATCAAAGGCATCTATTGCATGACCAACCACCTCAATATTAGGATTCTTTGCCAGTCCATCCATAATGATTTTTCTAAAGAAAATAGAATCATCGACTACCAATACCTTTACTTTGTTCATATATTACTCCCGTTAACTAAAATTAAACCTTCCTGTACGCTGCAGGCATGATGTACTGATAAGGCGAATTCGATTTATTCACCGTCTCTGAGTGACCGATAAGCAGGTAACCGCCTTTGTTTGTAGCGTTATAAAAACGTTGAATCAACGCGTCCTTTGTATCTTGGTCAAAATAGATCATTACATTTCTACAAAATATTACATCGAAGTTTAATTTAAACCTTATCGGATCTAGCAGATTAAAGGTTCTAAAGATTACGTTATTCTTTATCTCTGGGACAAACATGTAGGAATCTCCCATTTTGGTAAAGTACTTCTTCTTCCATTCTTCAGGGATGTCCTTTAACGCTTCTCCCTCATAAATGGCAGCCTTTGCTTTTTCCAAGACCCTCTGAGAAATATCAGTAGCTAAAACCTTGGTGTCCCAGCCACTTTTATTTCTAAAGTAATCCTTCAGAATCATGGATAAAGTATAGGGTTCTTCTCCCGAAGAGCATCCCGCACTCCAGATGCTTAGAACTTTATTCTTTTTTGTCTGTTCTAAGTATGGTAATATTGTATTTTTAAAAAACTCAAAATGTGAATTTTCTCTCATGAAAAAAGTGTGATTTGTAGTAAGTTTATTGATGAGAATCTCAATATCATCCGGATTTTTTTTCATGATATGGTCCACATACTCTGAAAAACCATTGAGACCCATCCCTTTTATGGTATTAGAAAGCCTTCCTTCTATTAGGTGTTTTTTTTGGCTTAAATTTATTCCATAATTACTTTGTATAAATGCAACTAATCTTTGAAAATCTTTTTCAGCAATAGCACTCATTTTTACCCTTCCTATTGAACCAGTTTCTCACAATCCAATATTAGATTATTAACTCCATTCAGGTGAATTAAGCCACTGACCATTTCTTGTCTATTGCCGGAAGGAGGTGCCGAAATATCATCCAAGTTAATGTCAACAACGTGAGAAACGCTATCCACAAACAACCCCATCATTACAGAGTTAACATCTATCACTATGATACAGGATTTATCAGTATAATCTTCCATTGGGCGTCCCATTCTGAGTCTAAAATCAATAATCGGAATTATCTGCCCTCGGAGATTGATAATACCCGTTACAAAATCCGGCACCCTAGGTAAATGTGTTACCGAATGCGAGGTGATAATCTCTACAACATATTCTGCATCCACTGCAAAATATAACTCATCGGAAATAAAAGTTAAATATTTTTTTACGCCCTCTATAAGATTTTCTTCTGGGCTACCACCAATTTCACCTAAGCTTTCAGCAAAATCTTTATATTCACTTGACATTACTATTCCCTCCTGCATCAATCTTTATAACGGAGTTGTGGACGCATCTGCCAGATTCAGTACATCCAATATAATACTGATATTGCCGTCACCCAAAATGGTACATCCTGCGATGCCGCAATCTTTAATGTTAAAACTATTTAAGTATGAAGGTAACGGTTTCACCACGACCTGTTGCTCTCCTAAAAGTTCATCTACAAACAAGCAGTAGGACTTATCCCCGGCTTCCACCCATATGATAATTCCATTCTCAACCTCTGTAGCTGCATCTTGTATTTCATAAAGTTCATGTATCCTAATAATCGGATAGAAGTTATCCATCCTTCGAATCATTTCACCCCGGTCGGCATCATAAACGATGTCATCCTGTGAGATTTTAAAGGATTGCCTAATATTAATGATAGGAATTGTGAATACAGATTTTCCTACCGCCACTTCCATGCCATCTACAATGGCCAACGTCAAAGGAATCTTAAAGGTGGTACAAGTGCCCTCACCTTCTTCGCTAGAGATGGTAACGATTCCGCCCACTTTTTCTATATTCTTTTTAACGACGTCCATACCTACACCACGACCGGAGAACTCTGTAACTTGGTCTTTCGTAGAAAATCCGGGCAATAAAAGGAGTTGTAAAATTTCTTTCTTAGTATATTCCGATTCCGGTTTAGTTAACAGTTGATTATTTTTTGCTTTCTCTAAAACCTTTTCTACATTTACACCTCGTCCGTCATCTTTTATGGTGATGACAACTTCACTACCGGTATGCTGAGCCATCAGCATGATTTCCCCCTGTGGATCCTTGCCCTGAGCCTCTCGATCTGCGGGCGAAACCTCAATTCCATGGTCCATAGAGTTCCTTACCATGTGCATGATAGGGTCTCCGATACTGTCCACGATGGTCTTGTCCACCTCTGTGTCGGCGCCTATGGTAGTAAGTTTTACATTTTTGCCTAAGCTTTGGCTCATATCTCTGACAATTCTATTCATTTTCTGGAAAACACCTGAAACGGGAACCATCCTGATGGACATGACGATATCCTGCAGTTCATCGGTGAGTTTTCTCAATTGTCTGGCAGACTTAGTAAAATTATCTAACTTAAATCCTTGAATTTCCGGGCAGGAAGTAACCATGGATTCGGTGATTACAATTTCTCCCACAATATTCATCAATGTATCCAACTTCGTCAGATTTACGCTGATCAAACTCTGTTTATTTGCGGTTGCAGGAGAATTGGTTGGACTTGCTGCCGCAGGGCTTTTGGATGGAGCCGCTTCCGAAGGCGCGGCTGCAGCTTGTTTGGGTTGGACAGGTTCCTTTCCGATTGCGGTTTGAGAGGTTAAGTCCTTTTCTTCCAATGTGTTTTCAGCTTGAGCAGAGGTATCAGCTCCATTAGCTCCCTCTTCCACGTGATGAGTTTCATATGTTTTTATGTTTAAAGAACTCTTTATGATTGTGATGGCTTCATCCAAATCTTCCTGACTATTGAAAGTCATCAAGAAGCCATGTTCTGCAATATACTCACTAGTTTCACCATTTGACTCAATATCCTTAGGTACATAATCAAAATTTTCACACAAGTCCTTGATGGCAGTAACCAACATAAAAGAACGTAAGTTTTCCATACCGCTTTCTTCATCAAAAAATACAGTTATGGCAAATTTACCCTCATTATTAGAACTAGACCCCTCTTCTGAATGATCCTGAGAATTTTCTTTTACTTCATCAATGGTAGGCTCATTTGCCTTACCCTGCATGACATCCATTAAATTGCTAACTTCTTCAGTAAAATTGTCAATATTTTCGATAAGAGGTTCATTCTGTTGAACCTTCTCAATCTGCTCCTTTAAAAAATCATTGGATCGAAACATGAGATTAAATAACTTTTCGTGAAACTCTTCTTTTATCCCACTTTCTCGAATGATAAAAAACAAATCCTCAATCCTGTGTGCAATAGACATAATTGGATTAAATTGCATCATTGCTGAGGAACCTTTGATCGTATGCATTATCCGGAATATTTCCTGAACATCATCTTCAGAAAAGTTTGCCATTTTTTCGGCGTTAAGAAGGATTTCATCCAATTGTTCGAGCAAAGAGTTTGTCTCAAAGAGATACATGTCCAACATGCTTTCCATGCCATTATCCATTTTTATTACACCACCTTATAAAAAATATTGCCTAATCCATCGGCACTACGCGGGGATTAACATCTTGAATTGGTAAATTGTAACACAAAAAAAATATTATTTACGTTTGTCTTACATTATAATATACTTTAAGTAACATTTCAACAAAATATATTTATGTATTTAGAAAAAGTCAATTTTAAGAAATTTATAATTTGTGTTGCTTAAATGAATTATGCTGTACCTGTACCATCTTTGATGGTTAGGAATATTATGTACAATATCGTCGTTGATATTTCCTATGTGATAAAAAAGCATAAATTTACAATACTAAAATACAAAACTACAAAGGAGACATATTGGATGGAAAATCTGGTAAGAAACTTAAAAGTTGAAATATGGAGTCAGAATAACAATAAAATTGTTACCGGAGTTATTGCCCATATTGAGAAGTCCCTGTTTTATGTGGAGATAGATGTTCCGGAAGTTTCTGAGGAGAAGCTGTCCGTGGGCACCCACATACTGTTAAAGGTATTAGGGGACAGTCAAGGTTTAAAGATTTATGATGCCACCATAAAGTACCGACTTCACGGGTTGCTTCACTTGGGTGATTTAGAGATTAATGCAAACATTCAAAGGCGAAATGACGTTAAGGTAAACATCGATCATGAAGCCATTATCACTTGTACGTCCAAACAACCCGAGGAGATGATTTCCGCCCATTTTTACGATTTGAGCGCAGGGGGTACTTGCTTTAAGGTGAATACTGCCCACAGATCCTACACGGAAGGGGATGAATTTGAAATGATCTTCGACATGGGAGACACTCCTTTCTTTTTGAAAATGAGAGTTTTAAGGGCCATTGAAGATGACCAAGGGAATGTGAAGTATGGCTGTCAATTCTATGATTTAGGACCTGAAGAAGAAAAATATATTCGTGAGCAAGTGTACAAGGTACAACTGGCTTCAAGAAAAAGTATCAAATATCAGATATGAAAAGGAGTGGAAAATGATGAAGCACAAAGTAATCAGGCGTATTTTATCCATCTTTACGGCGTTAGTTATCTGTCTAAGCTATGCAACTCCCATGGGGACCAACCTCCCCTTCGGAGAAAGCTTGTCTTCAAAGGCTTACGGCGCCGAGCATTGGGCCGATCCATTTATGAAGAAATTAGTCAGCGACGGTGTATTGCAAGGTAATAAACAGGGAGAACTGAATCCTGAAATGGGAATTACCAGAGCTGAATTTGTCACCATGATAAATCGGGCTTTTGGATATAAGAAAAAAGGGACAATCACTTTTACCGATGTCCCTCAGAATGAATGGTTTGCCAATGACATTGCAATTGCATACAATCAAGGTTATTTCACCGGTGCAGAAAATAACTTGGCTAAACCAAACGATATATTAAAGCGAGAAGAAGCTGTAACACTTTTATGCAGAGCTTTAAAAATTGAAGGTATTTCCGACGATAGCTTTAGATTTACCGACAGCAGAGATTTTAGTTATTGGAGCAAGGAATACATCTATGCAGCCACACAGAAGGAATATATCAACGGATACCCTGATCAGACCTTCAGACCCTCTTATCAAATGAAGAGAGGGGAAATGTCTAAGGTTTTAGCAGATGCCACAGGAAGCCTGGTGCAGCAATCGGGAGATACTACCGTGGGTTATACTGCGGGTAATGTAACCTTAAACACCTCCGGAACCACTTTGAGAAATACCACCATACCAGGGGATTTGTACATAACAGGTGGGGTTGGGTTAGGATATACCACTTTGGAAAACGTCACTGTGCTGGGAGATTTAATCATCAGCGGAGCCGGCGAAAGCAACCAGGGTGGTGACAGTGTAGTCCTGAAGGATTGCAACATAAGAACTATGTACATCAATAGCAGCAACGGGAAAAAGATAAGTGTTCGAGCTGAAGGAAACACGGATATAGACAAAACCGTGGTAAAAAGTGAGGCTTATTTAGAAGAAGCCAATGTCCGTTACTCAGCCTTTAAGGATGTGGAGTTGAATGGTCCTACTGGTACCGGTCTGCATTTATCCGGGATCTTTGACAACGTTTCTGTCTTTGGTCCTTCTAATTCGCTTTTCTTACAGAAGGGATATATTTCCCGACTTCAAGTGGATGAGGAAGCTACCGCTGCAAAGGTTTTTTTGGAAAAGGGTACTGAAGCAAATGACGTATTTTTGGATGTAGGAACCGCCATTACAGGTCAAGGAAAAATTGTCAATATTGTGGTCGGTACCAATGGCTCCAATATCTCTATGCTGCCTGAAAATATTGCCATCAGACCTGGTGTCACTGCCACCATCAACGGAAAACCAATGACTAGCGCAGATGCAGAGCTGAATGCTTTAAAGCCGACCTTTATAAACGGACCCACTCCTGACAATGTACTTCCTACCGCAGCAGATGCAATTTTCCAAGTAAATAAGCCCGGAAAGGTGTATTGGATGGTAAAACCATATACGGACGGTGTGGCTCCTGCTTCTCCCAGCTTAACCGACTTAACACAACCAAAGACGGCAACGGGAGTTAAATTTGCAAATTTGAGCGCTATGCAAAACACAAACACTACTATAAAAATGGCCGGTCTTACCGCTGGAACGAAATATGACTTGTTTACCGTGTTAGTAGATCTGGGAAACAATTCTTCAACAATTGTACGAACTCCCCTTTCTACAACGGATAATATTCAGCCTAAATTTCACGTAGGTACTCCTGTGGTGACACCGAATGCCACATCCGTTGCCATCGAATATTCTACTACAAAGGATGCCACCGTTTATTGGGCGGCCTTAAAAACCAAGACCACGGCACCTTTGGCTACAGATATTATGAACACAGCAAAACCCATCTATGGTTCTGTGACGAGAGGATATAAGACCGGTGGAAAGGATTTGCCGGTAACCATCTCTACCACCTCAGATGCAAACGTTTTGCAGGGAACTTTATCGGAAGCAACACCCTATGACCTTTACTTTGTCATTAAGGATTACTCCGGAAATGTTTCGACGGTAACGAAGATCTCCACTTCCACCAAGGATGTAACTGCGGCTAAGTTTTTGCCCTCCTACCCAAAGGTGGAAACTAGCAATCCAACCACGTTGATATTAAAATATAGCACCGATAAGGATACAACCCTGTATTGGGCTGTCTATAAGAAGGATACGAAGTTCCCTCCAATCTCCCCAAATGCCACCCCTCCTGCTATAGGCTCCACCGAGGAACTGAAAGCGAAGCAAAATGCAGTCATGACAGGAAACAGTGCCGTTAAGTTTGGAAAGGTGAATACCACAAATAATAAGGAAGGAAGCGTAAATATAACTGGGTTAAGTGCACAATCTCTCTATGATCTATATCTGGTATTGGAGGATAAGGCCAAAAACCTTTCTCCAGTTACAGCCTTAATAGATGTGAGTACTTTAGATAACACAAAACCTGCTGCAAGTTTGGTGTTTAGCGAGGTCATTAACGGAAACCCCGTGTCGGGGTCCGACATCAATCTTCAATTCAGTGAAGTGGTATACACCACCGACAACGTTAGATTGAGAGATATGACAGATAAGACTGTTTTGAGACAAAATATCCAGCTTTACGATAACTCTGGCATCCGTCCTGCTTTAATGAACATTACCTTTAGCGCACTCAGCATAAAAGAAGAAGACTCTAAAACGGTGGTTACGTTTAATAAGGACTCCATTAATTTGGCAAGTGGAAACAAGTATTATTTCGTCCTAAACAATATTAAAGACAGTTCCAACAATAAGATGGATGTGAACACCAAGCTGCCGGAATTTATGACGGTACCGCCATTGGTAGACATCTTTAAACAAGGCGTAGATGGTCAAGATATTGGGTTTATTATAGAGCCACAAGTGCAAAACACAGCACCATCCACAAGGTTTGATATCATTTTGCAATCCGACGCCAATATTGAATTTGAGTTGAGTACTTATAATGGTAACAATGGAGTCTTTAGCTCCACTCCTACATCAACATTCTCAAATTTGACTTTGCAAAAGAATGTACCTTTTTCATTGGAGTTACTGATGAAATCTACTTTGGATGCTTGTGCATTTACATCCCTTAGCTCCTTAACGGATATGCAATACGCTCTAAAAATCACAAAGTTAGAAGGAAACACCATTCGAAATAGTTGGAACCAGAATGTAACGGTCACTGCAAAAGGAATCACGGGAAGCCAAGATACCCTACGTACCATCGCTGCCGATGTCAACAGAAATTTAAACAGCTTAATCAACAGCGCTGATGCGGCCATCGTAACCAACCCCAACAATATATCCATAACAAAAGCTTTTTCCGACTCTGTAACTCCCACCTTTAACTCGGGGTATCCCAAATTTATCGAGGGAGATGCAGGCATGAGGGTTCAGGTTAACACGGATAAAGAGTGTACCTTCTATTGGGTGCTAGCCGAAGCAAACAAAATCACTACTACCCCGGATGCTCTGCAGATTTTATCCGGAAATCCAAAAACCCAAGGAGGTCAATCCGGTAACTACCCCGTTTCCTCCGGTGGAACCGAGGTGGAGTTTAATATTGAGAATTTGAAGCCGGAAACCGACTATGTCATTTATTATTTGGCAAAGGGAACTCCTGCAGCCAAAAATAGCGATATCGGTTCAACCATTAAGACAACTTTAAGGACGACCCAACCGACGCTGGAGATAGCCATGGATAGTGCCGGAAATAAGTATGTGGACATCAAAGCAAACAGTAACTCTACAGGCAAACTCTATTGGATGATCTTTGCTACGGATAGTCTCCCCCCAGCATCTATGACTGCCGAAGATTTGATTATTAGACCTGGAAACCTGATGAGTATGGCTGTGAATTCCGGGGATCAATCCATTATAGCAAACGAAACTATTACGGTGAGGGTTAACGGCTTAGACGAGAAAAAGGTGTATAAATTCTTTGCTACCGTACAGAAGCCGTTGAGTGCATCCCCTGCAACTATGAAGTTCATCGATAATGTACGATCTGCAGATAGGACTCCTCCTGCTATCGATTCAGCTTCTACCAGTCTGTCTTATTACACAACGGAATTGACACCAAATGTGTATACAGGTTCGTTATACATTGCGTTTACAGAACCTTTATATTACATCACAAATGTGGGAGACGGAACCTATGCACCGTTGACAGTGGCAAAGATTCAAGAGATGATGCCGGATGTAGTTGTAAGTAGCTCAAATGTTGAGCCGGGAACCAATGCCGTGCGAAATATCACCATAAAGTTCTCAAGAACCAATATGGGAGCAGGCATGTCCATATCAAATTCCATCTGTGATGCCAGCAATATGATTGCCGGACAATTGATCATGACGCTCTTGCCCAACACAGATCCTCTTACCAGCAGTACGATTCCGGCTACATGGAAGGTGGAGTTTAAATAACAAATTAATTCAATAAAATTCAATTCGTGAAAATTGATTCATTTTAAAAGGCTCGAATATCCTCGAGCCTTTTATATTTTTTGCTAAATGATTGATAAAATATTCCAGTTTTACTGTTAAGATTTTACTTAAAAAAACGATATATATACTGAAAAGCTTTTCAACCGAGACTCAAGCAATTGTAATTTAGAGAATCACACATCAAAATAAATAGGATTTGCCTAGGGCGCAACGTGTTGTCCAGAGCGAAAATATCCAAAGTAGATGAAAACGGATTTTAACCTTAAATTACATTGCCAGCAACTAATTACCAATTAACTAAACCAAATTGACATCTTAGGTAGGCATTATGAATCGTTCAAAAAAACACGGCAAAGGATTGCCGAGTTAAAATTACTATTCAAGGAGGAATGAAAATGATTATTCAACACAATATTACAGCGTTAAACGCCTACAGACAGTTAGGCAACAACAACACTAACGTAGGTAAAAACTTAGAAAAGTTATCTTCCGGATACAAGATCAACAGAGCCGGAGATGATGCAGCTGGTCTTGCAATCTCTGAAAAGATGAGAGCTCAGATCAAGGGTCTGGAAACTGCTCAAAAGAATGCCAACGATGGTATCTCATTGATTCAAACAGCTGAAGGTGCTCTCACTGAAGTTCACAGCATGCTAAACAGAATGGTAGAGTTGGCTACTCAGGCATCTAACGGAACGTATTCTGCTGGTGACAGAGCAAAGCTTCAAAGCGAAGTGGATTCTCTGTTAAGCGAAATTGACAGAATTGCTCAAGGTACCGATTTCAATGGTATCTCACTGTTAGATGGTTCTTTATCTACCGGATTTACCGGTGGTGCTGTCGGTGCTGGAGGTGGTACTGGGGCCTCCTTAGTCTTACAGGTTGGGGATACCAATCAATCTTACCAGCAGGTAAGCGTTGGAATCAAATCCATGGCTACTGCATCCCTTGGTACGATAGGTACCCCAGGAGGAGTCGCTGGTGGTTTATCTACTTTAAGTGGTATAGCTGCAAATGCTGCTACAAATATTACCACAATTACCGGTGCAAACGCTGCCATAGATGTCATTAAAGCAGCCATTGAGGACGTATCTACTGCTAGATCCGGATTGGGTGCTCTACAGAACAGGCTGGAACACACCATCAATAACTTAGGTGTTACTACAGAAAATATGAACGCTGCTGAATCTCGTATCAGAGATACGGATATGGCCAAGGAAATGATGAACTTCACAAAGAACAACATTCTGACTCAGTCTGCTCAGGCTATGCTTGCTCAGGCTAATCAGATTCCACAGGGAGTTCTTCAATTACTCAGATAGTTTCTTGGTAAGTTGTCACAGTTGAAAGGTTTCATATAAAAATTCAGGCATCTTAGATAGACGTTATAAATCATGTATAGGTGTTCGGTAAAGGATTACCGGATAAACACTACCATTCAAGGAGGAATGAAAATGATTATTCAACACAATATTACAGCATTAAACGCCTACAGACAGTTAGGCAACAACAATACCAATGTAGGTAAAAACTTAGAAAAGTTATCTTCCGGATATAAGATCAACAGAGCCGGAGATGATGCAGCCGGTCTTGCTATCTCTGAAAAGATGAGAGCTCAGATCAAGGGTCTGGAAACTGCTCAGAAAAACGCCAGTGATGGTATCTCTCTGATCCAAACTGCTGAAGGTGCTCTTACCGAAGTTCACAGCATGCTGAACAGAATGGTAGAGCTTGCCACTCAGGCTTCTAACGGAACGTATTCTCAGTCAGATAGGGAAAAGCTCCAGAGTGAAGTAGATTCTCTATTGAGCGAAATTGACAGAATTGCATCCGGCACCGATTTTAACGGCATTTCATTGTTAGATGGTTCATTATCTGCCGGATTTACCGCAACCAGTGGGGCTTTGGTCTTACAGGTTGGGGATACCAATGCCAGTTACCAACAGGTTAGCGTTGAAATCAAATCCATGGCCACTGCATCTCTTGGAACTACAGTAAACGGTGCAGCAGTCACAGGAGGATTATCTTCTTTAGCTAGTGCAAATGCTGCTACAAATATTACCACTATTGCTGGTGCAAACGCTGCCATAGATGTCATTAAAGCAGCCATTGAGGACGTATCTACTGCTAGATCCGGATTGGGTGCTCTACAGAACAGGCTGGAACACACCATCAATAACTTAGGTGTCACTACAGAAAACATGAACGCTGCTGAATCTCGTATCAGAGATACAGATATGGCGAAGGAAATGATGAACTTCACAAAGAACAACATTCTGACTCAGTCTGCACAAGCTATGCTTGCTCAGGCAAATCAGATTCCACAGGGAGTTCTTCAATTACTCAGATAGTTTCTTGGTAAGTTATTATAGTTGAAAAGTTTCATGAAAAAGGCGAGCAATATGCTTGTCTTTTTCGTTTTCATTTTAGATCTCAATTTAATTGCGTATGATTGAAGTTACTTTTAAATATCTAAAAGACATTCTTAATTCCCCAAAAGATATTCTTTTAGTACTAAAAAAATTCTTATTTGCATTGATTTTGTTTAAATTTAAAGGTTTATAAGTTTTTTTAATTTTTTTCCATTTTTTTCTTAAGGTTTTACGGAGTGAAACGATATATATAATGTAAGGCTTTTAAATCAGAACTTTAAAAGCAAATAATACGAATCGAAATTTTAAACCAAGAACTAATTATTGTAGAATGGCCGAAAATGGATGATCGGCTGGAAAATTCAAGGAGGAATAAAATGATTATTCAACACAACATTACTGCGTTAAACGCTTACAGACAATTAGGTAATAACAATAATAATGTGGCTAAGAATTTGGAAAAATTATCTTCCGGTTATAAGATCAACCGAGCTGCTGATGATGCTGCCGGACTAGCAATCTCAGAAAAGATGAGAGCTCAAATTAAAGGATTGGAAACCGCTCAGAAAAATGCCAACGATGGTATTTCTCTTATCCAAACAGCCGAAGGTGCTCTTACTGAAGTACATAGCATGCTAAACAGAATGATTGAGTTGGCTACTCAAGCTTCAAACGGAACCTACTCCAACGGTGATAGAGATAAGCTCCAGAGCGAATTTGATTCTCTTCTGGATGAAATAGATCGAATTGCTGCAGGTACAGACTTTAACGGTATCTCTTTGTTAGACGGTTCCTTATCCACCGGTGGTGGTCCTGCAGGCGCTGGGGCACCTCTAACCTTACAAGTAGGAGACACCAATCAATCTTACCAGAGGGTAGACGTCTCCGTGAAATCCATGAACACCGCATCCTTAGGATTGATTTCAACCGCTGGAGCAGGTGCAGCATTAAGCACCTTAAAGGCAACAGGTATTTCCACCATTGGAAGCGCCACAGGTGCTATTGATATCATCAAAGCTGCCATAGAAGATGTATCTCTTTCCAGAGGCGACTTGGGTGCTCTACAGAATCGATTAGAACACACCATCAATAACTTAGGGGTTACTTCAGAAAACATGAATTCTGCTGAATCTCGTATCAGAGATACGGACATGGCAAAAGAAATGATGAACTTCACAAAGAACAACATTTTAACTCAAGCGGCTCAGGCTATGTTAGCCCAAGCAAATCAGGTTCCACAAGGAGTTCTTCAGTTACTCAAATAGTTCTTGGTAAATATATACATTGTTCTGATGAAAAAAGGCGAGAGATAATCTCACCTTTTTTCAGTTTTAATTTAATAGATTGGCTTTCTTTTTTAAAGTATTGAGCTCCGGATCCTGAGGACAAATTTTTTCATATTGTTGTATGATTGCTGCCGCATTGGTGAGGTCACCCTTTTCAATGAATATATGAATCTGTTCCTTAATTTTGTCCCCTAACATTTCAAACTCTGTACGTGCTCTTATTTGATCACTTTTTTCTTTTAATTCCTCTCCTAATGTAAAGGTTTTCATGTATTTATCATGCTCATCATTTTGTAATTCCTTAGGTATGGACGAAATTGTGTTTAGTGCATCTTCATATTTACCTAACTTACCGAAACAAGCCGCTATATTGTATAAAGCAGCAGAATAGTTTTTAGGTGTGGCCACAGATACAGGGTTGATAATGATTTCAGGTGTGTTTAATTGACCTGCCTCATACAACTCATATAACTCAATAAAAGTTTTAAACTGATTGATGGATTTAGTCCAATCGTTTTCTCGCATTTCCATCATTCCTGACATTAGATACATGGTCATATCCGTTGCACTTTTGCTCAAACCATCTATTTTTCTTAATTGAAAATATTCATTAATAAGCGCAATCAATTCTTTATGTTTTTCTTGGATAAAGTATATCTGCGCTAAAAGCCTATAAAATATGCTTCTATATCTAAAATCAGGATTTTTTCTTTCTTTTAACAATCCTTCTTTGCAATGTAAGACCGCAGTTTCAAAATCTTCTATGAAATCATATTGATTGATTAAAAGTTGTATAGTTCTCAAATCATTGGGATTTTTTTTATATTCGGCTAGAAGTGGGCGTAAATTTCTTTCATGCTTCTCTTTCTTAAGGATGGGATCCTCCATTATATAACCATAGTGGTGGGCGATATCATTGAGAAGCATAATTGGTTCCACTGGTTCTATATACTCGTGAATGTTTCCCTGGAAATATCTATTCTTCCCCCTTTGGAAAAGTCTAAGAATCTTGGCATCGGAATAACTGCTACCATCTGCCTCTGTGTAGTTTCGAATTGTATAATAAACGCTTTTAAATTTAATACTGTCCTTTGATTTTAAAAAGGTTTCTATTTCATCAGTATTTTCAAACCATTCATCAGCATCTATAAACAGAAACCATTTCCCGTTGGCTTGTTCTAATCCAAAATTTCTGGCAGCAGCAAAATCATCATTCCAAGTAAAATGAAGTACTTTATCTGCATAACTTTCCGCAATTTCTACAGTGTTGTCCGTAGAACCGGTGTCCGTAATGATTAACTCACATTGGATATTTTCCCTGAGACTATTTAAGGAGTCCAAGCACCGTTTTAAATGATTCCCTTCATTTTTTACAATTAAGGATATGGTCAATAGGGGGTTACTCATTGTATATCTCCTTGCTTCTTATAAGATTTGTATTCATTAGGTTTATTATATACACTTATTCAGATTTAATGGTAGTTAAATTTATTATACTTCTTTCCTTTTCTTTTGTGTATTATTTTTTAAATCATTTTAATAATCTTTTGTGTTTTATCTTTCATTGGTTTTTTCTAGTCATGTATTTAAACTACTCATTGATTATAACACATCAGAACTATCTATATTACTTCCTTGTCTTGCACTGGATAATATAATTGATGAAATCAAAACTATAAAATTCATTTTGCTTTTTTATCCATCCAACTTTTACCGGTTAATCTTAATCTATAGAAAACGATATATATACTGTGAGGCAAATGAGCCACACAACAATTTGACTTTAACGGGCA
>CAZOSB010000026.1:0-35389 GCA_964582545.1 uncultured Anaerovorax sp.
ATCAACTGTCATCTCATTTTTAAAAAAATTGTCTTGACAAGGAGGACATTATATATATCTTACCAATCAATTTTATTATCTTTAGCTAGTTTTTAATTCATTACACAATTTTTCAAACGTCTATTGATTTTTTAATTAAACAAACTTAAAAATAACGCAATCAAAAACAGCCCCACCAGTTATCAGCAGAGCTGTTGAATTTTATTTTTATTAAAAGATTGTCACTCAATAAAAATTTGATAGATTATTCAGCGTTTTCAATCCTCAGTAATTCTTGTTCCTTTTCCTCTTTCGTCAATGTGGCTATTCCAAAACCGGTAAAGCCAAATAGGATTGCAAAGATTGCCGGTAAGAAACAGAAGAATGCCCAAGGCGCATAAGTTAACGTAGGTACTGCAAAGGCCGTTGCATAGAAAATACCCGACATGCTCCAGGGCCATACTGGATTAGCACAAGTTCCTGCATCCTCAATTGTTCTAGATAAGTTACGTAGCTTCATTCCCTGCTGCACAAATACCTTGCGAAATAGCTCTGGAACAATTAACGTAGGTACATAGGATGTTCCACCTACACCCGACAGAACAAATGTTGAAACCACAGCTCCTAACATGGCTTGACCTTTAGAATGAATCTTATTGATCAAAGGTTTAAACATGATATCCAGAGACCCTGTAGCACTCATGATGGAGGTGTAGGAATAGCCGCAATAAATTATGGTGATAATCCCAATCATTCCGTTCATACCACCTCTATTGACTAGTTTGGTTACAGCCGGATCAATCAAAGTTACGTCAATTCCTGTCATTACATCTTTAAATCCTAGTATTGCAGCGCTTACTCCATTTTGTAATGTAAAGTCATTGACAAATACTCCTACGATAATAGCCACCAATGCTCCAAAGAGCATGCTAGGAACGGTAGGTTTCTTTAAGAAAGCACCTGTAAAAATAATAATCATCGGTACAAGCATCAACCAGTGCCATTGATACATAGAATCTAGTGATTCCATCATTGCAATCGCAGAAGGTGACATTTGTGCAGAACCTTCTATCGTTCGCATCCCAATGATTAAATATAATATAATGCAGATGATAGCTGATGGGGTGGTGGTATATAGTTGGTGTTTAATATGCTCATATAAATCTACTCCTCCCGTACAGGCAGGAGCCAAATTTGTGGTATCCGATAGGGGTGACATTTTGTCTCCAAATATAGAGCCGGAAATAACCGCACCGGCCGTAATCGCCAGTGATACGTCAAGTCCTTGGGCAATCCCAATCATAGCTACGCCTGCAGTTCCCGCAGCACCCCAAGCCGTCCCTGTAACGGTAGATAACAATAGACAAATTAAAAATGAAAATACAAATAAGTACTGAGGGTTTACCCACTCTAATCCATAGTAAATTAAGATGGGAATAGAGCCAGCAAACATAAAGGTGCCTATGATAATGCCCACAGACCACATGATTAATATTGCAGGTGTCACCTTTTTTAATCTTGAAGATATGGCTTCCTCTATGTCATTCCAGCTGTAACCCATCCTACGAGCTAATAAACCTGCAAAAACAGCAGCTGTAATGAGCATAGCTTCAATTCTAAGGCCTAAAATGATATAGCCTACAACCACTAGAAAAATTAAGAATAGAAATGGTAATATGGCCTCAATATAAGTAGGTTTTCTTTTTTCCATGACAATTCCTTTCTATTTCACAAACAATCAATTTTTAACTTCTATTAACTTACATAGGTTAATTCGTTTTTAGTTAATTCGGTTATTGAATCTATCAAATTTCAGAATTAAAAACTTCTTTCAATTTGTCAATGCTAAATGTATCAATCCCTAATGTTTTAGGAGTTAAAAGACCTTCCTGTCGATAATCCCTTTTCATGATTGTCGAGATAATCAAAATCATGCTATCGATAACAGGTGTTTCTACTCCCACCTGCTTCGCAAGTTCTGAGATGAATACTAATCCATATCCTACATCCTCATGAAAGTATCGATAGTCCAGTTGGGTCTGTGCCTTAATTCCCTTAAATCCCGGTGCTGTTCTATATCCTGTTTCATATGACTTTTCTACATTATATTCCTGCATAATCTTTACATCAATATCAGGAATTAAACCGATATCCAGCACCTTGCTCAAAGCCAATTTTTCGTTATCTATGGCTTCCATCAACCTTCCGGCAGCTGGTGTTGCCCCATCCTCATAAAAGTAAAAGTCACCGTTTGTAGATTCAATCCTGCTTGCATTGAGCAGTGTCACAGAAGGATGTATGATGTTATTACCGGTTAATAGCATTGTCATTAATATACTTTTGGCTGGGCTGGATCCCATATAAACTTGTTTAAATAAATCGTAGGCCTTTAAAGTGTACTTTGTTGGCAGCGCCGCAATAAATAACCCTCCCGTCAATTTATGAAATATATTCACGGATCCCGGAACATTCACTCGGCAAGCATAAGGCAAAGTTGAGGTCTCCGATATGATATACTCATCATCTTCCAATTCAAGTCCTAAGGCACGCTTTAACACGATGGCACCACCACAAGAACTCGGACAAACACACACGACTTGTTCTTTCTTTAAATAAGGTTTCAATGCCCTGCCAAAAACAGGAGTGCTATAGGCTGGCCCTATTATAAGAATGAATTCTGCCCCTTCAATCGCTTTTTCAACACTGTGACCTGCATAAGTTACCTTTGCAAATCCTTCAAGTTTGCCACTGCAATTGATCCCACCTTGAGATTGAATCGCTTTAATATTGATGGAAAACTCTTCGAAATCAAAAATGCTAACCTCATGCCCTGCCAATGACCAATCTGAAGCAGCTGCACATCCTCCATTACCTGATCCTAAAATTGCTATTTTCATAATATACCTCCAATGACACTAAGTTTTATTTACTCACTCCTATTAGCAAGCAGCTTGCCAATAGAATTTATAAAATGCAAATACCATTGTAAATTCAAAGAAAATTTAATTTTATTAAATAATTTAGTGCAACAAATCATAAAATGGTGTAAAATGATAATTCCTCAGTGACTTAAAAACAGCTTAAAATGATCTAAAATTTCACCAATGACTTAATGAGAATAACTCAATTATTAGAATATAGGCAACATAAGATGGCATAAGATTTGCTATTAATTTACTCTATTATATCATTTAAAATTCTATAGGAACAATCCCATATTCTAATATTTAAAAAGATACAATATTATTAATGAAAGGATGGTAGTATGAACTTATTTAACAGCCAAGCATCCCAAAAAAGCACCTCTTCAATGGATCAGATTCAATTGTTTAAACAAATTATCGAGTCTCTTCATGATGGAGTTTTCATATCTGATCCAAAGGGCAAGGTGGTCTATATCAATCCCAGCAGTGAGAAGCTCTGTGGAATCAGCCGAGAAAATGTAATAGGCAAAAATGTGTTAGATTTAGAAGAACAGGGTCTCTTTCACCCTTCGGTCATCGGCATGGCTATGCGAATCAAAGAACCTATCTCCATAATCCAAGATACTCACAATAACAAAAAGCTTTTAGCAAAAGCCATACCGATCTATAATCAAGATGGAACCATAACTTATTTTCTTGCAGTCACCAGCGATGTCACCGAACAGATGAATTTAAAAAAAAGTTTGGAAGAAAAAGATGAAACTATTAAACAATTTTTATTAAAAATAAAGCATTTAGAAATTAATGCATCACCTACTGAAAATGCAGGTATTCTATTTGCCAGTGAAAAGATGGAAAAAATCAATTCTGTTTTGTTTCGCATAGCCAAGAGCGATATCAATATCCTGCTTTTGGGTGAATCTGGAGTAGGTAAAACCATGATTTCAAAACTGATCCATTCTAAAAGCAGTCGCAAGGAAAAACCCTTCCACGTGATTAATTGTAGCGTCATACCGGAACCACTCCTAGAATCGGAGCTCTTTGGTTATGAAAAGGGCTCCTTTACAGGGGCTTTAGACAGTGGCAAGAAGGGGTTATTTGAATTAGTAAATGGCGGTACAGTTTTTTTAGATGAAATAGGAGAGCTTACCTTTGCTATGCAAGCAAAGCTGTTGCAAGTTATTCAAGAAAAAAAAATAAGAAGAATTGGGGGTTCACAGGAGATAAAGGTGGACTTCCGCCTCATCGCAGCCACAAATCAAGATTTAACATTGAATATTTCCAACAGATCTTTTCGAGAAGACCTGTACTATCGGTTAAACGGATTCTCCTTTTTCATCCCAGCTTTGAGAGAAAGAAAAGAGGATATACAAGTTCTATCTTATTTTTTTCTTGAACGTCAGAACAAAAAATATAATATCAAAAAAAAGCTATCGAAAGATGTTTTACAGGTCTTTAACCAATACCCTTGGCCTGGTAACGTCAGAGAATTGGAGCATATCATCGAAAGTCTCTGCGTGGTCAGTGAGTATGACATGATCACTCTAGAAGATTTACCCGAATGTTTTGATGCCGTCAAAACTGGTCTAGGGTTTCCTCAAATTTCCACAGATACCATCCTGCCCATGGAACAAGCTTTTGAAATTGTAGAAGCCGAATTGATCCGCAGAGCCTATAAAAAATACCACAATTCATATAAAGTTGCGGAAGTTTTAAAAATCAGTCAATCCACAGCTTATCGGAAGATTAAAAAGTACGTTTTGAATAAATAAAGCCCCACAATCCATCAGATTTTACAGCGGCAATATCTCCGTTGAAGCGGTCCGCTTCCTGAAATACAAAAGGAATTAAAACATGATTATTTTTATCGATAAAACCTGCCTTGCCGTCTTTCTTTGCCGCATAGATGGTGTCCTTCATCTTCTCAGACTTTACCAACCACCCAGCCACGTTATACCCCAGATTCTCACCTTCCACATCCTCATACTCCTGTGTTCCCTCGATCTTCTCCTTTAAATAATCGTATTCTGCAGGAGTAATGAGCTTGGTGCCCTCAACAATCCCAAACTTTCCAGCTTTTTTCCAGTATTCCCAATCCCAATTGGGCCAACCTTCTTCAGAGTCAAGACCCGTCACCTCAATTTGTTGCACCACGGTGGGAAATTCTACACCCTCTTCATTATCATAAGAAGGTGGTCCCTCTGCAGAATAAACCAGTTTATCTTCCTTTATATCCCAATAATAGTTGCTACTCCCATGCCCACAGTCCCACGTTCTTTCCCCTCGAAAGCTGAGAGTCAAAGACTCTCCTTCAGACTGACTTTTATCAAAGGTCATTCCATGGGATGAGCAAAAGCTGATTTCATCGTATTGAAAGTCATATTTCACTCCATTATATACATCCACCACACCCCAAAGTCCATCCTTCTTTGCTGCCCAAAGACCGGACCAACCGATTGCTTGCATATCCTCATATTCAAATTTCGGTTTTGTATGCCAGGAAATTTCGTCGTCCAAATCGTCGTCGTCGTCCTCATCTTCATCGCCTATGCCAGGGGGTTGAGAAGGGTTTCTGTCCTCATTTGCCTCATACCACCAATAAAAGGTACCTGCGGCTATTGCGATTAGTAGAATGGAGAAAATTAAAATGTATTTTCTCCCCGAACCCTTCTTTTCAGTCTCTTTGTTTTCCGGAATTTCATTCATAATAATTGTTCTCCATTCATCTCCATTTGCTTTCTTTTCAGCATAACCTATTTGTTTGATGCTTAACCTACTCTTTTTCAGAATATCTTACTTCTCAATCTCCACAGCCGCCTTTAATCCATAAGCCGGCTGCGCTTTTAATACAGCTCTGTTGATAGCCCGCGCCATCACTTCCGTAGCCATGGCTCCCAAGGCATCCTGCCCCACTTCGGCCTCACCTGTAGCCATGACAAAGATGGTATCCCCATCCACAGAGGTATGTACCGGTCTGATGGCTCTGGCAAAACCATTATGGGCTATAGATGCTAATTTATTGGCTTGCGCTTTGCTCAGCTTGGCATTGGTGATAATACATCCTATGGTAGTATTTCCGCTGAATACGTTTCTATTCCGATCAATTTCCTCAAACATGACTTTTTCAGTACCGTATAGTTCTGTCTTATCCTCATTTAAAATACCAGCGAGGATTTTACCTGTATTTACATCTACCACATCCCCTAAGGCATTGACCGCTACCACTGCAGCACATTGCACAGTTCCAATTTGTGCCGCGTAAATACCCAATCCACCTTTCATCATCCTTTCCACACCTAAAAACTTACCTACGGAGGCTCCTGTACCGGCTCCTGCATTACCTTCCTCTGGTTGGTTTTTTTCGGCGTTTACACAAGCTTCATAACCCATTGCTTTGTCCGGTCTGCATTTGGGATCCCCCACCACCAGATCAAAGAGAGAGGCACCACAGACGATGGGTACAACCGCTACACCCACATCAAATCCTACCCCCTTATTTTCAAGATATTGCATGGCACCATCCCCTGCTGCCAATCCGTAGGCACTGCCTCCGGAAAGCATCACCGCATGAATTTGCTCCACCATGTTGACCGGCTTCAAGAGTTCCGTTTCACGAGATGCAGGACCACCACCCCGCACATCTACACCTGCCCAAGCTCCTTCTTCGCAGATGATGACCGTACAGCCCGTACCACCCTCTAAATTTTGTGCATTCCCTATTTTTATTCCCTTTATCTCAGAAATATTGATTTCTTTCATTTCATTTTCCTCATTTATATATTTAATACTATAAAGCTATTCATTCGATTAAAAATGAGCTCAGACCTTCAGGAAGAAAATCTGAGCCTTTAATTTAGGTGTGTTTATATAAATTATTATTTCATCTATATCGCCATCAAAGCGGGAATCGCTTGAATCAATGCGATGATTACACCAACAACGGCTTCTCCGCCCAGCAATCCGGATGCAATAATGAGACCTGTTCCCTTCTTATCAAAATCAGGCGCTACTTTTTGCACTACAAACCTTAATGCACCGCCAATAAAAGCAGTCAATGACAGATAGAACGGCAGGTAAACTCCCAATCCTAAAGTCATTACAGGAAAGTTCACACAGTATAGAACTGTTCCTAATACAAGACCGATTAAGAAAGATGTCATGTGAGGAATTCCCCCTACCATTGCAGCTACCGCTCCTGCTTGAGGTGCTACAAACATTTCAGGGTTTCCAAAGGCTTCAGGACCGTATGCCGTTAGGATTACATAAAACACTCCCACAGACACAAAGGCACCGATTAAACCACCTAAGCACTCCCCTAACCATTGTGCTTTTGGATCAGATTTTAAAATATTACCGGCTTTAAAATCGTTCATAACGTCACCGGCCAAACCGCAAGCGATGGCCACGATGGCAGCTACAAAGAATGCTTCTGTCTGACCGATGCTGGAAGCAGCTTTAGCTGCAAGGAGTACGATGATTCCAAATACTTCCATAGGATTGATTCCCGATTGTCCTACCATCTGTGCAGACATGGAAGTGGCAAGCCAAACCCCTAAAATGGTAATGATACTCGCTACGATAGGCATGCCGCAAATGACGGTGTAAAGCGCAGCCAAAAGTGCCATAACGATAGGTGCCCATCTCAAGTCTACAAACCCGTCCTTCATAGCTTCTTTACTGAACATAGGTCCAAAGATTTCCTTTGCCTTAGGTAAAATTCCCTTTACGATAATTCCGATTCCCGTTCCTACCATAAGACCGATGCCCAGAGACGACTTGATGGCAGCAGCAGTAGCTCCATCCCACCAACCTAATTCCGTTCCTCCTAACAAGATGCCAAAGTCACCGATCAGTCCACCTAAGAACCAAACACCGATAAACACAGGACCTATTATGTAACCGATGGAAATCAGCATCGGAGACCACCAAATTCCAGTTAAAGATCCGTATGCCATCATCTTTGAGTTCAGTGTAGCAGCAGGAAAAAGAGTCTTTCCTAAAAATGCAGGCATACCATCTCTTAAAAATGTAAATAAAGCAGCTAAACCCATGGACATAAACAAGGTAACGGATTTTTTACCTCCCTCGTCCCCTATGATCAAGGTTTCCGCCGCTGCCTGACCCATTGGGTAAGGTAAATCCTTGGTAACAACAAAATATTTTCGAATCAGTGCAGTAAAAATAAGACCTAAGATTACCCCTCCCAGTACTACCATAATCAGCTTCAGCAAACTGACATCTGCATTTTGGTCTAACATGTAAATCCCCGGTAGGGTAAAGGCCAGCCCTCCGGCCGTCATGGCTCCAGCCGACATAACGGTGTGAGTTACATTGATTTCGTTGATATTGGTGTTTCCGAACATCTTTAAAAAAAACATGGAAACTAAGGCCACAAAGATGATAGGCCAGGGCAGCGCTCCCAGCTTTAAAGCTACATACATGGAACTCATAGTCAGGATTACCGCTCCCACAGCACCAATGAGCATACCTCGAACAGTCAATTGCTGACGGAAGGAAGTGGCATATTTAATTCCTTTGTTCTCTTCCATCTGGACGCCTTTGTTTTCTTCAGACATTTGAATTTCTCCTTTCAAAATAGTTTCATACTTTGGCCGTTAAAGCCGCTTTAGAAAAAATATATGCAATTAATGATTACATATATTTCTTATCACAAATTTAAACAATTGTAAAGAAATTCGGCAAATAGATCCTTACTTATTAATGTATACTTTCGTTTGGTTTGTTTCAACACTATGTTTTATGTCCTAGTATATAATATTTCACCGTCGATCATGGTCAATTCTACTTTCAAACCATGGATATCCATGGTGGGAATAGATAGGATGTCCTCAGACAATACGATCATATCTGCAAGTTTTCCCACTTCCAAGCTTCCCTTGATGCTCTCCTCAAAAGATCCATAAGCGCTATTGTAAGTGGCGCAGCGAATCGCCTCCAAAACAGACACCGCTTGTGTACGGTCACATTGGAATCCCACCGTCCTGTCATACCGGTTTACAGCTGCATCGATGAGAGCCAATCCTGCCGGACCTGAAGGCGTATCGCTGTGTAGAGAACACATCACTCCAGCATCTACCATACTTCGGATGGCACAGATGTACTTCATGCGATCCCCATAGAACTTATGGTAGTTAGCTCCTAATTTTTGAAGCATTCCTACGTTCACACTGGGGCATACGTTCAGCTTTGCCATTCTGTTTACCAAATCCTGATCCACGATGGTACAGTGCTCTATGCGGTGGCGGAGATCAGGTCGAGGGCAGGTTTCAAAGGCTTTTTCATACCCCTCTACCATATATTCAATAGCAAGATCCCCTATGGCATGAGCGGAAGCCTGACATTCAGCTTCATTGATCTTTTTGATGTACTCAGCCACTTCTTCCCTTTCCCAACCCTTTTCTCGAGGTAGAGCGGGATCGTGGCTATAAGGTTCTCTGGTAGCACAGGAAGGTCCCCCAGAACCTCCATCGATCATAAACTTACAGGTTCCCATTTTAAAGTATTCATCCCCCAAACCGCTCGTCAATCCAAGCTGCATCCAATGGTCATTTTCCTCCAAAGAATAGGGTTTTCCAAAGATGCTATGAAGCATCATGTAAGAACGCACTTTGAAAGTCCTGCTCTTGCAAAGTTTCTGCATAATATGATAAGAAGTTTTCCCACACTCTCCCGTATCATGTACGGAAGTAATGCCGTTTTCTAAGCAGTGTTGGTGAGACTTCATGGCTGCTCTGGCCTGATCCTCCTCCGTATATTGCACCTTACCCCACAGCCAGAAATGAGTATGCCCACGTACCATACCGGTTAATTTTCCGTCTATGACTTCCACTTCGTCCTCAGGATATTTTTTTGCATCCTCAGGTCGAAAGACCTCCAAATACTCCAAAGCCTTTGTATTATACATGCAGATATGACCTCCACCATGCATGCAATGGACAGGATTATTGGGAGCAATTGCATCTAACTCTTCAATGGTTGGATGTCGCTGTTCCGGCAAAAGTAAAGGTTCATAACCCATCATGGAAACCCACTGCCCCGGCTTCTTTAAAGTTACCGCCTTTTTTAGCAAATCAAAGAGATCTGTCAAAGATTTACAATTATTAAAAAAAATATCGATCATTGCAGCATCCGGTTCTTTTCCCAACAATCCATTTAAAATCGGATGATAATGAGAGTCAATCAGACCTGGCATCAAAGTTTTTCCATTTAAATCTATGATCTTTGTCTTCTCATCAATAATTTTTTCAATATCTGCGTCGGCGCCTACAAACACAATTTTGTTGCCTTTGATGCCTACTGCCTGAGCAATGGTATCCTCCTTGTCCACGGTGATGACTTTGCCATTCTTAAATACGGTATCCACATAGGAAAAATCGAAATTCATGCGCTTATCTCCTTATCATCAAACTTATTTAAAATTCCCGGGGTGAAATTCCCCCGGGAAAATAAGCTAAAATCGTTTACTATTTTTCACTAAAGAATAATTCTAATGTTTCTTCATCCGGTTTTTTACCCACTAAGCTGGCAATTACAAATACTGCAACGGTAAAGAGGATGGATGGAACGATAGGAGTCATGCCGAAGAAACTGAAAGGAGTGCCATTGCCGAACCAAGTTGCGTAGTTGCTCAAGCAAAGGAAGCAAGTGATTCCTAAGATGATAGAGCAAATCGCACCTGTAGCGTTGGCTTTTTTCCAGTAGAGACCAAACAAAATTGGACAAAGGAATGCACACTCTAATCCACCCATGGCAAATAAATTGATCCAAACGATTAAGTCTGGTGGATTGATGGTGAATACAAATACGATCAATCCGATTAACAGGGTGCTTCCCATGCTGAGCATACCTATTTTCTTCTGGAAGGACGCTGTTTTCTTCACTTCTTTATCCTTCACCACGTAGTTCATGTATAAGTCCTTTACGATGGCTGCCGATGCTAAGATCAACAGTGAAGAAACCGTAGACATTACTGCTGACAGAGGTGCTGCGATAAATAATCCTGCTACTACCGGATTCATATAGTTTAAAACGATGGTAGGAATTACATAGTCCGTTGTCTGACCTTCTCCTAACGTGAGGATGGCTGGGGCAAAGGCGCCTGAAATATGCATAACTAACATGAGAAATCCTACTACGATAGTACCGTAGATCATGGCATTATGTAAAGATTTTGTATCCTTGAATCCCATTCCTCTGACTGCTGTTTGAGGAAGACCCAAGACACCGATACCTACCAAGACCCAGAAGGACATCAAATAAGGTTTCGCAACAGCTCCTCCCCCATATGGGTCTGACCATTCAGGTTTCACCGTATTCAATGTGTTTACCAGATTATCAAAACCTCCCGCTACACCAACCACGGTAAACAAGATGATAAAACCACCTAATACCATGATCAATCCTTGAATGGTATCCGTAGTAGTTACAGCCTTAAATCCACCGATAGTGGTGTAAATGATAACTACCAGTCCAAACAAGACAAGACCCCAAATGTAAGATAAACCTGTCACAGTTTGAAAAAGAACTGCTCCACCGATAAATTGTGACATCATTTGGGCGATAAAAAATCCTACTAAAGCTAATGATGCCAAAATTACTACTGCAGGAGACTTGTATCTAGCCCTCAAGTAGTCCGTTACCGTTACAGCATTGGTTTTTCTGGAAATAATTGCAAACTTTTTACCTAAGACTCCCAAGATAATGAAGGCCGTGGGAACCTGAATCATGGATAAGTAAACCCATACTAAACCTCTGGAATAAGCCACCCCGGGTCCACCTACAAAGCTGCTGGCGCTGGTAAAGGTTGCAATCAAAGTCATTGCCAATACCAGACCCCCCATGGATCTTCCACCTATGAAATAATTGTTAATAAATCCTTTTTCTGAATCAAGTTTTGATTGTCTGTTGCTTACATAGAGTCCAATTGCCATATTTGCAATGAGATAGAGAACCAAAACTGTCAAAAGTATGGCTGTATATGACATTTAGTTTCCTCCTTTCTCTGAAGCAATGGCTTCCTTTGTCTCATCCGGATCCACTGCTTCTTCACCCAGTTCAAAATTCTTGAAACAAGTTTTGACTACCACGATTACGGCAATGGAGAACAACACATATCCCATGACACAGCTCATAAAGAACCACATTGGTAATCCCATTACATAAGTGAATTCTTTGGGATCACCTGAGCCAAGTCCATATCCGGTAAAATACCACCAGAGGAAAAAGGCTATGTAGAGACCAATGGAAATCAGCGCCTCTTTTTTAATTTGGATGTTCATCTCCTTTTCAGAAAGTTTCATTATTTACCTCCTTTCAAACTATGACGACTATTATGCCTTCCAAGCTGTCAACGCCTTTTTATTCAACGGTAACAATTTTGCTTTGTTACCGGTAAAAAGTTTTTCCATGACTTTTTCGATGCTTTCCATCTTAACCACACCGGTTTTTTGTACGATTGCTCCTAAGACTACCATGTTGGAAACCTTATCGTTTTTTAATTCTACTGCAATTTCATTTGCATCGACATAAAACACATCGATATCCTGTCTAGAAGCTTTGTCTGTAATCAGAGAGCTGTTGATAAACAACTTTTCTCCCTGTTTTACAAGAGGTTCAAATTTATGGAGAGAGGGAGTATTCATGGCTACGATTGCCGTAGCCTCTGTCACGATGGGAGAACTGATTTCCTTATCGGAAACAATCACCGTACAGTTTGCAGTCCCGCCCCTCATTTCAGGACCATAGGCGGGCATCCATGTAACTTCTTTTCCTTCTATCATACCTGCGTAGGCGATCATCTGTCCGATTAGTAAAACCCCCTGCCCACCAAATCCCGCAATGATTAATTTATGTGCAGCCATTATTTTACCTCCTCCGGACACTTCAAATTTCCTAACGGATAATAAGGGATCAAGTTTTCTCTCAACCAATCCAACGATTTTACAGGGTCAATTCCCCAGTTTGTAGGACAGGTGGATAGTATTTCTACAAAGCTAAATCCCAGCTTCAGCTCCTGAACCTTAAAAGCCTTCTCAATAGCTTTTTTGGCTTTTCTCACGTTTGCAGGAGTATCCAAAGACACCCTTTCCACGAATACAGCCCCACCAATGGTAGCGATCAATTCAGACATTCTCATGGGTTGACCGGATATTTCTTCTTGTCGCCCTCCTTGGGTTGTGGTGGTCTTTTGACCCAGTAAAGTGGTAGGGGCCATTTGTCCACCCGTCATACCGTAAATCGCATTGTTGATAAAGATGGTAGTAAATTTTTCTCCCCTTTGAGCAGCATGAATAATCTCCGCTGTTCCGATGGATGCCAAATCTCCATCACCTTGATAAGTAAACACAGCTTTATCGGGATGAACCCTTCTAATTCCCGTAGCCACTGCCGGTGCTCTTCCGTGAGCGGATTCACACATATCCACATTCATGAATTGGTGAGCCAAAATGCTACAACCTACGGGAGCTACACCGATGGTGTTCCCCAGTTTTCCGGATTCTTCCACAACCTCCATGACAAGTCTGTGGGAAATACCGTGGGTACAGCCGGGGCAGTAGGAGGTTTCTTCCGGTAGCATACCTTTTGTAAATTCAAAGACAGTTTTCATTTATTTCACCTCCAATAGACGTTTAACATCCTGTGCAATCTCAGGAGGTGTGATAATAATGCCTCCTACCTTATTGGAAAGAGAAACAGGAAATCTACCTTTACATGCAATCTTAACATCGTCAATCATTTGACCCATGCTCAACTCCACAGAAACCACAGCCTTGGTGGTCTCCTGTATTTCATCAAAGGCTTCATACGGAAATGGCCATAAGCTGATGGGGCGGATGAGACCTGCTTTAATGCCTTCTGCTTCTAGGATTTCAATAGCATCCTTCGCAATTCTAGCACTGATGCCATATGCCACCAAAACGACCTCCGCATCCTTTAAATTATAGGATTCATATTTAACTAATTCATTTTTAGCCTTTATATATTTTTCGTTAATTTCCCAAATCCTAGCTTCTAAAAGCTCCGGTTTGAGATATAAGGATTTTATGACATTATGAGGTCGTTTGTTTTTGTGACCGGTTAATGCCCAAGGTTTCACTTTTTCAATCTCACCGGATTCAAGGCCTTCCTTTTTTTCCGGCAAGACCACCGGTTCCATCATTTGCCCTAAAACCCCATCCGCCAATATCATTACCGGGTTTCTGTATTCATCGGCAATTCTATAGGCTTCCTCCATCATATTTACGGCTTCCTGAATGGATGCGGGAGCCCACACGAAAACGTGATAGTCCCCGTTACCTCCCCCTCTGGTGGCTTGATAATAATCTGCTTGACCGGGTTGGATAGTACCGATTCCTGGACCTCCTCTGGAGATATTCAGTATGACCAATGGCAATTCTGTAGATGCTAGGAAAGAAAAGCCTTCCTGCATCAGTGCAATACCCGGAGATGAGGATGAAATCAGCACCCTTCCTCCTGCCACAGCACCACCATAAGCCATGTTGATTGCGGCAACTTCACTTTCTGCCTGCACAAAACTTCCACCATTCTTGGGAAGTTCTCTTGACATGTATTCTGTTATTTCATTCTGAGGCGTGATAGGATAGCCGAAGTAAAAGCGACATCCACTTCTTATGGCCGCCTCTGCAAAGGCTTCATTGCCCTTCATTAATACTTTTTCGCTCATGATCCCAATCCTTTCATTATTCTTTGTAAATGCTGATGGCTCCGTCAGGACACATAATACCACAGCTTCCGCAACCTATGCATTTGTCCATCTCTACAATGGTTGCCGTTCTATATCCTTTGGAGTTAATGTTGGTCTCATGCAGTGAGATTATTTTTACAGGACATGCAGCGATGCACAATTCACAGCCCTTGCATCGTTCTTCGTTAAATTTGACTAAACATTTAGCCATATTGCCCTCCTTCTTTGTTAAGTGTTATAGCCACTCTTCCCGCAAGATCATATCTATAGGAAAAATGTAAAATCCTTTTATTTGTTCGTCCGTTATTTTTTGTTTCAGTTCTTCTACTAAATCTCTCTTACAACAATTGGTCAGCAGAGGAATCTGTAAGATTTTGCTTATTTGTTGGCAGAGATCATAACCCTTCAGTACATCTGCACAGGTGGTTTCCCTAAGCATGTGGGTATTGTTGATCAATCCTGTCACCTTCAGGTGTATTTCCTGCTCTATACTATGAATATGCTCTATGGCGCTGTCCAATGTTCTCGTTTCATAGCGATTGCCGTTAATTACACAGAAAATATCTGTATGTTTACCGACAGCAAAATCTTCTCCCGGAATTTCCCGGGAAAAGTATTTGCTAAACTGATTCAGTATTCTTGCGCCTTCCGCATTGCCACCCACATCCAATACGGTACGGCAATCCTTATCCTCTAAAGGAGCTTTGATGCCTGCGGAAATTGCGGGCAGGTCTGCGGTAATATCGTAACCAAAGGTGTTGCTGTAAACGGAAATACCTTTACTTTCCAACAACGCTTGCTTTTCCCTGCTCCGAAAGTAGGGATTTGCAATATCTAAGTCAACGATTGCAGTTTTATGCCCTTCCGCAGACAAAGCCATGGCATAATTTACAGAAAACTCGGATTTACCGCTTCCGTAATGACCCACCACAATGTTGATAGGTCTCTGTGACAAATTGATCATAAGGTTTCCTTTAAGTTCTGAAAGCTTCTCACATTTATTTATCCTTAGAGCTTTCAAAATATTTAATGAGATTGGTTAGCACTAGGTTAACAGGTGTCGCGATCCCTAAGGTCTTACCTTCTCTGACGATGGCTCCATTAATCATATCAATTTCTGTCTTTTTTTGATTCAATACATCCTGAAGCATGGAAGACTTGTTTGCAGCAGTAGCCACACAGACATCCTTTGTATGCTGAACAGGATCCGCATAACCCAGCTTGATTCCCTTTGCTTCCGCTACCGCTTTTGCTTCTAGGACGGCTTTTTCTAAAAGCTCTTCCACCATAGTAAAGTTTAAAAGCTCCCCGTTATGAAGTTTGGTAATCCCTGTCAATGCGTTGATTCCTACATTAACCATGAGTTTATCCCAAACAAGACCTAAGACATTATCGGAGATTTCCGTTTCCATTCCTGCCATGTTCAGCGTATCGGATATATATTTAATTCGATCGCTGGTTTCCCCGGATATTTCGCCGATAATGGTTTTCCCGCTGCCGGCATGGCGCATTTTACCGGGTCCTAACATGGTAGCGCCGTGGGCCGTAGTACCTGCAATGATGTTCTCCGAACCAATGACTTGACTGATCAAGTCAATATTCCCAAGTCCGTTTTGCAAAGTTAATGCCACGGTATTTGGTCCAAAGACGACCTTGTTGCTTTCTGTAGCAATCTTCGTCAGCGTAGACTTTACAAATATGATGGCCAAATCTACCACTCCCACAGTTTCAGCATCAGAAGAAGCCTTAACATGCTCGTAAGTAATCATGGAATCTGCTTCTTCCATCTGTAGGCCCCGCATGTTGATTTCATCCACGTGCTCCTGCCATACATCCAGGAGATAAACAGAATTTTCTCCGGAAGCAGAAAGCTTTGCTCCGTACAGGCAACCCATTGCCCCCGCTCCTATTATTGCAATCTTCATCTTCTCTCCTTCTACCTATCTGCTCATTTAATTTCTAGTGGTTCCAAGCAAGGTTTGAATATTAAACAAGCTTTCGTTAAAGTTAAAGTTAAATTGAAAGTAAAACTAGTATAGTCGCTTCAATTCTTCTTCTGATACACCTCCAAAAGTATGTTTTTCTTCGGGGAATGCTCCAGATTTAACTTCGGCTTTAAAGGTTTCTAATGCTGATACGATTTCAGGAGAAAGGTTCATATATTGTTTAACGAACTTAGGCACGAATTTTTCAAAAAGTCCTACCATGTCGTGGTATACCAACACTTGCCCATCGCAGTATCTACCACCACCTATGCTGATTGTCGGTACTTTTACCTTTTCAGTAATCAACTTTCCTAATTCTTCAGGGACACATTCGATAACCATGCCCCATACGCCGGCTCTTTCCAATGCCAAAGCATCCTCCAATACGTCTTTTGCCGCATCTCCCTTGCCTTGAATTTTAAATCCGCCTAATTTTGATACGGTTTGAGGTGTCAATCCAATGTGACCCATAACAGGAACTCCTGCATCTACGATTGCTTTTACCGTATCTGCAACCTCCCTGCCACCTTCCAGCTTGATTACGTCACAACGACCTTCTTTCATCAATCTGGTTGCATTGGCAATAGCCTGTTCCTTTGAACCATTGTAAGATCCAAAAGGCATATCTCCAACGATCAATGGTGTGGGTGCTCCCAGTACTACAGGTTTGATGTGGTGAAGCATCTGATCCATAGTACAAGCTACAGTGGAATCATCCCCCAGCACGGTCATCATCAAGGAGTCTCCTACCAGAATAATCTCTATTCCAGCTTTTTCAATCAAACAAGCTGTAGGGTAGTCATAAGCGGTTGTCATGCTGATTTTTTCGCCTTTTTCTTTCATCTCCTGTAGTTTTAATGTAGTAATTTTAGCCATTTTTTTATTCCTCTCTTTCATTTAACAAAATTATTTCATTTTATATCCCAGCTGCCTTGAAATTTCAGCGGCTGTTATTATAACCTTTTCTGAAAAATTCAATGTTTCATTGTTCTTTTCATATCTGTATTTCGGATAGGATACACTGATGGCGCCCACGGGAAACCCGTGAAAATCCATCAAGGGGGCCCCGTAAGAAATCAAACCTTCTACGTATTCCTCATTGTCGCAAGAATACCCCAACGTCCTAATCCGATCTAGTTCATCCTCCAAGGATTTTGTATCCTTTAAGGTTTTCTTTGTATACATTTTAAAGGTAGTTTCTTGTAAGATTTTATCTTTTTCATCCTGAGGGAGAAACGCCAAAACTGCCTTTCCCATCCCTGTGCAATAATCGGGAATAGTGGTGCCGATATCAATTCCCACTTTAATCGTGGAGTTACTCTCGATCTTATCGATATAAGCGATACAACCTCCTATGCGAACTCCTAAATTGACCGTTTCCCCAGTTTCCTCAGCAAGCCTTTCGATGTAGGGTCTAGCAATTTGCTTAATTCCGGTTCTTTCCATGACTCTGCTACCCATTGCAAACAATTTAAAGCTGTTGGAATACTTCTTGTTATCCGGATTTTGTATGATATACCCAGCTTCTTTAATCGTATTGATAAGCCGATGAACCGTAGCTTTATCCATTTGAAGCTTTTCACTAATTTCAGCGATACTCATCTCACTTTTGGAATTGAGTTCTTCTAAAATAGAGAATGCTTTCAAGATAGATTTTACATTATTTGATTTTTCTTTTTGTTCTTCCATGGATTACCTTCCAATCCTGTATCATTCCTTAATATAAAGGTTATGAGGCTTTGCGGTAGCTGTACCAGTAGGCCATTCCCACCAACACACCTCCCCCTACAATGTTTCCCAGAGTTACGGGCAACAAATTGCTTAGGAAAAAGTTTGACCAGTTTAGAGACTGTAAAGCCTCTTGGGATAAACCGGATAAAGCCACATAATTCTCATTGGTCTTTGCAAAAATTCCGGCAGGTATATAGTACATATTTGCTACAGAATGTTCGAAACCGGAGGTGATGAATAGCCAAATCGGAAAAAATATAGCAAATATCTTCCCTACAAACGTCTCTGCACCGTAACACATCCAAACTGCCAAGCATACGAGCCAGTTACACATGATACCCAAATAAAATGCTTGCATAAAGGTTAAATGTACTTTATATGAAGCGATCTTTAATGTCACGGCTCCCAACATCTCTGCCCCGCTGGAAAAAAGTCCGGAATTTGCCATCATATATGCGATGAAAATGGAACCGATGAAGTTCCCTATGTATACGATGGACCAGTTTCTCAGCATCTTGGTCACGGTCACCTTTTTTTCTGCCACCCCCATGAGAATGAGGGTATTGCCGGTGAAAAGCTCTCCTCCTGCCAAAATCACTAACATCAGTCCTGTGCCAAAGATGGAACCTGCCAACACCTTTCCCAGACCATAAGTGGTGGGTTCTGCAAAGAGATTAAATGCTGCCATATTGGAACCCTCTGCGGCAAAAGCGATAAAGGCTCCTGCAAGAATTCCTAAAACCAATAATTTGGAAAATTTACCATTTGCTTTTGCAATTCCTGCCTGAATGGTGTAATCAGTAATTTCTGCAGGGCTTAGTGGTCTTTTTTCCATTGTAATTCCAATCCCTTCAAAACGTGATTTAACAGTATCATGGATGTTACAGTCCCAACGCCTCCAGGTACCGGAGTAATTGCCTCCACCTTTTCTACCACCTTGTCATAGTCCACATCTCCGCACATGGTTTCATCCACAAAGTTGATACCTACATCCATCACAACTGATTTTTCCGTAAAGTATTCCGGTGAGAAAAACTTCCCTCGACCTACCCCCGTCACCACAATATCCGCCTTTGAGGTCACCCCCGGCAAATCCATTGTCTTTGAGTGACAGATGGTCACCGTAGCATTTTCTGCCAGAAATAACATGGCCAAAGGTCTTCCTAAAACCATACTTCGATTTACAATAACTACATTTTTGCCAACCAAGTCATAATTATAATATTTCAAAATTTCAATGACTGCCTCCGGTGTACACGGTGCGAATCCTGAAGAATCCCCTGTAAATACACCTTCGGTATTAACCGGACTCATGCAATCTATATCCTTTAAAGGATTGATTCTCTTGCATATCTCATTATCGTCCAAATGTTTGGGTAAAGGTCTAAATATCAGTATACCATGAACTTTATCGTCTTGATTGAGCCCATCTAACACCTGTAAAAAACTTTCCATGTCGATGTTTTCATCCACGGTTACAGACTCACCTATCATACCTACCGAGGCACAGTTTTTCAAGACTCTTTCCTCATAGGCTACATCATCTGGTCTATTTCCCACCCTCAGGATGACCAACTTGGGAGAAATACCTTTTGCCTGATACTCTGCTACTTTTGCAATCATATTCTCCTTAATACTGTCGGCTACTGGTTTTCCTTTTAAAATCATGCTTTCTCCTTTATTTAGAACAACCCAGAAATCTTTCCTGTCTTATCCACGTCGATGTTTTCTGCCGCAGGCACCTTGGGCAATCCAGGCATGGTCATGATGTCTCCGGTCATTGCTACTACGAATCCTGCACCGATAGAAGGTTTTACATTTCTCACAGTAATTCTAAATCCGCTAGGTCTACCCAACTTTGTCTGATCATCTGATAAAGAATACTGGGTTTTAGCCATACAAACAGGTAATTTCCCAAATCCCATCTCTTCAATTTCTGCAATTTGTTTATTTGCATTCCCTATATAATCTACGCCATCAGCACCGTAAACCTTTGTAGCAATGGCATGTATCTTTTCTTTAATAGACACATTGTCTTCATAGGCAAATCGGAAGTTCTTTTCGCCTTTTTCGATAACCCTTACCACTTCCTCTGCCAAAGCCTTTCCGCCTTCTCCACCTTTTGCCCAAACTTCGGAAAGTATTACGTTTACATTCAATTTTTTGCAAGCATTTTCAATGGCTTCCAGCTCTGCTTCCGTATCCAGCGGAAATCTGTTGATGGCCACCACAGGCGGAAGCCCGAATACGTTTTTCATATTTTCCACGTGCTTCAGCAGGTTTTCAATTCCTTTTTCGATAGCCGCTACATTTTCATTGTTTAAATCAGCTTTCAAAACGCCGCCATGCAGCTTCAAAGCTCTGGCTGTAGCCACCACCACCACCGCATCCGGTGAAAGACCGCTGAGTCTACATTTGATATCTATAAATTTTTCCGCACCCAAGTCACCGCCAAAGCCTGCTTCTGTAACAACGTAATCCCCTAACTTTAATGCCATCTTTGTAGCCATGACGCTGTTGCAACCATGGGCTATGTTGGCAAAGGGACCACCGTGAACAAATGCAGGAGTATTCTCCAAAGTTTGTACTAAATTAGGCTTCAAGGCATCCTTCATCAATGCTGCCACCGCACCTTGTGCCTTAAGGTCTCCTGCGGTTACAGGCTTACCCTCGAAAGTATAAGCGACAATAATGTTCGCAACCTTCTGTTTAAATTCTTCTAAATCATTGGAAAGGCACAAAACTGCCATGATTTCCGATGCAACGGTGATGTCAAAACCGTCTTCTCTGGGCATACCGTTTGCCTTTCCCCCCAGACCGTTTGTGACAAAACGCAGTTGCCTGTCATTCATATCTAAACATCTTTTCCAGATGATTCTTCTTGGATCAATATTTAAAACATTCCCTTGGGTAATGTGATTATCCAATAATGCTGCAATTAAATTGTTTGCTGAAGTAATGGCGTGGAAGTCACCTGTAAAGTGAAGGTTTATATCCTCCATGGGAACTACCTGTGCATATCCGCCTCCTGCAGCTCCTCCCTTCACACCAAATACGGGACCCAAAGATGGTTCTCTCAATGCGATGACAACTTTTTTTCCGATTTTTTTCAAACCATCACCTAATCCAACTGTAGTAGTCGTCTTGCCTTCTCCCGCTGGAGTTGGGTTAATTGCTGTAACTAAGATCAACTTTCCGTCTTTTGTATCTTTCTTCGTGTCCAAAAGATTGTAATCCACTTTTGCCTTATACTTTCCGTAGCATTCCAAATATTCGTCAGGGATGGAAAGGGTATTGGCAACTTCCTCAATCTTTAGTGGTTTTGCCTCTTGTGCAATTTCGATATCACTTTTGTAACTCATTTTTACTTCCTTTCATTTCGCATTACGAAACACAGTTTCATATTGATAAATCAATTTTACACTAAGTAATAAATTAAAGCAAGTTCTTTTTTTAATTTTCTGATAAATTCAGATTTTATTCTATGACCAACTTAATGGGTTGTGCTGGTTTTATGGAAGCAGCACCTTTCACTCCCAGTAGATTTGTAGCATTGGCACCTGCGCTTACGATAGCTCTTTCCATAGCCTTTACTGCCATAACACCCAGCAGGTTCATATTTACATCCACTGAGTTCCAAGTCGTCGTTGTAGAAGAAACTCCTCCCAAGGACATGGCAAATACCGTGTCTCCATCAGAAGCTGTATGAACAGGTTTTATAGTCCTAGCAAAACCGTCCTGTGCCATTTCCGCTAACTTCTTGGTTTGAGCCTGATTTAGGTTTGCATTGGTAACTACAATGGCAATCGTAGTATTTTCAACAGATTTTGGAGGCTCGTATCGACCTGATAACGTGTAGGATTCCATATCAAGGAAGGTATTGTCAGCTTTCAAAGCACCGGCTATAGTTTTGCCTGTATCTGGATCGACGATATTTCCCACCGAGTTTACAGCTACGATAACTCCTACATATAAATCGCCGTACTGCAACGCATAAGAGCCCAAACCACCCTTCATAGGAGAAGCTCCTGCGGCTAAAGCGCCTTTTCCTACCGTTGCACCGGTTCCTGCGCCGGTATTCCCATCTTTCCATGGCAATTCCTTAAAAGCATTTTCTGCCGCAGTATAGCCCATTTTTTTGTCGGGTCTTACAAAGGCATTTCCAAATCCCAAATCAAACAAAATGGCCGTAGGTACGATAGGTACCACCGTGGGACCAACGTTTACGCCCATTTTTTTCTCTTCTAAGAATTGCATAACACCATCCGCAGCTGCTAGCCCATATGCACTGCCCCCTGCTAACACAATGGCGTTGACGGTTTGTACAGTCTTTGTAGGATCTAATAGATCCGTTTCTCTGGTGCCGGGGGAACCTCCTCTTACATCAACTCCACCGATAGCTCCGTTGGGGTTTTCCGCAATCACCACTGTACAACCTGTACCGTTTTTTAAATCCGATACGTGACCTACTTTGATACCTGGGATACTTGAGAAATCAACTTTTTTAATGCTCGCTGCCTCAGAAGCAAAAGATAAGGATACTGATGAGAAAACCAAAACAGCTACTAACAAAAGCAAGAGTATTTTTTTCACGATAATCCTCCAATCAACATTTGTTTCATAATACGAAACGATATTCCGCAATGCGCTTTACGTAATTATGATAGCTTATAAAAGATGTAATTGCAAGATTTTTTTTAATAGTCAGAAAATTTAACATGAAGACGATATTTCCTCCATAAAAAAAATCCCGAACATGCCGTCAGGATATAACTCATACCCTATCTTGGATAGGGGGGTATCCTGTTCCAGCTTCTGTCTTCCACTCAGAGGAGGCCTGACATAGGCGTTACGGAAACGCGGATTCCCAATGTCAATCTGTAGGTTGAGTTATAAAACCTTAACGAACATTTCAGGATATGTTATTATTATAAACCAGAAAAAGCGAAAATACCAGTGGAATCTTTTGGATTATAAAATTAATTTTTACCTCAATTTTTGATTTATTTAAACGATTAAAACATCCACATATGCAGGCGGTACGGTGATATTATCATAGAAATGCCACCATTCCGCCGGTTCTGCTCGAAATCCACAACTTTCCATAACTTCTCTCATATATTCCGCATTTTTTCTAAGATTATCCGGAATTTTTTCACATCCAAGGCCTGCCATTTCCGAAAAATCATCAAAGGCTGTGGGCATGGGTATCTCATGACCCGTTTCATCCACCAAGGTGATGTCCACGCATAACCCATTCCAGTGGGTAGATCGAAAAGCCGTCAACTTGCTTACATCCGGTGGTACCGCCACAAAGTTAGGATCCGGTAAAATTTCAAAAAAACGCTTTTGTGCACTCAATGGTCTGTATGCATCAAACACCTTAACTGAGTAACCCTTCTGCTTGAAGAGTTCCTTCGCCTTCACTAACAATTTCGCCGTATTTTGATTGATATAACACTCATCGAAGTCATATACCCGCTTACCTGTAAAATTATCATCCTTAGCATATTTTAAGTCTATGATAAATTCTTCGTCTACGTCCAATAGTCTCACTAAATCCCCATTCATATTTTCACCATTCTTTCTATATTATTGCAATGACTCCTACTTATTCAGGCTGTCTAACATAAATCTTAGGAATTCTATTGGAAATCCTAGATACGATTTCGTTTTTATTGGTTTCCGCTAAATTGGCGACCTCTTCAATACTCATGGTGTTCTCCGTTCCATCTCCATAGATGATGGCCGTATCCCCTTCTTTGACATCGGGGATTCCCGAAAGATCCACCATGCATTGATCCATGCAGATTACACCAATGATGGGGGCCTTTTGCCCTTTTATGGTCACATATCCCTTTCCTCTCATATTTCTCGGATAACCATCTGCGTAACCAAAAGGAAGGGTTCCGACCAGACAGTCTTCCTCGGCTCTCCACAGGTAATCATATCCCACGCCCTGCCCCTTTCCAATCTTGTGAACTTGAGAAATTTTGGTCTGCACTGTGAGGATTTGTCTTATCTGAGGAATTGCCGCCTTTTTCCCTTTCAGCCCGTAAACCAGCGCTCCCGGTCGGATCATGTTTAAGTTGTACTGTGGATAATCCACAGTGGCGATGCTATCAGAAATATGTTTATATCTAAAAGAAATTCCCGTCTTTTCCAAAGAGTCTACAAATTGGCAAAATAAATCGTATTGTATTTTGTTTTCTGCTTCGTTAACCAAAGCAAGATGTGAAAAAATCCCCTCAGCATGAATCCATGGCAAACTGCAGATGGTTTTGATCTCCTCTAAGCTTTCCTGTGACGGCGTAAATCCCAATCGATGAAATCCGGTATCTACCTTGATATGAACCTTTACCCTTTTGTTTAGCTCTTGCCCATATTGATTCAAAAGATGACCCTGTCTCATGTTGAAGATCGTCTGAGTGATATCATTGTTTACCACGTATGGTAAAAGTCGATCCGGCGTGCTCCCCAGAAGAAAAATGGGAGCATCATCATAAGAGGATCTGAGTTCTAACGCCTCAGAAAGGGTTGCAACGCCCAAATAGTCCACATGGTTTTCCAATAAAGTCTGGGCAATGCCTACTGCACCATGACCATATCCGTTCGCTTTTACAATTGCCATAATTGCCACATGGGATCCAGCCAACTCTTTTATTTTCTGTATATTATCCCTGAGATAGTCTAAATGAATGGTAGCTGTGGTGTCCCGTAAAACATCTTCTTTCATATATAGGAACATTCCTTTCTGTAAACGTACAAAACGTTATGAAACTTAAATCATTGCTAGTATTTTGTTTGATTGCTATTGTCAGAATCCCGTATGCTCTAATCTTTAATTTTACTTCAATAACTCTAAAACAGTTTGAACTTCCATTAAAATACCGACTTTGATACATTCCTCGTCGGGGTCAAAGGCATTGCTGTGAAGGGGTTGATAGTCTCTTTGATCCTTTTTACCGGTACCGATATTAAAGTATCCCGCCTTGTTGCTTTCACAAAAATAGGCAAAATCCTCAGCCCCCATGCTAGGGTTCTCCATAAATTTAATTTGATCTTCTTCGAAATTTTCTTGAGCTACCTTCTCCAATACATCTTGTATTTCCTCATCATTGATTACAGCGGGATAACTTTCCACAAAGTTAATTTCTACGGACGCACCATAGGCACTTCCTATATTTTTTACAATCTCTTCAAATCTCAGCTTTACAAAATCCATAGTTTCACGGTTTAATGTTCTAATGATTCCGTTAAAGGAGGCTTCTCCCGCAATAATATTGTTTTTTGTTCCTGCGTTAAATTGCCCCACGGTCACCACCACAGAATTGGTGGCAGCTATATTTCTCGAAACTAAAGACTGTAGGTTTGAGACGATCTGACATCCAACAACCAGAGCATCTACACCTTTTTCCGGGCTTGCTCCATGGCTGGGCACACCCCTCACCACCACGTTGAATTCATTGGATGCCGCACTTTGCGCACCCCTTTTCAGCTCCACACATCCTACGGGGATTTGTGGTGAAACGTGAAGTCCTATGACCGCTGATACGTCAGGCTCCCTCAGGCAACCTTCTTCAATCATGCGCTTTGCACCGCCGATGGTCTCTTCCGCCGGTTGAAATAAGAACTTTACATTCCCTTGTAGTTCCTTTTCCATGGCCTTTAAGACTTTCACCGATCCTAGGAGGATAGCCGTGTGGAAATCATGGCCACAGGCATGCATAATTCCTTGGTTTTTTGATTTGTGAGGTACTTCCAATATTTCTTCTATGGGTAATGCATCTATATCTGCACGCAAAGCAACGGTCTTGCCGACTCCATTATTTCCATAAAGCGTGGCCACCACCCCTGTTTCAGCAACGATCTCATAGGGAACCTGCCATTGATCCAAATATTCACAAATTTTTGATTGGGTTCTGGTCTCTTG
Source organism: uncultured Anaerovorax sp. (assembly GCA_964582545.1). Classification (GTDB taxonomy): domain Bacteria; phylum Bacillota; class Clostridia; order Peptostreptococcales; family Anaerovoracaceae; genus JAVVUJ01. The sequence continues at coordinate 26,278 of CAZOSB010000026.1, forward strand.
TTCACTGAGCTCCGGATATTCGTGGAAATCTCTTCTTATTTGAAGGATTTCCGTATAAATCTCTTCAATTTTCTCCTTTATATTCATACGTACTCCTCGTTTCCATTCTAAGTCAAACTATCCCGCTTTGTTTTCCCTGTCTTTTGCTGAGTCGGTAGTTCTATCCACGCCGATCAATCCTTCAGGTTTCCATAAGTTTATCCTAATTCATTAATTATATTACTATGCAACACTTATGCCAAGTAAAATTTTATAGGAAATGTACGTTTTAAAACAAATAAATAAGAGAAGGTGAAGTCTGTACCTCCACTTTCTCTTATTTATAATTCAATGATTCATTTATTTATTTATTTATTATTTTTGATAATACTGCTTTGCATATTGCAGTAGAACAGAAGACTTTTCTGCACATTCGGCAGAAAGTTCAGCTCCAAGCACTACCGTCAGTACCCGCTCGGTTTTATCACCATGCTGGATCTCTGCTGTAGCAACTAAGCACGCTCCCGCTCTATTGGTGGATCCTGTTTTTAAACCATCCACATCAGAAGTATTGAATAGCAGCCTGTTGGTATTCGTATCCGTGTAACCAAAGCTTTTGATCGTCCCTTCCTTCATGGAAGTAATCTCCAAAATTTCGGGATATTTATTAATCACATACCTAGCCAATTCAAACAATTCTTTTGCAGTCATGGAATTTTGCCGCTTGGCGATAAATACATCCTCGGTGAATGCGGGAAGTCCATGAGAATTATAAAATTCTGCATTTTTGAGATTCAATTGCTTTGCTCTTTGATTCATCAATGAAACAAATTTTGTTTCCGTGCCTGATAAGTGCTCCGCTAAGGCTGTTGCACATTCATTGCTGGACATGATCAAAAGACCCTCGATTAATTCATCCACTGTAGCTTTTTGACCGACCTTCATAGGTATCACACCATCTTCAGAAGTTGACTCCGCTTCCGCATTTTTGGAGATTAGCACCTGATCATTCCCTGAAATCTTCTTCTCGTCTATTGCTTCCTTTATCAAAAGGTACGTCATGATCTTTGTAGTGCTTGCTATGGCAACCTTATCGTCAGCTTTATTGGCGTAGATTATTTCACCGGTATTTGCATTGCCTACCATGGCACCATGGAGAAAGCTAAAATATCCGTTGCTCCCCAGAATATCCATGTTGACTTCATAGCCTTTTGCAGAATCTACAACGATGGTATTGTTTTTCATCTGTGCATTTAGATCAAACATTTGCATAATATCTGAAAATTTTAGATATAAGGTATCATCTACCTTATATGCATTGTATTTGACCAATTTCCCATCAACATATAATTTCACTACAGCTGAACTTGCCCACTGGGTTTCTCGATTTCCAGATTTCCCTTCATTCCCAACAGGAGTGTAAGGTTTTCCCTTTAAAAGGTTAATCGCTTTTTTACCACTGTCGTAAGTGATATTAAATTGTTTAGGAGTTCCGTTTAACGCATTGGCAACGTCTCTTAAGCAAACATAGTTGTTGTTTACGTAAGATGAACTGTAAGCCCTTACGTTTGACCCTGTTTCATCTACTAACATTTTTACCATTAATGGATTTACCATGTCTGCAGCAAAAGCAGTCGCAAAACATCCGAAGCACAAGGTCGCAGTAATAGCCATGATCAGGAATTTTTTTAAAATAAGTTTTCTCATATTAATTTTTCCTTTCTTTTTTTAAATTTGTAATTTTTCTCCCACTCATCGGTTAGGTTTGATAGATTTTTACTATTAAATCCTATTTTATGTTCCCTTCCTTACTTGATTCGGTGTTACCTCCTTTGCGTATATATTTTGCAATTCCCGTGCCACCCGTTTTTTTAGCCCCATAATGATTTGATTGGCATACATTTTGCTGTAACATATAAATGAATCTTATATATATTAAGTTTAAGAACTCAAAGTCCTAAAACTATCTCTTAAAGCTAACGAACAGATGAAAGGAATTATATTATGGAGAGTCTCTTAGAAAATCTCAAAAAACAACCTGGTCATATTGGATTTTTTTATAAAAATATGATTACAGGAGAAACACTAGGATATAACGAACACGACTGCTATATTCCTGCCAGTATCATTAAGCTTCCCATGATAATGGAGATTTACCGTTTAGCGGAGCTCGGTGAAGTGGATTTGTCAGAAAAGCTTCACATTACAGATAAAGACAAAATGCCCAGTTGTGGTGCGTTAAACTCCTTTAGCGGTGAAGTGGATGTGGATATTCGAACACTTTGTAACTTAATGATCACCATCAGCGATAATACTGCCACCAATGTATTGATTTCACATTTTGGAACCGAAAAGTTCAATGAAGGTTTCTCAAAAATAGGATTGAATAAAACCAGAGTAAACAGACTTCTATTTGATGCAGAAGCAGCGAAAAAAGGAATTCAAAACTCAGTGACTCCTTATGAAATAGGAATGCTCTTAGAACTCCTTTATGAGGGTAAGTATGTAAATGAAAGCGTTTCCCAAAAGATCTTAGAGGTTTTACTAAAACAACAGCTCAAACATAAAATTAAGGAGATGCTTCCCCTGGGAACCAAGGTGGCAAGCAAAACAGGTGATGACGATAACATTTCCAGCGATGTAGGAATCGTATTTGCAAAGCAACCCTTTGTGGTTTGTTTTATCTCCAACCAAACAGTTCCCAGCCAGTTGAATCCCTTTATCAGGAAAACCTCCCTAGAGTTGTTCCATAGATGCAATGATTAAAAGACTATGAGGATAATAAGAAATATATGAGCTGTGAGAATCATGAGGAATTTAGGACCATAAGGAGGAAAACTATATGAAAATAATTGATCTGCATTGCGACACCATAACAGAATGTTTTGTCAACCCCCAACATCTGTTATCAATAAATTCAGGGCATATCGATGCAGAAAAACTGAAAAAAGGCGATGCAACTGCACAATTCTTTGCCTTGTTTATAGATACGAAACGCTTTCCCGTAATGGACCCTTTTGAAATATTTGAAAAAATGTACGATACTTATCAAGTACAGCTTTCTTTAAACAAAGACATCATTGCCCCTGCTTTTACGGTAAAAGATATGGAAAGACATGCTCAATCTCACAAAATTTCTGCAATTCTTTCTGTAGAGGACGGGGTGATTATCGGCGATAACATTGGGCGAGTTGCTGAGATTTATCATAAAGGAGTTCGACTTTTAACCTTGACCTGGAACTTTGAAAACAGCCTCGCATATCCTTGCAGTAACAATCCAAACGAGCACAAGAGAGGTTTGAAGCCATTGGGGGTTGATGTGGTAAGTGAAATGAACAGACTGGGCATGATCATTGATGTTTCCCACCTTTCAGAAGGGGGCTTTTACGATGTTGCCCATCATAGCAAAAAGCCCTTTGTGGCTTCTCATTCTTGCGCACGTGCCTTATGTAACCATCAAAGAAACCTTACAGACCAGCAGTTAAAGACTCTGGGTACCACTGGTGGTTTGGTGGGCGTAAATTTCTATTCCTCATTTCTTCAAGACGACTGCGACTATGCCACATTAAACCACGTTGTGGGTCATGTAAAACACATGGTGCATAAAGCTGGGATTGAGGCAGTGGGTATGGGGTCAGACTTTGACGGAATCGAATGTGGATTAGAGTTCGAAAATTATGCAGGGTTTCCAAAGATTATCGATGCTCTCTCAAAGCACTTTACATCTCAAGAAATAGAAAAAATTTGTAGTCAAAACGCTTATCGGCTGATGAAGGATGTCTGGGCACAATGATCAGAGGCTTTTAAAGATTGTAACCACTAATGCTAAAGCTTGGGTAGTGGGTGCTAAGACCAAGAGCGCCAGGCAAGTGTATAGAACCCCTACCCACTTCCAGCGTTTACCATGACCTGGCAAAACATCAAAATCTTTTTGAATTTCCACATTATTTTGTTTTAACACCTTATAAAAATTATCCACACCTACGGGGGAGATAATGCCAAACCTGAAAAATGGCAGGTAAAAGCAAGGCTTATCTTGTCCAAATTCATATAGTGCAATCCCCCTTTTCTTTAGATGAGCCCTATGGATTTTGTCAAGTGTCACGGTTCTTTTTCGTCTTAAAATTTTGTTTGTATAGATGACCTCGCTCCCATTAAATTCTGTTATAAACAGCTTATACGCCATAAAAAAGAATCCACATATGGATACGTAAAATAAGTACAAGAAAAAAGTTGCGCCCATATTAAACATATTTCCATAGTCATTGATATCATATGTTACCACCTGCACAAGCAAAATAAACCTCAATAGGATAAAAAGCGCAACCAATATTAGGAACACTTGCTTTGACATCGATGAATAATAGTATTTAATCTTTTCCATTTTAGTTTTCCCTTCTATTTTTAGTCAGCACAAGTATATGATAAACCGCTATAAGAAATCAATGAAAATTTTCAAATTCATAATGTAATAGTTAAAATACTATTATTTTTCGATCCATGTCCTGATTTCAGGAAAATAGTCCTATTTTCAGTACCTTTTCGTTTGAAAATCTATGAATTTCCATCAAACAACCGTATTGCAAGGTGGCACAAATTTTGCATATTATTGAATTTCGAAAATTCATTTTATTTCTACAATTTTTTTAGGAGGTATTTTATTATGATGAATTACATTTGGGCGGGAATGGTAGCCATTGCCATTATCGCAGGTACTGTCACAGGCAACATCACAGCTGTGCAAGAAGCATTATTTAATTTTGCAAACATAGCTGTAGAAATTGTATTTGGACTGATTGGAGTTATGGTATTCTTTACCGGACTTATGGCAGTCATGAGGGAAGCAGGTCTTTGCGAAAAATTGGGCAAGCTGTTAGGACCACTTATGACGAAATTATTTCCTGAAGTGCCCGCAGATCACCCTGCCATGAGTTCAATGGCACTTTACTTTGCTGCAAACATTCTGGGTATCGGTAATGCAGCTACACCTTTTGGTCTGAAAGCTATGGCGGATTTACAGACTTTAAACAAAACCAAACATATTGCTACGGATGCACAATGTATGTTGTTGGCCATCAGCACAACATCTATTACGTTAATTCCTGTAACAGTCTTGGCCCTTCGTTCCTCTGTTCAAGTTTCCGGTGCTGCTGAAGTTGTAGGCCCTGTCATTTTGGCTACCACAATTTCTACGGTTGTAGGTGTTGGCGCTAATATCCTACTTTCAAAAACAAAGAAATTCAAATTGGAAAATATCATAGCCAGAGAAAAAGAAGCAGGAACTCTTGAAATCAATGAACATTACGTTGGTAACAATCCCATTGAATTATAAGATATAAAAGGAGGAGAAAAACAATGACTGAAGTTTTAAACGCCATATCAACATATGCAATTCCAGCACTATTATTATTTATTCCTATATATGCCTTAGCAAAGAAAGTAAAAGTTTATTCCGTGTTTACAGAAGGAGCAAAAGAAGGTCTTCACGTAGCATTTATGATCGTGCCTTATCTGGTATGTATGCTTGCTGCCCTCGGTATGTTCCGTGCCTCAGGCGCCATGGATTGGCTGGTAGCTCTTATCAATCCCGCCACAAGCCTGATCGGTATGCCCGGAGAAGTTCTTCCTATGGGCATCATGAGGTCTTTCTCCGGTGGTGGAGCTGAAGGTATGATGAGTGATCTTCTTGCTACATACGGAACACAGAGCCAGATTGGAAGAATTGCCTCTGTAGCGTTAGGTTCTACAGAAACAACATTCTATGTAGTAGCTGTATACTTTGGTGCTGTAGGTATTACCAACGTAAGACATTCTGTTATTGCCGGTCTTTTAGGTGACTTAGCTTCCCTTATCGCTGCTTGCGTTATCGTGAATGTTATGTGGTTTTAATACATATTATAATTAACTGGAGGAATCATGATTTACCCAAAAAAATTACAAAAGGGAGATACAATCGGTATCGTTTGTACCTCATCCCCCATAACTGAGGATCGGGTGTCCCAATGCAAAAAAGTACTTGAAGAATTGGGTTATCAAGTGAAGTTGGCAGACAACTTAGCAAAAAACCACGGAGGGTACATGGCAGGTGACCCCATGTCTAGAGGGAAGGCTTTTAACGCCATGTTTGCTGATTCAGAGGTGGATGCAATTATATGTGCTCGTGGGGGCTTTGCCAGTAGCGGAATGATAGAATTCATAGATTGTGATATTGTAAAGAATAACCCTAAAATATTTGTGGGTTATAGCGATGTCACCAATTTACATATGGTATTAAATCAAACCTGCGATCTAGTAACCTTTCACGGTCCTATGGTTTCCTCCAATATGGTGGATCATTTTGATAACTATACTTCCGAATCATTCTTTCAATGTATGGAGATGGAGGAAAAGTACGAACTTAAAAATCCCCTGGAAATGCCTTTTGAGGTTATGCAGGAGGGTATTGCAACAGGAACCTTGACCGGAGGTAACTTAGCGCTGCTGTCTGCAACCATTGGTACGCCTTATGAAATAGATACCAAGGGTAAAATTCTCTTTATCGAGGAAATCGAGGAAACTATTTATAGGATAGATCGCTACATCACCCATTTGGCACATTCCGGAAAGCTCTCAGATGCTGCCGGATTGATTATTGGGCGGTTCTTAGACTGCAAAAACGAGAAAGACCCTTCCTACGGGTATTTAGAATTGCTAAAGGATGTCTTCAAAGGGTTAAACAAACCTATCCTGTACGATATTCAAGCCGGCCACGGGTATCCCACTGCAACGTTGCCTATGGGAGCCCCTTGTACTATTAATACCTATGACAAACGCATCACCTTTCAAATGAAGTAATTGATTTGAAACATCGTATGCAAAGCTATTTTAAAGTTTTACATAAAATAAAAAATAAGATATAAGGGTTCCCTTCGGCTTACGGTACGGCAAGGGCGATATGCTCCGCATATCCATCGATTGAGATTCCGTAATGTAGGCCTCCAGGGAACCCTTATGTATCTCAAGGGGGCCTTACTTATCTAAAAAATAGGGAAATGATGAAATCAAAGATTCCTATTTCTACTTGTCCCAAGCAAAATTTTGTTATAAATGATATTTGTTCAGCTTTTCATAAAAAGAAGTCTTGGAAATTTGTAGCTCTTCCATAGTCTTTTTCCGATTTCCTTCGTTTCTTCTTAATGCTATTGAAATGATGGTTTTTTCACGTTCTTCCATTTGATCTTTTAAGGTGGTATGAAAAGTATTGTTTGGAGTAACCTCAAGACTTTTTTCTGACTGGGCGTCTAGATGCTCACGATAAATAATATCTCCATCACACATCAAAATAGCCTTTTCTATGATATTTTCTAACTGCCTTACATTTCCTGGAAAATGAAAGTTTAAAAGAAAATTCAACGCTTCTCCCGATAGATTTTTAGGGGTCACACCGTATTCTATGCACTTGTTAACGATGAAATTATGGGCAATATGATAAATATCCTCTTTCCTGTCTCTCAAAGGCGGCACATGTATGGTAAAAATGTTCAAGCGGTAAAACAAATCTTCTCTAAATTTTCCTTCCTCCACTTTCTTCTGAAGATCTTTATTGGTGGCAGCAATCACCCTGACATCACAGCTGACGGGCGTTTCTGACCCCACCGGAAAGAAGCTTTTGTTTTGTACCACATGCAGCAACTTCACTTGCGCTTCCATGGAAATTTCACCCATTTCGTCTAGGAAAATGGTCCCTCCGTTTGCAGCACTGAAATAACCTTTTTTACCGTTCATCAGTGCACCCGTAAAGGCACCTTTCACATAACCAAACATCTCGCTTTCAAATAAGCTCTGAGGAATGGAGCTACAGTTTACTTCAATAAAAGGAGCATCACTGTTGTATGCATTATGAATTTCCTTTGCTAAAAATGATTTACCAACTCCCGATTCACCCGTCAATAAGATATTCGTTTTTACTTTGGATGCCCTTATTGCAAGTTCTTTGACGTTATCCATGAGATAGGATTTACTCTTAAAATCTTTAAAATGTTCCTCACCCACATTGTGCATAGATAGTACGATTTCTCGTTCTCTTTCAGACATTTCAATGATTCGATTTCGCTCATCGATAAGCTTAGACAAGTCGGATGCATCACATATTTTCAAAAGAACTCCCCAAGATTCATTGGATGTTTCAATCCTATGTAAAGAGCAAATGGTCAACCGCTTATTGATTTTATAATATTTATCGATGATATGATCGACTTTCCCCTTTAGAATATTGTCGATTTCCTCGATAATCTCATCGTACTCGATAATATCGTCCAATCTAGCCTTGAAAACATCTATCTGAGTATGTTCTTTGCCTTTTTCACGAAATTTTCTACCCTCCAAAATATCGGCGATAGACTCCCTCCTCACCGTATATCCTCTTTCCTGAAAAAACTTCACCTTCTTTGTTTTGGAATCGAGAATTACCATATGTCCTGTGGAAATGTGATATTTTAATTCATATCGGATCCCTTCAACCTCAATATAGGTAATTTTATTCTCTAAATTGATGCCTGCCTTAATATGGATGCCTAAGAATTGATTATCAATTTCAATATTGGGTGCACCCTTAATTTTTACATGCTTGTAAACAGGCTTATGTTCACTCATATAAGTTCCAACGGCGATTAACAGATCATTGGGCAATATTTTAGCATCATGAATGTTGAGCAGGTTCAAATGATGGATCTGCACCCCTCCATCGTCTACCCCCAACATGTTATCGATCATGATAACGATGTCTCCCTTTTGGATTTGTCCTTTTGGATGGGCATTGATGTTTTCTATCCAAACTCCTAATATTTTTTTTGCTTTTTCATTAAATACTCGAAAGTGCCGATCTTGATCGATGAATATTAATCCATCATCTATTTTATTCGTAATTTCGTCGATGGTATTTCTCATAATTTCCATTGTTTTTTCCTCTTTTCGTTCCGAAATCTCGGAAGTAAGTAATTACATTTTCCGTAATTTAGGAAAATGTTCATTTAATTTTAACTCATATTTGTTGAAATGTCAAAAATTATCGAAAAAACCTTTGACATAATTGTTTTTTCGTGTTACTATTCACAGTCAAATATCAAAAGGGACAGGTACCACAATCAGCTTTGGT
>CAZOSB010000027.1:0-11632 GCA_964582545.1 uncultured Anaerovorax sp.
GCTTAAAATTGCGGGCAACGCCCGCACTAACGTGGCGAAGCCACCTTTTTTATAACGTTTTTACTTTTCTCTAATTTTCGCGTGTATCACTTTAACTAATTTTAAGTGTACTACATATGGCTAAATATGGCTAATTTTCGTGACGCTTGATTTTCTTTGTAGTGGTTTTGATAAAATCATCCTTCCTGAGAATAATATTTCGCACTCTTTTATAAATCGGAATTTTCGTATTGAGCTGACGGACTTCTTCCTTTAGAAGATCATAAATCCCATCGTCGTCCAAACCTAACCCAAACTCTTCCTGAATGACATCGTAGTCCGGTCTAATTTGGGCGCTGACCAAGGTGTCCTCTTCTCCCTCCTCCAAGCTACCGAAAACCAAAGACTCCTGAATGTATCTACTGCTGTTCAGGTAATGCTCCACTTCTTCCGGATAAATATTTTTCCCCGTCTTTGTAACGATTACATTCTTTTTCCTGCCGGTAATGTAAAGCCAGCCCTCCTTGTCTAAAAAGCCCAGATCACCGGTATAAAACCACCCATCCTTCAGTACCTCAGCTGTTTTTTCCGGCATATTGTAATAACCCAACATGACATTGGGACCTCGATATACGATTTCACCGATACCGTCCTCATCGGGATCTACAATTTTCAGTTCTCCATTCATGATTACCTTACCCGCAGAACCCGCCTTTTTGTAAGTGTTTTCGTAAAAAGGATTCCCCGTCACCAGAGGAGAACATTCCGTAAGACCATACCCCTGCAAAACCCGTATACCTAAATCTTCAAAACCTCTCAGCACATTGGGGTTAATTGCGGCAGCGCCAGTGATAAAAAGCCGAATCTTTCCTCCAAAGGACTGATGAACCTTCTTAAAAAGAACCTTACTCATATCTAACCCAAAGGATTTACATTTTCTGTTGATTGCGATTGCCTTTTTCAAAGTACCTGATTTTCCAGTCTTTTCCGCCTGTTTCCAGACTTTTTCATAGATGGATTCAAAGATGAGCGGCACCCCTATGAGAACCGTGGTTCCTGCCTCCTCCATATTTTTCGTCACATACTTGAGCCCTTCACAATACGCAGCTGCTGCACCCCTATAATTCATCAATAGCTGACCCAAGGTACATTCAAAGGTGTGGTGAATGGGCAGGATGGACAAGGTTCTATCCTCCGGAAAGATTTCCACCACCTTGCATGTGCTCATGATATTTTCAACTATATTCTTATGACAGAGCATGACGGCTTTTGCAGCGTCAGTAGTACCTGAGGTAAAGAGCAATATTTTCACTTCTTGTGGATCAATTTCCGCATCTATGAAGTCTCGATTCCCTTGTTCTACAAGCTTTTGCCCTTCTTCTACCAGGGTACTCCACTTTTGTCCTTCCCCCTGGTCTGCACCTTCTTCTGTCCCCTCATATACTTTCATATGAATTTTATGAGGAATGGTAAAATCCTTAAAGTGGGATTCATACGTATCTGTATAAAAAACCGCCTTACAACCGGCCGTTCTGATCAAGTTGTGAACCTCTTCCTTAGAAAGTTCTTTATCCATGGGAACTACGGTGCCCGTGCCGTTTACAGTGGCATAATAAGCCACAATCCAAGAATAGCAATTTTCTCCAATTATAGCAACTTTTTCATTTTTAAGTCCCATCTCTAACAGTTTTGTGCCCAAAGCATCCACATCTCTTTTAAGTTGAGTATATGTTTTAGCAATGTAAGGCTGACCTTTCTTTTTTTTAACCAGAAAAGCAGGATTATCTCCGTAAATATCCGCACTGGAATTGAGAAGGTCTTTTATTGAAATGATAGGCCTTATGGCATAATCATGCGCCTCAGGTATTTTGCTCATATCCACCTCCGTAATGGTTCACAACTGCCTACAAATGGTAACCTCATCATACAACATTTCCTCATAGCTGTAAATATTGAAAAGAGAAAAATATTTAAGAAAAAGTATTCCCAGCTTTATTTTATTTCATTAAAATGTTATACTAATCTATATTTGGTATCAACCAGTAAGAGGAGGAATTTATGAGCACAGCACACATTAATGCCGCAAAAAAAGGGGATATTGCAGAATCCATATTGTTGCCGGGGGATCCTATGCGAGCGAAGTTTATTGCGGAAAATTTTTTAGAAAACGCCGTATGCTATAATGAAATTCGTGGAATGTTAGGATATACGGGAACCTACAAAGGCGTTCCTGTTTCAGTACAAGGAACCGGTATGGGCATGCCTTCCATGGGAATTTACAGCTGGGAGCTGATGAGTCAGTACGGTGTTCGAAACCTCATCAGAGTGGGCACCGCCGGTGCCTTTCATGAAAACATTAAAATAGGTGATGTTGTCATGGGTCTTAGCGCATCTACAGATTCAAATTACGTACATGCTTTTCAACTTAACGGAACCTTTGCCCCTTGTGCAAGCTTTGAACTGATATTAAAAGCAAAAGCTGCCGCCGATAATCTGAATATTAAAATTCATGCTGGAAACATCCTATCCGGCGATGTATTTTACGAGCTGGAAGAAGGTTGGTGGAAAAAGTGGGCTAAGATGGGAACCCTTTGCGTGGAAATGGAAGCTGCTGCGTTATATATGAATGCTGCTTATCACAAAGCCAATGCCTTGTGTATCCTTTCCATGAGCGATCACTTTATTACAGGAGAAAGATCTACAGCCGAGGAGCGAGAAAAGACCTTTACCAACATGATGAAGATTGCTCTAGAAGCTGCTATTGCTTAAACCCCTAAATAAGGAGAGGTTGCCGAAAGATATGATCAGAAAAATAGTATCCTTTTCCCTAGTATTGGCACTTATGTGGTCCATGCAGGTTGTGAATTTTTTGCCGGAAAAATTTAACCTTATCACCGCTTGCACCGCCTACGGCACCACGGATTCCACGGTGGATTCTTTGGAAGAAAAGTCCCTTACATTATTGTTCACCCATGATGTCCACTCAAATTTAACGGCTTTTGCCCGTGCAAATACCTTGATAGAACAAATTAAAAAAACAGTTCCTGAGCCCCTCCTTCTGGACGGAGGGGATTTTTCCATGGGCACCTTATACCAGACCGTCTATCAAAATGAAGCCCTAGAGCTGCGAACCATGGGGCGAATGGGTTATGATGCCGTAGCCATTGGCAATCACGAATTTGATTACCGCTTAGATGGTTTAACCAACATGTTGAACTCTGCAAAGAAATCGGGAGATCCCCTTCCCAATGTTTTGCTGTCTAATGTGGACTGGAATCGTTCTCTGCCTTCTCCCTCAAAGGGTTCTTCTATGGTTCCCACCAGTCCGGCCGTTTCATTCTCGGATGCACTATTCCAGTACAACGATCAATCCTATATGGTATTTGAAAAAAATCAATTAAAGATAGCAGTTTTTAGTCTCATGGGCAGGGAGGCTGACAGCTATGCCCCCTTGAGCGGTCTCTTATTTACCGACTATCTTCAAAAGGCCAAAGAAATTGTAACCATGATTAAAAATAGGGGGGATGTGGATCTCATCGTCTGCCTGTCCCATTCCGGAACAAATAAAAATCTAAAAAAATCCGAAGATTATATCCTAGCAACGTCCGTTCCCGAAATCGATGTCATCGTCAGTGGCCACAGCCATACCCTCCATCGTCAACCGCTAATGGCGGGAAATACCATCATCGTTTCTGCCGGAGCAAACGGCAAGCGGATGGGTAGGTTAGACTTATCTGTGCTGAAAAAAGAAGATGGTAGTTCACAAGTAACCGTAAAGGATTATGAACCCATCTTGTTGGACAGCAAGGTAACGGCAGAAAAAGGTATCAATGAATTTATCAAGGCTTCTAAGAAAATGGTACAAGAACAGTTTTTATCTCAATACGATTACACCTTTGATCAGGTTTTGGCGTACAATCCCTATCGATTTACTCCATTCGTGAATTTCGCTCAGGAGCAACAGGAGTATCCATTGGGAAACATCGTGGCCGACTCCTATATCCATGCGGTGAGGGAGGCTGAAGGGGATGCCTACGAAAAGGTGGACGTTTCCATCGCTCCTTCAGGTGTCATCAGAGCCTCTTTGAATCGGGGGGAAATCAAAGTTTCCGATGTTTTTAAGGTGAGTTCTCTGGGAATCGGTAAGGACGGCAGTACAGGCTATCCCTTGGTTTCCGGTTATCTTACAGGGGCAGAGCTAAAGGTGTTGGCCGAGGTGGATGCCTCCATTTCCACCATCATGCCAGAGGCCCAGCTTTTTATGTCTGGATTGTCCTACACTCTGAACCCCAATCGACTTCTGCTCAATCGGGTCGTAGATGTCAAGCTGGAAGTAGAACCAGGTATTTTTGAAGAGATAGACGATCATAAGCTCTATAGAGTGGTGACAGAGCTATACGCTACTCAAATGATGGGAACCTTGGAGAGCAAATCCAAAGGTCTTTTATCTGTAAAACCCAAAGATAAGGATGGAAAAATCATACAAGACTATGAAGATCACATTTTATACGATGGAAAAGGTGAGGTAAAGGAGTGGTTGGCTTTAGCCCGCTATCTGCAATCCTTTGAAAAAGTAAACGGTGTCCCTGTCATACCAGACTTCTATAGCAAAGCTCAAGGGCGAAAAATTGTAACCGAAGAAGCTTCCATAGAGCAAATTGTAAGCAATCCCAACAAGTTTTCCGTAGCATTTATTTCAGGGTTATCCGTAGGTGTAACCCTGATTATTTGTCTGATTTTATGGATTATAAGAAAAGTTCGAAAAAAGAAGCAACACAAGTAAATCTAGTTATTTCTTTTCCATCACAAAAATGTTTTTAAAATATTGCTCTTCCCCTTCAATGGGAAATAGAAATACATCATCCCCATTGTCGTAGAGTTCATATCCTCTATACTCCACACGATTGGTGATCTTCACCCCTGCTACTTCCATTTCATAGTCTTCACAGCTTTTCCTGAGCTGCTTCAACACACCACTAGTTTGCAAATTAATACAGTTGATCTCTTTCTGTGCTCCCACAAAAGAAAGGACTCCGATTATTATAGCAGCGTTGCTCTCTTGAGGAATTAGGTAGGCATCTTTACCCTCCACTTCTATGGTTACTCCTTTTACCACACCATCTTCCAGAGTGAGCTCATAGTTAGGCAATGCTCCACCAAAAAATTCAATGTAGGAATTTTCATTCTTCTCTTTCCATCTACCATCGTCCCCCAAGGTTTTTCCGTATTCAATACCAATGAATTTTATCTGCTGATTGCAATTTTCATAAAATTCCTTTGCTGTCAAATCCCCTCTGTTGGCCGGTAAATAGGCTTGAAAAGCCATAAGAAGCGCAATTAGAGAAAGGACTATATGTGATGCTACAAACCCAATGGTACGAACTGTCAGATTGCCTTTGATTTCGTAAGTGATACCATCATCCCACCACATGATTTCACCTTTTTTACAATTCCCATAGCTGATCACCAACCGTACAATGCTGTAAATTGGGAGATTGAAGCCCAAACCCTTGACAAACAATTCTAAAACCCTAGCCAACCCTGCGCTGTATGTAAGTTTTTTACCATACGAATCCCTGACCACCAGCCCTAATATCCATTTTCCAGGAGTAGTGCCTAGGGTGGCAAGCAATATGGGTTCAAATAAAATCATGAATCCACAGGAAATGTAAGAGCCTACGAGAGTATCCACGAAGGGATGTGCAGTAAGGTTCCAACGTAAAATCAATAGCTGGAAAAACGTCCAAATTACAACATATATAAACAAGTCTAACATTCGAGCAAAATACCTTCGCCAAGGGTGTGGGGCAATATTCTTTTTCGGTTCCATTTCCCCATTGGCTACAACCATATCTTCCGCACTCGTCTGTGTTACTGCTTCCATAAGGCCCTCCCTTTCCTGATTACTGCTCCGGAATCACTATCTCCATCCATTTTAAGTCATCGATTAAATTTTCTGCCCTGCTACTTTCCCAATTATAGTCCATGATACTTCGACTATCGGTTCGGTCTCTCAGATTCCAGAAGATTATCTCTTTTGTCTCCGAATCATCAAACTTATTATAAAGCTCCAACAAATGGGGAACCGCTCCATTGGAGAGCTGTAAAAGAGCATCTATATCCAGACTTTCTAAAGTACCTTCATTATACCTCTGAATGTTATATTTTGCAATATTCCCATCTACATTTCCATAAATCAGCAAAAGAAATCCTACAATCCACGCCATTGCAATTACTCTTGTTCCGTTAAAGTTTTTAAATTGTCGCAGAAGGATCACAAGAAATACTAAGAAAATCATAAACATAAACCAAGAGGTATACACTCGAAGTTGAGTCAACCCATAATATTTAATATATAATACCATTTTACTCATTGCAGTAACGATGAGCATCATAGTTAAAAAGGAAAGAATACCCAAATAAATGCTCCATATTTTGCTCCCTTTCTCTTGTTGAACCTCTGCATCCTCCACAAAATTCTTCTTAATAAAGATGTGCGAAAAAGCAAGGACAACCAAATTGATTCCGGCAACAGTACACAGCTCAAAAAAACCCCTTCTGGCATATTCCGCATACGTCATTCCGCTTGGCAGATAATCTTGAAATGCAGAAAACAAATAACTGCTTTGCACTAGAAAGTAGGTAATGTATAACAAAATCAGAGATCCTACCGCACCATATACAGCTACTCTGGGAATCAAACTTACTTTGATGCGCAATCGGTCCAAATGATTTTTGTTCAATAGTCTTTTAGGATTTTGATTTACATCTCCATAAATCAGTCCAAATAAATAAAGCGCCACAGGAATTCCCACACAAAATTCCATAAAGTAGTAAACCATCTCTTGGGAAATAATCATGTTGAACGTCTTTTGTATGAATTGGTCAAAAGCCGCATCTGAAAGTGTTAGCAGCGAGGTTACAACATATAAAACCGGCAAGAATACTATGATTCCCAATATGGAAATCACTATGGACTTTCCCTGTCTTTTGTTAGAGATTACACTTTTAAGAACAGAAGGACATTTGAATAAGTTGGAAAACGGCACAATAAAAAACTGATTAAGTAGATCACCTAGTGCGTAGGGGCTTAGTTTTTTCGTTAAGGATTTATGCGTAACTGTTGCCAACCAAAAAAGCAATATGGTGATTAAAAAGAGTAGGTTCAAACTTCGTAATGTAACGTTGTCAATCAATAGAAAATTTGCAGATGACAATAAGATAACGAAAAGGTAAATCAAGCTAGGTTTTTCTTGTTTTAATTCATAACACTTAAAGTAAATCATTATTGAAGATAAAAGTATCAATGTAAAAGCAAATATTCCAAGCCCCATCAAATGAAGCACCTTGAAATGCCAAAATAAAAATCCACACAAGATGGTCGCAACCGCCAGAAAGAGATCGGCCTTCCTGTAAACTTGAGATCCTTTTTCTCCTTTTTCTGTTTTACCTTCTTTTAACGACTCCTTTTGTAATGGATCCGTATTTAATGGATTCTCTTGTAATGAATCCTCTTGCATAACTATAGTATCCATTCCTATTCTCCTTTTTCATACTCTAGAATATCGCCAGGCTGACAATCCAATACTCTGCAAATTTCTTCCAAAGTGGAAAATCTGATGGCTTTTGCTTTATTGTTCTTTAAGATAGATAAATTGGCCGGCGTGATACCGATTCGATCCGCTAAATCTCCCGCTGAGATTTTTCGCTTTGCCATCATCACATCCAAGTTGACTATTATGGCCATAGGCTCACCCCTTTCTATATGGTGTAATCATTCTCTGCCTTGATTAGCACCGCCTGCTCTATTACGTTTTTTACAACTCGCAAAATCAGTGCCATAAATGCAGAGATAATACTCATAGCAAAGAATAGAAAGTAGTAAAACCCACCAACCAGCAGGAAAATACTAGCCCCAAAACAGCTCCAGGAAATAATGCGCAAGCTTCTCACATTTTGATGGATAAAGACCTCATCCTGTCGAATTTTTCCCAACAGACTATGCAGGTGAAAAAGTGCTATTAGCGCCAAAACCCCACATAATTCTAAAATCACTATCAAAGGGTAACTATTCCGTATCACTGCTCCGTAATCCGCCGTATACACTTCTAACATCCTAGGGGTAAGCGCCATAAAAATTACAGCTAAAACCATCACGATCTTCGTGGAGATAAAAGATAACATTACTGACTTATTAGAATTCCACATTGAATTTTCCCTCCTAACTTAAACTTATCTGTATTATACCCATGACGTAGTTGAATGTCAATATATTTTTATTGTTTATCAATAAAAATATATTGAATAATAACATGCCTTATAATTAAATGACAGCATCAATGAATATTGATTGATAATATGGATGACAGCTGATGAATATGTAAATTATCCTTATTTCAGTTCAAAGAAAAAGTGTAAGCAAAAATAAAGTGATTTTTCTGCTTACACCTGATAAAATCGATTGATTTCATTGTAAAAGTGTGTTTTGCCCCAATTGCTCTAAATTTTAAACTGCCAGATCCAAATGTTGAATGGTTCTGGCTTCTCCCGATTCAGTCAAATACATCCCGGTCCTTCGAATCTGCCCGTACTGCTCATTGGTCTGCATAGAGTTTAAGGAAAACTCCGTGGATGCGCTACCTAAGTAAATAGCCCCTACCCCTGCCTTTCCAATGGAAACCAGCAAATCTTTTCCTTGTTCATCCTTCGTCCAAATCTTTAAATCCTGAAATACACTGTCATTTTCATCGATCCAGCCATTTCCGTCCTCGTCATAAACGCTGAGGTCTGCGAACCCGTTTCCGCTTTTGGCACCGAACAACTCCGTTCCATCATTGATGATACCGTCATTGTTCTTATCTAAAGCTAAAAATCCGCTACCTTCACCCAACATGGAGATGTTTTCTTCTTTTCCATCCCCGTCAAGGTCAAACAAGAACTTCTGATCCCTTAATGTCGTCACTCCCGGTCCTAAATTTATTACCAATGGATCCGTGAATTTTACAGCCTCTTTAAATTCTATGGAAGCATACTGGGAAAAGCTGCGTGACATTTCCACATCTATATTGAATGTGATTTCTCTGCCATCTGCAGTTCTTGCAATGCCTGCAGTCATAAATGTTGTGTTTTCAGTTTCCGATTGGAATACAGAAGCCTTCACCTCTCTAGTCCAAACACCTGGTATTCGCAAACCGTTACCATTATTATTACCCGAAATACTGACGGAACTTATGGATAATTGCGAAGTCTGTTTTCGCTCCAAGGATACGGATTGCATGGTACGACCTTCTTTACCCGTCTTAAACCCCAGAGCCTTCAGCATCATTTCTATCAGTATCAGATCTCTTTCTTTCACAGCATCTAAGTTAATGCTACTTATTCCGCTGCTACCGAGTCCACCACCTACAGCCGTCACACCAACTCCCGAAAAAGCCTGACGCTGTTGCTCTAAAAATTGCTTTCCTTGGTCTGAAAGTTCCAGCTGATCCATATCCTCCAAATTAACGTTGCCGCCGGTAACTTCCTTTTTACCTGCAGCTTGATTTCCGAATACCTGCCGTACCGAAATATTCTCAACCCTCACCTGCTGATAAGAGTGAGTAGATCCCATTACGACATTACTTGAGTCAATCCTCATGGTTCGCCACCTCCCTTTGGCACCATTGGGACATCATACACTTCTAACTTTAATATCGGCAAAATTTACCAAAACTTAATTGATTATTATTCTTTTAGATTTTTCTTTATCCGTAAAAGTATGGAACTTAGCATAAATATGCATAGAACTTAATATGGAAATCTATGGAATATAACATGGAATTTTATTGCAGAATCATAATTTTTCCTATATAATATGTTAGGATTAACCACAAAAACAAATTACTGCTTGTTTATTACTTAGAAATGGAATTGAAAATGATCACGCAATTAAAATTTGCCTTTAAACAAACCATACCCGTTCTTTTAGGATATTTATTTCTGGGAATCGCATTTGGAATTTTATTACAGCAAGCAGGTTACAACTTTTTATGGGCCTTATTTATCAGCACTATTGTGTTTGCAGGATCAATGCAGTTTGTATTGATCAGCTTTTTAGGTACGACCATCCCGTTGATCTCCGTAGCTTTGATTACACTTTCCGTCAATAGTCGCCATATGTTTTATGGCTTATCTTTTATAGAAAAATTTAAAGAAATGGGTAAATTATATCCTTACATGATTTTTTCTTTAACCGATGAAACATATTCTCTTTTATGCGGAACTCAAATACCTGAAACTATGAATGAAAAGTATGTACGTTTTTTTATGGCTGCCTTCAATCACTCTTATTGGATTATAGGTTCTATGATGGGCACCCTTCTGGGGCAAGTGTTACCTTTTGATACCACCGGCATTGATTTTGCTATGACTGCTCTGTTCGTAGTCATCTTTGTGGAGCAATGGCTCTCTGCCAAATCGCACTTTCCAGCTATAGTGGGACTGCTATGCGGAATTATTTGCCTTTTGATATTTGGAGCTGATAACTTTATCTTACCTTCTTTAGTTGTAGCAGTCAGTTTGTTACTTGTCGGAAAAAGATACTCAAAGAATCAGGAGGTTACCGATTGATGGAATACATGCACGAATTCGCCATCATCCTTACAGTAGCAGTATGTACCTTTGCAACCAGAGTTTTTCCATTTCTGCTCTTTGGGAGAAACGGAGAACCTTCTCCCACGGTAAAATACTTGGGACTTGTGTTGCCCTCTTCTGTAATGGCAATTTTGATAGTATATTGCTTAAAGAATGTTCAATTGTCAGCGCTGAGCTCCGTGGTTCCATCCTTTCTCGCCATTGCCATTGTAGTAGGTCTACACCTTTGGAAAAGGAACAATTTACTGAGCATCGGTGTCGGTACGCTCAGCTACATGGTGATGATTCAATACTTATTTTAGGCATTTTAGGCACACAAAAAAACAGATAACCCGCGGTGGCAGATCATCTATGTATTATGTTTTTTATATTGTTTTTTTATTTTTACTCATTTATAAAAAATCATTGATGGTGATGACCTAATTACGCCTTAAATTTTACAGCGGTTCCATAAGCGATCACCTCAGCGGCGCCTGTCATAATTGCAGAAGAAGCATACCGAATATTAACTATCGCATCTGCACCTAGGTTTTGTGCCTCCTGTACCATCCTTTTTGATGCCAAAGCTCTAGCATCATTCATCATTGCATTGTAAGATTCCAGTTCCCCACCTATGATGGTTTTCAACCCCTGGGTAATATCTCTTCCAATGTGCTTGGTTTGAATAGTACTACCCTTCACAATGCCTAACATCTCCAACTCTTTTCCCGTGATATAATCAGTATTCACTAAGATCATCTTCCTCACCACTCCTTATTTCTTTTATTCTTCCAATGAGCACAGATATGCTCAAACCGATTAGTGCTAGGGGAAGCAACAGTGCTATCCCTTTTAAAAATATAGAAATTGGACCGAATGAAAGTATACCTACAGCAAAGGCTAAATAATATAAGACAATTACTGTAACTATAATCACCGGCGCAATTAATTTTTTTATATGATTATTGTTCATAAATCACCCTTTAACTATTTCACATAGTGTAATCCGCCATGTGCGTTTTCGATATAATCGAAATTCTCG